>JBHLLG010000012.1:0-71636 GCA_048885925.1 Candidatus Hermodarchaeota archaeon
TTCATGATTCATAGATAAGTTCAATGAATTCCTCTTCATCATCTACTTTTTCTAAATTCTTAATTTTAACAATAGGTATTTTTTCTTTTTTAATTTCATCGGGAATTCTTATATCATTATTAACAATAAATAGTGAAGTTTTCTGGAATAAATTTGTGAAACTTCTTAAGCATTTAAAACTTATTTCATTAATTTTAGTTTGTTGTTCTGAAATACCAGAAAATAGAGGAAAAAATCCTTCTGATTCTTTTTTTTCAGAAATGGAATATAAAGACAATTTGAATGGTATTGAGCCCTTTTTATACCAATAAGACCCAAGACCTATATCTGTTATGATTTCTTGAACATGAGCCTCGAAATCAGTTAATTCTGTTTCTTCAAGCATTTCTTTATCATCTATATTAAGTTTAATTGGCCATCCAAAAATATCTATTCTTTTAAAAATTTCATTGTTTTTTAAGATGGTTAATAATTTTTCAGCGATTGGTTCAGAAGGGCGCATATTTTCATTTTCATAAGCGCATAATGTTCTTTTTGTGACACCCAATTGTTCTGATAATTCTTTTCTGGTTAATAAATGATCCTCTCTTAACTTTTTCATTAATTCTCCATTAATAAAAATTACACCACCACCCCTACGTGCTAAGATATAGGGATATTTACCGTTAATGATATTTTCAAATGTATTTAATGTAATAAATGGTAAATCTTCCCTAACATAAATTGTATGATCGTCCAATTTTTGATATCTATTCTTAATTCCAATTAATATAGGTTTTGATTTGAGAATCATAGATAGAGATTTTATGTCGCGAGTAATATCAGAATTTATATTATCGATATTAGGAACAATTTTAATGCTAAAGATCAATTCATCCTTTTTAACTAAGAGATCAAAACAGAACTTGTTTTTCTTTAATGCAAAATTTCCTAATACTAAAGTTTCATAATTTGCATTCTTTAATACATGATTAATTCTCTCAAGTATCTTTTCAATCATCAAACTAATCTTAAAAAAATGATATCTTATAAAAAAATTATTTTTTTTCTTAAATTATAATAATAATTCTAAATATATGATTTTTCCTCGAAAATTGATTTTTTTATATGAATTTATTTTTTACTAGGTATTTTAAGAAGATCAGAATCAGTAATGATTCCAATATACTCATTATTATCTCTTACTAAAACGGCGGGATACTTCAAGAGTAAATCAGATATATCCTTAACACTCCAATTTTTATCAATTTCTGGAAAAGGAAGTTCTTTAACAAGGGATACGTCCATATTAATTATTTCTGGATTATCTGTTATATATTTCTGAATTTTTTTGGAGGTAATGCTTCCTAAATTCTGATTATTTTCTATTATTGGTAATTGTGAAATTTCATGGGTATTTAACAGAGTAACTGCTTCTCTTATAGTAGAGCTAGATTTAATCGAGATGATATTCTTTACCATAATGTCTTCGGCATGTCTTTTTGATTTTACACGAACCTTACGTTCATTTTCTAAATATTCATAAATTTTTTTTAATTTAGAATAAGGAGGATCTATAGTTCCATTTTCAATTCTAGAAATTGTTGATTGGCGGATATCTAATATTTTTCCAAGTTCTTGTTGGCTAATATTCAGTTTTTTGCGTAACCGCTTTATATCATTTAAACTGGGTAAAATTTCCATTTTTGAAGAAGATTTTTTTATGCAATATATGCATAATTATTATACAAAATATTTTTTAAGTTTACTTATTTTAATTACGAAAAATGCTTTTAATTCCATTTTTCAATTAATAAGGATTTTAACTAATAAAAAATTTAAAAATATATTTAAAACAAGGATTTATATAAATAAGAAGTTGGTTAAATGAAATGTTAAAAGTGTCCTTAGCAGATTTTAAACCAATAGAAAAAAGTGATTTCCCGGAACTCTGTGAACGGAAAGGAATTGGGCATCCCGATACAGTTTGTGATGCCGTTGCTGATGCTTGCTCTAGAGCTCTATGCAATTATTATCTTGAGAAATTCGATCGCGTATATCACCATAATGTTGACAAGGCGGCTCTCGTTGGAGGTACTGCTAGACCTGAATATGGTGGAGGTCAGATTATCCAACCACAATACTTTTTAATTGTAGGAAGGGCAATAAATCAAATTCTTAAAGAATGTGGAGATGGTGAACATAAACTTGAATATATTCCTATCCCAACTATTTGTATAGAAACTCAGCGGAAAGTTCTTTCCGATATTTTCAGAAATCTTGATTTGAATAGAGACATCCAGTTTGATTACGCTGTGAGACCAGGATCAATAGATTTAACAGGAGTTTTTGATGAATCTCATCATACTGAAGAAGTTCCTCTCGCAAATGATACTAGTTTTGGAGTTGGATATGCTCCATATTCAGACGTGGAAAAAATAGCGTTAGAAGCAGAAAGACTAATTAATTCAGATAAATTCAAGGAAAAATGTAAAGCTTCAGGAGAAGATGTAAAAGTAATGGTTGAGAGAACTGAAAATGATGTTGGTATTACTATTGCCGCAGCAATGATCAGTAAATATATAAAAAATGCAGACGAATATGTCAATTATACTAATCAAATTAAAGAAGCGGTTTTAGATTTAGCTTCTGAAATTATCCCAGAACGTAATGTATCCTGTCAAGTAAATGTAGCAGATAATATAAAAAAAGGAATACTGTATTTAACGATAACAGGCACTTCTGCTGAAGCGGGTGATGATGGAGAGGTTGGTCGAGGTAATAGGTCAAATGGGCTTATTACTCCTTGTAGAACTATGAGCTTAGAAGCGGTTTGTGGAAAAAATCCAATAAATCATGTAGGAAAATTGTATAATGTGTTAAGTTCAGAAATAGCGAGGGAAATTATTACACGAGGTCAAGGTGATATAGTAGAAGCACATGTTAAATTATTATCTCAAATTGGTAGACCCATAACTGATCCATGGGTAAATTCTATAGAATTGATTCCCGCTGATAATGTAAGTTTCGATTCAATAAGAAAAATAGCAGAAGAAGTATCAAACGAGAAACTTAGTAAGGAAAGTTTTTTAGATTTAAGAAAGAGGCTTATAGCTGGAGAAGTTCAGGTATTTTAAAAAATTATCATTGATAAACAAATTTTTATTTTTTTCTCTTTTTTTAATAAATAGGTTTAATTTATAAGCTGCAATTATTTAAATGTATGCTTTAAGTCTTTTTTATTTTCAAATAAAAAATTTCCAAAGTGAGTTTGAATGGGCTTAGATAAATGGCTTAAACCAGAAGAAGAGGTAAATAGAACAAAGAAGGTAAAAGATTCGCCCGTAAAAGCTAAAAAAAGAAAAATTGACAATTCTCAAAAAGGTTTAAAGGAAAAAAAATCAATTAAATTAACAAAGTATACTCTTATTTGCCCAAGTGTTAAATGTAAATATCAAAAAATAATTATGAAAAAACTGCTCACTGATAATGATATAACTTGTCCAAGATGTAATAAAAAAATGAAAATTAAGGAAATATAAAACTACTTTTAGTGCCAAAAGCTTTGTCAATATTAGAATTTATAGGGGGAAGGTTTTTTAAATCAAAAATAGATTCGCAATTAGGGCACGTATTAGGCTTTTTGCTGTATTTTAAGATAAAGTAAATAATAAATCCCAATCCGAGAGTTAGGATGACCATAAAGCAGAGTACCTCATGATAAACATGATCGAAGTTTTTCCGGCGTAATACGACTTCCTGTTCGCAGGTAGGACAATATACTCTATAACCCATTTTTTATCTTTCCCGAATGTTCTCTTAATATTTGAAATTAATATTTTGAACTATAATTATTTTTTGTTTAATATAAATTTATTTTCATGTGGTTTATTTTTTTAATAAGTCTATGAAAAGATTTATTATTTTCCTCAGGTTTTTGATTAAAATCTACAAGATTATCGATTTTTGTGCATTTTAATAATTAAATTATTTAATAAGGCAATATTATTAACCTGAATTGGTTAAAATTCACTTTTTAGAAAATATTAAAATAAAATATGTCGAATTTATTTGAATCCTCGAAATGTTGGTTTATTTTCAGACTGTTTCTTTTTTACTTTTTCATTAGATAAGATGTTCCATGTATTATTTAAGCCCATTTCATTAAGTTTTTTACGTTCCTCATCCAAAGATTCCTTTTTTTCATTTTCTTCTTCACTCATAAAGTAAACCTATAAAACTTTAATCTTAAATAACTAGTAGACTTTAAGTTAATATATTTTACTTAATTCAAAATTAATAAGAATTAAGAACGACTAAATCAACTCAAAAAAAAATTAAAAAAGATATTCTCAAAAGAAATTTAAATCTTTAATTTTATAATTAATTTAAAAAAATTCTTTTTATAAAGTAGAATAATATAAATTAGTGTATTTAAATGATTAATTGTGCTCATTGTGGGGAAGAAATTAGTGGTGATCCATTCTATTGTAGTGAATGTGGACAAAATTATTGTATATTGCATAAAGAACCAATTAACCATGAGTGTAATATTATAAAAGAAAGTTTGAGCCCTCAACAACAGTCAATAGCAACTTATACCGAACCTCCTCAAATTTTAGATATTTCACAAGAACAAATATACGAACAACAAACGATCCCTGGCGTAGTACGTGGAACTACGGATGGAACTTATACTTGGTACCGTCAAGAATCACAGATTCCTCCAAATGCATTTGATCCAGATTCAGGAATTAAATTTAAAGGAATATTATTACCACATAAATCAGAGCTTTTTCATTTCATAATAGGGGTATCACTTATCTTTCTTATTGGTATTTTAACGTTCTATCCAAATTTAGTTGATACAGGATATGAGTGGGGAATTTTAATGCTGGCTGTTTTTTATGCTACAGCTTTTCTCTTTCACGAACTTGGACATAGACAAGTAGCGATACATTTTGGATTACAAACCAAATTTAGATTATTAACTTATGGAATGTTATTAACCTTATCAGGATTGATTCTTGGTTTATATTCCTTGATTGGAGGGGGTTTAAGTTTCCCAACACTAGCACTACCAGGAGCGGTAGTTGTATTAGGTTTAAGTAAAATAGACAGAACTACTGGTTTATGTAAAGCAGCTGGACCTACTGTCAATCTTGTATACGGGTTAATTCTTTTCATAATATCTTTTATCATTCCAACTTATCCTCTAAATAGTTTAATAGCATTAGCAGCAAATTTGAATTTCATGTTAGGTAGCTTTAATATGATTCCTATTGGTATCTTGGATGGGCAGAATATTTGGAAATGGAATAAAAAAGTATATATCGGTTTATCTCTTTCATTGGTAGTGCTTTTAATATTTACGTTTCTGCTTATATATGCCCCGGTTGATACAAATCCTTATATTGCGTAAGTATGAAAAAGAAGAGGGAATCTTATGCATATTTTTTATTTATCTACTAAAAGGGAACTATTATGTTAAAATATTTAAATTGTAAAACATAAAAAGTAAAAATTATGAAGGGTGAAAATTTTTAATAATTATACTTTTGATTTTTTTAATCAATTTATTAAAATAATTTATTGCTTACGCGGTGAGAGAATTGACGTATTGTGAATTTTGTGGTGATCAAATCGCTTATTTGCCATTCAATTGCAAATACTGTGGAGGAACATATTGTAAAAAGCATCGATTACCAGAAAATCATGAATGTACTTTTGAGCAAAAACATATACCCGTTGTATCGGATACTCGCACAGATTCTAGAAGTTCATATCCAGAGACTCCATTAAAGCAACCAACATCAAGAGTATATTTAGATCAAGGACCTAAAACATTAAAAAAATATTTAAGAAGACAAGAAAAGCAAAGAGAGAGAACTCTTAGAACTTTTAAAAAGCCATATAGAAAAGCATCTCAATATCAAGGTACAAAGACTTTATTTATTATGATTTTAATGTTTTCGATTGTTGCTTTATTTTTTTATTACAATTATACCCCAGAATATATCTATTTGAGTTTAAATGGATTAGTTTATAAATTTATGTTTCATACTTTACTAACTAGCCTTTTTATTTACTCTGGAGATATTTTAAGTCTCTTTTTTTTGTTTATTATTTTATATTTCTTATACTTTATGGCTAGAAATATTGAAATGGGCTATGGTGCCAAGTTTTTATTTAAATTATATCTTATAGGATGCCTAGTTTCAGCCTTTTTCTATATTTTATTAAGGTTATCATTAATTGCAATCTATCCTTTAACTATTCCTGCTCCTGTTGGCTTAGCTTGGGGTGGAATATTAAGTTTGTTATCATTTTCGATTTTCCCTATAATGAATCGCCAAATTACAGCATTAATGTATTTTCTTCCTATAAGAATGAGAGGGAGATCTTTTCTGTTATTTATTGTTTTAATTAGATTAGTTCCCGCTTTATTTTATGTGTTTTATTCCCCAATACTTATATTGTTTTATCTTCCTGAACTAGGAGGAATTTTAGGAGCTTATATCGTTTATCGATATAAATTTGCAAGACTATAAGTTTTCTTTATTATTTAAATTCAAATTCCATAAATATTATCAAGGATTAAATTTTTATTTTTGTATCGTTTTTGGTATTAAAAGTATCTAAACCGTAATAATGTCAGAAAAGAAAATTTCAAAAATAATTGAATTAAATGAAGATTTAATTGAAAATAATGATCGATTAGCTGAAGAAAATAAAAAAATACTAAAAGAGAAAGATATCAGAGCTTTTGATTTTGTAGGTGCAATTGGAGCTGGTAAAACAGCAATTATAGAAAGTATAGTAAAAAATATTTCAAGGCAATTTAGAATTTGTGTATTGAATGGAGATGTCGCTACTAGAATAGATGCTAATCGAATTGAAAAACATGGTGTAAAAACAATCCAGATTAACACCGGGCGAGAATGTGCCTTGAATTCATATCATATTTCACAAATTTTAAAAAACATGGATTTAAATGAAGTAGATATACTTTTTATAGAAAATGTTGGGAACTTAATTTGTCCTTCTGATTTTATATTAGGTACTGAAAAAAGAATTGTAATAGTCTCTATAACAGAAGGCCCATGGGTCATTCGAAAACATCCAATGCTATTTAAATATTCTGATATTGCTGTTATTAACAAAATAGATTTAAAAGATGTTATGGATGTCAAAGTTGAGGATATGATTAAAGACGCAAATAATATTAATCCAAATCTTAAAATCTTTATCACTAGCGCCATAACCGGAGAAAATATCTCAAAACTTATAAATTGTATTTTGAATTAGTTAAATTAAGAATAAAAGCAAAAAAAGATAATTATAGTAATAAAGTAAAGTCTGATATATTATGTCAATAAGACAGTATAATACTGAGTTAGGTTTATTAATTGATAAGATTGTTAAAGTCTATCTCGATAAAGATAAATTTTTTGTAGGTCAGTTAAAGGGAGTTTCTGAAGATTCAAATCTCATCTTGATAAATGCTAAAAATGAAAAAAATAAATCATTCCCTAAACTGTTTATTAGAAGTTCATTTTACAATTTTGTTAGTCTTGAAGAAGAACCTTTTCCAATGAAAGCTTTGGCAGATAGAATTGCAACTATATTTTCAAAAGGACATGTGAATTACATTGAAGACCAAAATATAATTTCTATATTAAATGGAAAGATTATTGTAGATGAAAATGAAGTAAGAGGTACAGGCCCTTCAGCAGATCGGGTAAAAAAGATTTTTGAACAATTTAAAATGGATTTAGAAAGTCCACCAGAGGAATAATTTTTTTTAATTTTATATTTTCATTCTGTTTCAAATATTTTAAGTAAATTTTTCAATTCTAAGTCATTGATGATATTCTTCATTATTGCTTTTCCTAAAGGTGTAACTCTAATTATACCTAAATCCTCAAACCTTCTTAAGTAGTCATTATTGATTAAAAATTGGATATCTGTATCCCACAAATCACCAAAAATTTCTTTTAAATCATCTATCTTTATATTTTCATCGACTTCTTTACTTAATGCTATTATTAACGCTAAAATTCCATACTGAGATGGAGTAATATTGTCATCTTTGCCATCAGAAGTTAGAATGTAAAATTGCTGTTCAATAAACTTTGTTTTAATAAGCTCAAAACCTACATTTTTCAAGTTTAAATAAACATCACTCATAATCAGTTCAAAGTTAAAATCTTTACTTAAATTTCTGAGATCTTGTTCTCTAATAGTCTTTTGAGGATTTGTTAAAATCATTTTTGTAATATTTTTAACATGTTCATTAAATTTGTTTTTTTCAATTGACAATAAATTCAGCTCTCTTTTATAATTTTAATTTTTAAATCCTTGATTTCATTTTTTAATTCTAAATTTGCTATGATAAATATTAGATTAAATTTTGATAAAGAATCGTCTTTTTTAAAAATCGGTAAAATCTTTCTTATTGTTCTGAAAATAGAACCTGCTTTATTATATTTATTCAAGAGAGAGATATTCGAAAAGATTATACTTTCATCTCTGATATGTAGTTTAATTGATATATAAAAGACAATAACAAAAAAAATTTTTTCAGGAGTAGTTAAATTGTTAAAATCGACTTGTTCCTTGTCATTTCTCAAAAATTTTATTTCAATAAAAAAATTTTTGACATCATTATTGACTATGATTCGAAATTGAGATTTTAAATTAATCTTTGGTAAAAATTTATTTACTAAATAATTAATTTCAGTAAGATTTGTTTCTAATTTTTTAAATTGTTCAAAATATTTCATAATATCTATTTGTTTTGTATCTATAGTAATTTCTTTTACACAATTTTTCACTCTTTCATCAAACTCAATTAATTTTTTAATAATTAGAGAAAGATCATGAGGAATTAAAGGATTATAAATATCTTTAGGAATAGTTATATTAATTAATTCAGAATCTATTTTACGTATTTCCTCCTCTAATACTTCTGGAGGTTGCAGTAATTTTAAATCAATCACATCAAGATTCTGAAGGAATGTGTTTTTATTGTCTTCATTAATCCCACTTTTAAGCTCTGATTGAAGCTCAATAATTTTTTTTTCATCTAAATTGATAATTTCTAAAAGTGATTCATAATCAATTTTGTAGCTCTCGTAAGTTGGAGTTATTTCTTCTAGTTTAATTTGAGTTTTACTAATTTTTGATTTAATTTTAGATATTTCAAATTGAATTTCTTTCGCTTTAGTTTGTAAGCTTTTTATTTTTTCGGCATTTGATAGAGTACGCTCAGGTTTTATTGATGCAATTTCTTTACTTTTCTCCAATTCTTGAGAATCTCCAGACATTTCTCGAGTAATCTTATTAATTTGGCTAAAGCAGAATTTCTTTTGTTTATTTAGTTCTTGAATTTCTAAATTCAAAGTATTCAAGGTTTTTTCAAGTAGATTTATCTGTTCCTTTTGATGTAAATAATCTTCCTCTAAAAATTCTAACTTTTTTTTATTTAATTCTATTGATTCATTTAATTTTTTCAATAAATCTTTACTCGCAAACACTTCACTTAATTTTTTATATTGACGTGATATCTCCAAATTTTTTAAAAGTAATTCTTTTTCTTTTGAAAGCAGGATAAATCTAAAAATCGAAAATAAGAATTTTACAAGTCCATTGAATTGAGAGGATAATTGAATATTGTTAGAAACAATATTTCGGTATTCATGGATAAGATCTAATATTTTTAGCGATTTTGCCAAATGAAGAAACCCATCTGATTCTTTTACTAAGAGCTCTATGAATTTTTCAATAGGTATAATATTGAGATCTTTAGAAATTTCATAAAATAATTGATTTTTATATATATTTAATAAGGCTTTTTTTATTTTTCCATTAATTAATGTAAATCGATCTTGAATTGAAATAATATCTGAACCGATAGATATTTTTAAACTGTTGTTTGAAATAGTTAATCCCTTTTACTTCTTATTTATTGATCTTTAAAATGATCTTTATATTGCCTATACTCTTTTTCTTTTTTTTTCTTTCTTTCCCTAATTAGTTCAATAGGATCTTTTTCTTCATTTTCTTGAATCATGTATGTTTCTTCAAAACTTTTTTCAAACTGAGATTTGAATTTTTTAATTTTTTTAGATATTTCATCACTAATTTCTATTTCCTTTTTTTTTTTAGTTTCAGTAGTAATATCTTTTAATTTCTCTCTGCTCTTTTTCCTCCTTAATCTCTCAAATTCTTTATCAGAAAGTTTTAAATAGTTTTCATAGGCTTCTTTTTGTTCTTCTTGTTTCTGTTTTAATTTTTCCAATTCTTCTTTCTCCTTAACTTTCTTAATAATTTCTTTTTTAGCCTCTAACTCTTGCTCACTTAATTTACTCTCGTGTGCTTTCAAAAAACCATCAAATGTTAAACTTGATTTCTCTTCAAAAGATTTTATATAATTTTTAATTAGATTTGGATCAGTACCCTCAGGAATTAGACTTAACTGCCTATTAAGTCTCACTTGAAGTAAATCTCTATAATAGCGAATTAACCTTTTTATTGAATTTATAAAAAGTGTATTAAACTTTTGAGTGTCTAAAAGCACTATCCAATTAGGTATATCTATTGAAGGAATATATGATACAGAGTCGATGATTTTACAGACCTTTTTCTCGTTTATCAAAAATAATCCTAATTCTTTTGCGATATCCTTATTTATTTTTAATTTTTTTAATGTATTTTTATAGCTTTCTTTGTATTTTCTTATTAAAAGATCTTGAAATTCGAGAAATTTATTAAGATTATTTTTTGAAATTCCAATTAAATTTCTATTTACATTTTCCAATAACCCTTTAATTTTTTTTATTTGACTAGAAAATTCATCATTTTCAATTTCTTTTTCAATTATTGGGAGATCTTTTTTGAAATTTTGAGAATTTTCTATCAGTTGGTCTAGAATTAATTGGAGTTCTTCAATAGGGGATGTCAAGTCCTTAATTTTTTCTAGATCAAATAACTGTTTATCTTCCATTATATTCAAAAAATGAATTTTTGTAAGAATTACTTTTTTTTAATTATTTTATATTTCAGGAGGGCTTGTGATTCTTTTGTCCCTATCATCATATCTGTTTATGGTTGCATTTTTTTTAAGATTACTTAAAATATCTTGTCTTTCAACATGAATAGCAGTACCACCTACTAGCTTTAATGATTGGTAAAAAAATTCATAAGTCATACGTCCAGTATTAATTGATTTTAATAAAGCTACTCTTGTTCCTCTCTCAATATCAGACCCTGAATAACCATATGTTAAAGCTAAGAGCCCCTTTAGTTTATTTTTTTTATTGAATTCTGTCCACAAAGTATTATCGTCAAATTCAGAAATGGTTCTCCCTAGTTTGATTTCTAATTCTTTTGATATTGACTCAATTTCTTTATATTCATTATTTAAGTTTGAAATTATAGTGTTATCAATCCCAATTTTAGCCGTTTTTAACTTATTCATAAATGATTCAATTATTTTTTTTCTTAAATGATAATCAGGAAAATCGAATTTAAAATGAAATGTAAATCGACGCCAAATTGCTGAATCTAGTTGATGTTGGTGATTAGTAGCACCAAAAATCGCAAGAGGCACTCCTTCGTAGTTTACTCTATCTATAACCTGTAAAAATGAAATCACAGCCCTTTTTATTTCACCAACTTCATGAATATTAGATCTTTCCGAGCCAATTGCATCAATTTCATCAAAAAATAAAATAAAAGCATGCCTTTCTTTAGCAATTTCAGCCGCTAATTCAACCACGCCTCTTATATTTTTGATTGTATCTCCAAGTAAAGGTGATACAAGTCTATCAGATTCCACAACACATATTGGTATATTGAATTTCTTAGCAAAACCTCTTGTTAAAGAGGTTTTTCCGGTACCAGGGGGTCCATATAGAAGTACCGTTAAATTTGGGCTTAATTTTGTATTTTTTAATTGTTCTGTGAATTCATTATATTTTTTTAATGCTTCAAAAAAATCATTAAGAATTTCCTTTTTTGTTTCATTTCCTAAAATATCATCTACGGATTCCTTAATATCTGATGGAAAGTAAACAGCTCCATATTTTCCAATTCGTTCTTTTACAACATCATCCGTAAATATAATTTCATTTTCTTTTTCAGTACTAAGCTTACTCATTCTTGTTCACATCATATTTTATTTTTTTCATTAATTTTTTCACAATATAATGATATTTCATTAATAAAATCTTTAAGATTATCTATTTGGGATCCAATAAAGTTAAAGATTTCTTTCCGATATTGAACTGAATCTCTAATTTTCATCTTATCTAAACCTAAATAATTAGGAAAACAAATAAGTTTCATTAAATATGGAAGAACTTTCTCATTTGTTTGCAGATCCTTAAAAATACCATAGAATATATTCTCATCAGATAGTTTCCATTTTAAAATACCCATGTAAATAAGGAAAGCAAAATTCATCGCAATCCAATTGATTAATTCTTTTGATAAAAAACCACGTCTCTGTGAAGCGAAAGCTAAATAATAAACAATTAAAGTTTCATTACTAAATTGAGGATAATACCTAATTGTCCCATCTGATTGTTTATTCTCTCGTAAAAAATTATTTTCTAATAAGATGTCAACAAAATCATTTTGGGGGGCTAAAAATATACCATCAATTAAGCGTAAACCAATACGTTCAATAACTTTTTCAATAGCTTCTTCTTCTGCTGTCGCTATTGAGTCAATATAGGGTAAAAATACATCATTTTTTAAGATCATCGGAAGTTCATGATTGTCTCTTTCAGGGAATTCTCCAAAATTAGGATCCAAATTATAAAGAGAGGTTATATTATTTATTATTTGATAAACTTTTGGGGATATTCCAGGAATTTCAAAGTAATCCGAACTTTCTAAATTTTCTCGATAATAAGTATGAGATTGTAATAAATGTCTCTGACACTCATAAAAATCAGGAGAATATTGTAATAATTTGTTATAAATAATTCTAACGTTTGCTCCTCTTGGAAATAATCTTTCCTCAATAAATTTAATTAATTGATATAAATATGTATTTTCAAGATTTAATTCATCAGGATTAGTAATATGACGTAAAATATTTAAAGCGTCAATTGATTCATGGAGAAATTCTAAAATGTAATCCTTAATATCAATTATTGGAATTTTTTCTCGATATTTAACAATAAAATCTTTAATGATTTCATAAATATTCGATCTGTACATAGCAGAAAACTCTGAAAGTGCCCTAACTTTTCTGATATTTCGTTTTTCTTCCTCTTGTCGTATTTTATCTAAAACATCTGTATCTAATAATAAATCCGCATCTAAATCAATTATAATTCTTCGTGTTTCTCTAAGAATTGGGCGCATATGACTTAAGAAAGTTAAATATCTCGGTAAAATATCTGTCCATTTTTCTCTCTTTCTGCCTGGTTTTACAGTTCTAGAAGATTTTTTCTTATAACTCATTTTTTTAGTTCTATTTAATCATTTCTATTCTTCTTCATACCCTACTAAAATTTCTGTAAATATATTGGAGATTTCAATAAATATTGGAATTTCTACACGACATAAATTCCCAAGTATCCATTTATTAACGTCCTTAAGAAGAAATCTTATTTGGTTATGAATCTTTTTATTAATTTCGGAATCAATTATTTTTGAGAACCATAAGCCTCCTCCTATTCTATAAGCAATAATTTTAATGAGAGGCTCAAATAATGGTTCTAGAACTTGTTTCATCATCCAAGATTTTGGAATAACACTCATATTATTTTCATCGAAATTAGGATCGTTTAAAATCGGATTTGTTTCATCAATATTTAATTTTGGCATAAAACTGAGTAATAAAATTAATGCAAATATTGCAGATATACCATTAATTGTGTAGGAACCACCAATCTTTTCTATATCGTCTCTATTAATAGCAATATTTGCTAGAAACATACATATAAATACGTTTCTGTCAAAATTTTTCGAAACATAAGCATATCCTAATTCCTCATTAATGATCAAATATTTCTCTTCAAGAATTTTTATAATTTCATCTGGAAATGTATAAAATACATAGATTTTTTCATCACTCCGTCTAACATCTTTTTCAATTAAGAGTTCTTTTGATACGAGGCCAAACATATTGACAAGTTCTTCAAGCTGTTTTTTTACATAATGACGTGGTCTATTAGGATCTCCAAACATAGCAAAAAATTGATGATCTACGATATGAAAATCATTTCTTTTGCTAAATGCTTCAACCATTCTATCTATTATTGGTCCTTGAGTTCCAGACGCGATAGCTTTTGCTTTTGAAGACACAAATCCATTTAACAATTCATTAATAATGAAATCTTGTTCATGAGTCCTTGATTTTAGAATTTTTTCAAAAGCTTCAGAGAATTCTTTTGTATTTGGAAAAAAAGCATTTTGAATTTTATCATTTATCGATTTTTTAAAAATTTCTCCATCGTTTTTAGGAAAATGAATTTTTATATTATTTAATCTTTGGATAAGAGCTTCTTTTGCTCCTGGAATATTTTCTATATTCCTTTTTTGTAATTGTTCTAAGGATTTTTCAAGACCTCTTTGAAAATCGTTTAATAATCCATTCCATGTTTTATCTTGAGCTTCTACCATTTTTTAATCTCAATTTCTTGCATTTTTAATTTATTTTCAATTTCAGATTAATTCCGTTGATATACTTTTTAATGCATTAATTAATGGTCTAACAATTTTTTTTTCATAAATATTTGGAGAAGACATACCTTTTTGTGCTTTCCAGCCCATCTGAGTACCATCTCCCAATTCTCTTTGACCATATTTTAAAATAGTGCTTAGATCTCGAACCCACCAATAGAATCTGAGCCATTTTTTATTTGGATTATCCTTAGAATAGATAATTGCTAATGCTTTCCATTCTCCCATCAACCATTTAACTGTTATCCCTGCTACAGGTAAATAATAATTTATAGGGAAATTACCATGAAATCGAAGATCGAGATCGTTTGGTGCAATATTAAAAATTGGTTGATTATAACCCTCTAATATAACAATCTCTCCACAATGTTGACATTCATAATGAGACTTCATTTTATCCATTTTTTTTTGACATTTAGGACATGTTCGATTTTCAAGAATTCTATATTTAACTATCTCAAGATTCTTTTCCTTTTCTAAATCCTTTTCTTTTTTTGGTTCTTTTTTGCCATATCTTCCGCTCCAATTCCATATATCGTCAAATGAGTCATCTATCTTTTCTAAACTTAGAATAGTGTTATTTAAAACACTCTTATCATAAATTTTAAACATCCCAGCATGTTGATAATTTTTCCACCATGACAATCTTACATATTTTTCATCTTTTATATAAGGATTATGACAAATTAATACTGCGAATAATCTATTTTCAGTTTTATTTATTATAATTCCTTTTTCGCAGATTTCATATTGTTTATTTAAACTTGCATTTTTGTGAAAATATTCACCATCATAAAAATCTCCATCTTCAACTCCTTCTTTAAATTTTGATTCTTTATCTTTTTCCTTTTGCTTGATTATTTTTTTACATTGAGGACATTGGAATATCCCTGCCACTAAAGGTTCCATCTTAATATTACATGCAGGACAATTCAATTTTAATTATCACCATTCATTATAATTAATCTTTCATAATCAAGATTTAATAATTTTAATTCTTTTTGAGTAAGTTTATTAATATGATCGTTAATTTTAATTAATTCTTTCCGCAAATCTATTAGTGAATTCTGAATATTGTCTACTATTTTATCTTCATTAAAAGATATCTTCTCTATAAAGTCTAAATAACTGAACTTTTTATCTTTACCAGAATAATTCTTTTTTAATTCATTTATTTTATTATCAATTCCTTCAACTTGATTCCTAATTATTAAAAGGGATGAAAGTTGAGAGTTCCATCTTTTAAATATATCATTGTCTCTATTGATTTTATCGAAATTGAACTTATCTGAGAGTTCAACTTTTTCATCCTTTAAATATTGTGAAATTTCTTTATTCTCTTCAATTGCTTTTTTAATTTTTTTAATAACTGGTGTTGTATTTAAAATGGGTTCAAAAATTTTAATAAATTCAGCAACTTTTTCTTGAATTTCTTTAAATCTTTGATAAAAACTTTCAATTGTTATTTCAATCTTAATTGCTTGATAAATATTTCCATATTGGTCTAAAATATAATAAAGATCATCTGAGAGAGTATAATCATGTTCTCCAATTTCAAAAATTAATGAATGCAGAGTATTACTTTTTTCGCATCTTACTCCTTTTAGCTTAGTAAGAGCTAAATTAAAATTTCTCCTATTTAAAGATTTAAATTTCTTATTAATAATTAAAAAAAGTGTGTCATCAGGAACAGAAATTACATTATTTTCAATGGTTATTGTTTCTTCTCCTATTTTTATGATAAAATCACCATCCTTTTGTTTAAATTCTTTTAAACTTCTAATATTTTTCATTAATCCTAAATCAATATAAATATCAGTAAATTCCTCATCCCAAAAATTAACAATGTTATTCTTGTAAATTTCATCCAAGATTAAAATCCTCTCATAAGATTCTATGAGGGATCTATGACTTAAATCTTTAAATAAATCATTTCGTATAACGTAAAGGAATAATATGATATATCTCATATCAATATCGTCAAGAATTTTATCAATTAAATTTCTATCATCTACCAATGTTAATTTTCTATGTTCCATACCTAAAATCCACTTCCTAAAATTATAATTGCTAAAACAGTTCAGTTAAAAAGAGTAAATAAAGTAATTAATCATTACTAAAAAATTTTACTAATTCCTTTAAAAGATTTAACCTAAAAGCAAAAATATTTTAGCTTTGCCTTTCTTTATTCTACATGAGTAACATTATAATTTTTGAGAAAATAAGAGGTTTATCTCAATGGGAAGAAGAAAACGTAAACAAGTTTCACCGAAGCGTATGAAAAGAGTACCTAAAATATTTACTTGTCCAGAATGTGGAGAAAAAAGCGTTAAAGTAACCGATTTAAAGAAAAAGGATGCTTTTGCAACTGTAAAATGTGGAAATTGTGGTTTAGCAAAAGAAGTTTTAGTTAATTCTTTTTCAGAACCTGTGGATGCATTTGGAGATTTTATTGATATATTTTATGCTGATCAAGAACTTCAAAGATTAGAAAAAAGAATTAAGAAACTTAAAGAAGATAATGAATGGGGGGAATTAACATTAGCTTATTCGATCCTTTCCGATCTTTGTAAAACAAAGGCTGCTATACTATTAGATGAAGAAGATATTGATTTAGATGAAGTTAATGATTGGAAAATGAAGGCCGAAAATTATAAACGTCTCGAAAAAGAAGCGTTATTAAAGTTAGATACTGAAGAATTAGAAAGGGGTGTTCGAACAGACGAGGAATCTTTATTTGCAGAAAGCGATACTAAAATAAAAAAAGAAAGAAAAATTGATGACATTTTTGATGATCCTGGTTTTCTAGAATTTTAAAAACATTTTATTCAATCCCTAAAGAAGATTTTATAGAAAAAATTCTTGTATACTCATTTTATTATATTTATAAAACTTCTTCTCTTAATTGAATATGTAATTAAAAATATGGTTTGCCATTTAGTTTAAAAAAAAGATTAAATCCCTTGAAGATTAATTTTCTTCAATTTTTTTAACCTGATTGCGATTTCCTCTTAGCAAAAAGCTGCTTGAGTTCACCCATAATGGCACCTCTGAGCGATACTGGACTTGCAGGCCTAGCAGGGCCTGGACCTCCTGGTGGGCCTCCTGGTGGACCTCCCGGTGGTGGTGGAGGTGGACCTCCTGGCGGAACTCCTGGTGCACGTGTTGCTACAGGTGCTGTTGCTCCCGAAGCGATTGCTGCTGGACCCCCCGATGATCCGGATGTGATTGATGCCATCTGGTTATTTAGGGATGTTATTTGATTTTGTAAATTTGCAACTCTATCGTTTATAGACCCTAATGATTGATCTACCAAATCAGGGATACGTAAGACAATTGACATTATTTTTTCAATGATGTCCCCGAAAGCATTGAGTTTTTCCTCCAAAGGTGCCTTTCTAGTACTATCTAAGAAGCTTGCGAATTCTTCAGCACACATTTTAACTCTTTAATACTTATATATTTTTTCTTTTCTAATAATTTAATAGATTTTTGTTTAATAAATTTAAGTTTAAGCTTAAGAAATTTTTTTTGTAATAAAAAAGAAAGAAAATAATTAATTAACTTAATTCAGTTACTGTGTCTTTTAATTTTATCCATAAAGAATTAATTTCATTTCTTACTTCTATGAATTGATGAATTTTTTTAAGTAAAATGTCCCTAGCCCGATCAAAATCTCTCTGAACATCATTTAACTGTTGGTCTAGGATGTTTAATTTATCACCATCAATTAGTTTGTTTTTAGCTTTTTCAACATCAAGGGCTTTCTTTATTACATGTGATCGCCTACTAGCAACGTTTGCTAAAGCATCAACAAATTCTTCTTTCTTTTGAACTAAATATTCTTTTTGTATAGCAAGGTCTTTGATAGCATTTAAGTATTTATTATTTGCTTTAATATAATCATCATTTTTTTGGATAATTTCTTTATATAAGTTTACTTCCTCATCTTTAATGTTAGATCTATGTTCTCGAGCAAGGGTTTGCATTTGTTTTAACACATCTCTAAAAGTTCTATTTAGCATATCTCGTATTATGTTTGTTTTTGAAATATTTTCTGCATACTTTTTCTGAGAACTAATTAGATCACTCTGAGCTTTAGCTAATTTTTTAAATTGGGAAACTAGCTCCCTCTCCTGCTTCGCTAAAATCAGTTCATCTTCGTGCGTAATTATTGGACTCATATAATATCACTATTCTTTGTTTCATAAAATTCCTTTAAAAATGTTATAAGATTTGGTTATTTTGATTAATATAATTTTTTTAATATTTAAGTTTATATTGAAAAGGATGCTGTTAAAATATTATCTTTATGATCAGCTTTTATTATTTTTGCTTCAATATACTTTCCTATTAACTTTTCAGTATCATTGATTGTTTTGTTTATTAGTAGTTTAACACCAAGATTATCATTAATTTTCCCAATATATTCATTTTCCCAACGACCTTTGGATATGATTTTCAATCCTATTGAATCATTTTTTTTTATATTTAAAGATCCAACAATTTTTCGTTTGTGAATTCCAAAATCAAGAGGTCCGAGTTTTAATTTGATATAATATTTTTTTTCAAGTTTAGATAAATGATCATAAAAATAACCCCAAGTTTTGGGTCTAACTTTTTTTAATCTTCTTCCTGTCTTATAAATTAAATATTTTTGAATTCCTAACTGAATTTTCTTATCAGAAAATCCCTTTCTCCTTAATTCTATAACAAATTTCACGATATCTTCAATATCTTTATCATTTTCTCTCGGAAACCAAACAGGTGCTAATAATACATCGATATCTGTGTTTAGTAGACATAAAATATTCTTTATAAGACCTTCCATATTATAATTATCACAATCGCATAAAAATTCGGCTTTTTTTTGGTTAAGAGAATTTAAACTAATATTTATCCGTGTTATCTTTGAGTCTACCAATTTTTCAATTATTTTATCATTAAGTAATAATCCATTTGTTTGCATTGATATAGTTTCAATTCCTTCTATCTTCCAGAGTGATCTAATTAACTCAATTAATTTTTGATATAATAAAATTTCACCATAAGGAGCAAAATGAATTTCGATTTTATAATTTCCTTTAATCGCAACAATCTCTTCTATTTTCTTAAGCATATATTGTGAATCAACAATAAAATTAGTGTTATAATCTCCAGCGCTTACAAAACAATATTTACATCTTAAATTACATAACGTAAGAGGCTTAATTTCTATAACATTAGTCCCTCTATCAATAATACCAATAAAATCTAATCCAAATAATGGAATTTCTGATTTCTTATCCACATAAATTATATCAGATTTCATAATTATTTCTTAGAGTTTATATCGTAAAAAACCTACTATTGAACCTAAACTTACTAATTGCTCGCCAGTAATATTTTCAGTACTCATTATGTTTATTTCCCCTCCAGAATTTTCAACGTTTGTTATAATTTTTTCAATCTTTAATTTATTTTCTTTTGAAGTACCCCTAATTAACACATCTGCTATTAAAAGTTCTTTAATTGCTCCTTGATTAGAAGCTTTTGACACTTCATCAAGACCAATTACTATGAGATCGGCATCGTTGGCAAACTGTGTCATAATATTTTCGATTTTTTCAGCTTCCTGAAGAATCTTGACATTTTTTTTAAGATTTGCTAGTTTATTTGATTTTAAAGTTTCTCTAATAGCACTTTCTGTACCCGAAGTTGCTTGACATAATTCTATATTACCTTTGAAGTTAAATTCAGGTATAGTACGCAGAAAATTTGAGAAATGGTCTTTAATGTTTCCAGGACCACATATAACAATTAAATTTATATTTGTTTTTTTTACATTTTCAATTAGAACTTTTTGAATGTCATCAAAAAAATCGTCTAAAGCCTTATTTCTATATGTTTGCTTATATCTTTTACCAGGTATGTTTTTTCTAATGGTAGCAATTCTTTTATAACTGAAATTTGTGATAAGTGCTAAAGTTGCTAAACCTGTTTCAATCGCAATAATAAATATAACAAAATTAGATTTGAACTTTGAGCTTTCTTTTACTCTTCTTAATTCATGATTTAACCATTTTTCTTTAATAATTGTTAATTCCTGTAATACTTCAACATTAAAAGTATGATAAGAGCCAAAACTAACAAAATCTTCAGGCCCTTCTAAAATTCTTCCTTTTATTCTCAATCTATTTGAAAATTCATGAAAAGAAACATCTTCAACTTGTAATTTTAATCTCATTAATTTTCGTTCACCCTTAGTTCCTTCTTTAAGAACAACTCGTCTTTGAGTTAAGGAAATGATTATATCATCCTTATTTATAACGTTATAGAGAGACCATAAGTCATTAAGATTTTCAGTCTTAACAGTGATTTCTCCTTGTTTTTGATTTATATTAAGAATTTTCAAATCTTAAAATGACCCCATTAAAAATTCTATTTATATAAACATAAGTTAAATTATTAGAAAAGCTTAATTCAATTTGTAATAAAACAAATTAATAAAAAATAAAATAAATAATAAAGATTAAAACAAATTCAATTAAATTTATAAACTTTTTATTTTTCTCCTAAAGCTTGTTTGACTTTTTCTAATTCTTCCATTCGTTTCTTTTTCTCTTCTTCTCTTTTTCTTAACTCTTTCTCATCGACTTTCTGTAGTGAAACACCTTTTTTAATTTCTTCTTGAAGTTCTTTATCTATTGGAGCCACTTTTAATTAACACCTTATATTTTGAATTCATCTAATATAATTAAATTGATATTTACAGATATTATAATAGAATTTATTTATAAGTTTTAGTTTATAGAGAGTCTATATTTAATTCCATTAAATAAGCAGATTCCCCAGATTGATAATAATTTTTTATTATTGTTGGATTTCTTTTAAAATTAAACTTTTCATATAATCTAATGGCAACAGAATTATTTATTTGGACATTTAAAATTATTTTTTTTATATTTGATAACTTTTTTATTTCTTTTATTGTTTCTTGAAGTAGATAGGAACCATATCCTTTCTTTTGAAATCTAGGATTTATAAGAAAATTTATAATATTAACACAATTTTTTTTATCTTTCACTACTATTATGATTCCAATTAGTTCTTTTCTAATTTTATTTGTTTCTAATTTTAAAAAGAACGTATTGTTTTCGATTAATCTTTCAATTAAATCTTTTGAAAAAGCATTCTCTCTAAAAATTTTTTGTTCAAGATGTACAATTTTTTTTAAATCTCTCGAATTTACTTCTTTAACTTCCATTAAAACCATATTCTTTTCTAAATACTTTAATTGGAGTCTTTTCTGTTATTTGTTGATATTTTGGAATTCTAAAAGGTATCATTTCAACAATATAGCCTTTTAATTCATATTTTTTCAATAAATTTTCAAAATTTGTTTGGATTGCTACATAGAATGGTAGTTTAATGTTTTTTCCATCAAATGTTATTAATTTTTCAGTAATTATTCTTTCTGATATTAAGATTTTATAAAATTCAGCTAATTTCTCTTTTTCTCCTTCAATTTGTCCAAATATTAATAATCCTTCTTCAGTAATAACTTCAAATGGTAGTCTTATGTTTTTAGCTCGTCTAATATATCTATTTTTTAATTGATAAAAATCTTTAGCTTTAGTTGTACAAAAATGCATTTTCATAGATACTTTTGGACCTAATTGCCGTATAATATCTAAACCAGCTTCATAACTATTGATGACAGAACCAATTGAGTCTTTTTTCAATTTAAAGCCTCTATCTTTTAGATTTTGGCTATTAGGAAAACAAAATTCAAATTCATTCAAATTAATAAAATCTACTCCTATCTTGTTTAAAAAAAGAATAAAATTTTCAAGATTATTAATATTTTCTTTTTCTGGAATTACCGGTACTTCAGCTCCTACATCTATATTTTTATTCAAAGCTTTTTCGATAAGAAACCAATTTTCCTTGCTGGGATGGAACCGAATCTCATCTAATCCTACAGCAGATAACATTTTTGCTTTATTTTCATTGAAATCTATTCCATTTGTATAAACATGTACATGAAACTTATCTCCCTTTTTTGACTTAACGTATTTAATATATTCAATAGTTTTTCTAAAATTTAATTCTGAGAGAGGTTCTCCCCCTGTAATACTCATTCCTTTAGCTTTTATAGTATTTATTTCTTTAAGTAATTCGTCTTTTGAACTAATTTCTATTTCGTTTGCGAACGTGAAATTTTTTGCTTTTCTCTCTTCTGAAATGGGGCAATACCAAGAACAATAATCAGGTTTTTGACAAATACCATTCAAAAATAAAACTACTTTACTTCCTTTTAAACAATATTTACAACCTTTAGGGATACCTCTCTCTTTTATATAAAAAGTTTCTCCTTCTGATTTTTTTAATTTTATATTATTCATAATCTAAACAATTTTTTTCTTACAATAGATTTCTTTTTAGCTAATTCTTTTAATACTTCCTCAATAGTCTCATCAATATGAAGCTTTCTTTTAAGAAAAACTCCTGTCCTACCATATTTTTGTCTTCGAAGAAGGACCTTCACCCGTTCATTTAAAGTTTCAATGTTAATACCTACTACTTTAGCAGCATTGGCTTCATTATCTATAACTGAAATCTCTTCATGTCCATCATTAGTTGGTTTAATTAATACAAGTCTTTTATCTATACCAGCTACTCGAATATTTGATTTCAACTGGTTTAAATCAACATTTCCTCCAAATTTATAAAATTCGATCATCTTTCTATCTAACTTTGATAAAGGGATTGTGATACTCTCTAATTCGCTTAAGTAGATGTAAAGTTTAATTGAATCCAAGGGTGTCGCCATAATTATTTCTCTAAAAAAATTTTTAAAACCATTTTTATTTAAAATATACTCTACTTGAAAGGATGGGATTTGCTTTGTGAAAATAATATCAACATCACTATTTTTATGAACATCTCCCCGAGCAATACTTCCATACACAATTGGAGCGAAACCTTCATTTATAAATATTTCAAGTAATTTTTTTGCTGTAATCCTTTTTTCTTTTAAGAGATTCCATTTACTTTCTGAATAAACTACTTTATCAAAATGGTTTCTTAAAATTTTCTCTTTAAGCATATTACAAATCTATTTTTTTTATTTCAATAATTTGGTTTCGATGATATCAATAATAATACCCATTAAAATCGTTTCATAGTATTTAAATGAATTTTTAGCTTTATCTAGAGTAATTATATTTAATCCTATTAAGTTTCGAGAGGGAATTTTTCTTATTAACCTTTTTAAGTTCTTATTAGGTAATATAAATTTTGAATTTTTGCTAAAAATAACGTAAAGTTTGTCATTATAAAAATTTTTCTTTATAAGTTTAGATAAGTTTTTTAAATTTTCCATATCTACTTTTGGATTAATTAAAATCAATCCCTTATTTCTATTATCATTTAGTATAACATTGTAAGAAAAAGAGCATTTTAAATAACTCAGTACTAAGTAATTTTGATTTTGCATAAGTTCATTTTTTTGTAAATAATCAAAGATTGTAGAAATAAATGATTTTATTTCATCCATAATTGTTTGTTTCAATAAAATTGATTCTAGATAATGTTTAACCTTAATCTTAACATTAACAACATTAAATCCTGTACTGGATAATCCCTCAGTTAAAGTATGTAGCATTTTTCTTTTAAAGCCTTGTCTAAAAATAAAAATTAGTGGATTTTTTATGAAATCTTTTTTTAAGGAAATATCTCTAGTTAGATACCATTTTTTTATTTGAAAAAATTGATTTTTATGTATCTTTTTAAAATCTGGAAAATAAAAATATTCTAAACATTCATTAGAGAAAGAGGATCGCCAACGATGAGTTGATTTGAAAATCCTTACACCAATTAATAAAAGAATTAACAAAATAATGATAATTGTATCTATTAGAATCCAATCAACTTGAAAAATATCATTCATCATAATAAAATAAATCTAAATTCTTTTTAATCAACAACTTCATCAATCCAATTCAAATATTTTTTAGATCCTTTTTCAATTTTTATACCAACACATTCTGGATTCTCATAACTATGGATTTCATTGATTTTTTGAATTAGTAATTCACAATTTTCTTCATTAGTCTTTATTAATAATATATGCTCATTGTCTTCCTCAATTTTTCCTTTCCATCTATAAATGGAATAAATATTCTGAATGATATTTACGCATGCTACTAATTTATTTTCTACTAAGATTCTTGCTATTTTCTGACCTTCATTAATATTAGGAACAGTTACAAAAAAAAGATAATAGTTCATGATAACGATTTTTTCGAATTTTTTAATTTTAATTAATAAAATACTTAATATCAAATTTTTTAAGATTTATTGATTATTAATAGTTTTTAATGGTTAATTTGAAGATGAATTATAGATTTTATCGTACTTTTTCCCTCAAAAATTTAGATTTAACTGATTCAGTTTAATATTTTAGTTTATTTATATGGATTTAACCTCATCCTATCTAAAAATTCTCAAAATATATAAAGAGTAAATAATTTAAGAGATTTTTGTTATTAATCAATAGAAAATCTTATTTTTATCATCCGTAAATTTGCATATGGTTTTAATGAAGAAATTTATATGATCATAATTTATTAAATATACAACAAAGAACATATTTTTTAAATAGCAATAAAGGTTTTAAATTTGTTACATAACGTATATCTCATTCATCAGCACACAGGAATTTGTTTGATCCATCGTAAATACGGTAGTATAGAATTTAATCAAGATTTAGTTAGTGGTTTTCTCACAGCATTAAAGGATTTTAGCGTCGAGTTTTCTAAAGGAAGTGGAGAACTTAAAGTTATCGATATGCAAGTGTTCTATCTTCTTCTTGTTTTTAAAGAAGGTGTTCTGATAACTGCTGCAGCAGATAAGAATGATGATGCAAAAATAACCCATAAAGCTCTAACAGATATTATTGATAAGTTTGTTGTCGAATTTGGTGAAAAATTGGAATCATGGTCCGGTGATGTCCGTATTTTTCGAAATTTTGAAACTGTTATTGATGAAATTTTGCAGAAAGGTAAAATTGCTGAGATACAGTTAAAAATTCCAATTTTAAAAATTTTCAAAAAGGATTTTATTAAATCTCAAAAGCAGATTGCAAAGAAAGGTTTAGTTATATCAGAGGAAGATTTACGTGAAGTTAAGGATGTGAAACCAGAATGGACTGCTAAAAAATTACCAAAACAAGTAATTACGCAAGGATTTTTAGATAAGAAAGAATTTAAAATTGCGCATTTAGCTGATGGATTTCATACTATTGCTGAAATTGCGGAGGAGACTGGACGTCCAGAATCAGAAATTCAGCGTATAATCACTAGTTTAGACGATTTAGGATTGCTATCGTTTATAGAAATAAAATAATATTAATATAGTCTCTTTTTTGATTTATATTTAAATTAAAATATTATTTATTATGTTCCTATTTTTAGTTATTTTTTACAACTAAAAGAAAAAATTTTTCAAAACTGTTTTATTAACATATTTAAGATGAATGTTAATAAAATTGCTGACAATATATATGAGATTCAACCAAAAACATTAATGACGCGTATTAAGGGGAACATTGAAAAATTTCAGATGAGAGTCCCTGTAAAAATATATGCTAATAATTACATTCTCGAACAAATAAAGTTAGATCGTACGCTAGAACAAATTTGCAATGTTGCTTGTTTACCTGGAATACAAAAACATGCTATAGCTCTTTCGGACGCTCATCAAGGGTATGGTTTTTGCATAGGAGGAGTTGCTGGAACGGATGCAGAAAATGGAATGATTTCTCCGGGTGGGGTTGGATATGATATTAATTGTGGTGTAAGGTTACTAAGATCAAATTTAGATCTTAAAGATGTTAGGGATGTACTTCCAAATCTGTTGAACGCCATCTTTCATAATATTCCTTCAGGTTTGGGTTCAAAAGGAAAACTCAATATTAGTTATTCTGATTTAGACAAAGTTCTAAATAATGGTGTGAATTGGGCATATGAAAATGATTATGCAATTGAAGATGATATTGAGCACTTAGAAGAGAGAGGTTGTCTAAAAGAAGCTGATGCTAGTTTAGTTTCTGAAAGAGCAAAACAACGTGCGATTAAACAGCTCGGCTCTCTAGGAAGTGGGAATCATTTTTTGGAAATTCAAAAAGTTGATCAAATTTATAATGAAGAAATCGCTAAAAAATTAGGTATCTTAAGAAAAGATCAAATAGCAGTTATGATTCACACAGGAAGTAGAGCTCTTGGTCATCAAGTTTGCACAGATTCATTACGTAACGTTGAAAAAGCTATGAAAAAATATAACATTAATGTCCCAGATAGAGAATTGGCATGTGTTCCAGCTAATAAACCTGAAGCACAGAATTACTTAAAACAAATGGCATGTGCTGCTAATTTTGGTTTTACAAATCGTCAATTAATAACTCATTGGTTAAGAGAATCATTTCAAAATGTCTTTAAAAAAGATATTGATGATTTAGATTTACATTTAATCTATGGAGTTTGTCATAATATTCTTAAAATTGAAGAACATGAAATTAATGGTAAAAAAATGAAATTAAATGTTCATAGAAAAGGTGCTACAAGAGCTTTTCCACCAGATCATCCAGTTTTACCATCTGATTATAAATCTATAGGTCAACCTGCATTAATTCCAGGAACTATGGGTTCAGCATCATATCTATGTGTAGGGAAGAAAAATGCTATGGATCTGTCATTCGGTTCTACTGCTCACGGTTCGGGAAGATTAATGTCTAGAACGAAAGCTATTAAGGAATATTGGGGAGAAAAAGTGAAAAATAATCTTAGCAAACAGGGTATTATTATACAAGCAGCTTCCATGAAGGTAATCGCTGAAGAAGCTCCCGGTGCTTATAAAGATATAGATCAAGTTGTACAAGTAAGCCATGATTTAGGAATTGTTGAAAAAGTTGTTAGATTTGTTCCAGTAGGGGTTGTAAAGGGATAATTTCTTCCGTTAAATATTTATTTTTAGATTTAAATATCAAATACAATGTTTATTTTTACTTTATCCTTTTTCTCTTCAATTTTCATGTAGGAATATGTTATTGCTTTCACTTCTGTACCTGATTCATGTTTATCTTTATTAAATTTTTCTCCTTTAACAATTGCCTCTAAAAAATATTTGTTTTGAATTTTTTTTATTGGTCGAATATCTATTTGGTTAAATAATAAATCATCTACATCAAATAAGTAAAGAAATTCACTTAAAAAATCAAATAATAACGCCTCTTTATCTTCTGCTACAATAGTAATTTTTTTCTCAATTCTAGGAGATATTAATTTCAAATTTGGAGTAATTGTTTCCATTAAGCTATATGCAGTTTGTTGAAAAGCCTCTTCTAAATTTCTACCTTTAATTTCAACAGAAACATCAGCAGTATGTTCCAGAAACCTATATCCTACATTCTTCATTTTTGCTTTGATAAATTGATTAAAATTTCGTGGTCTTTGATAAATATAACATTATAAAATTATAAAAATTTCTTAGTGGTTTAAATTTATTCTAAAAAAAATAAATTATGTTCTATACAATTGTGGATGATTTGATATTATACCAGTTATTGTCATTTGTAAAAAAATATTCTAATTTTGAACTTAAGTTATATAATTATTTTTATCAAAAAACTGATGGAATATTTCCAGAATTTATTCTGGTAATCAATAAATATGTTTTGTTTTTTGTAAAGAATGAAAATTTCTTTACATCTTGTAGGTATTTAAACTCAATGAGAAAGGAACTTAAAAAGAAAAAGATTTTAATTATAAGAGCTGAAAAAATTCTCATTAATTTGGTATTTAGCTTATTTCCTGATTTAAATATTAAGAATATTAAAGTAGAAATGGATAATAATTCTGGTATTAGAGTTTTATCTATTTACTTTCTATTTTATGAAGAGAGAGGACTTGCAATAGGTCATAATGGTGATTATATTAAAGTTATAAATGAAATATTTAAAAAATATATTGTTTTTGAAAATCGAAATACTCCATTAGAGGTAAAATGTAAATTTAAAGAATAAAGTGAAAGTATAGTTATTCTACCAAGGAACATCTTTCAAACCAATTAAATATGCAACAGTGTTAGCTATAATGCTAACAGCAGGGGTTAAAATTATTAGAAAAAGTATAATGAAGATATCTGGTAGGAGAAAGAGATTTGGAGCAAAAAAACCTGGGATTGAAACAAATAGTAAAGCTAATAAGGCAAAGTCTAGTTGATCTAAGATCCAAAATGGCTCTCCACTTTTAATATCAAATCTTCTCTTCAGAAAGGAACCCAGTAAGTCTCCTATTACCGCTCCATATGAAGCTAATACAATTCTTATAATTAATACAAGGAAGTTAATTGGAAATTCTCCACCTTTAAAGTAATATTCAAAAATTTCAATATTATTATAAAGATCATATTGTCCCTGGACCGTAGCCTCTGTTATGATTTCTTCAATAGGAATCCATAAAACGTTAAATAAGAGGAAAATGAGAAATGAAATTGGAATTCCGATATATAACGGACCTTTTAATCCATTCCATGTTTTATGATCTCCTAATATTCTTCTACCATCACGAAAATATCTTCCACCATCGATAGGTTTACCCCCACCTGTAATAACCATTGAAGCATTTGAAATATAAGCAGGAACTATGAATAGAAGACTGAATATTAAGATTGTGATCCAATCCGCCCAGTTAAAAATGATTGTTATTATAAGAAAATTAATTAAAATTAAAACAGCAAAAATTATTGCTAAGAGAATCGCTACTTTTTTGTGGATTCTTTTCATTTCAGTCAGTTTATTTTCAGATGACAAGGTGATATTTTCTCTTAATATTTTATTTAATTAAATTTTTTAGTAATTGAAAGATTTGTTAATAAGAAGTTAATAAATATTGCTTCATAAATAAGATTCTTTTAAAGTATCGACAATAATAATATAAATTATTGAAAAGATTCATCAAAGTTATATATTAAATCTTTAACATTTTTCTATTAAATTAAAGTTTAATAATTAATTTTAAATATACAATCGAAATATTTTACATATCATAATTTCGAGTGCAAACACAGATATTATAAGAATGAAGTAATATGGTGCCATAGTTGTTGAAAAATCATAATGAAAACTATCAATTTAATATTGATAAATTTTATAAGGGTTATCTCAAAGGTCCAAGGATTTTTAATAATCGAGACGCCCTAGAATCATCATATATTCCTGAAGAACTTCCCCATCGTGATTCTCAGATAAAAAATATTGCTGAAAAAACGGCTTGTGCTTTATTGGGATATACCCCGCCAAGTTTCTTATGTTATGGCATGACAGGTACAGGCAAAACAGCAACTATAAGATATGTAAGTCAAAAGTTAGCACATCAAAATTCAGCAATCAAGCCATGGTGGATATATATTAATTGTAATATTGTCTCAACTCCTTATCGTATTTTAGCTCACATTTATAACACTATTTCGAGACGGGAGAAAATTCCGCCAACAGGGCTTCCAAAGGACATAATTTTTAAAAAATTACTTGGATTATTAGATATTAAAGTTGGGAATACAATTTGTTTTTTGGTATTGGATGAAATAGATATTTTAGTTGATAAGAAGGGCGGAAATGAGATATTATATGATTTAACACGATTAAATGAGAATTTAGATAATTGTAAAACGAGCATAATTGGTATTTCAAATAAATTGAAATTTAGAGAGAATCTAGATCCACGAATAATTTCTAGTTTAGGTGAAGAGCATATAGTGTTCCCATCATATGATGCTAGTGAGCTTAGAGATATTTTAATTGAAAGAGCTAAAATTGCTTTTCATGATAAAGTCTTAAAAGAGGAAGTTATTCCTTTATGTGCAGCCCTAGCAGCGAAGGAGCATGGAGATGCCCGAAAAGCGTTACAATTGTTAAGAAAAGCAGGTGAATTGGCTGAGAGAGTTCAAAATAAAATTGTTACAGCTAAACATGTAGAAAAAGCTCAAGAAGATTTAGAAAACGATCATATTATGGAATACATAAAGGGTATGCCACTCCAAGCACAATTGATTTTATTATCAATATATTTAATTTCAAAATTCAGCCCTGATCATATTATTATATCTGGCGATATTTATGAAGTTCATTCAGAAATTAGAACTTTAATACCTGGGGTAAGACAATTAACTAAACGAAGGATAAGTGATTATATTAATGAATTAGCATTAGCAGGAATAATCTCTGCTGAAGTTAAATCTATGGGACATTATGGAAGGACAAAAATAATTAAACTTGACATTGGAATGGAGGTTATTGGAAAAGTTTTAAGAGAGATAGAGAAAATTAAGGGGATTCTAAATCACAAACCAGTTTTACTACAGATTGATAAGGTTAAATTAAAAAATAACATCTTTAAAAAGTTAATTTAAAAAGTAAAATCCCATTTATCTATATCTTCAGCTAAATTCTTTAGCAAAATTTCTGCTGATTTTTCGTCATTTTCTCTTAATAATAAAAACAGCTTTGTTATATGTTTACAAAATTTTTTATTTTCAGCCCTTCTAGATTCATAGTCATGACAATTATGATAAAATATTTTTTTATTAAGATCAAGTTCAATAATATAAGATTCTTTTTTGGAACCTAAAACTTTTGATTTTAAAATTCCTTTTTCACTATTATATTCCAATGATTCAAATGCATCATCAGCAATAGATACTGATCTATTTAAAGTAGCTTTATCTGTAAAAGCATTAAGAAGAACACCAAAAGAATTTGATTCTTTTTTTTGTATATCTTTTTTTAATTGATTAATCTTTTTGGCAGAATTTAATTTTTCAAGAATATCGTTTTTTCGCTTGTGTTGCCAATTCTTTAATTTTTGGATTAATAAATTTGATAATTGAAGATTTTGATCATTAGTTTTTATAAGGAGTTTATCTTCAATGCATTTTTTAATAAATAATGTTGCATTCTCCGGAGAAAAAAGGAAAAGATCAAACGAAATTTTATATAGTAAATCATTTAATGATATTGAAGGGAGATCGATTATTTTCCAGAGATATAATAACATTTCTGAATTATTTTTACGAGGAATTGCAAAATTCATGATAATTGAGTGATATTTTCTTTTTTAATGAAGATTAATTAAACACTACTTTTTAAGTCTAACTGTGTTCCTTTTAATGTATCTAAATCAACAATTGACAGAATACCAGGAGTAGGATGAATACCTAGGGAATTCATAAATTCTGTCTGAGTTTGGAAACATCCAGAATTTACTAATGAAATATTATTATAATAATCCATACCATTAATGTGGATATGGCCTGTGTGAAAAATATCTGGAATTTTATCTATAACAAGCCAATCATTACTTGTAGGGGCAATTTGGGTTTTTTTACCATATACTGGTGCTAAATGCCTACATTTTAATAATTCAACCATAGTATCGATTGGTTTATTATTATCTAAACCATGTATTAACATATTCAAATCGAGGAGACTGTCACCATGAAAAACTAATGTATTAACATTATGTGTTTGAATAAGGGAGGGATTTCCTATGCATAATACACCATTATCTATAAGTTCTGCCGAATATTTCTTTGGAACTGCTGGTCGAGGTATTGCATTTCTTACAGGTTCATGATTACCTGAACTATAGAAAATTTTAATATATTCTGGTACTCCCGAAAGGATTTCCTTAGCTTTCTCAAATTGTTTATATATATCAGTTATAATTAGATCACTTTTTTGATTTGGATAAACTCCTATTCCATCAACTAAATCCCCATTAATTATCAAATATTTAATTCTTCCCGCTATTTCCTTTTGTTTTTTATTTCCTATTTTTCCATTCAAGAAATCAATAAATCTATTCCATAAATGTTCTTCAAATTCTTTGCTACCAATGTGAGTATCAGAAATTAATGCAATAGATAATGGAGATATAGACATATTTGGTTGATAATCTCTAGGAATATCTATTTTTGATATATAATTGCCATATACAATACCGCCTTTTCTATTATCTCCTGGATTATAAGTCCCCTCTACATAGATCATTTGATCATTAAGACATCTTTCAGCGATTTTTACATTTTCTTGGTTTTCTGAATCATTCTTGATTATTACATTAATACTGTTGGTAAGATCTTCCAAGGTTAAAAAGAAGTTTCCATTTTTAGTCTTATGGATATCATAAATCATTCCGATGACAGAGATTTCAACTTTATTGGTTAATCTTAAAATATTATTAATATTGTTTGCAGAATGAACTTCTGGCCTTTTTTTAATTAATTCTCGAAGTTTATTGAATTTATCTAATGTTAAATTATAAAAATCTTCATAAGTTCCATTTGTATATAGCTTGTCTGTTGGATCTTTTAATATCTTATAATTAAAATCATATTCTTTTGCGGAGGGTTTAAATTTCAATGTTGATCTTGATGATTGATATGGTGTTGTTCTGGTTTTGTCTTTTTGTATTCCTAAAGGAGATTTCTTGCTGGTTTCATCCACAACAAAAGAATTCTCTTGATTTTCTTGTTGAATATTTAACTTTTTTACATTCTTAAATCCATCTGAAGTTTGTGGTTTTGCTTCTGTTATCTCTACCTCTTCGTTTGAATTTAATGATGCAGCATAAAGTTTTTCTTTTAAATGTTGATTTTGGATAGTCTTAGATTGAATTTCTTTTATTAGTACTTGATTTAATGCTTTTTCTATTTCAGGATTTGAAATCTTACGTAATACGTCTATAGTTAGATGACTATCAAAACTAGGAAGAAAACTAATATTTTTAATAATTAATTTGACCTTTTCTAAAGGGGCATCTAACTTTAAAAGAATTTCTAGAATTGACGGTGTTAGATTAATACCAGAATTGACGAATTCCTTAATAACGACTTCTTTTAAATTTAAATTATCTGATTCCAATATTTTCCGATCCAAAGTAGAATTACTAGAAATATTGAAGAGTAAAATTAAATTATTTGTTATTAAAGGAAAAACATATTCTCATTTATAATAATGGGGTCCAGTAATTTAGCATTCTCTCTGATTTTATATTTGAAATAGCTGATTAATAATTGAATTTAATTTATTTAGAAAAATAAGTATAATAATTCAAAATTTCATCTATTCAATATTTTACACGAGAAAAATTTAGAATAATAATGATAGATTTAAGCAAATCGATGGAACATTATTTTAATCTAATTCAAAAACAGGTAGATCAATGTTATAAAATCGCTGAAGCGGCTCGCCAGAAAGGTATTGATCCAGAATTGTATGTAGAATCCCCTCAGGCAAAAGATCTTGCTGGACGAGTTGAGAAATTAGTAGGACCAAAAGGGGTTGCAGAAATTATCAGGCATTTAAAATTGAAAGGTTTAACTGAGGATGAACTTGTTTTTAGAGTAGTTTCTGATATTTTAGATAAAAATTTGGGAAATATTGAAGATTTAGAAAAACGCGTCGATAGAGCGATAAGAGTAGGGTTGGCGATTAAAACAATGGGGGTTGTTAGTGCACCGCTTGAGGGAATATCTAAAATACTAATACGAAAAGATATATTTGGCAGAAAGTATTTGTCTTTATATTTCGCAGGACCAATTAGAGCTGCTGGAGGAACAACTGCGGCATTATGTGTATTAATTGCTGATTATGTTAGAAAGAAATCAAACATTCCAAGATATGAGGCGACGGAAGCAGAAATAGGAAGATATGTTGAAGAAGTTAAATTATACGATAGAAGAGTTCATTTACAATATCCCTCATCTAATCAGGAAATACGTTTCGCTGTAAGTAAATTACCAGTTGAAATCAATGGTGATTCAACTGAAGATGAAGAGGTATCAGCATTTAGAGATTTGCCCAGAATTGAGACAAATAATATTAGAGGGGGCGCTTGTCTTGTTTTAAATGATGGAATTCTTCTAAAAGCACCAAAATTGCTTAAAATTGCTAATGCTATGAAAATTGAAGGATGGGATTGGCTTGCTGAATTGAAAACTATTAGTCAGAAACAGGAAAAGAAGAAAAAATTAAAGAAGGAAATGGGCGGAAATGGGGTTAAAATCCCTCCAAATTCAAAATTTGTTGCAGATATTATTGCAGGACGCCCAGTTTTTAGTCATCCCTCGAAAATAGGTGGGCATCGAATAAGGTATGGCCGGTCAAGAAATACAGGTTTAGCTGCTGGAGGAATGCATCCTGCTACTATGGCATTATTAGATGAATTCATTGCTATTGGAACACAATTAAGAATTGAACGTCCAGGAAAAAGTACTAGTATCTGTCCCGTAAATTATATTGAACCACCAATAGTAAAGCTGAAGAATGGGGATGTTATAAGGGTATCAAACATTAAAAAGGCTATACAAATTTTTTCTGATATCAAGAAAATTCTATTTTTAGGAGATATTTTATTTGGTTTTGGAGAATTTACAGAAAATAATCATAAATTGGTCCCTTCCGGATATGTAGAAGAATGGTGGGCCCTCGAATTGGAAAAATCTCTTAAAAAGCGAGTTACAGGCAAAGAAAGTGTTGAAAAATTTATTGCTAATCCTTTTGAAAATATTCCTACAGCTGAAGAAGCTATCAAAATTTCAAAAGAATTTGAAATACCTCTACATCCTTCTTATTTAGATTTCTGGGGAAATATTTCTTTAGAAGAATTGGATACGTTACGTAATGCATTTATTAAGAGTTACAATGAATTAGAACAAAAAATTTATTTGTATTATGAGAAACCAATTAAAAAAGTGTTAGAAAAAGCTTTTATTAGACACAAAATAAAGGATAATAAAATTTTTTTTAGTAAACGCATGAGTTTCATATATAAAACAATTTTTGACTTAAATAATAAAAATACTGTTAAAATTGATAAATATGATAATGTATTTACATATTTCTATAATATATCATCGATTAAAATTAAAAATAAGGCACCATATTATATGGGATCACGTATGGGAAGACCTGAAAAGTCAGAAAGAAAAAGTATGAAAGGAATTCATGCCCTTTTTCCTTTAAGTGATATTGTAGGGAGTTCAAGATTAATAGAAAAAGCTATGGAGCATAGCACGAGAAAAGAAAATGAAACTCAACAGAAAAAGAGAAAATCAGTTAATTTTGGAGGACCAAATAATGTTGTAGAAACGGGAAGAATTAAAATAGATGTATGTAGAAAGAAATGTTCTAATTGTGGGAAGGTGAGTATTTTTAACTTATGTTATAATTGTGGTAAACACACCGAACTCCAAAAAATATGCACGCGATGCAAGATCCTATATCCTACGTTTGAAGATAAATGCTTGAAATGTCATGAAATTCTAAAAACATCCAGCGAAGCTAAAATCAATATTAAATTACATGTGAATTCTTTTTTAAAATCAATTCATATCCCATTACCCAATAAATTTAAAGGAATTATCGGTCTTACAAGTAAATATAAAGTTCCTGAACCTATTGAAAAAGGAATTTTAAGAGCGAAGAATAAAGTTTTAGTTTATAAAACAGCTGAAATAAGATATGATGCTACTGATATTCCATTGACTCACTTTAAACCAAAAGAAATCGGCACATCCATAAAAGTATTAAAAGAATTAGGATATAATCATGATATTCATGGCGATCCTCTTGAAGATAAAGATCAGATTTTGGAATTGAAAGTTCAGGATGTTATTCTTTCTGATGATTGTGCTAAATATTTTATTAAAGTTGCTAATTTTCTTGATGATGAATTAGAATTAATTTATATGTTGAAACGATTTTATTACATTAAAATTCGAGAAGATTTAATAGGGAATTTGGTTGTGGGTTTAGCTCCTCATACAAGTGCAGGAATTATAGGTAGAGTAATTGGTTTTTCTCCTGCTAATGCAATCTATGCCCATCCTTACTGGCATGCAGCAAAAAGACGAAATTGTGATGGAGATGAAGATGGAATTATGTTGCTTTTAGATCCGTTATTAAATTTCTCACGACATTACCTTCCAAGCAAAATTGGTGGAAGAATGGATGCAACTTTAGTGATTGGCACAAAAATTGACCCAAATGAAATTGATGCTGAAGCACATAATATTGATACTTTATTTAAGTATCCTTTAGAGTTTTATGAAGCAACTGAAAGATATATTACACCCTCTGAAATAGAGGGAATAATGAAATTAATCAAAAGTTGTTTAGGTACACCTTATCAATATGAACATATTGGGTATAATATACCAACTGATGATATTAATGAGGGTCCTACAAATTCAGCGTATAAATTATATGAAACTATGGATGATAAAATTAATGCTCAATTACATCTTGCCAAAATCATTAAATCAGTTGATGCAAAAAAGGTGGCTGAAAAAATTTTAACTACTCACTTCAATCCAGATATCCTTGGAAATTTAAGAAAATTTACAGTTCAAAATTTTCGATGTGTCAAATGTAATGAAAAATTTAGGCGGCCCTCGATATCAAATGGTGGAAAATGCCCTAAATGTGGAAATAAAATTATTTTAACAGTAAATCGTGGAGGAATAGAAAAATATATATCTCGTGCTTTAGATTTGTGTAATGATTTTAATTTAGATAATTATACTAAACAGAGAATGGAATTAATAAAGGAATATGTAGAAAGTTTAACAAATAATCCAAAAATTAAACAGCATAAGTTATCTGATTTTTTTTAATGATTTTCACAAATCAATTGAAATATCAACCAGAGTCATAAATTCAATTGATGATATAAGATTTTAGATAAAAACCGAGAAAGTTAGAAGTGTTGATATAAATATTATTCATTTATGTAACTACAATTAATAAATTTAAAATATAGACGATATGAAAACAATCCAGAACGAATATCGTTGTACTAAGAACAATAATTTATGTTATTTTTTATGCAGGAGGTGGGATTTTCAAAAGAGATCGATAAGATCTTAGCCAATTTTTGAACCCACGAAGACCTATGTCACTAGAGCCTCAGTATCGCCATAGAAACATAATTATGTAATCCACTAGCGCCGTAGACCAAGCTTGGCAACTCCTGCGTTTTTATTTATATTTCCTTGTTTTGAATTATTAGAAAATATTGATTTATGATAATGTATTTAATTTTTAAAATTTTTTTCCTAATTTTCCTAAATTAAATAACTCATATGATTTTTAAGAAAAATATCAAAGACTAAATGTTCTAAAAAAAATTATTACTTTTTTTAATCTGCTAAATCAAAATTCACCTTTTATTAAGATAAATCTAAACTTGATATTCAAATTTCTATAACACTTATCGTTTTCTATAAATTTTTATAAAAGACTTATTTTATAAAATATTAGATTTAGATCATTTTATATTACATTTAATAATACTAATTAAATGTGATCAAATTCATGTCAGTCGATCGAAAAAAATTAGAAGCATTACTTAAATGGTATCAACAGGAGGTTGGAGAAAATTTAATTGCGTCTCTTATTGTAAATAGAGAAGGCTTAGTAATGTTTGCTTTAAAGGGTTCTTCTGAAACAGAGGTTGAAGAAGATGTAATTGGTGGGGTCAGTGCATTAGTAGAGCCTGTTTTAACAAGAATTACAAAAGAGTTTAGCTCTGGTTCCTTTGGTACAGGCACTTTTGATACAGAAGAACAGAGATTCATTTTTTGTGAAGCTGGTCCTGAAGCAATTTTTGTAACTGTATTGAATTCTATAGCAATGGTTGATCCTGTTTTTCCATATGCTTATTTAGCTGCTGAGAAGATTGCTAGAATATTTGATGGAAGATCAGTAAGTCCCGTAATCCCAAAATTATATACGAGTAAAGATTCTCAAAATATTGAAAGAAAGATCGATAAACTTCAGAAAATTAAGATTCAATCAGCAGAATATGCATATAAATTAATTCTAGGTGGTGAAGGAGGAGTAGGAAAAACTAGTATGGTTCATCGTTTCGTCGAAGATTCCTTTCAAAAGGACTATAAATCCACTATTGGTACCTCAATCATGAAAAAAGAATGTGATTTTAAAGGTTTGGAATCAAAAGTTCGATTTGTTATTTGGGATTTAGCAGGACAAGCACAATTCAAGCGTGTTAGACAGTCTTATCTAGCTAATGCTGAAGCGGGTATTCTAGTTTATGACGTAACACGTAAAGATACTATGGATAGTTTAGAAGATTGGTTTGAAGAAATTAAAAGTGTCTCGCCAGTAATATCACTAATTCTAGTTGGTAATAAGATAGATTTGGAAGATCAGCGAGTAATTCCACCGGAACAAGGAGAAGAATTAGCAAAAAAATTAAATCTTTCGTACATTGAAACATCAGCAAAAACGGGAGAAAATATAAATGATGCTTTTAAAATGCTGGCTCTAGAAATAATTAAAAGCTATATGATTACAGAAGAAGTATAGCTAAAGCCTCTGGGGGGAATTGAACCCCCGACCTACGGATTACGAATCCTTAGCATTTAAGGCAAAATGACTAAAAACGTTGCTCTACCGCTAAGCCACAGAGGCAAACAAATTTTAAAATTAAATTATCTTGAAAAATTATAAGCTTTAAAAAATTTTAAACTTTATTTGATGAAAAATAATATTCAAATAGGAAATTTAGGAGAACTTAAATTAATAGAATTAATAGAAGATTTAGTCTTAAAGAAAACTGGAAATCCAATTTTAAGAGATGATGCATTTTTTGCTGATATTTCCAGTAAAAATTTGGACGAAAAAATTGTCTTAAATTCAGATATGTTAGTATCCACCACTGATGTACCAATTCAAATGAATTATTATCAAGTAGGCAGAAAATCGATTCTAATGAATATAAGTGATTTATTGGTAAAAGGGGTAAAACCTAAAGGTATTATTTTATCTTTTGGTTTACCAAAAACACTTAAAGAAAAAAATTTTATAGATTTATTGCTAGGAGTTATTGATTTCTGTATGAAATACCATCTTGAATATATCGGTGGAGATATTAATGAAACTAAAGAATTAATAATAAGTCCTACTGTTTTTGGTTTTAAACCATCTTCAAATTTGATTTATAGAAGAGGGATAAACATCGGTGATATTATTGTAGCAAATAATAAATTTGGATTAACTGGGGTAGGATTTGATATTCTTTTAAATAAAAAAGGTGAAATTCACGATTTTCCAAATTATAAAAGATCAATTATGAGTGTCTTAGAACCGAATATCTCAGGAATTGAAGCTCAAATATTGTCAGAAAGAAAGCTGGCAACTGCAAGTATAGATTCTTCGGATGGTTTATATAGATCTTTAAGTGATTTAATGATTTCTAATCCAAATTTAGGTTTTGAAATTGATTTTAATGAGAATTTAATTGATTCAGAAGCGATGAGCTATGCCCAGGAATTTAGCTGTTCATTAGAAGATTTAGTATTGAATGGAGGTGAAGAATTTATTCATCTATTTACTATAAATCCTAAGGATTATAATCTCGCTAAAAAAGAAATTCAGTCTATGAATGGGCAGATTATTAAAATCGGAAAAATAGTTTCTGATAAATATATTAAGATTGTAAAAAATGGGGAAAAAAAAGAAGTTAAATACCATGGATTTGAACATTTCATTAAAAAGACGTAAAATTTGGTAGTTTTCGATACATTGCTTAAAAATGAAAGAATTCTACGTCAGTTAAATAAAATTTTTAAATTATAATTGATTTATACTCATACAATTCACACCTAAACATATATCAAATTCTTCATGGGCTATTGGCGCAGGCAGGTAGCGCAGCAGGCTTTTAACCTGACATTTAAGGGAGAATCTGCCTTAAAAAGAAAGGTCGGGGGTTCAAATCCCCTATAGCCCGCCATTTTTTATACTCATAAATAAGGTTTCAAAATTAAAACCGAGCATCTCTTTTAAGAAAAGTTTATGAGATCTCTATATTTATTAATTACATAAAAACCCTCCTTATTATTATATAGTATGGAAAATTTAAAATTAAGGCTACCTTCTGATGAGCCTGAGCAATTATTAGTAAAGTCTCAAGAAACTTCGGACCCAAATTATGGTTGTGAGCCTGAGAAAAGAAATATTGAATCCCTTTTGAAATATGGAGTAATAAATTTGGATAAACCAAGTGGTCCGACTAGTCATGAAGTAGTATCATGGGTTCGTAAAATTTTAGGAATTCCTAATGCAGGTCATGGTGGAACTCTTGATCCAAAAGTGACTGGTGTTTTACCATGTGCTCTTGGAAACGCTACAAGGGCATTATCGGCATTATTAAGTGCTGGTAAAGAATATATAGGAGTAATGTATTTACACACACCAGAAACGCAAAAAAGAATCAAAAAAATATTCAAATTATTCACTGGAAAGATTTATCAAAGACCTCCAATGAAATCATCAGTTGTAAGAAAATTACGAATAAGAGAGATTTATTATAATGATGTTATTGAAATTGATAAGAATCATGTTTTATTTCAAATTGGATGTGAAGCAGGTACGTATATTAGAAAATTATGTTTTGATTTAGGTGAAGCTCTCTGCTCTGGTGCACACATGCTTGAGCTTAGAAGAACTAGAGTTGGTAACTTTAAAGAAAAAGATAATTTAATATCACTTCAAGATTTAAAAGATGCTTTTACAATTTATCAAATGGAAGGAAATGAAATATATCTGAAAAGGATTATCTTCCCGATGGAGAAAATGGTAACTCATTTACCAAAAATTTATGTAAGAGACACAGCAGTAGATGCCCTATGTCATGGGGCAGATTTAGCTTCTGCAGGTATATGTTATATCGATGCTAGAGTAAAAACAAATAAATTAATAGCGCTAATGACTTTGAAAAAAGAATTAATTGGATTTGGTACAGCTTTAAAAGATGCAATGCAAATCTACAAAGCAAAATCGGGAATATTAGTAAAAATTAATAAAGTATTTATGGAGAGAGGGATTTATCCACGTTGGAATGAAAAAAAGTAAGCATATTTTAATTAAACATTAAATTTGCTATGAAAGATAATAGAGATCATTATTATAGCCAACTTCCTAACGCTAATGTCAAAATTCACACAATTTCAGAAAGTTTAAGAAGGCATCTTTATATTTTTAAAACTATTACAGGTGTATTTTCATTTAATAAAATAGATTTAGGCACTAAAATTTTTATTGAGCATATGCATATTCCAAAAGAAGATAATCTTTTACTTGATTTAGGATGTGGTTATGGTGCAATAGGAATCGTTTTAGGTTATGAATCACCTAATAGTTCTGTTTATCTTACAGATCTTAATAAACGAGCAATTTGGTGTGCTAAAGAAAATATTAAATTAAATTTACCAAATCAAAAAAAAAACATTATAGTTCTATCTGGAAGTTATTTTGAACCATTTGAAGGCAAAAATTTAAAATTTGATGGGATTTATATGAATCCTCCTATGCGGCAAGGGAGAAAAGAATTTTTACAGTTGTTAAATATTATTCCACTTTATTTAAGAAAAAAAGGGGCTTTTCAATTTGTAGTTAAGAAAAAGATGGGAGCCGCATATATTTTAAACTATTTTAAAAATACTTTTCCAGAGGAGTGTATTGAGATCTTATGCAAAAGAAGCGGTTATTGGGTTTTTAAAGCATTTCATTAAGAATTTCTAATTTGGATTCTCTTTTGTTGAATAAAAATGGGGAAAAAATGAAAAAATTTTTTAGAAAAGTATCATTTCTTAATTTATAATTTCTAAGAAAAGAGGATTTTTCCTTGACTAAGAAGAAACGTATTGACGTTTTACTCCATAAATTTGTTCCTAAGCACATTCTGTTAACAAAAGAAGAATCACAAGATCTTTTGTCAAAATATAAGATTGATATTAACGATTTACCTCAAATGTTTGACAAAGATCCAGTTGCTATAGCAATCGGCGCAAAAGAGGGTGATATTATCAAAATCGTTCGAGATTCCCATACAACAGTTAAAACTATAGATTACTATCGCTATATAAAAAAGGAAAAAGTTTAATATCAAATTATAGAAAAAATAGAATTTAATATGGTTTAATAAATTTTGAGTCTTGAAACATTATCAAATGAAGATAAATGGATAATTTTAAAAAGTCTTTTTGATGAAAAAGGTTTAGTTCGCCAGCATTTAGATTCATATAATAATTTCATTGAATATGAAATGCAGGCAATCGTAGATGAATCTGGTGAAGTAATCCCTGACATCCCAGGTTTTAAGATAAAATTTGGAAAAATCAAAGTGGGAGTACCGAAAGTAAGAGAAGCTGATGGTGCTACTATGGAGATTACTCCAATAGAAGCTCGGATAAGGGAACTGAGTTATGCGGCTGATATTGCTTTAGAAATGACGCCAATTACGATTGATGAGCGAACTCAAAGGGAAGAAGCAGAAGAGACATTAGATATTTATATTGGAAAAATACCTATTATGCTCAAGAGTTGTCGATGTCCTTTAGAAAGTTTGTCTGAGCAAGAATTAATTAATAGAGGTGAAGACTTTTTAGATCCAGGAGGATATTTCATAATTAATGGAACTGAACGAGTTCTTGTAACTCAGGAAGATTTAGCTCCCAATAGGATCCTAGCGGAAGAATCAAGTAGAAGCTCTAGTGCAACTCATCAAGCTAAAGTGTTTTCAACAAGAAGTGGATTCCGTGCTCCTGTAACCATTGAAAGGAAAAAAGACGGCAATTTAAGGGTTTCATTTCCTTCTGTTCCTGGTAAAATTCCTTTAGCAATTCTTATGAGAGCTTTAGGTTTACATTCTGATAGAGAGATTTTTGAAGCAATATCTGAAAATGATGAGATACAAAAAGAATTAATCCCAGTAATAGATGTTGCTTCTGAAATTCAAGTATTAAAAGATCCTGAAAAATCTCAACAAAATGCACTTGATTACATTGGTAAAAGGGTAGCAATAGGACAGACAAAAGATTATCGTATTAGAAGAGCACTTCAAGTTTTAGATAGATATCTTTTACCCCATATAGGAAATGCGGAAGAAGATAGAATTAAAAAAGCCTACTATCTAGGACAAATGGCACAAAAAGTTATGGAGCTTGCTTTAGGATTAAGAGAACCAGATGATAAAGATCACTATGCAAATAAAAGGTTAAAATTAGCAGGTGAATTATTTACTTCTTTGTTTAGAGTAGCTTTTCTTAATCTTGTTAAGGATATTAAGTATCAGTTAGAACGAACCGCAGTTCGCGGAAGAGCGCCGAACATTAAAACTGCTGTAAGAGCAGACGTAATTACAGAAAGAATTAGACATGCATTAGCAACAGGCAATTGGGTTGGTGGTAAAGCAGGTGTCAGTCAACTTTTAAACAGAACTAATCATGTTGGTACTTTAAGCCATTTAAGAAGAGTTATATCCCCTCTCAGTCGAAGTCAACCACATTTTGAAGCTAGAGATTTGCATCCGACTCAATGGGGAAAAATTTGTCCTGCAGAAACTCCAGAAGGTCCAAATTGTGGACTTGTTAAGAATCTTGGGCTAGCTTCAATAATTTCTGTAGGCACTGATGAAAAAATTGTTGAAAATATTTTAATTGATTTGGGAGTAATACCTATAAATGAGGTTAAAAACGTTAAAGGAGATAAAGTAAAAGTATTTTTAAATGGTAAATTAATAGGTATACATCAGCAATATAATCCATTTATTCGCCAACTTAGAGAGAAAAGAAGAAAAGGTGAAATTGGACAACATGTTAATCTTGGATATTATCATGATTCTAAAGAAATCCAAATAAATTGCGATGAAGGAAGGGCAACACGACCTCTATTTGTATTAAAAAACAAGAAATTATTAATAACTAAAGAAGATATCGAAAAATTAAGACATGGCAAATTTAATTGGTCAGATTTAGTTCAAAAAGGAGTTATTGAATATTTAGACGCTGAAGAGGAAGAAAATGCGTATATTGCTATGTTTGAAGAAGATATAACAGCAGAACATACACATTTAGAAATATCACCTGCAGCTATTCTTGGAATATGTGCTTCTATTATTCCATTTCCAGAACATAACCAATCTCCTAGAAATACATATGAAGCTGGGATGGTAAAACAAGCTTTGGGTTTGTTTGCAGCAAATATGCATCTGAGATTAGATACAAGAGGACATACTTTACATTATCCTCAGCAACCATTGGTAAAAACAAGTCCAATGGAAATCATCGGAATAAATAAAAGACCGGCCGGGCAAAATTTTATCATAGCAATGATGAGTTTTGAAGGATTCAATATAGAAGATGCAATTATCATTAATAAAGCATCAATCGAGAGAGGGCTTGCACGTAGTCATTTTTTTAGAACATACGATGCTGAAGAAAGGAAATATCCTGGAGGAGAGGTCGATAAGTTTGAGATTCCAGAGAGAGGTGTTAGGGGTTTTAAATCTGCTGAATCATATAGATTATTATCTGAAGTGGATGGAATAATAGAGCCAGAAACTCAAGTTAATGGGGGAGATGTACTTATAGGTCGAACATCTCCGCCTCGATTTATTAAATCATATGAAGAATTTGAACTTATGCAACCCAATAGGCGTGAAACTTCAAAAAATATGAGGCATAATGAACAAGGAATTGTTGATACAGTTATTATTTCAGAAACTGTTGATGGAAATAAATTAGTAAAAATAAAAGTTCGAGATTTAAGAATTCCAGAATTGGGAGATAAATTTTCATCTCGACATGGTCAAAAGGGAGTATTAGGATTGGTGGTTGATCAAGCAGATATGCCATATACAGCATCTGGAGTAATTCCGGATATTATTGTTAATCCTCATGCAATGCCATCAAGAATGACTTTAGGACAACTTTTCGAAGGGATCAGTGGAAAAATCGCATGTTCTACAGGAAAATTAGGAGATGCCACTGCTTTTGAGTGGACAGACATTACTAGACTTCAGGAGCAACTGGTAGAATCGGGATTTGAATTCAATGGAAGAGAAGTTATGTATAATGGAATTACTGGGGAAAAATATGAAGCAGGAATTTATTGTGCCCCCATCTACTACCAAAAATTATATCACTTGGTTGCAGATAAACTTCATGCAAGAGCAAGGGGACCAGTTCAGATTTTAACGAGACAACCGACTGAAGGTCGGGCTCGTGAAGGAGGTTTAAGATTTGGAGAAATGGAGAGAGATTGTTTAGTAGGTCACGGTTCAGCGCTTTTATTAAAAGAAAGATTATTAGATGAGTCTGATAGAACTGTTATATTAGTATGTGAAAAATGTGGTCTTTTAGCTGTTTATGATCGAAATCGAGATAAGCGATATTGCCCTGTATGTGGTGAAGGAACTATTATTTCAAAGGTTGTTTGTTCTTACGCGTTTAAATTGCTATTACAAGAAATGATGAGTTTAGGTTTAGCTCCCCGATTAAAATTAAAAGAAAAAATTTGAAGCTTAAAATCCAATCTTTTTTAACTTTTTTAAATTCTTATCTACTAGATTATTTTTTTATAATTCTCTGATTATCTCAAAATCCAATATCTAATAAATGGTAATAAAAAAAAGAAGATTAATTTTTATTAATTATAATGTGAATCCAAGAAAAGACGCGAGTCCAGGTATTAGAGTGTATAGAAGGAATAAAATAAACAAAGTCAATAAAGATATCCATACAGAATTATCCCAAGCAACATCTAATAAAAATTTAACTAGAATCAGTATTATAAGAAACCCAATTATTGGAACTAAAAGCATTAAATAATTACCGTCACTCCAAGGAATTTCGCTAAAGATTCCAAGAACGGTACTTACTGCGCCTAATACTATTGGAATTACAAGAACACATATGAATGCTAACAAAATAATTAAAAATTTTTTATCTGAAGCTTTAGTTTTCGAAACAATAAGTAAAACAGAAATAAAGAGAATCAAAGCTACAATTATTGTTGCTAGAATAAGCCATAGTATAAACCATAGGGTATCATTCATTTGAAATAACATTATCTTTTCCCTTTTTTTTATTATAAAATTGAAGAACTTTTAGTTATTACATGAAAACTTTTCTTCTTTTTTAAAGATTAACAATATAAATTATGAAGTGGGTTAGATTGAGAATTGTCTCTTGAGATCTTTCAAATTAAAAAAATTCAATTTTTAATGCTTTATTTTAAATATTTAAATTATAATCCCCAGGAAAGTAATAAGAAATGAAAAGCAAATCCTAGAAATATTGATGTAATTACAATACTAATTACTGAGAGTCGAACAGATACCTCTCTTCCAAATTTAGTGTATAATACTAAAACTATTAATGAAATTAATCCTATAACAAGAAAAATCCATGCTAAAATCCATATAGATAAAGATGGGATACCTGCCATATGTAATAAAATTTAATTTTGTTATCTCTATTATTTGATATATTTTATTTTTTTTTAACTTTATGAATGAATAAAATTTTTAATGATTCTCTTGTGATATTTAATAAATAGAACTAAAAATATCTTCAAATTAATTTAATAGAGAAAAAATTATGCACTTTCTAAAAAAAATTATTGATTCTCCGATTCTGGATGACCCTGCTGAAAATTATAAGGGAGTTCATCGCCATTTCTATAGGTATTCAAGAGGTGATTTTATAGGGCCGGCAATGAAAATCTCGCAAACCAAATCGAAATTAACATTAAAAGGTAGCCATGAATATGAGGATTTGATTCTAGAATTAGTAGTTAGTACAATTTCTGATCCTAATACAACTTTTGAAATTAAGGGAAGTTTGATAACAGGGTTTGATATTAGTGAAAGCCTTAATAAATTAGGTTTTAATTGGGATCTCAAAAAATCAACAGGCAAAACAATAAATTTTAAAGCTGAGATAATCGATAAAATAAATCGAGATAGATTATTGAAAAGTCTTGATACTTTTAGAGAAAATTGTTATTATTTATTATCTTTCAATTTAAATCCGACGTGCAAAGTATCAACCAAAAAAAACATTCCTCAACCATCAAAAAAAAAAGTAGATGAAGATGATGTAAATCAAAGACTCCAATTTTGCACAGGTTATCTTAGTAATACTGAAAAAAATCTTAATATGGTGTTGGAGAATATTGTGCCCGATTTTAAAACTGAACTCCCAAAAAGTTGGAAATCAATCGTTATCTTAAATAACTACAAAATAACTGATATTATTTTACCTAAAAAAGTCACAGATTCAAGATTATTGAGAATAAAGGCAATTAGAAAAGGTAAATTATTTAGAACTATTGAGGTAAACAGTGAAATTATAGAAAAACAATATTCTATAGTTGTTTAGTATTTGCAATTAATTTTATTTCAATGAATTTTCAAAAAAATTTAATTTTTATAAAAGATAATTATAGATCAACTTAACATTAAATACTACATGAGGCTAAGTCATATTAAAGAATTAAATCAATACTTACGGTCTTTTTTATATATTATTGGTGGTGATGTTGCAATCTATGTTGGCGAGGAACTTTTAAATTCTGAATCTGAGGATATAACTGATGAGGATATAACTGAAAATGTAAAAGATCGTATTGCTGGTACTGATATTGACTTCGAACCAGACGATTCTGAGACCTTGAAATTAAATACTGTTCGAAAAACATTGTATAAACTTTATTCTGAAAAATTAGCTCAGTTTAGACGTATAAGAGATAAATCAACTGGATGGTTTATTTATTATTGGTGGCATGAATTTGATTTACTTGAAGAAATTATTATTGAAAAAAAAAAACTAACAGACACTAAGTTGAGAGATCGATTACAATTTGAAGAAAATAATTATTTTTTTATATGCAAAAATTGTAAAGATTCCAATATTAAATATAATTTCGAAGAAGCCTTCGAGCTAAATTTTAGATGCCCAGAATGTGGAGGACCACTTGAAGCGCAGGATAACCAAGCGATTATTGAATTTTTAAAAAATAAAATCGTATTGAATCAAAAAATTAAGATTTTAATCAATTAAGAAAAAATTCAATACTAATAGACTCTACATTAAAAAAACAATTTTTTCTATTAATATACCATAAATATTTATTGACTAAAGATTTTTCATGATTGAAAATAAAAATCCTTTGAAAATTCGATTTGGCACATGTACTAAAGATTGCTACGGTTCCTGCGTATTTAAAGGAATTTGGAATGATTTAGCTCCCGAATATAAATTTTTATCGGCTAATCCATTAAAAAATCATCCATTTACAAAAGGCTTTTTCTGTCAAAAACTTCAACATAGAGAAAATCTACTATATCATAAAGATCGATTAAAAGATCCATTAATTAGAAGTGGACCTAAATCTGAAAACAGTTTCAAATCAATTACCTATGACCGTGTATTTGAAATACTATCTAAAAAAGTAATAGATATTATCGAGAAAGATAACACAATATCTATCTTAGGAGCATTCTATTCTGGAAATATTGGTTTGATCTCGATGTATGCCCCATTAAGATTCTTTGGAAAAATAGGTGCTACAATTACTAGTGGAGGAATCTGTAATGAAGGTGGATGTGCTGGACTTAAAAAACTTTTCGGTACATACTCCACTACAAATCCGTTTCAATTAATAAATCCTTCTACAAATCTAATAGTTATCTGGGGTACTAATCTTTCGGAGAGTAATATTCATGCTTATTATCTAGTAAAATGTGCAATAAGAAATGGTACAAAAATTGTAGTAGTGGATTCACGACGTACGAAAATAGCGGAAAAAGCGCATTGTTTTTTACAAATTTTTCCTGGTACGGAGCATTTATTAGTCAAAGTAATAATCAATGAACTAATTGTTAGTAAATACCAAGATGAAGAATTTTTAAGGGATAATGTGGATCTTTATTCGTCAATTTTTAATGAATCGGTCGGGGTTGAGAAGGAAAGCCTTTTAGAAGAAATAGGAATTAATGAACAAACCTTTCAAAAATTTGTTGAATTATTAAAGAAATTCAAACATCATACTATCTTCAGTATTGGGTATGGTGTCCAGAAGGATTTTTATGGCGGAAGAATAGTAAGAAGTATTGCTCTAATACAGATTTTACTCGGGAATATAGGAAAATCTGGTACTGGCGTGATTTACTCTCAAAGTGATTTTTTAAGACCTATGATTCAACCGATTAAGGAATATATTACTCAAATTAAGTCCAATCTTAAGATTAAAGAAATTCCTATAATAAAACTTGGTTCTGAGTTATCAACTGGAAATTATCAAATATTATTCATTTATAACTTCAATCCTGCAAGTTCTCTGCCCAATCAAAAAAAATTAAGAAGTGCTTTATTGAATAAGGATATATATATAATAGTATTAGATATGTTTTTAAATGATACAACTAAATATGCTGATATTGTAATTCCAGCAAAATTTGATTTGGAATCGCATGATTTAATATCTCCATTTTATATACCTAGTTTATCAATAAATATCGGGGGTCCTTGTCCGTATCAAAACTGTATGTCTAATTATGAATTTTTCCAACATTTAGCATGGGCAATAGGATATAATAATTCTCAGATTTTTCAAGAATCAGAAAAAGAAATTTTAGATAAGTGTATAAAGATGTTACCATCGTACATTCAAAAACAAATTAATTCTCAAGGTTATTATTTATTATTTGATTATAATTCTATACCATTTAGTAATTTAAAATTTCCTACTCCCAATAGTCGAATTCAAGCTGTTGGACCTCATTTCAAGTTCGGAAAAATGGAATTGAAACAAAAATTAAATAGAAAAGAAAATGAATTTTTGCTAATTTCTCCCTCACACTTTTACTTTTTGCATTCTCAATTAGGATATTTAAATTCTAAATACAGAGATGTATTTAGTAAAATTTTTTTGAGAATGGAAGACATTAAGAGATTAGATTTAGTATTGGATAGTCAAGTACTTGTTTCTAATGAGTATAGTTCTGAAATTTATACTTTAGCCGAATCTTCAATCTTAAAACCTGGGACTGCATTAATCTATTCAGGTTTAGCTTCAAACTTAATAGGAACTCCAAATGTGAATTATTTTACACCTAATGAACCTGAAGAATTAGGATTATCAGGAGCGTATAATTCCACTTTAGTTAAAATTATAAAAATAGACTCTAAAAGAGGCATCAAATCATAATAGATAGTTTTATTTTTTCTTTTTAATAAATGCGATATCACCAAGAGAACTTCCGTTTGATTTCTTCATATACTTACTGTCTTTCATATTGGCTTCAATCTCATCAACTTTTTTGATTATTTTTATTTTATAAACCGCTTCAATTTTTTTCGCTAATTTAACTGTAGGTTCTACCTTTCCTGCTTCAATCCTTCTAAGTAATGATGGTTTCTCGTTCAATTTCTGGGCAAATTGATCTTGGTTGAGTCCAAGTGAATTTCGCACATTTCTTATTTTTTTCGCATAATCAGAAATCATTTCTACATCTTCGATAATATTTCCCTTTGAAACTTGTCGTTTTGAATAATTTTTCCTATTACGTGAAGGTACCTGATTATATTTGATAATTTTAGGGGGTTTTTGGATTTTTATCCCATGTTGAGCACAATTAGAGCATACCTTTATTTTAGCTCCTTCTAATAAAACTTTTTGCCCTTTACCCCAAATTATGCTTCCACAAATGGGGCATTCTTTATCAATTTCATTATATTTAGGTTTTGGCATAGAAACCTCTCAATTATAAACGTTAAAATGGAATTTTTTCAATATATGATTTTGAATTAGAATTCTTATAATTTACGGTTAATTGACATTATATTTTATAATCTATAAATTTTTTATAAATTCCACATTTTAAGTTAATATTCCAGAAGTAACCTTAAATTTAAATGAATAAAAGTTTATTAATAAATTAAAGCATTTTCTTAAAAATACAAAATAAAGGAGAAAAGAAGGGGTACACTTTTTTTGACTACGACTAAAGAAAAGAAGAAAAAAGAAGAAAGTAAAGATGGAGAATATCTTATAACATATACCAGACATTTAGAAAAACGACTCCGAAATTTAGAAACAGAAAAACAATTATTAGATGCTGAGAGATTGCGACTAGAACAAGAATTACATAGCTTACGGAATGAAATTGACAGATTAAGAGAACCTCCATTGGTATCAGCAACAATAATAGATTTCTTAGACGAAAAAGGGAGAGCAATTGTAAAAAGTTCAACTGGACCGAGTTTTGTTGTAAATACTAGTAGAAAAGTTAAAAATGAAAAATTAAGCCCTGGAATGAGGGTTGCCTTGAATCAAAGAACATTTGCTATAATGGAGGTATTACCCACAAAATTAGATCCATTCGTTAAAGGTATGGAAGTTATAGACTCAATTCCAGATATTTCTTATATTGATGTTGGAGGTTTGGAAGAACAATTACAAGAAGTAAGGGAAACTGTGGAATTACCATTGAAGAAACCAGAATTATTCAAGAGGATTGGAATTGAACCTCCTAAAGGAGTTTTGTTATATGGACCACCTGGCACTGGAAAAACTTTATTAGCCAAGGCTGTTGCTCACGAAACTGAAGCAACATTTATAAGAATCATTGGATCTGAATTAGTTCAAAAATTTATTGGAGAAGGTGCTCGTTTAGTAAGAGAAATTTTTAATATGGCAAAAGAAAAAGCCCCTACAATATTATTTATAGACGAATTAGACGCAATAGGGTCTCAGAGATTAAAAATTGCCACTTCAGGTGATAGGGAAGTTCAAAGAACTCTTATGCAGTTATTAAGTGAATTAGATGGGTTTGAACAAAGAGGTGATGTAAAAATTATTGGTGCAACAAACAGAGTTGATATATTAGATCCTGCACTGTTAAGACCTGGTAGATTTGATCGTATGATCGAATTTCCTATTCCTGGAGAAGAAGCAAGGGGAGCAATTTTCAGAATTCATATAAGAAATTTAAATATTGGAGAAAATGTTGATTTCAAAAGATTAGTAAGTCTTACAGAAGGTGCAACAGGAGCAGATATAAAAGCAATCTGTACAGAAGCAGGAATGTTTGCGATTAGAAAGGATGCTGATGTAATTATTAATAAAGATTTTATAGATGCTGTAAATAAAGTTATGAATAAAGTTAAAGATCAATTTATTGAGTCTAGACTCTACTCATAATTTTAATATGTATAATCTATTTATATTCTACTTGCTTTTTTTTATTAAATAATTGTTTTATTAATTATTCTATGGAAACAGAAACACTTTTAGGATTTAGACAAATTAAAGCAATTTCTGATTACCAATTTGGGAAGGAAATTACTAATACTTTATTTGATGAGATTAATTGTATAAGGATTGAAAGATCTAAAAATACCAATAAAATAAGACATATCTATTATAAGAATAATTTATTACTTACATTGAGACCATCATGTGGTTTTTTTGCTTTAACTTTATATTCATCAGAAAAAATAGTTAAAAGTATATTACCTCCAAAACTAAGAGTAATTGTATTAAGTGATATTTCTGAATTTATAAAAAAGGGAAGGAATGTTTTCTGCAAACATGTAGTTGAGATTGATGAAAATTTAAGACCAATGGATGAAGTAATTGTAGTGAATCAAACCGATGAATTATTGGGTATTGGGAAATTAAAAATTCCAGTTCCATATGTTAAACATTTTACAAGAGGAATTGCTGTAAACATAAGAAAGGGATGGAATAAATCAAAAATTTAAGTCTAGAATTATTATATAATTTAAAATAAATAATAGTTTTAATGTGAAGAAAATTGGTAAAACTTCCAAAAGAACTACAGAGTAGGGAAAAAAGTAAACCAAAACGCCCACAACCAATTAAAAAACGAGAAGGGCAACAATTTGGATCGAGGCAAATGAGAAGAAGAATGGCTCAACAAGGTATTGACATGGAAGAAGTTGATGCAACAAGAGTTATAATTGAAGGATTAGAAAAAACCTTGATAATAGACCAACCTGAAGTTGTTCTAATGAAACAAGCAGGTCAAGAAATATATCAGGTAATAGGAAATGCAGAAGAAGCATCTACTGGCAGTATTTCATTTGAAAGAGAAGAAAAAGCTGAAGAATTACAAGCTTTAGAAGAAACAGAATTAAAACCGATAATAACAGAAAATGATATAATTTTAGTTGCATCTCAAGCAAATGTAGATAAGAAAGAAGCAGAAGCGGTATTAGCAGAATGTAATGGAGATATTGCAAAAGCGATTTTATTGTTAAAAAATCGACCTTAATATATACAAAGTTTAAACAATAAACATTAAGAATTATCAAATTTTTAATATTCAAAAAGACTTTAAATTGATTTTATATGTCAAAAATAAAGAAAAAAGGAAAGCAAGGTATATCCACAATTTCAGAATTAGATATTAAGTTTGAAAAAATTATTAAATTCTCAGGATGGATATTTTTATTGGCGTTGATAGGATTCCTCGGAGCTTGGGTAGTTTTAGATACTATGCTAGAAATGATAAAATTAGATCTTAACGCTATGACTTTTTCTTTTATTATATTTATTGGTACCAACTCTGCTATCAGTTTTGGTTTGGCTACATTAATCAAAAATAATAGAGATAGAAAAAGAGAATTTTTTCATGACTGGTTAATAGGAGAATTTATTTTTGGTATGTTAGCAATTTTTGCTGTAGCCATATATGTTTGGTAAGAGCTTAAAATTTGTTTCTTTAAATAAAAAGTTTTAAAAAAAAATTGATATTACACGTAATCCTCCCTTGCGGGATTGAAAACTTCTATTACTTCTGCTTGTTCTAATATGAATGCCCCGTGTTTTTCTTCAGATTCAAACACATAACTATCTCCTTCAATAGCTATAAATTCTCCATCTTCTGTTTCAAATTTAATTTTTCCTTTAATTACATATCCTATTTGGTATTCTTTATGGTGGTGTATAGGAACCTCAGCATTTTTTTCAAGTTTAAAATTACATAACATCAAATTCTTATTATATATTAAAGTTCTACGATAAATCCCTTTTAGAACTTCTATAGGTTCAACTTCTTTTTTGTTTTTTGTTCTTATTCTCTTTTTTATCATGATAGAAATTCCTTTTAAAAAAATTATGTCTCATTTTTTTACTTAAATATATTTATTTTTACCTCTTATAAAATTTTTATAGTAAAATTTGAGAAAAATTGAGCATAAGTACGACATTAATTTATATTAAATGCAATTACAGAATTAATAAATTAGAAATTGAGAAGACTCCAAATTGTTAAGAATTTTTTCGTAACTTTAATAGATAATTTTTAAATAATCAAATAAAGAGTTAATAAAATAAGTTTAAATTGGAAAAATAAATAAATTTTTATATCAAAAGAGGTAAAATATTAACGATAATAAATAATTAATAATTCTCTAAATTCAGTTCATGTCACCGACAAAATATTTTAATCGAAACTATTATATTATCTTATTTTTTTTAAATTAAATATTTAAATATTGAAAAAGGGGTATAATTTCTTTGGTATTGGTATCAAATTCTAAACATAAAAAAGAAAAGGAAGTTGAAAATATAAATCGCAAATATTTAACTAAATTATTACCTACAGTTTTTAGAACTGAAGGTGATGTAGTACCATTTAATTTTTCCAAAATCGAAGAAAGTATAATATATGAAACAGGTTTGGACCAAAACTCAGCCAATAAGATTACTGAATTAGTAGTTAGAAGAATTATCTCTTCGGGTATTAAATTTTTATCAGGTCCCCACATTAGAGAGATTGTCTGCTCAATCTTATCTGAACAGCATTTTGAGGATGAGCGTAAAATATACACAAGGATTGGAATGCCTTTAATGGATTACGAGGCAATTTTAGAGTATGGAGTAGATGAAAATGCAAATCAGGATATGAATCCCGAAAGCATACACCATTGGGCTGCAAATAGAATCTCTGATGAATATGCTCTCTTAAGAATATTAGATTCTGAAGAAGCTCATGCACATTTATTTGGGGATATACATGTTCATATGTTAAGATACTTTGATTTAAGACCTTTTTGTCAAGAATGGGATCCTCGAATGATTCTGGAACATGGATTACCACCAGTTGAGAGTTGGGCACACTGTAGTAAATCAGGGCCAGCAGGTAGTCTACGTGTAGCGGTAACACATCTTGCTAAATGGCTTGGAATTATTCAAGGTGAATTTAGTGGAGGACAGGGTTATGATTATATAACTACCTTTTTAGCACCATATGCCTATGGTATTTCGGATAGAGAAATTGAACAATCAATGCAATGTTTTATTTTTGAGACAAATCAAATCTTTGCTGCTAGGGGAGGACAAGTACCTTTTACTTCAATTTCTTGTACTCCAACAATACCTGATGGTTTATTGAATATTCCCGCTGTTGGTCCACATGGAAAAATAGTTGGAACTTATGGGGACTATAAAGAAGAATGTCTGAAACTTTTTGATGCCTTAACTGAAGTATATCTACAAGGTGATCATAATGGAAAACTTTTTGCATTCCCAAAACACGAGATTAAGATTAAGAGAGAATGGTTAAAAGATTTTGAGTCCTCTTATTTAAAAGTAATGGAAGAAGTAGCAACAATGGGTACACCTTATTTCCTTAATATGTGTCCCGATTGGATGCCTGATGAAATTCATAGCCAATGCTGTAGAAAATTTCTTAGTGGTAATCAAATTCTTGAGCAATGTATTCTTGATCCTGAAAAAAGAAAGGTAGCTAATGTTTGGGAAAATTATGTAACTATTGGCTCACTTCAAAGTGTGAGTCTAAATCTTCCACGTTATGCTTATTTATCAAAAAATGAAAATGAATATTTCTCAGTATTGGATAATAAAATCGAACTTTCTGCGAGAATTTTACGTAAAAAATGGAATCTCATGAAAAAGAGGTTAAATACTAGACATTTACCTTTATGTAGTGGAAAAATAAATGGTAAAGCAATTTTTAATATAAAGGATCAAAATCTCTCAATTGGATTTACTGGATTAAACGAGGCTGTAAAAAGTTTAACTGGGTTTGAATTACATCAAACTGATACATCATATAATTTAGGAAAGAAAATTTTGAATTATATGGTTGCAAAATGCAACACTATGACAGAGAGAGACAATAAGTATTACTCACTGTGGGAACAACCTAGTGAATCGACTAGCAACCGTCTTGCTAGATTAGATTTAAAGCATTTTCCTAAAAAAGCCATTGTTCAATCATCTGGTAAATCTGCTTATTATACAAATTCTGATCATTTTAGATATGACGCTGAAATCCCCTTATCAGTAAGAATTAAAAAACAAGGTGATTTCCATCCCATAGTTAATGGTGGTGTAATAACACATATTTGGCTTGGAGAGCAAAAACCTGATCTTCATGGTTTATGGGAGCTTACAAAAAATATTTGTCTTAATACAAACACCGCCTATTTTGCCTATACAATAGATTTCATATATTGTCCTTCCTGCCAGAGAATGTTTCAAGGTTCTCAATTCCTTTGTCCTAGATGCCATACTGAAGAAGTTAAAATATACTCAAGAGTTACAGGGTATTATAGCGAGGTAAATAGATATAATCCAGGTAAAAGGGCTGAATGGCAAGCTCGTAAGCGAGAATATTTATTCAATTAATTTAGATATGAATATTTAAATCTAATTATATTCTTTAATTCTAGGATAAATATTGAGCTTGAAGAATTTAAGAATGTTTTTCTATTTTTTAATTTGATTATTTAAATGATTAAAAAAACAGTATAATTATGTCTGAAAAGAATTCTCTTAAGGATATTCAACTCATGGTTCATGATTGGATCACCAAACATGGTGGTTATTGGTCTCCATTAGCAATGTTAGCTGCTGTTATAGAAGAAGTTGGTGAATTAGCAAAAGAAATTAATCACTTTGAAGGATACAAGCCAAAAAAAAATATTAATGAAAAAGCTAAGATTGGTGAAGAATTAGCAGACATTCTTTATGCAATAATTTGCATAGCGAATTATTATAAAGTTGATTTAACTACGGAACTAAAAAATACCATAAAAAAATATTCAGAAAGAGATTTAAGAAGATTTATTTAAGCCAGAAGTCATTTTCATGAAAAATTTCGAATTTAAGGGGAAAAATGTAAAAATTTGGGATAATAAATTAGATTTAAGTCAAAAAGGTATAAATGATATATCTGAGATAAAGAATCTTGAAAATGTAACATATTTGAAAGGATTAGATCTTTCAGGTAACAATATTCGAGAAATTAAAAACATTGAACATTTAAAAAATTTAGAATCCTTAAATCTTAGATATAATCAGATTACAGATGTTAATGGGCTTGAAAATTTAACAAGATTAAAAAGGCTATTTCTTTATAATAATCGTATATCTGAAATAAAAGGCTTAAATAACCTTAATAATTTAAAAGAGTTAAATCTTTATGAGAACTATATAAAAGAAATAACAGGTTTAGAAAATTTAACTGAATTAAACGATTTATATTTAGGTAGTAATAGAATTTTTGAAATTAAAGGCCTCAAAAATCTTACAAATTTAAAATATTTGAATTTAGAAAAGAATAAAATTACCGAAATAACGGGACTTGATAATTTAGAGAATTTGGTTTTACTTGGGCTTAAATGGAACCAAATAAGTGAAATTAAGGGCATTCATAATCTAAGGAATCTAATAAGGTTGGAACTTTCATTTAATAAAATTTCGGAAGTAAAAGGATTAGAAAGACTTAAGAATTTAATAGATATACATCTTGAGGGTAATCCGATTTATGAATCATATATCAATATAAGAATTAACAAACAGGCAAGAAAACAAGTTAAGTTTTTAGACGCCCAGGATTTAGTTATCTATTGTGCTGAAAGAAATAAGTAAAGAAATTATCTTATAAGATCTTATCTGCAATCTCATCTGTTTTATTGTAAAATTTTAATTGTTTAAAATGTTCTATTTGTTAGAAAAAATAGTGAAGATTTTATAATTGAATAGTTAAATATAAAAAGAATGCGCGAAGACGGCTTAAATAAGCAAGAAGTATTTAAAATATTGGAAAAGAAATTGGAGAGAGATTTTTCATATAAATCAGGTTCAATTCTAGGATCTATGTGCACTGAGCCTTTAAATTTCGGAGTAGAGGTTTATGTGAAATACATCTCTAAAAATCTTGGAGATCCAGGTTTGTTTTTGGGGACTGCTGCCTTAGAGGAAGAATTAATATCTGAAATTGGAGAATTATTTAATGGTAAAAATATAATTGGAACTTTTACTACTGGAGGTTCAGAAGCAAACTTAATAGCTATGAGGATTGCTAAGAAATTAAAGCCAGATATCCCACACCCCGAAGTTGTAGTTCCCTGTACTGCACATATTTCTTTTGATAAAGCAGCTGATTTACTTGGAATTAAACTTAGGAAAGCCAAATTGAAGGAAAATTACGAATTAGATCTAACTCATTTTGATTCACTTATAAATAAAAATACATGTGGCGTAGTAGGAATTGCAGGAACTACATCTTTAGGATTAATTGATCCCATAGAAGATATTGGGAAACTTATAGAAGATAAGGATATATTTTTTCATATTGATGCGGCATTTGGAGGTTTTATATTGCCTTTTTTAAAAAAACTAAATTATCCGATACCTCTATGGGACTTTTCTGTAAGTGCAGTTGATTCAATAACAGCAGATCCACATAAAATGGGACTAGGAATTATACCCTCTGGCGGATTTTTTTTAAAAGATCCCTCAATTTTGAAAAAAATAGGATTTGAGATTCCATATCTCGCTGGAGGAAACTTTAAACATTTTCATATAGTAGGGACCAGATCAGGGGGAACAGTTATAGCATTTTGGGCGATTTTAAACTTTCTAGGAGTTAATGGTTTTTTAAAAATAGTAAATAGATGTATGGAAAATACTAAATATTTAACTAATCAAATCTACGAAATAAGGGGAATTAAACTGGCTACTAATCCAATTACAAATGTTGTAGGAATTACTACTGAGAATGGACAAAGCATTTGTAAAATTGATGAAGAATTACGAAAAAGAAATTGGATGTTAGGAAAATTTGAAGATTTCAATTTAATTAGACTAGTATTAATGCCTCATGTTGAAAAATCTCAAATAGAATATTTTATAAAAGATTTGAAAAAGATTTTAAAAAAGTTAAAAATTTCGTAATATCCTATTTTAAACTCCTAATATTTGGATATAATTAATGATTTGTTTCTAATTGATTTTCATTGCAGGATAGTTTAATTCTCTTTAAGGATTAAAATTTCTGAGCTTTAAAACAATTTTAAAACAGAGTAATACAATTTTAATTGATTGAACCTCAATGAAATTATTAATTTAATTAATTATTTTAATACTTTCCTTAGGTAAAAAAATATATTTAAAACAAATTATTATTTAATTATTAAAAAGTTTTATTGGGAGTTTAATTTCAAAAACTTAGAAGTACTATTATGGGCAAAGAAAAAAAAACATTAGGAATCAAAACAACAAGATATTTTACAAAAAATTGTTCCAAATGTAGTTTTGAATACCCTAATTGGTTTACAAATTGTCCTAAATGTGGAGCTGCATGGGATGATACCGAGCTAATACCTACAACAAAAGAAGTCAGTAAAAAGACAATAAAGATTGTTGTAAAAATTACTGAAGAAGATTTTAGTAAATCAATCTCTTATGTAAATTTAATTTTTAGTGCTGATCAAGGGACATCATGGTATCAAATGGAAATGGAGGCGAAACTGGATTATTATATTGCCGAAATAGCAGAAGTTCCAGTTGGTTCAGTTATCATCTATTATATTGAAGTTTATTTAGAAGATGGAGAAAAGGTTATTGAAAACAATGATGGAAATTACTTTTTTTATAAAGTAGGAATATCAATTGAAGAAGATAATAAAAAACCACCTAAACCAGAAAGAGCAATTATAAAAAATAGGATTAAAGAAACACCAATTAAACCTCAAAAGTATAATAAACCTCAAATAGAGGTACCGAAACAAAAATCTCATGTTACTCAAGAAATGCTTGAAAAATCCACTACAATTCCTCAACAACAAATTAGAGCTCCCAAAAGCTCGGAATTTAAAGTTTCTGATGATTATGATATAAGTAATGCTACTATATTTGGTAAACCACAAACAAAAATAGACCCGGAGCTAAAAGTTTGCATTCATTGTAATTCGAAAATTAAGAAGATGTGGAGTATTTGCCCTATATGTGGAAAGAATCTCTAATTACTATTTATTACCTTTTTGAATATTGAATTTTCATTTTATTATACAATTTCAAAATAAAAAAAACCTCAAGGACAAAAATATTAAAAATCAAAATTTATAATTTAGAACCACATTTATTACAAAATGCATAGTCGGATGACAAAATAGCACCACATTGTCTGCAGATTATTATTTCTTTTCCATCACGTTTTTGAGTGTCTGATTTAATTGAAGATTTTGATTGAGTTCTGAGAACTTGACTAGGCTGACTTTCGAGATCTGAAACATTGGGAATAATTCGAAGTTTACTAACCCCTTCCGGTTCTATTTCTTTTTTAGCTGTAAATGGCATAAAAGCAGTAACAGCACTTTTTTCTGCATCATCTGATTTTTGAGTTAAAGTTTGAAAAAGAGAAGCAGTACTTGTTTTTTCAACAATCGGTGTAGGTGGTGTAGGAGTTAATTGTTTTTCTTTTTCTACTTTTTCCTTTTTAGTTTTTTCTTTCTTATCTTTTTTAGACTTTTTCATTTCTTGTAATAATCTTTCTTGTTTTTCCTTTTCTTCTTGAAGTTTTTTCTCCTTTTCTTCCTTCTTTTTCTGTTTATCAAGCTTCTTTTTTTCCTTTTTAGAATAGATTGGCTCAGGCAAATAATCTGCTAAGGAATCTGATTTAGGCTCAGACGAATCTTTTGGTATAATAAATGGAACATTAGATGATGGTAAACTCTGAACAGAGGGAGTTCCTCGAGAAGACTGAAATCCTTCTGGTGTTGGAGCAGGAATGGGAACATTTGATGTAAAAGGGACGGCCTTCGGTTTATATTTATCATCTTTAGGGTAAATTGGAGTTTCTTGTGAAGGTGTCTCACTAGCTAAGATTTCTTCTGGTGTTTTAAATGTAAATGAAGCGGGTGTTTTTGTTATTTCTTCTAATTGTGCATCAGGGAGGGGTATATCTGGTTCAGGTACTGGCGGTGCCTCGAACTCAAACTCCGGTTCTGGTTCAAATGTAGATGGTGATTCATGGAATTGAGTAGGAGCTGGTTCCGGTACAGGAGGGGCTGCATATTCAAATTCTGGCTCTGATAGACTGATAGAGGGGGTAAATACTTCGGTTCCTGTTATAGGAATCATACCTGGGCTGAAAACTATTCCTTTAGTAATAAGTTGATCCGGAACTCCTGAACCTATCATTAGACATGCAAGGATATAAAAACAATCGCCTACTCCTTCACCTGTTTTAGCTGAAGTTTCCATATAATACAGATTAAAATTTCTTGTAAAGTGATTAATTTCATCTAAGGATACAGCCCTTTGACCAACTAAATCACTTTTATTACCAACTAATAATAATGGTATTTCACTTTTTACATTTGCTCTCACTTCTTCTATCCATTGTGGTAAATGGTCAAAACTATCAGAATTAGTAAGATCAAAGATTAATAACGCACCTAATGAACCTCTATAATACATAGGTCGGATAGAGCTAAAACGTTCTTGTCCTCCAGTATCCCATATTTGAAGCTTTGCACGTATAGGTCCTTCATCAGAGTCGATGGCGATGGTTTTAACATGAAAGTGTGTGCGTCTAGGGGGAATTCCACTTAGACACTACACCTATCGTCATCTTATAGTCCTCTGTGAAAAATCCTTTACTAAAACGCAGCGTTAATGCAGTTTTACCTACTCCTCCATCTCCTACAACTATCGATTTAAAGAGGTAATCATATTCTTCAGCCATTGCTAGTCCACTATTAATGTTTCAATTTCTTATATTTTTCAAGCTTTTATGTATTATTACTATAAATACAAATTTATAATTTTATTTATATCATTAAAACGATTTTCTTGTGAATTTACTAAGATATAGTTAAGATATAAAGAGAATCCTCTCTTTAAACTCTTTAGAGTAATGAATTTTTTCAAAAATAATGTAAACTGTTAAGGCAAAAAGCCTAATTCTAACCTTATCTTGAGATGATTTATTAAAAAAATGGGTAATTTAACTAAATAATTACTGACTCTGAATCAGTTTATGAGCTTCTTCACATATATCAATCTTTTCCATCCATAGATTAATTTTATTTAAATCTTGTAGTGGGAATTCATATGAATGTTCTCGATCTGGGTAGATCCCATTTATGACTTCATCTTTATATTTATTTATAGCTAGAAGAATATCTTGGCCAATATTTCCAAAATATTTAAGAAATTTGGGCTTAATATCGGTAAAAATGCCCAACATATCATGAATAACTAATATTTGGCCATCACAGTAAGGTCCCGCGCCAATACCAATAGTTGGAATATCAATACTACTTGTAATTAATTTAGCAATTTGCCAAGGAATACTTTCTAATACTATTGAAAAAACTCCGCATTCTTCTAAATTTTTTGCATCTAGTATTAATTTTTTCGCTGCCTCGATGGTCTTCCCTTGAACTAGGAAACCTCCAAACTCATAGATGGCTTGTGGAGTAAGACCAATATGTCCCATTACCTGTATATCTGCGTTGATCATTGCGTTGATTATTGGACAAATTTCTGTTCCTCCCTCAACTTTGACTGCTTCAGCCCCACCTTCTTGGATAAATCTTCCAGCATTTTTGATAGCCTCATTTTTATCTATTTTATACGAAAGAAATGGCATATCTCCTACTATTAAGGCATTTGATACTCCTCGACTAACTGCCTTAGTATGGTGTATCATCTCATCCATAGTTACTGATAAGGTATTTTTATATCCAAGAATAACCATTGAAAGTGAGTCACCTACAAGAATTAAGTCAATATTGCTTTGATCTACTAATTTTGCGAAAGAGTAATCATAGGAAGTTATTGTAACAATTTTTTCGCCTTTTTTCTTCTTTTCTATTATATCTTTTATAGTTACTTTTTGTAAAGCCATATATTCAAATAACTAATTAGTTTTGAAAAATTTTATCAAAATATGATAGATTCTTTTTCAATATAAATCAAAGAATTTCTTATAAATAGCGAGTTCTTATCTTGAAATTTCAATTAAAATACTTAAAAAGAGGTAAATTATTCTAATAGGAATTTGTTATGATATTCATTTTTTATTAATAAGACTTTTAAACGGAAGCTTCATATAATATTCCTATTGGTTTTAAAAAGATAAATTAAGATTATGGTAGATCCTAACGATATTGATTTTTATTCATTGGGCTTCAATTTTATTGAAACAAAAACAATGTTTGTTGCTAATCATAAGAATGGGAAATGGGATGTAGGTAAATTAGTTCCCTTTGGAAATTTTGAAATCTCACCAGCATCTTGTGTTTTGAATTATGGACAAGGCATTTTTGAGGGAATGAAGGCGTTAAGAGCTAAAAATGGGGAAATAACATTATTTCGACCAGAAGAGAATGGCAAACGATTTAATTTTAGCGCAAGAAGAATGTTAATGCCAGAATATGATGTAGATAAATTTGTTGATGCTGTAAAGAGAGTTGTAAAAGCTAATGAAGAATTTATTCCTCCATATGATAGTGGAGGAGCATTATATATACGACCAATACTTTTTGGGTATGGCCCTATTTTAGGAGTTGCTTCTTCTGAAGAATTTAAATTAATGATTTTTACAGTTCCTGTTGGACCTTACTTTCCTTCAGGATTTAATGGTATAAATTTAGAAATTTCAAAAAAGTATACAAGAGCGGCTCCAGGAGGAACAGGATCAGCAAAAACGATATGTAATTATGCGGGAACAATGCTACCTGCTAAAGAAACAAAAGCAAAAGGTTATGCTCAGATTATATATCTAGATGCTATAAATTTGGAATATATTGAAGAAGTAGGCACCGCAAATTTCTTTGGAATGATAAATGGGAAATTAGCAACTCCAAGAAAAACAGGTACAATTTTAGAAGGAATTACAAGAGAATCTATTTTAGAGCTTGCGTCAGAAAAACTGGGTTTGGAAACTGAAGAAAGAGATATTTCTTATAAAGAATTATTCGATGAATCATGTGTTGAATGTTTTTGCACTGGTACTGCCGCAGTTATTACCCCCATTGCATCGGTTGCTTTAGAAGGGAAAGAGAGAATATTTAATAATCGAGAACCAGGTGAAATAACAAAGAAATTATATGATCTATTAACAGGGATTCAAAGATTAGAAATTGAAGATGAATTTGGGTGGATCACTATAGTATAACTTTTTATTAATTTGAAATTCTTGTTAAAAGAGAGATAAAAGCTTCCTTTACGTTATATCCAGTTTTTGAAGAGATTTTCAAATATCCAATTACATTATTATATTTTTTCATTATTTTTAAGATAAATTCATCAAAAAGTTTACAATTATCAAGATCAATTAAATCGCATTTTGCTCCAAGAATAAAAGCTGAAATATTTCCATTATCATTTAGTTTCCTTATCCAATCTTCCATACTTTCAATGGTTTTGAATCGAGATAAATCAAATAAAACATAGGCTGCCAGAGAACCATCAACAAAATTATTTAGGATACTTTTAAATTGAGATTGACCTGCAAAATCCCAAATTACAAAATTATATTCATGTCCATTTAAAGTAAGATTTTTGGAAAAAAAGTCGACCCCCTTAGTTAATTCACTGTTAGTATTGAAATTATCATGAATTAAACGATTAAGAAAAGAGGTTTTCCCAACACCACCATCACCAGATACAATGATTTTAACAGTTTTTTTCATAATATTATTTACTATTTGAGTTAAAATTTAAAAAAGTACAATAAAATCTTATTTTTGTAATAATAGAACGTAAAAAAATCTTATTATTGAGTTAATTTTGAATTTACTTAAATGTCTAAATATGCAAGTTAAATCAGTTAAGAAATAACTTTTAGGAATTGAATAAATTTATTGTAATCTGAGAAGTTGAGAATTACCTGTACAAATAAGTTCATCATTTTCATCCCATACTTTAGCTTTACAAAAGAAAATATTCTTCCCGCTCTTTAAACATTTTGCTATTGCCCTTAAACGCCCAATGGAGATAGGTTTCAGAAACTCAACCCGTAAATCTATTGTGGTTATGTAACCTTCGGGGAAAATCAAAGAAAAAGCAGCACATGCACATGTAGAGTCAACTAGAGAAGCTAGAACACCACCATGGATCATTCCATTTTGAGTTAATTCCTTTCGTATTTGGATTTCAAAGATAGCTTTTCCATTAGAAATTTCTTTTAATTCAAATCCTAAGGTGGAATAAAATGGTATATTATCATAGAGGAGTTTTATCATTTCATTCATAATAATAATTCTACTGTTTTGACATTTATTTTTATCTAATAATTGAAATTTCTTTGCTTTTAAATAAAACAAAAAAATAAAATAGAAGAATTCCCATCAAATCTTGATGCTAAAGCTTATAATAAATGATTTTCTTGAACTAAGATTAGAAGATGGGAAAACAAACATTTACGTGAATAATAGAATATTTATGAAGTGTAAATATATTTTATTAAATATACCGATCGATAAGATTGAAGACGTAAATAAAATTAATTCTATTGATGAGGTTACAGATAAATTAAAAGGATCATTTGAATTTATAGAAGATAAAAATATAAATATTGCTCCAGAAACTCTTTTTTGGGCTCATTGTTCAAATCTTCAAGCTTGGTATGAAAATAATTATAACACATGTTTGATCCATAGTAATTTAGCATTTCCATTGCTTAAAGAGTTAGTTAAAGCAGGCGATTATCGTGCAGCAAGAGTTTTTAAAGAGGAAGTGGCAAAAAGGTTTGAAACTAAGAATTTGAATTTAATACAATATCTTTTGTATAACAAATATTTAGATTATCTTAAAAAAGAGGAACTTGATATCTTATTAAAAGAAGTAAAATACAACTTATCAAATATAATATATAAACAACTAAATGATTTGATAAAATCAGTACTAAATAATTACCGAAAATTAAATGAACTAATAGATTTAATAGTATTTTTTGACCTAAATTATAATCAAAATTTAATTTTTCATGTTTTTAGAAAATTAAATAAGAATTTAAAATCAAAATTTGCACACTTTTTAATTCTTCACTTAAATTATAAAGAATTTATTAATTATAAAATTCCCTACGCGAAGTTTTTCATCTACTTTGAACAATTACTCGATTTAATATATAATAGTTGTCCAGAAATCAACAATTTACTAAAAATTATCGATTCTGGTTTTTTAAATGGGGCACTTTCTTTAGATGAAAAACATTCGCTCGGTTTTTCTTCCTATCATAGGTATATTTAAGGTTTATATACTGTCATATATCTCTATATTTCTCAACTTTTTTTTAAATAATAATAGCTGTATGCTTTTTCAAATCCGAGTTTTGTATATAATTTCATAGCTTCTTGATTTTCAACTTCTACTTGCAACCAAATCTTTTTAATTCCATTTGAAATTCTCCTATCTTTAACAATTTTGAAAAACATTGACGTAGCGATTTTTTGTTGGCGAAAATTTGGATCCACGAGAACATCCACTATATACAAGTACCCATGGGGATCTAGAATTCCCAGTAAGGTTCCTACAACCTTATTATCATATTTAGCAATAATAAAGCGTTTCTGTGGAATAACAATTCTATTAGTTAATGCTTCCAATACTTTTTGTTCTTCTTGATTTCTTTTAGAATATTTTGCTAAAAAATTTGAAATTTCTTCTACTCGTTTGCTATGTAAGATATATGCAAATTTTTCATTAATAACTTCGTCTCGTACACTTTCAATAGAAATTATCATAGCGTGAGTAGTACAACCTAATTGTTGATATCCCCGTTCTTTTAAAATAAGATCTAAATTATATGGTTCAAAAACTTCAGGTATTGTAAAAATTGCTGGGAGCTTGTAAACGTTGTAAGCTTTTTCAACTAAATTTAGGTCTTTATCGAGATCTTTTGGTGTACCATGATAATTTAAAGGGAAAACGGAATTTGCACGAGCAGTTACTCCATCAGTAAAGCGTAAAATCCAACCATTTAAAAAGAAATAATGATAAGCAGGCCAACAATTCATTAAAATTTCCTGTAATTGCTTTATTTTTTCCTTTTTAAGCATAAATCTCTCAAACTAATGTTAATTATAGGATAGTTTCTGAATTAATTTATAATTATATCCAATATTAAATAAAATTGTGATAAGAAACGTAATTTTTGATTTGGGTAATGTATTATTAAATTTTAAACCAGAAATATTCTTGTTTAGTTATGTTAAAGATGAAAATTTTATAAAAAGTTTTATTTCTAATGTAATTAGTAGCGAGATTTGGCTAAATTTAGATCGCGGGACATTAACAATTAAGAATGCAAAAAAGCAATTAATTAACAAATTTCCTGAAGAAAAGAAGTTCATTTCAACCTTTTTCAAACATTGGATGAAAATGCTTACCCCGATAGACGAGAATGTGAAAATATTATACAATTTAAAATCTAATGGTTATAGAGTTTACATTTTATCCAATTATATACAAGAAGCATTCAAGTATGTTAAAAATAAATACAATTTCATCTCAATATTTGATGGAGTAGTGATTTCAGGAAACGTTAAGGTTATGAAACCTGAAATTGAAATTTATCAAAAATTAGTTGATAAATATAAGATTGTCCCTGAGGAATGCGTTTTTATTGATGATATTGAATCAAACTTATTTCAGGCAAGAAGAATGGGCATGAAAACTATATTTTATTTGCCAAATACAAATCTAAGTGAAGAATTGAAAAAAATTGGTATAAATCTCTGATTATAAAATATTGCTTAATTATTCTATTATTCTTGAACAGGATATTCCAACAAATATTACGACAAAAATACTAAATTAATACTCTGTTTTTCTTTAAATATATTCAATAAATGATATAATTATGGTTGATAATCATAACTATAGTTTTTTTGGACAAAAAGTAGGTTTAATTATCCAAAGCTCCTCGAAAGAAGAGCCTTATATATTCTTCAGACTCATTAAAAGCAAAAATGACGGATCGTGGGAAAAACCTAGTAGCGGAGAGGGCAAGGTAATTAAATTTTCCTTAGAAGAGATGATCTACATTATTCAAGTGTTAAAAAAAGAAATAAATTCATGGTCAAGTTATCATACTTTTAAGGATCATAAAACTCAAATATCTTTTAAATGGGAAGATGTAGAGAAAAACAAATTATGGATCCATATTGGTAAATATTCTAAAGTATTAGAATATGCTCAATTTAAGATATTAGAACTGCTAATGTCACATATTTTAAATGAAAAAATTGAATTTGCTACTACTTTAAATAATTTGAAAAAGGGTAATTTTAATCCATTAAATAACACCATCATTCAAGAGGAAGTCATAACTAATAGCTCCGAAAAAATAAACAATAAAGCCAATCTTGATCATAATGAAAAACAGTCGAAGATTAAAAATGTTACCGGAACAATTAAAGGAGTTTCTAATAAGGCCTTGTTTATTCAATTTGATAATGGAAATGAAGTATGGATTCCCAAATCCACAATTCATTCAGATTTCAATGATATAAAAAACTTAACTCAAAATTTTAGTATTGATAGTTGGATCTTAGAAAAAAATAAAATCACGTCTTAAATCTTTAAAATAATGCCTGAATATAAATATTATAACCAAGATAATTATAAATTCATAATTTATCATGGACATATTCATATATTATCAACTAGTAAAGGAAATGAAGAAAAATTTAATTATAGCTATAAAAAGAAAAAGAAAAGATGAATCTTATTTATCTAACTCCTATGCTATTTTAAATCCTTCATGAATTGCTTCCATCATAGTTCTAGGTTCTTTACAATCGCCAATCTTATAAATTTTAAAAGTTTGGTTTAATGATTTAATTTTATTATAAGGATCTGTATTAGCCTTTAAAAATTGAAAATGTTCCATAAGCTTTGGAAATAAGAGTTCCATCATTTATGATTTCTGATTCAAGAATACCAATACTTTTCCCTTTGTGAATTACCTTTGTATCGCAGACTATATTTCCCTCTCTAACGGGTTTAAAGTATGTGATTTTTACCTCTACAGTGGCACATAATTCGCCTTTCTCTAATAATGAATATAATGCTGCACCCATGCCAGTATCGGCCATTGAATATAAAACGCCTCCATGAAGTGTTTTATGGGGATTCATTAATTTTTCTACTACTTCTAAAACACACTGTGAATATCCTTTACTCAAATTTGTGAACTTTAAACCAATTAGATCTCCAAAGGGGTGAAATCCTTTAACTTCAAATGGGGTGTTTTTAGCCATAGTCTATTAAAACTATATTGAAATTTAATTTTTATTATCTTGATTTCAATCTTAAAAGTATACTTGGAAGTATAGTTTAATATTAATCTCTGACAATGTTAATACCCCGTTCTCTAAGATTCTCAATAACGAAAGGATATTTTATCAGGGATTCATATTCTATGTGAGGAAATCCCAAATTGTTTATTTGCTCACTAGAAAAGAGATTAAAAAGAATTGCGATTCCATGTCGAATTTTATATTGATTTAACAATTCAATTGCCTCTAATTGATATTGAAAGTAGAGACCTTTAACACCAGTTATTAGCTCAAATGTTGACTCATCAACTCCTTTCAAGGAAACTCGCACATATATATTCTTAAAATTACTTAATTCTTCAATATAACCATCATCAAGTAGTATTCCATTAGTTTCAAGGATAAAAACAACATTTTTTGGTATGAAACTCAACAGTCTTAGAAGGTGATCTTTTCCAATAGTAGGTTCACCCCCACTAACTCTAAGCATAGATATGTTCATTTTGAGTAGGATTTCGCTTACTTTTTTTGGAGAGTAAAACTTTCCATACTTTTGATGATTCCATACTTTTTTCTGAGCCCAACAGTAAGCACATCTTAAGTTGCAACCTACACAATCAGCAGTTGCACATCCTCCATAAAATTGTGTCTTCCTAAAACGATAATATTTTTTCAGATCATTCCTACATACTTGTTTTTCAACGATTTGGGCAAATTTAATTGGATTTACCATTTTGAAATAATAGTAATTTTAAGAATATTAACTTGTATCCTAACAGAAAAACTTTGTTCCGTATAAGATCAATTTATTGGGGAAAGGAACAATAACAATATTTTTGATGATTTGTTATACAGCAATTACAAAAAGTTTCTCCGCATAAAGCACATATAATTTCTTCATTTTTGTAAATATTCAAAAATTTCTCACAGTGATTGCAGTGTCGATATCTCAAATTAAAAGAATCTCTAAACCTTTGGAATTTTCGCTTTCTTAATTTATGAATTAACTCTAACATTATTATTACATTTTTATAAAGACCTTTTTAAACTTAGAAAATATTTCCATAAAATAGTTTAATGAAATAAAATATGAAATGATTATATCAAAACAATACTTTTGGAACTTATTTTATTTCAAATCTTCAACTAATTCAAGAAATCCTGCATAAGGAATGGCTGTCCAACTTTCTGCAAAAGTAGCACCTGAGGACCTCGAAAGTAAAGAAACTTTTGCTGCTTCCTTTTCATTTTTCACTTCGAAGATATCAATAAAATCATAGCGCCCAAGAATGGCATAATGGCCGATCCATTTAATATCTGGAACCTTTTCTCTTACTAATCTTAAGAATTTTTCGCCTTGTTCTTTCCTTTTCTCCACTAGGTCAGGATTTTGAAGTTTAGTTGCAAGTATATATACTGGCATAAAGAAAAGTATAATAAATGAAAATATAAATCTTATT
>JBHLLG010000013.1:0-64678 GCA_048885925.1 Candidatus Hermodarchaeota archaeon
TCATCATTATTCATGGATTGAAAGTATAAAAAGAGTAACGGGTCCTAAAAACGAAGATTATGACATAACAAATTTTACTTTTTTATGGGCGTTTGATATTCAAAATAGATTATACCAATTCCTTTTTCAGAAAGAAAAGGAACAAGGAATATTAGTTGGTATTGCTCCACCGGAACTAGCTAAATTATTTTCTACACATGGAAAAGGAGCTATTTTAAAAACACTCTCTTTATTAAATGATCATTCAAAGATTAAATTTCTCATGATTCTTGCCCCAAAAGGGAAATCCATTGCTGAGGAAAGGCAACTCTTCCAATTAAGTAAGGAACAATATGATAGAATGAAATTTATCGACATGCTAAAAAACCAACCTAACATTTCGGGTCAATGGTTCCCGTCTTATGAACCAAGATGCCCTATTTGCAATGAATTATTAATGGATTTGTCGGGATTAGACTTCAGAGTTGGATTAGGGCAATTGATTTGTCCTCGTTGTGGATATAAAAAGTTGAAATAGTCTATTATAATGAACAATGAACTTTATTAAGATCTATATCATTTATTTTAATATTAGAAGTCAATAAATTAGAGATTTAATAGAAATGTACATCGCTGCGTTAGATTTAGGAACAACAGGTTGCAGAACCTTCATTTTTGATTTAGCAGGAACGATAATAGCTAGCGATTATCAAGAATGGGAAAGTTATTATCCTTCTCCATCGTTTGTTGAGCAAGATGCAAATGTTTGGTGGCGTTCTATTAAAATAACTACTGAAAACGCGATTAAAAAGAGTGGTATCGATAAAACTGAAATTGTTAGTCTTTCTGTCACCAATCAAAGAGAAACTATTGTACCTGTAGATAAAGAGGGAAATCCACTTCATAATGCATTAGTTTGGCAAGATAGGCGAACATTAGATCAAGTAGATTACATCAAATCAAAAATAGGAATTGATAAAATTTATGAAACCACGGGATTAACAGTTGATCCTTACTTCTCTGCAACTAAAATTTTATGGTTTAAAGATGTACAACCAGATATTTACCAAAAAACTCATAAATTTTTACTTGTCTCAGATTTTATAATTTATAAATTAACAGGTAAATTCTGTACTGATTTCTCTAATGCTTCTCGGACAATGTTATTTGATATCAATGCTTTAAAGTATTCAGATGAAATAGCAACTGATTTAGAACTAGATTTAGATAAAATGCCAGATACAATAGAGAGTGGTACTGATATAGGAGAAATTGTAACTGACGAAATATCCTTTGATAAAAAAACATTAGTAATAACAGGAGCAGGAGATCAACAATCTGCCGCTTTAGGTGTTGGAGTAGTAGCACCTGGTCAAATGAAATGTACAACGGGAACAGGAAGTTTTATTCTAGCTTATTTATCCCAACCTAAATTCGATCCCAAGAAACGCGTTTTATGTAGCTGTCACGCAATTCCAGGTACGTGGGTACAAGAAGCTAGCATTTTTACAACTGGGGCAGTATTAAGATGGTTTAGGGATCAATTAGGACATGCAGAATGCGTAACAGCTCAAGCAGGGCAAGATCCTTATGATCTTATAACTGCTGAAGCAGAAAAGTCTTCCATTGGAGCAAATGGATTACTTCTTATTCCTCATTTTGTTGGTGCTGGAGCCCCTCATTGGAATCCTCTCGCAAAAGGTATTATTTTTGGATTATCTTTAGGCCATCAACGTAAAGATCTCTACCGAGCAGTACTTGAAGGTACAGCTTATGAAATACGAAAGAATATTGAAATTTTTAAAGAATTAGGAATTCAACCAAAAGAGCTTATGCTAACAGGAGGAGGTTCTCGTTCTGAGTTTTGGAATCAAATTTATGCTGATGTATTAGGAATCACATGTGTTAGGAATGTTATTGAAGAATCTACCTCATTAGGCGCAGCGATATTAGCGGCTTCAGGAGCGGGAATCTTTCCAGATATCGCAAAAGCAGCTGAAAATTTATGTAAAGTGGATAAAAAGTGGCTTCCCAATGATGATCGACATAAATTTTATGATGTCTTTTATAATTTTTCGAATGAGATGTATGAATATATTCAGAGCAAAAATTTATATCGAAAATTCAATAATATAATTTTAAAACAATGATTTTGATTGAGGATAAGACTTTCCTTATAATAATCAATTTTATATAGTTTAAATATTATATTTTCTATAATTAAAACTTCTTAGTATTATAAAGAATAAAGCTTTATTTATATTACAGAAAGCATTAGATAAAAAAAAGAATATCATGTGAAAAAAATGGAATATAATTCTACAAGTATAGTAAAAGAATTTACCAAAAATCAAAAAATAGTTGCTTTAGTATTTTATATATTAGTTGTTTGTGCGAGTTTAATTACTATTGGAGGAGTAGTATGGACCTTTGCGGATATCTTTATCGGGACAACTGGAAAATGGGACATGTTTTTAGAGCTCAATTTAGGATATCAAATAGCGGTTATCGGTGGGCTTTTAGCAGGGTTATTTTTCCTTTTGATTTTCTTTTTTGGATTATTTAAGAAGACTTCAAAATCATTAATTAACTTTATTTATAGAAAGAGAGAAATTGAGGAAAAATACAAAAATCGCATTGATGTGAAAATTGCAGCTGGGGGATTATTAATCAGTTTAATTGGTATTATTATTGGAATAATTTTTGCCGTCGTTTTAGACATTTTTAGTGTCTCAGTAGGAGAATCTTCTGTTTTACTGGACTTCTTAGGAAGTTGGGGACCTAGGGTTTTATTTATTGGAATTGGACTCTTTTTAATTGTAGGCGTTGCTCTCTTTATGATTTACTTTTGGAAGAATGGAAACTACACAATACTTAGACTTATAGGGGCTATAGAGAAAGAAAAAAAGAAATAAATGCCCTAAACAAGAAGGTTAAAAAAGAAATCCTCTCATTTTTTTAACTAAATCAGTAATTTTTTGCTCTTATCCTTTTTTTATTTAAAACCCTCATCTAATAAATTCAAAGTAGAAATTTAATCAATCTAATGACGCTTATTTGATAATATGGCAATAAAAGTTGGTACGGTTTTTAATTATTTACAATTACCCAATGTTTCTAAATTTGCGTTTGTTATTAATAAGAGGCAAGATCAAATATTTATCCAAAAAGGATTATTCGTTTTTACAAAATCCAATGAAGGGTATCTTATTGGAATTGTTGAGGAAATAGCCCTATTAAATGAATATTTCACCGATGCTCTAACAATTAAAGCCTTTAATAATAATAACAATCCAAATATTCTAAAAGGCTTATTCCCTAGCGAAGATTTTGAATATGCGATTGGTATTGTTAAATGCTTAGGGATAATACGATTTAAAAGTAAAGAAGAAAAGGAAATTGATAGAGTTCATCGAATGTCATATCCCGCCAGTCCTGGAAAAGGAGTTTACATAGTGGAGGAAGAAATTCTCAATAAATTTCTTGGTTTTGACATGGAATTCGGTTTAAATATAGGTAGACTAAAGGTTACGAGCTCTAACGCTATGATTAATATGAATAGGTTATTAAACAAACATTTTGCTATTTTATCTATTTCAGGAGGAGGAAAAAGTTATCTCACATCAATTCTTATTGAAGAATTATTAAATAGAAAAAAGGATTCTGGTACACCTGCTATAATATTATTTGATGTTCATGGAGAATATACATATTTAAAAAACGTTCCTGAATTAAAAAATAAAGTGAAAACTCAAGATATTTCATATTTTCAAATTGGAGTTCCTAAATTATTGATTTATTCATATCAGAAATATGAAGGACAAATTTCAAATGTCCAAATGAGAGAACTTTCAAAATATATAAAGAAATTAAAAAAAGTTCCAAATAAAAAAGACCTATATACGTTAAACGATATTATTGAGCAGATAGAAAATGAGTCTGATGGAAATAAAAGTACAAAACAGGCGTTGATAGGGTGGTTATCAGAATTAGATCGATTAACCCTATTTGGTTCTCAAGAAAATCCAATCTTAGATAAAATAGTAAATAATCAAGAGATTACAATTTTTAACTTCCAAAATGAAATCAGCATAAAAAAAAAACAAATAATTGTTGATTATATCTGTAATAGGTTATTTTACCTTCGGAGAACCAATAAAATTCCTCCCTTTTTATTGATTGTGGAAGAATCTCATCAATTTTGTCCTGAAGCAGCGCATTCTAAAGCAATATCAAAATCAATTATTGAAACAATTGCTCGAGAAGGGAGAAAATTCATGGCTTGTTTGTGTTTAATAAGTCAAAGACCAAAGAAATTAAGTACAACCGCTCTCTCTCAATGTAACTCTAAACTAGTATTAAATATAAAAAATCCATATGATTTAAAACATCTTATGGACAGTTCAGAAGCAATAACCAAAGAATATGCAAATATGGTTTCTAGTTTAGGAGTAGGAGAAGTGTTATTAATGGGAAATGCTATAAATTATCCGATTTTTATTGATGTAAGAGAGCGAAATTATAAATCTAAAATTGAAGAAATTTCATTAGCACAGTATTGTTTAAATTGGCAAAAAGGAGATTTAAATTAAATCTTTTAATACTCCTTCTCTAATAGATTGAGTGTTTTTGTTAAGAACTAGCATTTTTTTATTCTTTGAAACTCTGAAAACATTAATTATACCCATGCTCTCTAGTTTCATAAACAGCTCCTCTAACATTAATGAATTCACAAAAGGAAATTCCTTCTTTAGAAGTTCCTCTAATCTTTTATCCAAAATTTCTCCTTTGTTTTTTATCATAATATCAATAACAGAATTTAAGATTGGTTTTTGATTCCAGCGATGAGATTCGATAATATTTCACCTGATAAATAAAATAAGAAATAGAACTTAATAATATAGAATATGTTCTATCTAATTAACTTTTGGTATGTTATACAAACAATCGATCTTCTTTTGATTCTTCTATTCTTCTACTTTTTAGTTTGTCACCAAATTTTTCATACCACTCGATTACTTCTTTCGATAAAGTTGGATTAACCATATTTCTTGCTTCTTTAAAATGTTCTATTGAAACTTTTCTTGCTCTGATATTTTCCCTTAAAGCAATCATAGCAGCTTCTCGACACCAAGTTTCAATATCTGCTCCAGAAAATCCATCAATCATATCATTCAGCTCTTCCAACTTTATATTATTTGTTAAAGGCATATCTTTTGTAAATATCTTTAAAATTTCCAGTCGTCCTTTTTCACTTGGTGCGGGAACAAGTAATATCCTATCAATTCTACCAGGTCTTATTAGTGCGGGATCTAAGATATCGGGACGGTTAGTAGCCGCAATTACAACAATGTCTTTCATTACTTCTAAACCATCTAATTCAGTTAAAAATTGAGATAGAACCTTCTCTGATACACCAGAATCCGAACTATGTCTTCCTCTGCTTGGTGCAATTGAATCAAATTCATCAAAAAAAATAACACAAGGAGATGCCATTTTAGCTTTACGAAAAACTTCTCTTATTGCTTTTTCAGATTCTCCAACCCATTTTGATAAGAGTTCTGGACCCTTTATTGATATAAAGTTAGCTTTACTTTCAGTTGCTACTGCTCTTGCTAATAAAGTTTTTCCACATCCAGGTGGTCCATATAATAGAATTCCCTTTGGAGGGGATATTCCCATACGCTTAAAGATTTTAGGATATGATAATGGCCATTCAACAGCTTCAATTAGTTTTTGTTTTAACTCATCCAAACCACCTACCTGTTCCCAATTAACGTTTGGTACTTCTACAAACACTTCCCTTATTCCGGAGGGTAAAACTTCTTTTAATGCTTCTTTAAAATCGCTTTTTGTAACCTCTATTTGTTCTAATAATTCTGGGTCGATCATTTCTGATTCCAAATCAATTTGAGGCAAATATCGTCTTAAAGCTGACATTGCCGCTTCACGACAAACTGCAGAAATATCTGCTCCCACAAAACCATGAGTTATTTGAGAAAATTCTTTTAAAGAAATTTTTTTATCAAGCGGCATATTTCGTGTATGAATTTGAAATATTTCTCTTCTACCTTTTTCATTTGGTACCTTTATCTCAATTTCGCGATCAAATCTTCCTGGGCGTCTAAGAGCAGAATCAAGGCTGTTTGGTCTATTTGTGGCACCAATAACAATAACTTTACCTCTACTATGCAATCCATCCATTAAGGCAAGTAACTGTGCAACAACTCTACGTTCTACCTCACCTGTAACAGTTTCTCTTTTTGGAGCTATTGCATCAATTTCATCTATAAAAATAATTGAAGGTGCTTTTTCTTCTGCTTCAATAAAAAGTTTTCTCAATTTTTTTTCCGATTCTCCATAAAATTTACTCATAATTTCTGGACCATTAATTGAAATGAAATGTGCTTCACTTTCATTTGCTACAGCTCTAGCTAATAATGTTTTCCCACATCCTGGAGGACCTCTTAAAAGAACTCCTTTTGGTGGATCTATTCCTAAACGTTTGAAAAGAGAGGGATGTCTTAATGGTAATTCTACCATTTCTCTTACACGTTGAATTTCTTTATCTAATCCTCCAACATCCTCATATGTTAAATAATTAGCTCCTGTTTCTGCCTCTTCAGTAATTCGATCACTAATATTAAGCATAGTGTCTTGTTTTATAATACACACTCCATTAGGTCTCATACTTATTACTTTAAAAGTGATTTCTCTACTAATTCCAATTGAAATAAAAATATAATCATCAAGCGTTATTGGATAGTTATTTAATTTCCTTTTAACAAAACTCTCAAATCTTGGGTTATTCTTAATTGGAAAATTTGAGGGAGCCAATACAACATGTTGAGCAATATCAGTTTTCACTTTCTGAATTTCAATAGTATCATCAATTCTAGTACCAGTATTTTTTTGTAATCTAGAATCTACGCGTACGATACCCAATCCATTATCTTGAGGATAACTAGGCCAAGCAATTCCAGCACTTTGTTTCTTACCCTTAACAGCAATGACATCACCAGTTTGGATTTTTAATTTTTCCATTGTTTTAGGATCAATCCTTACAATATTTCGGCCTATATCTCTCTTCTTCGCCTTTTGAACTCGTAAAGTAATACTAAGAGTGTCATCATCATTCTCCTTACTATTATTACCTTTTGATGACATAAAATATCAATTTTAATTAATTTATTTTATTCTAATATTAAGAAATATTAATTTTGTAAAAATTTTTGCTTTTTTCTATTATAAGATAAATAGTTTTATTTAATAAAATCATCTAAAGAAACTTGAATTTTTGATTTATCTAATTTTCTTAATCTTTCTAAAGCATTTTCAACTCTCTTTTTTGAAAAATTATGTTGTTCGATGAGTAATTCCTCTAATCTTTCGAAATCGATCTTCGATGGTTTTGGGATTTTATAATCCTTTTTTACGTTAGGATGTGAAAATATATTTTTAATCTCATTTACTAAATCTAAATCTATAATAATTTCCTTTCCCCCAACTTTTACTTCATTTTTTACTATTTCTTCTATTGTATTATATTTTTTGATCAAATCTAATGCTGTTTTTTGACCAATACCTTTTATACCAGGAAAAAAATCGGTTCCAATCAGTATTCCCATCTCAATTAACTGTTCCCTTGATATTCCAAGATAATCTAAAAATTTAGCTAATGAAATATATTCTATATCTAAGGTGACTGTAGTATCTTTTACTTTTCTGCTACGACTTATAGCAAAATTACGTATCAGTCTTTCTCCGCCGAATAATAAAGTGTCATAATCTTGAGAAGCACATGCCCATGCATCTCCTTTTTCAACTAAATAAGCAGATTGAGCTTCACCTTCAGATTCAGCTTGAATGATTGGAATTCCCATATAATGGATTAATTTTTTACTTTCCTCTATCATCCCAGAATCGAGGGTAGAAGTTAATTGTGCAAATTTTTTTGCTTCTTTAAAATCTTCAGCATCTTGAGCTTTAATCATTTTTTCCCTCGCTTCCTCTTTCACTTTTTTTCTCTCTTGGATTGTTTCTAATTTTAATATAGAAGGAGTACCATCAAAAACATAAATAGGATTTACACTATGCTCTAAGAAATTGATAGTTCGATAAAAAAGCCCAGAAAGATGAGATGTAACATTTCCCTGGTAATCCTTTAAAGGTGTTCCATCTCTTTGGCGAATTATTGCTAAAAATTGATAAATTGTATTGAAAGCGTCGATAGCGATATCTTTTTTAAAAAGATTTTCAAAAGTTATTGTTCTTTTAACCTCTTTTACTAAATCACTTATTTGAACGCCCATATATCTATACTTACCTTTTTATTTTACTAATTCAATAATTAATTAATATCCATCTTATATAATTCCCACGAATATATTATTTTATTTCTTTGGACGTCTTCTAAGTTTTAATCCGCATCTCTCACATATTTTATTCAAATCTTCAGCTTCATGAACAGTCCCACAATTTATACAATAAATTTCCCAAACAATTTTTGATTTAATGCCTTCTTTATATAACGAAGAATACGGGATATTCAATTCAGAGCATACATTTTCAATAGAATAATCATTAGAAAACAACTTCACATTTTTATTTGATTTCTCAATTAATTCTAAGGTTAATGCTATCAATTCACTGTCGGCATCTGATAAAACTCTCAAATCTCCTGTTTTTTTTGATATTTCTTTTATCTTATCTATGTATTTATTTTCAGGAAATTTTATCTTTAATTTTTTAGTATCTATTGCAGCATTTATTCTGTTGATGATATTACGATTCTTTTCACTGTATCTTTGATCTTTTACTTCTTTAACTATAGAAGGAGTGGTATAAATAACACCCTCAAATACATTAAAATCGATACCCATAAGAAATATATTAGTGTCGAAAATTAAAATTTGAGATTGTTTATTCATAATATTATTCTTCAGGTGAATCATCAATAGGAACTTTTAATGTTCCTATAATTTTTTTTCTTAGACGAGTATAATAACTCTTCTTAAATCGTATGAATTTTGTTTGAGAGTTTGCTTTACGAATCCTTACTATTGTGTTAGGTGGTATCTTTTTGAACGTTCTTTGTCCATCTATAATTATTCTAGCATTTAATCGAGGTCTTAAGAGTTGAATTTCAATCTCAGAGTCCAATGAAACTATTATAGGTTTTATACCTGATCCCGCAAAACTATTCAAGGGGGTTAATTGCATGATTTCTAAATTAGGATCGACAATTGACCCTCCTGCGCTTAAATTATAAGCTGTAGACCCAGTTGATGTTGAAATAATTACTCCATCCAAATAGCTTCTATTTAAGAAAACTCCATCAATTTTAATGGATACCTGTAAAACTTTTGAACTTTTAGAGGAAACAATCAAGACTTCATTTAATGCATTATTCAGTTTGATTTCATCTGAATTTTTAATTATATACGCAGTTATTTTAGAACTTGCTTGTGTTTCAAATTCATTATTTAGAGCCCTTGTTAAATCCTGAAAAATATTCCGTTTATTAGATTCATCTAAAAATCCTACAGAACCCACATTAACCCCTAAAATCGGTGGAGGATTTTGTTGAGATAATCCTCCTGCAACCCTTAATATTGAACCATCTCCACCAATAACTACGATAAACTTGATATTATCAGCTGTCATTTCGTTTAAATCCATTCCATTATGCGGAAAAATTTTTGGCGCTATACGTGTTTCTAAGTATACAACCTCTCCCTTTTGAACTAAAAACTCAAAAATTCTCTTTGCCAATTTGATTGCTTTTTCTGAATCCAATCTACAAGCTAAAGCAATGGGCTTTTTATTCATGATTTTTAAATAATTTTAAAAAAAATTCAATTTATTTTAATATTTTTTTAAAAAATAATTGAAAAATAAAATTAATTCTTTTTCTTTAAGTTGAAAATATTCTGTTTATTAACATCCTTCCAGCTATTTGCCAAAATTCTACCTGAGCTGTTGAAAGAAGTTTCGGATTTGCTTGAAGTTCTTTCAATTTATTTTTTAATTCCTCATCTTGAGGCCATTTTACATCAATTGACTCATAAGATTCTAAATCCATAATATTAACTGAATTTTCTTCTATGAAATTAATCTGTGCATTACCCTTGGTAATTTCTGGTATTTCAACCATCGAACCGCTTGGGAAGGTTAAAGATCTTTTGTTATTATCAAACATTCCAACACATACAACACGGACTTTTGCACTATATGAGAAATTCATATAAAATTTGCATGTCCGTGTTTGCCAGACTTAGATCTCTCTGTTGACTTTATTATACAAGGCTCGCTTTCAACCATTATATATTGTCCAGTTTTTAATTTCTGTATCTCTGTTCTTCTAATAGACAATTTCTTTTACACCTTAGTTTGTATATTATTATCCAAATATTTTTTATTTTTTAAGATATATTATATTTATTAAAAAAAAAATATTAGTGTTTAAGAACTAATTCAATTACCTATAAAAGATTAAAGCTTGGAAATAATGGTTTTAGAGAAATTAGGTAGATCATTAGACACGGCAATTAGAAAAATTAGACGACTACCTTTAGTGGATAAAGATGCTATTAATGCTCTTATTCAAGAATTACAACGTGCCTTGCTTCAAGCAGATGTACGCGTGGAACTTGTATTTGAAATGACGGAAAATATTAGAAAAGAAGCAATGAACACAGAACTTCAGAAAGCAAGAAGGAAAGATTTTGTAATTAAATTAGTTCATGATGAATTAATAAAACTTTTAGGAGGAAAGCCTTCCCCTATAAGAATAAAACCAGGAAAAAAAAATGTAATACTTCTTGTAGGAATTCAAGGTTCTGGAAAAACTACTACTGTTGCTAAATTAGCAAAAAATTATAAAAACAAAGGTTACAAAGTTGCAACTCTAACGACTGATACATGGCGTCCAGGAGCTTATGAACAATTAGCACAATTATCAGAACAGGTTGGTGTTCAATATTATGGAAATCCAAACGAAAAAAATGCTGTAAAAATTGCAATTCAAGAAACGAAAAAAGCATTAAATGATGGAAATGATATCATTATAGCGGATACCGCAGGTAGACATAAAGAAGAAAAAGAATTGATGAAAGAAATGGCAATTCTTGAACAGAAACTAAAACCAAATGAAATAATTCTGGTAATTGATGGAACTTTAGGTCAACAAGCATTTAATCAAGCTGAAGCTTTTGCTCAGACAACTAATTTAGGTTCAATTATAGTTACTAAATTAGATGGAACTGCTAAAGGTGGTGGTGCTTTATCAGCCTGTAGTGCTGCAAACGTGGGTATTAGATTCATTGGTACTGGGGAGAAAATAGATAATTTTGAAGAATTCGAACCATCAAAATTTGTTGGAACATTGCTTGGTATTCCAGATATAGAATCATTAGTTCAAAAAGTACAAGAAGCTGAAGTAGATTTTGAACCAGAAATGATAAAAAGAATGGTTCATGGAAAATTTACATTAGAGGATCTTTACCTACAATTGAAGAGTATAAAAAAAGTAGGTAAATTTAGACAGATTTTATCAATGATGGGCGGTGGAAATATCCCAGATGCTTTAAAGGAAGATGCTGAAGCAAATTTAGCAAAATGGGAAGTTGTTCTCAATTCTATGACCCAAGAAGAAAAAGAAACTCCAAAAATCATTAAAAAAACTCGAAAAAGACGAATTGCAATAGGAAGTGGGACTGATTACTCAGTAATAAACAAAATGTTAGATCAATTTCAGCAAATGAAAAAATTCATGAAGAGATTTCTTCAAATGCAGAAAAAAGGTAAAGGAATTCCAGGAATGCCTGGATTCCCTGGTGGAAAGGCAGCAGCTGATTTTATGAAAAAGTTAGGCAAGTTTTAAATTATAATTTATATCAATAAATCATTTGATTAGATTGGTAAATTTCTTACTACTTATTGAAAAAATTATAAATTATAGTAAAGAAAATATTGATAACGGACTTACACCTAAAGAAATTTATCAGTTGTGTTCGTGTATAAGAGAAACATTTTTTTTATCTTATTCAATAAGAAAAGAAAATAATTTATATTTACTTTTTCAAAAGGAGTGTACTTTAATTAAATTTGAAGGAAAAAGCTTACGATATTTAGGTCCTGATGAAAGATCCCAAGCATTACTTTTAGAAAAAGCTTTATTTAAAGTGAGAAAAAATGGTTCTAATAATAATGGCCTTTGGATAAAATCGACTCCTGGTATTTATATTAGACAATTTTCTAATAATAATCACTTTATTGAATATTCTAATTCAATACTTGACGGTAAAACTTATCTAATTTTCGATAACTATAGTGAATTTGATGAAGGATTAGGTTCACCAATTTTAGACAAGCATATCGATGAAATCAATGAAAATGATTTTTTCATTCTTCTAACTTATAAAACAACAAAAGAAAATTCAAAAATATTAAGCTCATTTATCAAATTGCAAAATACTAATGTTATATTACTTTCAAAAATTAAATCTATCGAAGATAAAATTTTATTTATAAATTTTCGAAAAGATAATCAAAAAATTACTTAAATGAGAATGATCCTAAAAAATGCTAAAATTTACTCTGAAGGTTTAATTCAGAGTGGAGAGATACTTATAACTAATGGGATTATACATAAAATTGAATTTAATCCTGATGAGAAAAAAATTAAAGATTTAGTTAATAAAAATCATAATGATATGGTAATTGATTGCGAAAATAAATTAATCTTACCAGGAATAATTGATATTCATTCTCATTTACGAGATATGGATCAAAGCGAAAAAGAAACTTTTCTCACGTCAACTAAAGCAGCTGCTTTTTCAGGAATTACGACTGTATTCAATATGCCAAATACAAAACCCCCAGCAATTACATCAAATCAAATCAAATTATGGATGCAAAAGGCAAAAAACAATATATATGTAGATGTAGGTTTTATAGCAGGTGTTCCTAAAAGTATTGATAACAATGAAATAAAAAAAATTATTGATTTAGGTGTTATTGGATTTAAAGTCTACTCAATCGGCGATCTAAGTGAAATTGACTGGAATAATCCAGAAAATTTATACAAACTATTTAATATTTCATCATCATATCAAATTCCAATATTCATACATGCATTATCTCCTTTATCATTAGAAGAAAAGGAACAAATTAATCAAGAATTTCATCAGAATAGGTACACTTTTTTAGAATATCATGATAAGTTAAATCCAGTTAAAGCAGAGGAACAATATGTACAGTTTGTTATTGATAATTATTTAGGGTATATTACTGATTTTCATTTAGATCCTAAAAGTTATCCAATAATACATTTTTGCCACATAAGTTGTACTGAAAGCCTTTTAATAATACAAAAAGTATTAACAAAGGACAAAAATCTTAAAATAACATTTGAAGTTACTCCACATCATTTAATCTTATCAAATAAAATTCTAATAAGTAATACAAATTTCGGAAAAGTATTACCTCCCCTAAGAAATGAGGACCATCCCAAATTTCTTTTTAATGAATTAAAAAAAGGAACGATTAAATTAATAGGAACTGATCATGCGCCCCATACAATCGAAGAAAAATTCTTTAAATTTGATAAAGCTCCGTCTGGATTTCCAGGTTTTGAAACCTATCCATTAGTATTACTTCATAAAGTATTTAATTTTGAATTTTCCCTGGAAAGTTTTGTTAGAATTGCATCAGAGAATCCTGCAAAAATTTTTAATCTAAATAAGAAAGGTTTAATTAAAGAAGGTTATGATGCTGATCTATTAATTGTTGATAAAGGACCAATTTATAACATTGATCCTCAAAATTTTAAATCTAAGGCAAAGTTTTCTCCTTTTGAAAAATATAGTACAAGTGTTTATATTTGGAAAGTATTTTTAAGAGGAATTGAAGTTAATATTGATAATTCTATTCCAAATGGAAAAATAATAAGAAGAAAATTATAAAATATAAATGTATAACCGGTATAATAATACATAATTATAATATTTTGAGGATACCTAAATGTCTGATGATGATAAATTTAGCTTAGAAGAAGGCAAATTGCTAATTAAATTTACTCGGGATAATATTGAATATTTTTTAAAAAATAATAGACCTATTCCAATTCCAAATTTAATAAAAGAAAAGTTTTCAGATAAATATGGAGCTTTTGTTACATTAAATACATATAATGTTAGTGGAAATCCTCTAAGAGGTTGCATTGGTTATATTGAACCAACTTACTCTTTATATGATGTGATTCATAAAGCATCAATAAGTTCTGCAACAGAAGATCCAAGATTTCCTTCTGTATTACTTGATGAAATGGATTCTATTATAATTGAGCTTTCAATTTTAACACCCCCCAAATTATTAGAAGTAAATGATCCAAAAGAATATCTCAATAAAATTATTATTGGTAGAGATGGATTGATTGCAGAGAAAGGAATGAGACGTGGATTGCTTTTACCACAAGTTCCTATAGATCACGGTCGAAATTGGGACGTAGAAACATTTCTTTCCCAAACTTGTTCAAAAGCTTGGTTGGATAGTAATGCATGGAGAGAAAAAAATACTAAAATATATTCATTTCAAGCTATTCTATTTGAAGAAAAAGAACCTCGCGGAGAAGTAGTTAGAAAATATCTTACTAAAAAAGCTTAATTATTTTCTTTATACCAAGGAAATTTTTAGATTCATTTGTATAATAAAAGCTAATTTATTTAAAATGGACTAGATATTACTCTTATAAAAGAATTCAAACGTAAGATTAATAATTTCATCATGCTCAATTCTGAAAATAAAATTTTAGTAATTGATATATCGTCAAATAAAATCAAAGTTGGTCTAGTATCAGAAGATTTAAAATTAGGTTCCACCATAAATCAAAATTTAACTATTATAAATGAAGATGTCGATGGGTTTGCTAAAAGATTCGATATGAATGATATGTGGAACAAATTAAAAAAGAGTATTTATGAATTATTGAATGAACAATATAAAAGTAAGAGAATAAATATTATTGGAATTTCTTCTTGTGCTCAACGAATGGCAGTAGTATTTCTTGATAATAAAGGAGATACAATATATGGTGGTCCAAATATTGATGTTCGAGGAATTGATAGTGCTTATTTGATTGAAGATCAGTTTTCAGAAGAAGAATTATTTCAAATTACGGGTCATAGTCCTTCTATTTTATTTTGTCTCGCACGCTTATTATGGTTTAAAGAAGAACAGGAGCACTATTATAATAAAATTGGTAAGGTTTTAATGCTAGACGATTGGATCATTTATAAACTAACAGGGGAATTTTGTACTGATTTATCATCTGCAGGTGAATCTCAAATGGTTGATATTGAAAAGGAAAATTGGAGTTTGGATATTATTGAAGCTTTCGATTTTAATCCTGATTTATTTCCTGAATTTATAGATTCGGGTATGATTGCAGGAGATTTATTACCTGAATTAATTAGTTACTTTAACTTTAATCAAAAATCCATTCCTGTAATAAAATCTGGAGGGGATACTCAGGCAACACTGTTAGGGATGGGGGTTATTAATGATGGTAATATTGGTATTAGCTTGGGATCTACGGCTCCTATTCATTTAGTTGTGAATAAACCTATTTTGGATCCCAATTGTAATTTTTGGACAACATTTCATTCTATTAAAGGAAAATGGTTAATTGAAGGAAATTCTGGAAATACGGGAATTGTATATGATTGGTTAAAGGATTATTTTTTATTCACTGAAGGAGTTGATAAAAATGAACTTATCGAAAATTTAATACAAGAAATTAAACCTGGCTCAGATTCTACCTTTGCTTTTTTAGGACCAGAACTTATGAATATTAAAGATCAAACTTTGCTAAAAAGAGGTGTATTCGTCTTTCCACCACCAACCCTAATAACCGAGAAACTTCCAAAATTCGGAAATTTTCTTAGAAGTGGTATTGAAAATATCGGTTTTGGAATTAATGAAAACTTTATAGAACTTAAAAAATATACTCAATCTGAAATTAGAACTTTTTCTGCAGGGGGAATGTCAAAATCTACCGAATTTTGTAAAATTCTAACAAACATTCTTGATCAAAAATTAATTATTCCTCAGTTTAAAGATTCGGCTTTTCTTGGATGTGCAATGAATACTCTAATCGGATTAAATAAATATCCAAACTATAAAAAATTAATTGACGATTTAATAGAATTTGAAGAATTTTTGGTTGATAAAAAAATCTCAGATGAATACAAGAAAGTCTACAATCAATGGAAAAATCTAAAAAAGCATTTAAGTAAATTATAAAGATACAAATTTAAATCATTAACCACATTCAAATTTTTATAACAGATTCTATACTGACTCCTTCTTCCCAATACCAATTAAATAATTCCTCTGTCCATTTTATAAAAAATTCACCAGTGTCGAATAAACATTCACTATAATCCACTTTCCCTTCCTTAGCTAAAAAAAATACTGCTCCTTTGTCAGTCACTAAAAGAGAGAAATCTATCTTTTGTAGCATTCGAATATTTTGTGAAATATTTAATTTTTGATAAAAAGTATGGCGATCTTTTAATTTTTTATAACCTTTTGACTTAAGAACACTTTTATCTACAAGGGCTCGTATTTCAATTGATAAATTATTAATTTTTCTTTCTACTGCTGGTAAAACGGATTCTTGGAATTGATCTGAGATAGCTAGAATTACTTTTTCCGATTTGTTGATTAGATCTGACCATAATTCTATATTTTGCATTACTCCACTTTTAATTTTTATAGTTTTTACATTTCCTAATTGTAAGATAAGATTTAATGGTAAATCATTGATATTGTGGTTATTGAAATAATTCTCATAATTTAGAGAAACTTCAAAGATATCTAATATTTGCAAAAATATTTTACCAATATTCGTAATTGTATATTCATTCTCAATCGTCTTTTTAATTAAATTTTTTTCTATAAGCCTTTTTAAGTGGCGAGAAATTTCAGATCCTCGAATCTCTAATTCTTTCTCAAGTTCACTATGTCTCATATTTTCTTTAGATAGACTTTTAAATACTTGAAATCGTCCTTCATTTGAAAATTCAAAAAACAAATCATTAATCTTCAATGTTTCTCAAGTTTACTTCTAATTACTTAAAATTTTCAGTAAAATATACTAATTGTATAGGAATTTAGATCAATTTAAAATTATTTTTATCCTTCAAATTTTTTTTCTATTAATAAAATGGTTTTTAAAGTTGTTATAGGGATTGTTTATTAGTTTTAATAAACTCTCTATAATTAGTAAAATATTAGTTATATCAATATAAATAATGTTAACAATAATGTGAAAAAGATGACAGAATTTAAAAAAGTAGAAGAATGCTTGGAAGAAATAAAGAATCGATATGATAGCAATGAAAAGATAAGAAATAAATTAGCTAAATATGATGAACCGATTCAAATGACATTTCTGGATACGAATAGAAAAGCTTTGATTTTAATTAATAAAGATCAGGGTATTGAAATAAAAGATCAGACTGGAGATGACTCAGCAAGTGTTAAAATAAATTTTTCAGAAGAGCAGGTAATTTTGGATTTGTTTAATAAAGAATTAGGAGCCATTAAAGCCTATTCTGATGGAAAAATAAAAATTATAGAAGGAAATATGAGAAGTTTGATGAAACTTCGAAGTTTAATGTTTTAATAATTTTTTTATCTATTATTTATTTTAATTTTAAAATCACATATCAACATATTTATAGAGGATAATTATAATGAAAGCATTAATAACAGCCAGTATTTCAGAGGAAATTTTGAGAGAATTAAATACATTAATGGAAATAACTTATGAGCCATGGAGAGAAACAGGAATAATATATTTTGATGTACGGGAGCTTGTAGAAAAACTTAAGAATTATGATATTTTTATTACTGAAGTAGATGATTTAAAGAAAGGAGAACTTTTTGAACAATCTAGTCTTAAACTATTAATCTCATGTCGAGGGGATCCATTCAATGTTAATTTAAAATCTGCCACTCTGAAGGGTATTCCTGTTCTCAATACTCCACTTAGAAACGTTGATGCTGTAGCAGAATTGACAATAGGCTTAATGTTGATGTTAGCTCGAAAATTGCATAAAGTGGACAGAATAATCCATTCTAAAGAATTTGAAATTACTGATTTTGAAGATTATGTTGGATATTTAAATCAATTTCAAGGTATTGAACTAAAAGGAAAAACAATCGGAATAATAGGATTAGGGCAAATTGGAAGAAGAATTTTGAATAAACTTATACCTTTTGAAGTTAAATTTCTTATTTATGATCCTTATATTAACACTGAATTTGCAGAAAAGTATGGGAACGTTGTTGATATTGATTACCTTATGAGGAACTCAGATTTTATCACAATCCATGCTGTAGCTACAGATGAAAATGATAAATTAATCGATAAAGAAAGAATTAATATAATGAAAAAAACCGCCTTTCTAATCAACACCTCTAAAGGAAGTCTTATTGATTATGATGCATTAAACAATGCTTTACAAGAAAATAAAATTGCAGGAGCAGCGCTTGATGTATTTCCTCTTGAACCTATAGATGAAGATAATGAATTCATCAATTTAGATAACGCTATAATTACACCTCATATAGGTGGAAATACAGAAGAAATAATCAAAAGACAATCAGAAATATTACTTAAAGACATTAAAAACTGGTTAAACGGAAAAAAACCTCAGCATATTATGAATCCAGAAGTGTTTAAAGAAGGAGAAATAAAAAGTCTTTCCGATAATAATATCTTTAATTACAAAAGTGAAATTGTTAATTTATGTAAACAATTATTACAAGAAGGGCATGTAATCGGTTCCGCTGGAAATGTTAGTGTAAGATTAAATGATGAAGAAAAAGAATTTTTATTAATAACACCTAGTAATGTTCCATATAATGAAATGACACCCGAGGATATTCTGATTATTGATATGGATGGAAAAGTAATTGAAGGAAAAAGGAATCCTTCTGTTGAAAAAAAAATGCATTTAAGAATTTATAAAAATAGAAAAGATGTAAATGCCATTATTCATGCTCATAGTATTTATTCTACTGTACTTAGCACGCTTGATCTAAGTATTCCCCCCATTTTTGAAGAATTTATCCCATATATCGGTGGCGAAGTATTATGTGCTAAATATGGAGAAGCAGGAACTGGAGAATTAGCTGAGGGGGTTTTAGATGCATTAGAAGAAAGAAATGCCGTCTTACTTGCAAACCATGGAAATTTATGTTGTGGAAGTCATTTAGATGGAGCTTATACAGTTTTAAAATATCTTGAAAGAGGAGCAAAGATATATTACTTATCAAAACTAGTTAAAAATCCTAAACTATTACCTGAGGATACCGTAGACTATGAAAAGGAGATATTTGAAATCTTTAAAGAATCTAAAAAAATCTAAAATAATTTTAAAAACTTCTTCTACTACTTAGAAATTTCAAAGCAATTTTAGTCGATTCTTCCGCTTGAAATTTTGTTACCATACCAATTGTTACAGCTGATATATTATGCTTAGAAATATAAGTAAAGGCTTTTTCAGGATTAATCCTCCCTGCAGCTAAAGTCTTCATAGCAATGAAATCGTACATTTTCGTTTTATCTACAATTTCTTCTAGTTTTTTAGCATTTTCCATATATGATCCATGAGCGTTAAATGGAATAAGAAATACTTTAACATTTAGATTTTTCTCTACAGCATGACTAATAGTTACTATTGGATCATGAGAAGCGATTCCTGGAATTATTCCGTGATTAGAAATTTCATCTAACAGCTCAATTAATTTACTATTTCTCTCATCTGAAATCATCCCGTGAACATAAATTAACTTTGCCCCTACTCCTATTAAAGAATCAATTTTTGAATCTATTCCTGGATAAGTTGAACCTGTAATAACATAATCATTATGAGTTTCTACCATTATCTTAGCAGCATCTAAAACTTTACCAATCGGTATCACTTCAACACCTCGAGCTCCAACTTGATAACTTGCTTCTAGAATTTCCAACATCGCTTTTGGATGATTTAAAAATTTTTCACACCATTCTAATCCTTTCATCCCAAATTGACCTGCACCAATAAAAGGAGAAGTACCCGTGCTAACTAGCGGGATCTTTTTCCCTCCAATTTTACGAAAAATTGTTATTCCCTCTTAAAAAGTTTATAAAATAAATTTGAACTAGAATTGTTATTAATTATTGCAACTACTATCAATGAAATTAATATTCAAAGATCATATTAACTCAAAAAGATTATTATCCATAAAATGCTATAGAAATTCAAGTTTGCCTTCATATTATAGAAGATGAGATTACAATGCCTCAAATTAATGGCGTTATATGCAATGCCTTAATATTTTACGATAACAACTTTCAAATCATTGAAAATTTAAATGCTTTTTTAATGCGTCATATCCTTACAAATGAAGCAAATTCTCTTCTTCTTTTTGGTCGTAAAGGTGATGATAATCTATTTTCTACTATAGAAAAAATGAAACTTATCGACCTTGCATTAGAAAGTACAGAGCATAAAATACCTCTACTTATAGGGATCTATGGAAATCATATCGATGAAATTATAGATCAAATTGATTATTTAGGAAAAAAATTTAATGATCTTAACTATTTAATCTCCCCACCTATTACAGAAAAGAAGTCAATTGATGCATTAGAATCTTATTTTGAAAATATTCTGGGGTCAGTTAATCCTAATAATTATATTTATTTACTTAATAATCCTCTTGAGTTTTCGAGAAATGAGATAGACCCTAATTTGCTTAATAGTTTGATAAAATTTACTAATTTGAAAGGAATTGATGACTCTTTTTATAATATTAAAAATTGTAAAGCATATATCCAACTTTTAAATGAAAACTTTTCTGTTTTATGCGGAATGGAAGAAAATGCTCAAAATTTTTTTCAACTTATTCCATTAACTCAGAGAAAATATAGTGGAATTGTCTCTAATATTAGTAATTTAGTTAACATGTGCTCAAAATTGTATAATTATGCTGTAGAAGATAATATTTTAGAACTTCTTCAATTACAGGATCAAATTAATGATACAAGAATTAAAATTTATAATTTTAAAGATAAAGAAAGCAAAGAGACTCTTGGTTTGAAATATGCTTTTTTATATTTATATAGAGAATTACTATCAAAAACTAACAATAATATAACTTATATTACCAAAGAATTATATAATCAAATTGAATCAATAATTAAGGAGAGAATAGAGGCTACAGTTAATTATTTACTCAATCATAAACAAATTTATCAATTATATTACCTAGGAAAAAAAGAAATTTACCAATTTAGCGAAATCATAAAAACTTTCTCACAAATTGATGAATTAGTAAGTCAAGGTAAAGTAAAGAAAATAAAAGGGCCTTATATTGTTGATAGTAATACAATCTATAGAGTACGATTTGAAAATAGTCAAATTGTTTTTAGATTCCAGGCAGAAAAACCTCTCCAGATTGATAATCTAATTAAAGAAAAAGTATTATATCCATTTCTAGATAAAAGTTTGGTTCCTAATGATCTTAATTTAGGGCAAAAAGTAAAGGAGATCATTTCAAAAAAAAAGGGAAACTATATCTTCAATAAAGAGAAACCTCCAGTAATTCCAGTCTGTAACATAATCTATTATGATGAGACTAGGGAATTAGTTCCTTCAATTTTTTCAGCACAGGAATATATCAGAGGCAAACCTTTATTTCAAGTTATAAATCAATATATTACTGAAGGGAAAAATTTACAAACTAAAAAATTTGAGAACTTATTTAGTGATTTAGGTAATTATTTGGGAAGTCTCCATGAAATCCAATTTGATTCTTTTTTCCCACATATTAATGATATTGGAAACAATAAAAACATCCCCTATTCAGAATACTTTGAATCTAACTTAGAAAATCATTTACAAGTAGCAAAGAAAAATAATCTTGGTTTAGATAAAGAAATCAGGGATTTTTATAAAAATAATAAAGCCTTAATAGATGATGTAACTGAATATGTTCTTTTACATAATAATTTTCAAAGTCAGAACATTATTGTTAAAGAAGATTTGGGTGTAATTAATATTAATGGCATTGTTGATTTTGATAAATGGTGTATAGGCAGTAGAGCACAGGATTTTATCAAAATTGATTACTTGATTTTAAAACCACTAAATATTCCTTTATTTTATACAACTTTTTATGATGCTTATTCAAAATACCATAAAATAAATAAAGATTTTAAGAAAAGAATAGAATTGCATAAATTATTATGGCTGGTAAATGAATATAATTATGAATCAGAATTAGTTAAAACTTCTGTTCAAAAAGATTCTATTAGTATAGCTTCAATGTCATTAGAAAATTATAAATTGGAAATAGAATCAATAATTCAATAGATAACTCACTTAAAAATCAATATATATCTTAAAATTCAATAGAAAAAAATATAAAGTTTTCTTGAATTTTTCATTAATTAACTAGAAATAATTATATTTAGAAACCTATAATTATTTTTTATAAAAAAATAAAGATTTTAAAGTTGCGATTTAATAAAGAATTAAAAATTGGCATTAAATTAGTCCAAAAAGCTATACAAATTACGGAATGGTTTAGAAAAAAAGGTTTTAAATCTTTTTTGAAGAGTGACCAATCCCCTGTTACATTAGCTGATTTTGCTTCTCAAAATTATTTAATTTCTATGTTGAAGGATTACTTTCCAGATGATGAAATAATAGCAGAAGAGGAGAGTGTTGATTTAATTGATGAGCAAGCAGAAAATTTGATAAATGAATGTTTCAGTGACTTAAATTTAATTGATTTAGATAATATAAAAGAAAATATAGGTTTTCGAGGTCTTTCTTCTGAACGCCAATGGACAATAGATCCTATTGATGGAACAATTGGATTTCAAGAAGGATTACCCTATGCAGTAGGAGTTGGGCTTATGATAAATCATATTCCTAAAGTTTGTGCTATTGGAGTTCCAAATTATAATAATTTTCCATTTGCAATTTTTTGTGCTGAAGAGAATCAAGGAGCTCATGTTTTATATAATAACAGCGATTTTATTCAAATAAGAGTCAGTCAAGAAGCTAATATAGAAAATATAAGACTATGTCATTCCTTACATTATGATAAACCTTGGGTTAAACATTTTGCTACACGTGTTGGGATAAAAAACTTAATACAGCTTGATAGCATGAAAAAATTTTGTATGATTGCTGATGGAAGTGCAGATCTTTATCTAAAACCTCTCAAAGTTGATCAATCATTCTCATGGGATTTTTTACCTGGAGATTTAATTGTTAAAGAAAGCGGGGGTAAGGTGACAGATTTAAATGGAGAAAAGTTAAAATTTAACAATAAAAAATGTATTTGGACGGCTCCAGGGATCATAGCTTCCAATGGAATTGTCCATAATAAAATAACAGACCTTCTTAAAAGTCAAAATCTTGATTTTTTTAATCAAAAATAAATAATTTAAATATAAGCATAATTCAAGAGATTTGTTTGTCTAACTTTTTGATTCTTTTCAAAATTGGATAATTTAATACCGACAAGCCTTACTTTTTTTTTATTATTGGAAAACTCGTTAAATAAATCTAAAACTATTTTCATTACCATCTTTGCATTTTTAATATGATAGGCAAGGGTTTTTGATCGAGTAAAAGTTTGATACCCTTCAAATCTAATCTTAATAGTTATAGTTTTATAAGAAATGTGGTTTTTAAATACTGATTTATGTATTTTCTTATTAATTTCTTCAAATTTTGTGAGAATCTCATTAAAATCATCAGTATCAGAATAAAAGGTTCTCTCTGCGCTTATAGATTTCCTCTCTTCATGAAATTCTTTTACTTTGCGATTATCTAATCCATTTACAATTTTCCATATCCATTTTCCATGTTTTCCAAATAGCTCAATCATGTTAGATAATGATGTATTAAGGATATCTCCAATCTTTTTTATCCCTTTTTTATAGTAATATATTTTTGATTTTTTTCCAATACCAGGTATACGAGTAATATCCATATCTCTCAGAAAACTACTAATATTTTCCGGTTTTACTATCGTAATACCGTTTGGTTTATTTTCATCAGAAGCAATTTTAGCCAAAGATTTAGTTTGGGCAATACCTATTGAAATAGTCACACCTACCTTTTCTAAAATTTCATTTTGAATTTCTACTGCAATCTTTTTTGCTTGGTCATAATCATTTGCAATCTTCGTTAAATCTAAATATGCTTCGTCCATGCCTACTATCTGGAATTCATCACTATAAGTCTTTAGAACATCCATCACATTTTTAGATACTTTTATATATTTTTTAGCATCTGGTTTTAAATAAATTCCATGAGGACATCTTTTATAAGCTTGAGAGATAGGCATTGCTGAATGTAAACCATATTTCCTAGCTTCATAATTACATGTTGAGACTACGCCCCTCCCTTTTCCTTCTTTTGGATCTGCCCCTATAATTACAGGCTTTTCTTTATATTGTGGATTATCTCTCATTTCTACTGCAGCAAAAAAGCAATCAAGATCACAATGAAAGATAAGTCGATTCATTATTTATCAAAGGAAAGAGAATAGATTCAAATTTTTATTGACAAATTTAATATTATTAAGTACACATTTAAAAAAAAAGACCAACCTGAATTATTGTAAATAAAAAATATATTATAAGTATTCAGAAGTGAAGAACAATAATTTTCAAAATATATTTTTAATTGAATTTTAATTATACTATATATGGCTATAAATAAAGAAGATCAACTTCGGACGGAAGTTGTTAAAGGAGCAAAAAGTATTTTTGCAAAAGGATTAGTAGAAGCAGGAGAAGGTAATGTAAGTGTAAGAAATGGTAAGAAAGAAGAATTATTTATTACACCTTCATTTAATCAGTATGAGACTCTTAAAAAAGGCGAAATTGTACATTTAGATTTCAATGGAAATCCTTTAAGCTCAAGAAAATTACCTTCAACAGAAGCAAAAATGCATATAGCAATCTATAAATCAAGACCAAAGGTTCAATCAGTAATCCATACTCATTCCCCTTTTGCAACAACGCTTTCAATTGTGAGAAAAAACATTCCGATTATTATGGAGGAGATGTACATTTTTTTAGGTGGTTCTATTGATGTCTCTGAATTTGGAGAAGCCCACACAGGAGAGATAGGCGATGTTGCTCTTAAAGCCTTAGGAATCAAAAATGCTGCCCTCTTAGCAAATCATGGAGTCATTGTTTGTGGAAAAACTTTAGACCATGCAGTCAAATTTGCTGAATTAGTTGAAAAACTTGCCAAGATGTATTGGGGAGCCTTACAATTAGGAGATCCAATAATAATTTCTAATGAACATCTTGAAAGATTTAAAAAACTCTTTGAAAGTCTTTTTGCGAGCTATCCACGAAGTAAGCAGAAAAAATTGTAAATAAAAAATTAATATAGGGTGAAATTTATGCAATTAGGTATTAGTACTTTAGGACACCTTGTTGAAATTGGTCTTAAAAATAATTTTAAAAACCTAATAGATTTACAGCTTAAATCTTTTAAAGAATGTCTTAATTTTGCCGAGGAAAATGGAATAAATATAGTAGAATTAGTAATTGAACCTCCAGAATTGTTTAAAAATGAATATCAACAGAGATTCATTGAATTAGTAGATTCTTATTCTTTAAATTATCAAGTTCATGCCCCTTTTATTGATATAAATTTATGCTCTCATAATAACCGTATTAGTGAGGCTTCAATAAAATCATGTATAGATACAATAATACTCTGTCATAAAATTGGTGCTAACATACTAACAATCCATCCCGGTTTAGCCAATTTTATGTTAGAATCAATTAGAGCATTTAATAAAGAACAACTTAAACGAGCTATTTATAAATTGTTAGATTTTACAAAAAAGCAGAATCTAATTATTTGTTTAGAAAATATGCCTCAACAAGCCAAAATAATGACAGATAATAAAAATATTGAGGAAGTATTAGGTTTTATTAATCATAAGGATCTTTTTCTTACTTATGATACAAGTCATTTCTATATGTGTGAGGGAAATGTAGAACAATTATGGTCAAAATTTCATAGTATTATAAAAAATGTTCATATTGTTGATAATTTAAGTAAAGAATCAGATACACACCCCTCTTTAGGTAGTGGAAAGATTGATTTTAAAAAAATTTTTCATATTATTAATAAATTCAATTACAAAGGACCATTAATTATTGAATTATCTTCTGTGAAATCATTAAATCAATCTTTAACCTATATAACGAAATTTATATAACAGAAAAAAAAAGTAGATGGATTTAAAGTCATACTTATGATGTTAGAATTAATCATAAATTCTATTTAGACTAATATGGATAATTAAACAATTTAAATATAATATACAATTAAAAAGATTGTTAAAATAAATAAATAGTTCTTCTATATCTTAGGTTTTATAAAAAAACTGAAAAAAGATTTTATTAACAAATTAATTTTAATAACTAATTATAAAATATTTTTAATTAATATTAGAAATCTTCTAACAAAAAGGAGGAGAAAGTTAAATTCCGATTATCTCATTACAAATTAATGATGATTTATTAGAGCGGTTTGAAAAAGTTAGAAATCTTAGTGGATTTAATTCGAAAAGTGAAGCTTTAAGGGACTCTATTGTAAGTTTTATAGAGAATTATGAAAAATTTGAAAACCTACAAGGATATAAAATAATGAGTATTAATTTGGTTTATCCTTTTAAAGAAATAATTATTGACCAAATAACAGAAGTATATTCTCGATATCACCAAATTATCAAAACAGTAACTGACTGGCGAATTGCAGAAAAAAAAATTGAATTGCTTCTTTTAGTAGGTGAATTTGGACCTATCAAGGATCTTTATAAAGAATTAACCAAAATAAAAGATGTTATTTGTTCAATTCGTGAAATTGTTATAGATTAAATTTTAATTAATCAAAACGTAGTGAAAAATCAACTCGTTCGGAAGGAAATTGAGTTAATAAACTTGAACTTATTATATCAGGTTCTGAGAGTAAATAGTCTACAATATTTTCCTGAGTTATCCCTCCAGAAACTTCAACAATAACCTTATCTCTAAGATTATTCTTTTTTAATAAATTAATTGCATCTTCAACCTGATCTGGACTCATATTATCTAACATCACAATATCGGCTCCATTCTTTGCAGCTATTAAAATGTCTTCCACGTTTTCGATTTCGATCTCAATTTTTTTTGTAAAACTACTTTTATTTTTGGTATCATTTAATAGATTTGCAATATCTCCTTTATAATATCTTAAATGAGTATCCTTTAGCAAAATCATATCATCGAGAGAGAATCTATGAACATCTGCTAGTCCGAGTTCAGCAGCTCTTTTCTCAAAAATACGAATACCTGGATTAGTTTTACGTGTACAGGCTATTTTAACCTTTTTTCCAGAATCTTTAATTATTTTTACAAATTTTCTTGAAGTAGTAGTAATAGCACTCATATGTGTTATTAGATTTAATCCCGTTCTCTCTCCTAGCAAAATATCTCTTGCATTTCCTGTTAATTCTATTATAATATCACCATTTTTAACCTCCTCTCCATCTTTTTTTTTTAAAGAACAGGAAACGTTTAATATCTCATACAATATTTGTAATTCTTTTAATCCTGAAACATATCCAGTACTTTTAGCATATATTTTTGCCGAAGATTTTGCATTCTCAGGAATTATTTTAGAACTTATATCAATATATCTACAATCTTCTTGTAAAAAATCCCTAATTTTATGTTCAATAACAATCCTATTATAACTCATATTCCGCACATTCTTGTATAGTATTATTATTATAGTATAAAAATTAAATAAAATTATGGTAGAAAAAGAATTATTATTTATTAGATATAATGAAATAAATCTAGAAGGTGAATATTTTAAATCAAAATCTTTAATTCAAAACCCCGTAGTCTTAATTTGTCATCCTCATCCTCAATATGGTGGAAATATGCATAATAATGTTGTATCTGGAATTTTTGATAAGTTAATTAATAACGACATTTCATGTTTACGGTTTAATTTTAGAGGTGTTGGAAGATCAACTGGAATTCATTCAGATGGTTTAGGAGAAATGAGTGATGTAAAAGCATGTATCGATTTCTTAATAAACAAGAAAAATTATGAAAGAATCATTATTTGTGGCTATTCCTATGGAGCAGCAATAGGTTCTTCTGTAATAAATTATTCTGAAAAAATTATTGGGTACGCTTCAATATCATTTCCCTGGGAATTTATGGGATCCAAATATAAGGAATTATCACAGTCAAAAAAACCAAAATTATTCATACAAGGCAATCGCGATACAATTGCCAGCTATAACAAATTTGAAGAAAATTACGAATATTACTTAAATCCAAAAACGAGTAAAATTATTGAGGGTGCAGATCACTTTTACTGGGGCTATGAAGAACAAGTAAGTAACGAGTTTTTAAATTTTTATTCTTCCCTTATTTAATGAAATAAAAGTTAAACGTTCTCAATCATTTGATTTATCTTAATTAATATCTCGCCTTTCATAGAATGGTATAAGATAAAAAAACGTAGAACTATACTTATAAGCTTGAAAGTTTTTCCAAATCAGCTTGTGAATTATCAACAGCCCAATCAAGTAACTGATCAAAATAACGCTCCACATCTTCGCTTTCAGGTGCTTTTGCTAAAATTGCTAAAAGGAATTGATTTTTATTATCAGACATGATAATATTTCTCATCATTATAAAATCTTCTTTATATTTGATTTTCATACTTTGAATATCAGAGAGTTTTAACTCCTCAGCAGCTTTATATGCAGAATCACTTAATAACGAACCCATGGCAGCTACCACTCGTTCATCTATATTTTCTTCTTTTTGGGATGCAAGAACTAATCCGGTAGACGTAGCAAAAAGTGAAGCTCTAAAATTACCATTTTCGTTTAATTCTTTAAGCACTAATTCAAGTCTACTTACCAAATCTACACACGCTCTATAAAAGTAATTTTATTATTATATTAAATAATAGTATTAAAATTTTAGTTTAAATATGTTTTTATTCTAATAAACCTACTTTAAATTTCCTTGTATGAATAATATGAGTTATTTAATATTTAAAATTATTCAATATGTATAACATGCTATTTCCCAACATATTAGCATTCGTTTAAACAAAATTTCTCTTCATTTTAAAAACAAAACTGATTTTCAAGATTCTTTATGAGGGCAAATAATTAATTACTTTTTAAGGTTAATAATAAAAGTTGATAAAATCTCATTATGATCAATATTAAGAGTAATTACACTTGGTCTTGGTATTGGTTTCATAAATCCTGGTTTTTCAGGAGGAGCTTTTGGTTTTGTTGGAGAACCTGGATTTATAAGAAGTAAATTGAATTTTGTTCCCTTTATAAGAGGTTGATGAGTATGTCCAAAAACTAAAATATTTAAACCATACTTTTTAGCGAATTCTTCTATATTTTCAGGAATTTTATGAATTACACCGATATGGTAACGACCTACAGAAAATTGAATAAAATTTTTTAAGTTTTTAATATTGTCAAGGTTTCCTTTTACACATCTTACCGGAGCAATCTCTTTGATTTCATCTAAGAAACTTTCTTCACAAACATCACCAGAATGAATAATCACATCAACATCATTAAAAATTCTTTTTAATTGATTAAGCAAGGCTGTAATTTTGCTTTTATCGTAATCTTTGGTGATATGAGTGTCAGATAAAATCCCAAATTTCATTGAGAAAGCCATCCTCTAAATAGCAATCATTATCCCCAAAATAAAGATTAGACATGCTATAATTATATCGAAAAAAACTCGAAAAATTTTATCTCCTCTAGTTTGTTCACTTGTTTCATCTAATTCAAAATATTGTTTTAACATATTAAATCCAATTGAAAGACTTTCCTTTACTCGTGAAAATTGCCAGATAAATAAAATAATACCAATTATGAGCAGGGGAATATATAAATATAGTGTAATTAACATAAAATCATTTCCTTGAAAATAACTCCATACACTATGTGCAGAAACAATATTATTTAATGTATGAGCGATAATTGCGGGAATTATCCATTTTCTTCTTAGTAGTAATAAAGAAAGAATTATACCTACAATAAATGCTTGTAAAAACATAATAAATGGATACGAAATAGGATAATTTCTACTAATGGGATCTAAAAAATAAGCAAAATGACCTAAACCAAAATACAGCGCTGATACCATCACTGCAGACATTTTGAAAAAATATAGACTACCTCTAATAGTTATAAATCCTCTGGATATTGTTTCTTCAGCTATAGATACTGAAAGTTGAATAATTATTGCGGAGATAAGAAATATAAAATAATCCTCCGTTACCAAATAGGAGCCTGTTGACTTATTTGCAATGGACTTGCCCTGATATTCAAGCATTCCAGGTATAAATAAATAAGGAAAAAAATCGATTGGTAGAAAAACAAAGAAAAAAATTAAGATACCATATAAAATTTGATATTTATAATTTTTTTTGGACATTTTATATAATTTTAAATGGCTAACTGCAGGCGATATATCTTCTTGTATTATTATATTTCTTTCTTGAGATTCAAAGATTATGTTCGAGAGAGTTAAAACAATTGGTATTGCAATAAATACAAATACTGCTCTTAATGAATAAAATAATACCCCATAAAGGATTGAACCTTCATCTACGATTAAAGGTATTAAAAAGAGTGGTATCAATAAAATTAAAAATATTAAAATAAAAACTAATGATATTTCATAAACAAAAAATCGCATTCTATCAAAAACAATTTTTTTTTTTGGACTTTCTCCTAATCTTCTCATTCAATAACACGATTAAACTTTGAATAAAAAATTATTAATTTAACAAATTAAAAATTTTGTTATTTTATAACTCAATGATTTTAATAAATAGACTCTTAAGTAAAAAATCTTCTTTAACTATAATTATAGGTTCCAAATTCTGTTTTTAATTCCAACATATTTTTATTTCTTATGGGGGATTTCTCACAATACCCAATTATTTTCGAGTCAATTTCATATTTTTTAACAATACTTATTATCTCAGATGCTATTGATTCATCACATAGTAATTCCATTCTGTGTCCCATATTAAACACACTAAACATTTCTTTCCATTGTGTTTTAGAGGATTTTTGAATTATTTTAAATAGTGTAGGGCTTTCAAATAAATCATTTTTAACATATTTTATACCTTTTCCAAAATTTAGAATTTTTATTTGGCCCCCCCCTGTATTATGGATAATTCCATGAATATCTTTTCTATATTTTTGTAAAATATCTATAATAATTGGAGCGTATGTTCTTGTTGGTGACAGTAATGCTTTTCCTACATTTAGGTTTAATTCATCAATCAAATCTGTCAATTTATATTCTCCAAAAAAAATAAATTTCTCATCAAGATGTTGATCATAGCATTCTGGATATTTTTTGTAATATTCATGTGAGAGCATGCCATGTCTAGCTAAAGTTAAACCATTACTTCCAATACCACTATTATATTCAGTCTCATAAGATGCTTTTCCAAAGCTTGCCAATCCAATTATCACATCTGAAGATTTTATTTTATTAGCATCAATAACGTCCTCTCTTTTCATTCTAGTAAAAATAGACGCAAATATTGAAAGAGTTTTAACTAAGTCTCCTAAATCTTCAGTTTCACCACCACAAGTTATAATTTTTAACCCATATGTACTTAATTTTTTACTATAGGACTCATACTCATTTATTATAGTTGATAAAATTTTTCCAGAAATAAAATTAGTATTTCTAGTTATTGTATTGGATAAAAAAAGATCTCCTGTAGCGCCTACACATAATATATCATCGATATTCATAGCCATGGCATCATGAACTATTCCTTTAAAGACATTAATATCTCCTGTTTCTTTATAGTACATGTAAGCGAGACTAGCTTTTGTTCCTGCTCCATCTTCATGAAATATAGAACAAAAATCTGGACTTCCAGCAATATCTTCAACAATTTTGCAAAATGCTCCCGGAAATAGACCCCTATCAATAGTTTCCAAAGCCTTTTGAACCTCTTCCTTTTTAGAAGATACTCCCAGCTTTTTATACAAATTATTATTTTCAACCATTTTCTAAAATTTATATTTAGTCTTCATAATTTTTACTAAATTATCAACTTGTTCTACAGCTTGACCAATATATTTGTGAGGATCAAAAATGTTTGCCAATTCTTCTTTTGAAAATTTCTCTTTAATTTGCTTATTTTCCATTAGAATATCTTTCATGTATAGATTTTCTTCTCGAGCTTTTATAGATGCTTTTCTTAGAATTTCATGACCATATTGTCTTCCTATTCCTTTTTTAACCAACTCAACCATTACTTTTTCAGTAAGACAAGCACCCCTCGTAAGATTAAGATTCTCTTCAATTTTTTTTTCGTTGAATTCAATTCCTTTTAGATTTTCAATTAATTGATTTATCATATAATCTAATAATATAAAATTTTCAGCAAATATTATTCTCTCAGAAGCAGAATTTGTAATGTCTCTTTCATCCTCAAGAACTATATTATCTAATGCGACAATAACGTTAGATTTTAAAATTCTCGCTAAACTACAAATTCTTTCTGATTTATGAGGATTCCTTTTATGAGGCATTGTTGAACTACCAACTTGCTTTTTTTTAAAAGGTTCAAACATTTCAGAAATCTCATTTCGTTGAAGTATCCTAAATTCTCTTGCGATTTTATCTAATGTTTGGCCAATTAAAGCAGTTAAGAAAATAACTTCTGCATGCCTATCTCTTTGTATGACTTGATTAGCAATAAGTACTGGATTTAAATCAAGTATTTTCATTACAATTTTTTGAATTTCCATCCCTTTATCATCAAAACTTGCCATTGTCCCAACCGCGCCAGACATTTTTCCAAAAGATATTCGACTCATAATCTCGGAGATCCGATCTAAGTGTCTATATACCTCATAAACCCATACACCAAATCTCATACCATATGTTGTAGGAATTGCATGTTGGCCATGGGTTCTTCCTATACAGATTAAATTCTTCTTTTTTTCAGAAATCTCTACTAATATTTTTATCAAATCCAATAATGCATTATTTAGGTATTTTAACGCTTCTTTTAATTGTAGAGCGGTAGCAGTATCTTCAATATCGTAACTAGTTGCACCAAGATGAACATATTTACCAGATTCTCCTTCACATTGTTCTGATAATGCTTGAACCATCGCCATTAAATCATGATGAATTTTTTTGTCAATCTCATTTACTTTCTCTAACTTTACATAATTTAAATTAGCTTTTTTTTCAATTTCATTAGCATCTTCAAAAGGAATATTACCTAATTTGGCATGTGCTTGAGCTAATGCGGCCTCTACTTTCATCCAATTCTCTAATTTCTTCTCCTCTGTAAAAAGGTTAGCCATTTCGGTTCTATACCTTGTCTCTAATGGATGAATAAATTTATGATTCATAATAATGCTCTTTTTTTATTTAATCTTAATTAAATTAATGAATCCTCCCAAAATATATCTTATTTTATTCGATATATTAATCTTAAAATATTTTTAAGATTAGAATCAGAAAATTTTATGGCTGATATAAATTTTATAAATTCCTACAATCTTCTTTAACAGGATGAAGGATGCGAAAAAATACTTTTTTTTTCGGTGTTATAATTGTGGAGAGTGGTATTATACTAAAAAGATTATTAAATCAAAAAAATGTTGGAAATGTAACAAATCCTTCTTATTTAAAAATTCTAATAAGTTCTCTAAATTATGTTCTTTAAATGACGCTATCCATACTATTAAAACACTAAAAGCTAAAAATTGAAAGCTATTCTCAACAAAATTTACCTTATTATATAGAAGATAAATTAAAAAACAAAGATATTTAAGCTATTTTTCTACAATTTTTTTTAGGATAGACTCATTAGCTATAGATAAATCGTAAAAATAATATAAAAAGTAATTCTTATGGAAATTGGGCATGATTTAAAAGATATTGATGAAAAATTAATTAACGCTTTAAATCAAATAGCCAAGGATAGAGTTGAATATTGGGATATCAGAGTTGCCGTAAATCATGGTACAAATTTAGATTTTACAGATCAAAAAAGCAAAGAAATTTCTTCATATGGGATTACTGAATGTGGAATCCGGGCTTTCGTTAATGGAGGATGGGGTTTTTGTGTTTTAAAACATCTAAATAGAGAATCAATTAAAAATGGATTTCATCAAGCAATAAAATTAGCTAGACTTTCAGAATCTCTTAGTAAAAATAAGTTTAAAATTATCGAACGAGATCCATTAATTCAAAATTTTGAAATTCTTGGTAAAAAGAATCTAGATAATATTGATATTGAAGAAAAAATAAAGCTTGTCAAAAACCATGAAAAAATCGCTTCAAACTATTCATCAAAAATAAAAAATACTCACACACTATACCTTGATGGACACACTCAGAGTATTTTCTTAAACTCTTCAGATAGTTACATTATTCAGGATTTATCACTTCTAAGATTATTTACTTTAGTATATGCCCAAGAAAATGGTATTCTTCAAAGATCAATAAACTCTATTGGTGGGATTGGAGGATATGAAATTATTGAAACCCAACAAGCGAAAAACCTAAGTAAGGTAACTGCTCAAGAGGCAGTAGAATTGTTAAAGGCAAAATCTCCCATTGGAGGGAAATTTACAGTAATAATGGATCCTAAATTAACAGGAACATTTATTCATGAGGCTTTTGGCCATGCTTGTGAAGCTGATTCTGTTTTAAATAAAGAAAGTATCTTAGAAGGAAGAATAGGGGAACAAATTGCGATAGAAGACGTTAATATAATCGATAATCCGACTATGAATCAAAGTAAAAAATTTAAATTACCATATGAGTTATTTGGTTGTTATTTTGTTGATGATGAAGGAATACCTTCTCAGAAAACCACTATCATTGAGAATGGGATTTTTAAAAATTATTTACATAATTTAGAAACCTCTTCAAGAATGGATGAGCTCCCAAATGGCCATGGTAGAGCATCATCAAGTTCAGAAAGACCTCAAGTAAGGATGGGTTTTACATATCTAAAACCCAAGGATTGGAGTCTTGAAGAGATGATTGAAGACGTAAAGAATGGGATTCTATGTGAAGACTTTCAATACGGTTACACTGATCCTACTACAGCAAATTTCCAGTTCAAGTGTAAACGTTCTTATAAGATTGAAAATGGTGACAAAAAACATCTAATGAGAGATGTAGCTCTTTCGGGTATGACGCTTGAAATCCTTAATAAAATAACCGCTATTGGAAATCGAGATACTTACAATTATTCAGACGGAATGTGTGGAAAGAACGGTCAAAGTGTTAGAGTGTGTGATGGAGGGCCATATATTCGAGTAGAAAATGTAACTGTAGGGGGTTTGAATTAATTGGAACACTTAGATATTTTTTCCTTAGCTAATTTCGGACTGAATTTAGTAGAAAAAAAAAGCTCAAATCTCAAGTGTGCTGAAATTTTTTTCAATAAAAATAAATATATTAATATTGAAGTTGAAGAAAATTCATTAAAGAACAGTGAAACTGGAGAAGATATTGGAGTTTCAATTAGAGTTATTAATAACAAAGGATCACTCGGATTTGCTTTCACTAATAGACTAGATAAAAAATCTATTGAATTTATAGTTAAATTAGCTATAAAAATGATGAATGTTGGAACTCCAAACCCTGATTTTATAAATTTACCCTCCAAATTTAAAAAATATCCCGATGTAAAACAATTATTTGATGATGACTTAAAGAATTTACCGCTAGAAGATTCTTTAGGATATGCCAAAGAATTAATAAAGATTTGTGCTGATGACGATTTAGCAATTTCTCAATCTGCTAATTTTTCATCAAGTTATGTAAAGACTTATATTTTTAATTCAAATAATTTAGTAATTTCAGGAAAAGAAACAAATTGCACATTATATTCAGAGATTATCATCAAAGATAAAGTAACTAAAGAGATGTCATCAGGTTCTGATTTTCAGTCTGAGAGAATGTTGAAAAATATTAATGTTAAAATGATAGGTAGAAAAGCTCTAAATGATGCAAAAAAAAATTTAAACAGAATAAAAATAAAAAGTATGAAATGTCCTTTGATTTTAACTCCAAGAGGAACGATCAGTTTAATATTAAAACCAATTGCTGCAGCAGTAAATGGAGAAACATTTCAATATAAAAGATGTTTTCTTTTTGATAAAAGAGATGAAATTTTAGGTTCCGAATATTTAAATATTGAAGATAATGGCTTAATTGATGGTGCAGTAGGATCTTCAAAATTTGATGGAGAAGGAGTTCCATGTAAGAATAAAAAGATCTTTCAAAAAGGGAAATTCTTAAAAAATGGGTTATTACATAATAGTTTTACAGCAGGAAAGGAAGGAGTTGAAAGTACTGGAAATGCTTCTCGAAATTCATATAGCTCAATTCCTTCAATTGGGATTACTAATTTTATTATGAAACAGGGTGATATCTCCTTTGAAGAAATAGTAAAAGATACTAAGAAAGGTATTATTTTAGATTACACAGGAGACTCTCCTAATATATCAACAGGAGATTTCTCTGGCTTGATTTTACATGGAAATTTAATTGAAGATGGACAGGTAAAACAAGCTTTGAATGAGACAATGATAGGTATAAATCTTTTAGACCTTTTTAAAAAAATCGAAATGGTCTCGAAACAATATAGAGTTTACGGTTCACTTCAAGCTCCTTATGTAAAAATTGAAACCGCAAGTATAGTTGGAGGAGCAAACTAATTAGTAATATTTAATCGAAGCCATAATATATTATTAAATTCTTCAACAGCGTTTTTTATTTGCCATAATTCAGCAATAATAATCTGATTTTCTCCTATTTCTGAGAAAGACATGTTATAAGATCCATAAATCTGTTCAATATTGTCTTCTAAAGTAAAATTTCCTATTGTAAGATACAATGTCCCATTAGAGCCACTTGAACTCAAATTTGTATCATTATTCCCTTTCATTATTTTAAATCTAAATGAAAACCTTCGATCTAGATAATTTCCTACAGTTAGATAAAATGATATAGTCTCATTAACGGATGCTTTAGTAGGGTAGTTTTCTGCTTCTTGATTTTCATTTAAGATTCCAAATGTAACGTAACCAGGTTCAGGTGTGAAAATATAATAGATAATAAATCCTGAAACAATAATGATTCCAATAATTAAACAAACCTTGAGTATTATCTCAAATTGTTTATTGCTAATTTTAGAGTCTTTTAAATGATCTTTAGTATTGATTTCGTTCATTATCTTTAAACCACGCTATTGTTTTTTTAAGGCCCTCTTCTAAGGATGTTGTTGGCTCCCAATTTAGAATTTTTTTAGCTTTTTCTATAATAGGGCATCTATATATCGGATCATCAATGGGTAATGGTTTAAAAACGATTTTTGAATTGGAATTTGCTAAATTTTTTATAATTTGGGCCAATTCTAAGATACTGTATTTTTTATTATTACCCAAATTTATTACTTCTCCCATTGCTTCATCTTTATAGACCATTTTAAGTATTCCCTCAATTTCATCTACTACATATATAAAAGATCTTGTTTGTGACCCATCTCCAAACACCGTCATATCTTCATCATGTAAGGCTTGATGTATAAAATTTGGAACTACTCTTCCAAATGCTGGACCGTGTCTAATTCTCGGCCCTGAAGTATTAAAAATTCTTACAATTTTAGTTCTCATTTTATGCTGAAGTTCATAAGCTTTAATAAAAGCTTCTCCAGCTCTTTTAGATTCATCATAACAACTTCTAGGACCTACAGGATTTACATTTCCAAAATAACTCTCTGGAGTCGGAATAGCCTCTTTTGGCGGATTTCCATAAACTTCAGAGGTACTAGTATAAAAGAAAATAGCATTATGGAATTTGGCTATTCCTAGAGAATTCAATGTTCCAAGAGTATTACTTCTGAGAATTGATATTGGCTCTTGCTTAAATTCAAAAGGAGAAGCTCTACTTGCCATATGCATTATAATATCAATTTTTTTAATATCGCCTATACAAATTCCTAACGGGTGATAACTCATTCCAAAATATATTGGATAAGAGATATCATGATTAATAAATCGGAAATTATCTTTATTCATAAGGTGTAATATGTTTTCAGGTTTTCCTGATGATAAATTATCTAAACATATACAGTATGCTTTTTGTTCGACCAGAACATCACATACCCAAGAACCTAAAAAACCAGCACCCCCAGTTACCAAAATTGTTTTATCTTTAAAAGAAATTTCTTCTTTTTTAAGTCTCTTTAATATCTCCTGAATGTCTTGATTAATATCATAGTTCAAATTTCATAACCTTTGTATACGGTAATATATCTTCTCTTATTTATTGTTTTAAATAAATTTTTCTTAATGATAATTGCTTTTTTATAAAATATTAGTTCAATATTGAATCAAAACTTAATGATATTGAAATTTAAAGACTCTTTGTACCGCAATATTGACAAAACTTTAATTCTAAGGGATAAAACTTTTCACAATTAGGACATTTCCTTAATGAATTTTTGAGGATTTCATGTCCTAACATTTCAAAAGCTTTTTCAACATTTTCGCCAGTTTTTGATGAAGTACCTAAAATCTCTCCTTGAAATTTATATTTTTCAAATAATTTTAAGACCTCTTCTCTTTGTACTTTTCTTTTTAAATCAATTTTTGCTTCTATCAATATTTTTGTTTTAGGAGAATTAGGAACAGATGAGATAACGTTTATCCAGTCATAAAGATCGTTTAAAGAATCTTCATTTGTAACATCATAAAGCATTAGTGCTCCTGAAGCACCAGATACGTAAGATGGGAACAGAAGACGAAATTTTTTTTCTCCGGCAAAATCCCAAATATTTAGTAATATTTCAGTACCATCAACAACTACTTTCTTAGTCTCAAAATCAACACCAATAGTAGATAAAGTGGATTTTTCAAATTTACCTGTTGCATAACGTCTAATAAGTGAAGTTTTCCCTACATTTTTGGCTCCAGCAACAACAACCTTAAATTTTATCATACTGTTCCTCGTAATAAATGTTATTTAAAAATTAGTTTCTTTACGATAATATTAATAATTATTATTGAAAACGTTAAAAATCTTTTTTATTGTTTTGATATACAAAATAAAAAGTAATTAAATGAAACTAGTGGTCATTTTTGTATCTATATCTGCTAATTTTATAAATTTGAGTAGCAATCTTTTTCCCAATATTTTCGATTTTCGTTAAGTCTGGGATATCTGCTAAGAAGATGTTTTGTATTGTCTTTAATTCTTTTAATAGTTTTTTAGCCCTTAATGTATTTACACCAGGTATTCCTGCAATTATATGCTCTAATAAACGAGAGTTTTCTATTGGTGCCTTGTCAAATCTTAATTTAAATGTGGATTTAGTTAATGTTTGTTCTTTTCTTGCCAAGTGATATAAAAATTTAGCTGTTTCGATAGAATTTTCTGTTTTATACACTGAAATTCCTAAATTGATTATTATTGAAGTTATTGCTCCATATAAAGCGTTCTCATTAATATTAGTATTCTTTAATAGATCTCCCTCCAAGACCAAAATTGGTCTTGAAAATTGCTTTGTTAGCTCAATCAATTCATTGAATAATCGTCCGTCGATAATAGAATCGTTAAAGTCTTTTGATGACTTTCTTTCTATTCCTACATATTCCGAAACTATATAATCTGCTACGGGTAATTGTTCTAATTTAAGTTTAAGTCCCATTAGTGATAAAGTTCTAACAACTGGTGAAGCTGTTTCTCGGTTATCGCATATAATTTCAAACTCTTGAGCATCATCTATTTTCTTAACAGAACTCAAATCTAAAAGATTTTCATCATTCTCTTGAGTTTCTTCATTTGCTTTTTGAGACATAAAGTTTAAAAGATTTAACTGACCTACTTTGGAATGAACCTCAGAATTCTTAATTTTTTCTAAACTTAATTTCATGCTTTTTTCCTTTGTCTTTTCAGCCCAATAATAGCCTTCATCCCGAGTATCCTCTGCCATTAATACATATACTTTACCTTCTTTTTTTCTACCAGTACGCCCACGTCGTTGAATAGATCGTATAGCACTGGGTACAACATCATAAAAAACTACTAAGTCACACTCTTCTATATCTAATCCTTCTTCTGCTACACTTGTACCTACCAGTGTATTATAAATTCCTTCCTTAAATTCCCTTAGAAGATTTATTTGTTCTTTTTGAGTTAAGCCCTTATCTGATCCTCTTGTCGCTTGTCCTACAAATTTATGGATTTTTATTAGTGTATCTTTTTTAAAAATTTGCACCAAATTATTAACAGAATCTCTAAAATGACAGAATACTAGTATTCTTGAACTTGGATTTTCCCTTAGTTGACAATTTAAAATTTCTTTCAATTTTTCTATTTTCGGATGAATAATTCCTTTAGAGTGTAGTTCATACGTCAATATTTGAGCACGTTTAAAATCTTTATCAATAAATAATTCTTTTAAAGACTTATTGGCAGTGCTTTTTTTAATCTTTTCATTATTTTTTTCAAAATAATCTTTAAGAGCTGAAACTCCTTGAGTTTCAATTAATTCAATCATATGTGATAATCTAATAGCATTCGCTACTAACTTTTTGGCGTTAAACATTTGGAACTTATCATCCTTATCTTTTGCTATAGAAATTCTTCGATTAATTAAATGATTTAGTTTTAGCAAATCCTTTCTATTGATCTTTAATATATCATAAGACGGTAGTAAATCATTTTCTTTTAAGAATCTATAACAATCTTTTAATTTTTCTTCCAAAATTTTTTTTATTTCTAAGAATTTAGCTGGAAGTTTAACTTTTATCCATTTATTTTCTACGTTATGGATATATGGAATAACATCTAAATCCTTTTCTGTTCTGATTTCGATGTGATCTATAAATAAATTTTGTTTAATCTCATTTATCTTTCCTTCAGTTGAGCCAGGACTTGCTGTAAGGCCTAATATCTGGGCATAATTTGATATATCACGATATTTTTTAGCAATAAAACAGTAAGCATAATCTCCCACAGCTCGATGACATTCATCAAAAATCATTAATGAAACATCTTTGATTGAATATAATCCTGCAATAAGGTCATTTTGAAGTACTTGAGGTGTCATGAAAGCAATTTTTATACCTGTCCATAATTCTTTCCTTTTTTCAGGAAGAATTGCACCCGTAAGAGAGATAAGGGATTCGTTAGGGAGATTAGTTAATTCTAAAAAAGAATGGTAGTGTTGTTCTACTAGAGGTTTAGTAGGAGCTAATATTATTACTTTCGAATCTTTTATCTCTGTTAATCTTTGTACAGCAAGCATTAACGCTATGATTGTTTTCCCTAAACCTGTGGGAATGACTACTAAACAATTCTTATTTAAACAATTAATAAAAATATTTTCTTGATATTCCCGTCGAGTTATAATGTCTTGTTTAATCAATGGGTGAGAAATAAACCCTTCATTTGTAGATACAAAAATCACCCGGAGGATTGAGAATTTTATAATTATTGAGTATTGAATTCTATTCAAATATATAAACTAAAGGACTTTATTAGATCATTAAAAAATACTTAAATTCTTAAATCGATTTAACAACAATTTAATAAATTGAAGAAAGTAAGGAGTAAAGTAACATTTAATTCAAATGCTTTATTATTTAAATAAGAATAAGCGCGGGTGGTCTAGTGGTATGACGACACCTATTTTATTAATAACATATAAAGCGTTAAACGCTCACACCGTGTAAATCAGGGGTTCAATTCCCCTCCTGCGCATTAATAAAGGTGAATATTACTATACACCTATTAAAAACTTAGTCAAAACCAAAAAAGTTATATGAAATTATGCATTTAAAAAGTTAAATTATTCTTTTTCTTAGGGTTAATAATGTCTAGTTTTTTTGAGTCTCAAGAATTACGCAAACAATATAAAAAAGTTAGAGAATATGTTAAGATTGGTCCAATATTTTTAACCAGATATGAAAAAGCTAGGATTGTGGGAGCTAGGGCATTACAAATTTCTTTTGGAGCACCAATATTAGTGGAAAAGCCTAAAAATCTAATAGATCCAATAAAAATTGCCCAGTTAGAATTAAGATCAAAAATTCTACCACTAACTATCAGAAGGGAGAATCCAAGTGGAGAATATCAAGATCTACCCATAAATAAGTTAATCCTAAAAAAGGATTAACTATTCCATAAATTATTGAACCCGATATTTTCCACGTTCAGTTAAAAAATAAACTGGTTTATTTTCAACCATTTCAGATTGTATATATCCTTTAGAAATTAAATCGACAATAATTTTTTCTAAATCTACTTTTGTAAAGCCAGGAATACCTAAAGGTATTCTTGATTGGTTCGCGATTATTGCAATTCGTTCTAAAAATAATCTTTTTCCCATAAATGTTTCAAGGATTGTAATCTCATCATTCGTTAGCCTTTCAAATTGGTCATGTTCCAATAATCTCTCTTTTAAAGTTTGCGCAAGATCTCTTGCTTCCGGGCTGATTTCTTGTCTTTGCACTTCAACATGTTTTAATTTAACTAAATCTTTTGCAACTAGTTTCTTTTTATTATCTGATGTTTTTTCTATAGATGGTTTTTCATTCTTCTTCTTCTCTTGCTCGTTTATATCAGATTTATTAATATTTTCCATAATATTACCATAAGGCATTTAATTATAAAAATTTATATTCAAGTAATGAAAAAGGTAATAGAATTAAAAACCGGAGAAACAATAATTATTAGACACTTAACTAAACCAGATATCAACGGTGTTTGGTATAACTTTAATGAGGTAATAGAAGAGGGTCTTTATTTACCTGTATTCTTACCCGTGAGATCTCAACTCGAAAAAGATTCTTGGTATATTAACCTTAAAAAAGAAAATGAACTTTTTATTGTAGCAGAACATCAAGATCTTAAATCCCCATATAATGTTATTGGACAATGCGAGATTTTAAATTCTGAATGGGATGCAGCTAAGCATGTTGGCACTTTAGGAATTATTGTTAGGGAAAAGTACAGAGATTTGGGTATAGGTAAACAACTTATTGATATGGCAATTCGAGAATCTAAAAAATTGAATGGTAAAGAAAAAATAATTCTTAGCAGTTTTTCTACTAACGAAAGAGCACTCCATCTTTTTAAAAAGCTAGGGTTTAAAACCATTGGAATTAGAAAAAAGCAGTTCTTAATGGAATCTAATTATATTGATGAAATTTTAATGGAACTTTGGATTGATGATTATCTTAAAGAAAATAAATAAATATTCGATACCAATTTTGCTTTTTAGTATTAAAAAAGTATTTGATAGAAATTCTTGTATAGAAACGTATTAATAAGAACATTCTTTAACTTTAATTTAATAAGATTATTACAAATGGTTGTAGATTCATGCTGAAATTCAAAGTTTGTCTTGCTGGTTCCAAAGGTGTCGGAAAATCTTCTCTAATCTCCAGATATATAGACGATATTTTCATCGAGAACTCTATTCAAACCATTGGAGTAGCATTTAAAAGAAAAGAGATTAAAATTAAAGAAAATCTAAAAGTAGATATGAACATATGGGATTTTGGAGGAGAAGAAAAATACCGTATTTTGTTTCCTGCTTATGTGAACGGTGCAACAGCAGCTTTATTATTATATGATACAACAAATAAGGATTCTTTAGAAGATCTTATAAATTGGGTTCAAATAATCGACGACAATTCAAAAGAAATCATAAAAGTAATAATCGGTACGAAAATTGACTTAAAAGAACAACGAGAAATTTCTAAAGCGGATGCTATTAGTTTTAGTACTAAATTCAACTGTTATGGAGACCCTATTGGTACTTCCTCTAAAACGGGCGAGAATGTCGAAAAAGCATTTTATAACATAGTTGAGGCAATTATTGAAAGAGATTTACAAGAATGCAAAAGCTGTGGTGAATTTTTTTCAAAAAAATTAAAACACTGCAACTTTTGTGGAGAATAACCAGAAAATAGAATCAAAAAGCTATCTTTTATTACAAATCCTCTTCCTCTCTCCTATAAAGCGATGGTGGAATTCTCACACTTTCTAAAGGTTTACTTTTAAGTCTTTGAATAAATACTTGAAGTTCCATCCTAGCATTTTCTATTGAAGCCTCGATTTCTTTCTTAACATTCTCTTCACCAAGAACAAAATCTCCATGACTAGGAAAAAAACTATTAATTCTTAACGTATTTAAAATGTGTAAGGAATTAATATATTCAGAAATTGAACCAGACTCATAAATGTTAGTAATAGCTCCTTTATACAATGTGTCACCTGTAAAGATATATTGCTTAACTGGTTCATAAAGGCAAATGCAACCAGATGTGTGTCCTGGTGTTTCAACAATTTTTAACACCACACCTCCTAAATCAATGATATTTCTATCCTCAAGCCATATATTAATTTTCAAATTAGATAAATCGACACCACACTTTTTTCCTTTTGTTATCAACTCATCAGTATGTTGGATTTTAGTGGCAGCCCACCTATGTGCGGCAATTGGGCAATGCAGATAAGCATTAGAACTGATATGATCAAAATGTTCATGAGTATTAATCACTAAATTAATATCTTCAATTTTTAAACCTATTTCAGTCGTGAGTAGATAATTAAGACTATTGAATTTAGTAATAATCCCCGTATCAATTAATAAATTTATATCTTCCCCAATAATTAAATAAACATGACAACCGGTTCCTCTTGCATGGAATTGATATACGTTGGGTTTTACAAGGTTTAATCTATATCCCTCTTTTCCATAAATATCATCTTTTTTAATTAATCGTGGAGTAAATATGGTAGATTCTTTGCTTTGTTCCATTATTGTTCACATTGAAGATTAAAAAAACTTAATTTTATATATTAAATATTTTGAGAATAATAAAAACCAATCTATTAGAGAATTAGGGATATTTGAACCTTTTCTTAAACTGCTCCCAACTCTTTTGATCTAAGGGATTTTCATTTAAAAATAAGAAATTTAAATTTTTTAAATCTTCAACATTTTCATTTCTATAATTCGATATCTTATTCCTACCAAGGTGTAACATAATGAGGCTGGCTAAGTTTTCCAGACCTTCAATTTTTTGAATATTATTATTATCCAAATAGAGTTCTTGCAAATTTGTTAATTCATTTAATCCTTCTATTTTTTTAATTCTATTACTAGATAATTCTAACTTCCTTAAATTCACTACATTCTCGAGTGATTCGATTATTTCTATAAGATTACTCGAAAGATACAATCCTTTTAATTTACTAAGTGTAGATAATCTATCAATTTGAGATATTTTGTTATCGTTTAGATATAACCACATTAAATTCTCTAAAAAACTAAGCCCAGTCATCTTTTTAATTTGATTGAATGACAGATTCAACCTTGTTAGGTTGGTTAAACCCTCAAGATTCTTAATTTCTGAAATATGATTATAATTTAATGTTAATTCTTCCAACTTACTTAAATTTTTAAGATTACTAATCTCTTCAATCTGATTATTGTTTAAAAATAATCTTTTTAAATTTTCTAAGGAATCCAAATTTTCAATGTTTCTAATCTTATTATTTGATAAATTTAATTCTACTAATTGTATTAAATTCTCTAAATTTTGAATTTTTTCAATATTATTATAAGATAAATCTAAACTTCGTAATTTTTGCAAAAATTCAAGGCCATCCATAGTTCTAAGTTTATTCCTATGCACATGAAGATGCTCTAAATCCGTCAAGTTTTGAAGTTCAGTTATTTCCAAAATGCTATTTAAGTTCGAGCTTTCACAATTTAACGAAATAATTTTCCCCTTTCTAAGTGTTACATGATATCCACACTTGTTTACATAATAATTATTTAAAACTAAACTGATAAATATTTGCTCAAATACTTCTGGGAAAGGTTCACGAAAATCAAAATTTAAAATATCTTTCGGAAACTCATCAATTTTATTTTTGTATTTAACCATAATTAATTTCACTAATGAATCAATTAATACTTTTCGTGTTTTTGAATTATTGATTGAATTTAAAGTTTTTAACACGAAAAGCTGTTGTTCGACATTATCTACCTTATCTAAAGCATAAGCTAACAATGAAACCAATTTTTTGTTACTTGAATATTTATCTTTCAAAATTTGACCGGAAATTATTCTAATTTTAATATCTTCATCCGAGAGAAATAAATGCTCGAAAAACTTGAAGTTTTTTCCATTATCAAGTGATCCATAGTTCTCTAAGGCTCTTTGACGTAATATTGGATCAGTTGAACTATCAATCCACTCTTTCAAAAGAGCTAATCCCTCTTTTTTACCAATTTGATCTATATTTTCTTTTATATTATCAGGATGCAATTCCATTTTGAAAAATCATGAATCTTAAAATTTCAAAAGAACCTTAATTTATCACATATGGTAGAATAAGTTTAAATCTAATCCGTAAAAAAATAATAAAATATAGAAAAATAAATTCATAAAATAACTTATATGACTAATTTACTTAAATTTACATTTTTTTATAATATTAATATATCTGTTTTAATCATAAATTTTAATTCAAATATTTTAAATTTCGATGAATAAAAATGAAGAATTATGAGAAATTTATGATTTATGAACTCGATGATTCGGGAGAAAAGATAAAAGTTGAAGTAGCCGAAGAAAAACTTCAATCTTTCTTAATCTCTCATCCAGAACAAATATTTATAATAATTCGGGAAGATCTAAAAAGGATTTTCATATGGAAAGGACCTAAATCTCCAATTCGTAAAAGATTTATAAGCCCCAGAAGTACCATTGCTTTCCAAGAAGAACTCAGAATGGAATTTGGACCTCTTCCTTGTAAGATTATCTCTGTAGATGTAGGAGATGAACCGTTAGAGTTTTTAAGTGCTTTCCACTTTCCACCTACGGGGAAAGCTTTAAGAAAAATTATAATTATGATGGGAGAACTTAAAGAAGTAACGATCATGAGAAAATATCTTCCAGAAATATTCACTGAGGATCTATTAGAAAATTCTAAAGTTGACGGACTTCCAACTTTTACACCCTTATCTTTAGAATATTTTAAATCTTGTGGAATTTTAAATAGATTTCACAATGATAAAATAGTATTTTTTGAAGATTAAATCCATATAAAATTTTTAAACCTTAAACTCTAATTTGAGAAAAAAAATAATAAAAAAAGAAAAATAAAAAACTTAAAATATTAAACCCTATTCTGATTGGATTGTCATGGACTAATTCTTTTCCAAGAATTCAGATCTCATGAATTACATTGCCTACAACTCCCAAATTTTTAAATACTGGTTCGGTGATTAATTTCATATGAAAAAGAAAAAGACAATAATATTAAAAAACCCTCGATTACAAAAAGTAAGGAGTAATCTAAGGATGATCTTTATTAAATGGGCTCAGGAACAGTGGTTTCAGTTAAATAAAGAAAAAAAAGTAATTGATCGTGATGCATATGGAAAACCGAGAAAGATAGGGGATTTTAGCTCTGAAGAAAATGAAAAATTTGATAAAATTCGTGCCAGAGTGCGTGAGATTGACCAGATTGTTAATCATTCCATTTGTAAGTGCACTGTGTGTTCCGCTTCAGACAAGGACATGACATATAATCCTGAGCAGAAAAGCTGGTTCTGTGTCGGTTGTTATCAGCAATTACAAGCAGCTTATAAGGGAAAAGAAGAGTCCGTATCATATCCCTAAAATCTTTTTGTTTTTCTCTATGTTTATTTTTTAGGTCTCCATACTTTTATTTTCTCAGATCCTAATCTGGATTAGTTCACTTATTTAATTACACGAAGAGATTTTTAGAATATTTTTCATTACTTTCTCAAAAAAATCCCCTATTTTTGCCTTTTTAGGTATCTACATTTGATTTTTTTCCCTATATTTCTCTCTCTATCTTTTATTAAAAATTAACAATAAAAAAAAAAGAAAAGAAAAATAAAAATCTTTTAATTATTTACCCAATTTGCTGATTTGACTAAGCGAATTGCTCGATTAAAAGCATCGGTGAATCACTTGTGGACCCATCTCTTTATATTCTCTACGAGTTACCCACATACGATGAAACGTTTTAAGTGAACTTAGGATGCTTCCACCAATCCAGACTGAATACATACGCTCTGGAGGAGCTATGATTTTGACGTCTACGCTCTCCGGGATTTGCTCTTTTATCTCTTTAGTTAGTCTTTCTTTTATACCCGGGAACATTGTTGAGCCTCCAGACAAAACGATGTTTGAGTATAAATCTCTACGTAAATCAACGTCACATTCTGAAATAGCACCAACAATCACATCATCTAAAGGTTCTAATTCTTTACCAATTACGCTTGGATTAAAGAAACATTCGGGAGCAAGGAATCTTTCAACACCAACATTAATAGTTTCTCCATCAGGAAGCATATAGCTCTTTTCCATCCCAGCTACTTTTTTAGAAAGCATCATTTCTTTCTCAGGATCAATCGCTACATAACATAATTTTTCCTTAATGTCTCGAACAATTTCTTTTTCTGCCGATGTTGTGAAAGAATAACCCTTTTGTCTAAGAAGTCTTTGCAAATAGGTTGTTATATCTCGACCTGCGAGATCAATTCTCTGGATAGCATGGCTTAAGGCGAATCCCTCAAAGATTGGTACAACATGGGAGACTCCATCACCAATATCTATAACACATCCAGTAGTACGACCAGAAGCATAAAGACTCAATACTGCTTGCATTGCTACATATAATGCAGGTGTATTAAATGTCTCGAACATAATTTCGGCCATCTTTTCACGATTAGGGCGTGGATTTAATGGTGCCTCTGTTAAAAGTACAGGATGTTCGCTTGGATCGATGCGTAAATCAGTATAAAAGGTATAATGCCAGATTTTTTCCATAGCAGTCCAGTCTTCAATGATACCATGTTCAACAGGGAACATTAACTTTAAAACGCCTTTTAATTGCATAGCTTCCTCACCAATATAGTATTCCCGAGTATAATGTTCGACATCAGTCATAATACTTTCATACTTTGGGTATCCAATTAGTGTGGGGAAGACTGACCTTGGTTGATCCTCACCAGCAAATCCATTCTTGGAAATTCCGGTACCATTGTCAACAACCAGGGCTTTTGCGTTCAAAAAGCTTTCTTCCTCTGCCATTTTTCTAATTCAGCTCTTATTTTTAATTATTTTTTTTAATTCGATTAATTTCTTCGGATTAATTAATTTTTCTTATTTTAATAAACTTATTGGTATTTTTTTCTTATAATTTATCTTAAATTGATAAATTTCAAGATTAAAATTAAAATAATAATAATGCTTCTTCTTTATAAATTTTTTGAATACAAAACAATAAAACATTATAAATGTATGTAAAATCCTATTTAATTATATGTACAAATATAGCGAATTTTTTATCATTTAGGATAACAATTTTAAAGTACAACTCTCTTTAACTTATTTTGTCCTCATATTATTGAATGCAAAATTTATGATTATTACGAAATTCGTAAGGTAATTTCAATCAAAAACATAGTTTAAAATAAATTATTTCATTGATTACAATCTTCTTTAATCTATCTTTAAAAATTGGACTCAAGAAGTAAATAATATAGTGAAATTCAATTTTTACTCAAGGTTAAAAAAAATATGATTTAGGTTTTAAAATGAAAGATGAAAAAATTGTTATAGATCGAGAAGTATGGGAATATTTTCGTAGTTATAGAAAAGCACCATTTAAGAAAAAATATTTAGAGTTTACTAAAATAGAACAAATAAATCCAGATAATCAAAAATTTCTCCAAGTCAGCTCTTATTAATAAAATTAAAATCCTTATACAATTATTTATGTAGCATATTCATAAAATTTGATAATCTTTCTCATATTTATAATTTTTACAATGCTATCATATTCATGAAAGACTATTAAAATAGATTTTTGAATTTGAATTATTATAAATAGTCTGATTTTAAAATAGTATCAATAATAAATTTATTATATATAAAAGACTAATTTATATATTGATAAAAAAGAGGGTTATTCTTAAATTTTATATATTTATACGGGTAAGGATTAAATAGCATGCCAGAAAGCGGAACAATATTATATGATTTAAACAAGGTTTTTATTCCCTGTCGAACAGTTTTAGAAATGGAAGCATTAACATCTTTATTTTTGGAATATTATAATTATGATTTAATTAAAGAATTACCACAAGCTCAACCCTCAAGTGAAAAACTTATAGAAAAATTTCGAGTACTAGATTGTGGACCTCTCGAAAGAATTATTTCATATTTTATTGATGTTATTGTAAGTAAATTGAAGCCTATTGTAATGTATGCTAGAGATTATCATGATAGGTTTAGAATGGGAAATGTTGAAGCGTATACTAAAACAAGATTATGTTTATTCTTCGCGTTACATAGATTAAAACTGAAATTTTTAATAATTAAGAGATTTATGGACATTTTTAAAGAAAATAATTACCAATTGAAACATTTTAAGGATCAAGAGATCCTGGGAGCTCATACTTTTCTTTCTGCTTTTTACAAGGATTATTATGAAAGAAATTTGATGAATCTTAAATTAATGTTATCTTCAAAAAGGATCTCAGAAAGAGTAAGTGAATTGATGGATACTTCAGATACTATTACTAATGAAGATATAATTAATGCCCTTACTTTTAAGAAATTTTTAGATGATAAAAATAGAATTAAATTTATCATGAAAGAAATAAAGGCATCTCTATTTGTCTGTAAAATCATGTTTGCTAAAATGGATGTTTACAATCCCTTCACACTAGCTAAAGAAATTGAGATTGATGCCGAGGAAATGATGGTCAGTCAAGATTTTATTCCAGAGTTGATACCAGCAATTTCAAATTGCTATGCTAATAAAACTATGACTCAATTAGAAGATTGTTTTAGAGCTTATGAATTTATGATGAAAAGAGTTTTAGAAGGAATAAATTATGCTGTAGAAATTGCTTCTGGCGGACAAATTAATCTTGGGATAGATGATACTATTTATAACACCGGAAATATTTTTGAAATTTAGAAATCATCCATAAAAACAGGTGCAAAAAATAGTAACTATTGAAAAATCAAGAGATCCCTACAAGAAATTTAAATTTATTACTTATATTTTTATGATATTTAGCTACTTTTTGATATTAATGGCAATAATCCTTTGTATCTCCAGTTTTATTAACTTACAAATTTTAACACAACCAGGACAGTTAACTGATGCAGAAAGATTTTGGAAATTTTCTGAGATTGTTTATAGTAGTTTATGGGGTATAAGTTGTATGATAACGGGCTCAATATTATTAATCGGATCAATAAAACTTCTATTAAGTCTAAAATAATCAACAAAAAATTCAAATCTAAATACATTATCTTCCTTTAATATTTTGGCATTATTGAAGACCTTTTATTTAAATATTGAATGAGTTTCAATTCTTTAAAAAATAGAAGGATTATAAAAAAGTCTATGATTTTGATGTAAAATAATATATCAAATCAATTATTTAAGGATTTAAAGAATTCTTTTACTTTGTCATAATACAATGAAGATATTTAAATCAGATGAACTGCGGTTTACTAAAGATTTCAATGATATGATAAAAATTGTATTATTAAACAGTTTAGGCTTTTTTTTTATTAGTTTTTGGATACCAGTAATCGCTCGTACAAACATGAATGCAACAGGTATTCAATTAAGTTTAGTTGTTTCTGTACAAGTACTAGGACGTATGATTAGCGGTTTTTTTACTGGATTTATAACAGATCGTATTAAATCAAGAACGATATTAGTTTTAATAGGTTCTTATGGTAGAGCAATCTCATATTTTATTATTTATGCTGCAATAATTGCCAATTTAATGATTCTTCTAGGGATAGGAACTTTTTTTCTTGGATTCATGGCAGGAATCTTTTGGGTTCCATTTAATACATTTGTAGCAGAAAAATCAAATAAAGATAATCGTTCTCAAGCTTATGGTAAGAGAGACTCAGCGAATGCTATAGGTCAAATAATAGGTTCTCTACTTGGCTTCAATTTAGTAATGATTGCTGGAGTATTTACTAACAAACTATTTATTATATATAGTGCAATTCCAGTGTATGGAATTGGAAACTTTATAGCAGGACTTAGATTTCACAGAAGAGTAGATGAGTCAATTAAGTTTTTAGAAAATTCTTACGAAAACAAAACCCAAATTAATAAATCTTCAAATAAATCAAGTATTTTCCATTCAAGGGCTATTATAATAGGTGTAATTTTTTTAATGAGTGTACTTTTTTTAGGAAGTATTAATAGCTCAATTGCAAGGCCTTTTCTGAATATTTATTTATTAGAAAATATAGAAAGTAATGTCAATTTAGTTATATGGGCGTATTTACCAGCTGGAATTTTAGCAACTCTTTTTGCTCCTAAACTTGGAGCAATTGTAGATAGAATTCGCCCTTCAATTGGCATTACCGTTGTTAGTTCATTGGGTGCATTAGTCACATGGCTGTTAATTAATTCTGCAAACATTTGGATATTTGCTGGTTTGTTATTAGTGGATATGACTATTATGATCGCTGCTGGACTAATATTTCAAAATCTTGTAAGTAGAATTTCAACAGAGCATCGAGGTAAAATTTTGGGGATTGGTGAATTTTTTGCATTTTTAGGAAGTTTTATTGGCCCAATTTTAGGAGGTATAGTTTGGGATTTTATGGGTCCAAAATTCCCTTTTATTATTTCTATATTTGTGGAACTATCCTTAATTCCACTATATTTAGTTGTTGTATTTTATTTACTGCCCCATTTAGCAGAGAGTTACTATATCAATCATAAAAGAAAAGAAATAAAAACTTAAAAATATAGATATATTAGTTATAAATATCACTTACTTTTTAACGTATTTTCTGCTCTTTTAATTTTCTTTTCACTGAAATCTTTAATCTTATTTAATATTTCAGCTTTATTTTTTGGTTTATTTAGTTCATTTGGTTCTTTAATATATCCTTTATTTAAAGCATCCTTATAGATTTTTTCTCCGATTTTAGTACGTATAATTGTTGTAGTTAATTTCTCTTCTGATCCAAGACCCCCAAATGAAATATCAGCATAAACATTAGAAAAATCAGAACATGCATAACAAGCTGGGCGTCCAATTTCATGTAATTCTGAAAAAGAAATACGTAAAGCATCATCATTTTTAAAATAGAGGATAAGATCTTCTCTAATATTCATACTTTCAACATCTTCAAAAGAAAAATTAAACTGTTTTTCTAATCTTTTTCTATCTTCATCATTAAAAGAAAAGTTAAGATAGCAGAATAATCCCAATGTATATCTAACAATATGCGCGGGTAGAATACTTAATTCCTGCATTTTCCGAATTGAATTTAATTGGCAAGGCGTCCCTACAACAGCTATATTTAATAAATCTGGGCTCATAACTCTTTTCAAAGCAATATTAGCGGGTATAAATGTATTATATTTTTCCAATCCAACTACTTGACTAGAAAAATCAAAATGTGATCCAGCAGCATCAATTAGATCTTCTTTACTTGTCGCTAAAAATGGAACTCTGTTGAACGGACCTTTTCTTTTACAGACAATAGCTCCATCTATTAACTTATTATCTAATAAATAACTTAAAATAGCAGTAACAGCCCCTCCATCAGTTGCTTTACTTCTAATTTCTTCTGAAGATGCATAACAGGAAGCAATCTTTATCTGATTCCCAATAGGGGGTTGATAATTGTACTTCTTATTAAGTTTGTCGTTTAATACATGAGTTTGAGGACATACATAATAACAAATACCACATTTAAGACATTTATCTTTATTTATGTATTTTGGAGGTCCTGATTCTGACATTTCAATTGCTTTAATTTCACCAGCTGAGCAAAAACTAACACAACCACCACACTCTCCACATAATCCTGGTTCATGTACTTCTTTTATTAAATCTTCAAATGTTTTTGAGATTGGAATAGTAGCCAATTTTTTTCACCTATTTTTGATACATTTTAAAAATTTAGTTTATTAATTTAATATTCATTTGGCATTTTCTTGAGTTCAGCAAGAGAAAAGACTGGACCATCAACACAGACAAATTTATTACCAATATTACATCTTCCACATTTGCCAATTCCACACTTCATTCGCATCTCTAAACTATTAAGAATTTGTTCCGGGCCCCAATTTAATTCTTCCATAACAGCAATTGTAGTTTTAATCATTATCGGTGGTCCACAGATAACCGCAACAGCATTATCAGGACTTGGAGCAACTTTTTTAACCACGGGTGCAACAAATCCCACTTCTTCAATCCATCCAGGTGCTTCACGATCAATGGTTAAAACTACTTTAATATCATCTCGTTTTTTCCATTCTTCTAAAATATCTCGATATAACACTTCTCCAGGATCGCGATTTCCATAAATCACTGTTATATCACCATAATCTTTTCGATGTTTCTCATCTAGTAAATATATTACCAATGATCGGAGTGTTGAGAATGCAAATCCTCCACCAATTACTACAATATTTTTACTTTTCATTTCTTCTACTGGCCAACCATTTCCACAAGGACCTCTAACTCCCACTATATCTCCTATTTCACAATTATGAAACCCTGAAGTAACAGTTCCCATTTTTTTAATGGTAAATTTAATAGTTCCTTCTTCAGTAGGAGACGAAGCAATCCCGATAGGACACTCACCTTTTCCAATTAAACTGATTTCAGCAAATTGTCCTGGAATATAATCAAATTTCTTATAATCTTTTTCTTTTTTAAACTCTAACTCGATAGTCTTAATATCATTAACTTTATTCTCAGAAACTATCGATTTCACTTTCGTTAGATAAGGAATATAAGGATTAGGCAACTACTTTCTCATCCTCCTTTTTTTCGATTTTTTTTATTTTATCTAATATAACTCGAAGATCATTATTAGCAGGACAAACAGAAACACATCTACCGCATCCAACGCATCCCAATAAATCATAATTTGTTGGATAATAACTAAATTTGTGCATTATACGATTTCGACAACGTTGTATCTTGGTATTTCTGGGATTATGCCCACTTGTTTCCAGAGTATAAAGACAAGATTGACAGGTATCCCAAATTCTAATTCGTCTACCTCGATTATTATAATGGTCTGTTTCATCAATAACATCAAAACAAGTACATGTTGGACATAAATAAGCACATGAACCACACCCTATACAAGCTTCACTAATTTCATCCCATACAGGATGTTCAAAGCATATTTCTAAGTTATTAACAACAGTATCAACATCAATATTTGTAGATATTAATTCTTCAGCCTTTTTTGCTAATTCTCCCGACTTTTTCATATCAGGCTTAGACGCATTTGAAAGCCACGATAATTTTTGGATTATTTGTTTTCCATTCTCACTAATTGCTTCAACTAAATATTTATCTCCTAAATCAGTAAGAAAAATATCCATATTGTCTTTTTTGAAAGGATTTCCATTTACAGAGGTGCAAAAACAAGTATTTCTTGGAGTATTACAGCCAATCCCGATAAGTAATGCATTTTCTCTCTTCTTTAAATAGATCTCATCTTTCCAGTTCCCATGAAAAGAGAAGAAATTAGCCATTAATTCAAAGCTATACGCATCGCACGGACGGATTCCAAATATTAGGATTTTTTGATCTAGATCCTGCCTATCAGTGATTTCAACATCCTTTTCATCTAAACTATATTCAAATAATACTTCCATTTGAGGAAATAAAACTGATTTTGGCGGAATTTTAGAATTCAAATAATCTAAAACTATATCTTCTGGTTTTTCTATTTTTTCAAAAACAATATTTCCCTTCTTTTTTATAGGAGCATAAATGTTATATTCTACTACAAGTTCATTATATAACTTTACAATCTGATCTTTTTTCAATATTTTCTGTTCCATTCTTTTACTCACCTTTTTAATCTTCCTCTAACATAAATTCTTGTGCATCAGCCATATCAAAATCCATCATTGGAGGAACTGTCTCAGCATTGAGCCCTGATGTATAATTAAACCGTTCTTTTACTATCTTTTCCAATTTCCTTGTAATAATATTTAAATCTATGCCAACTGGGCATACTGATGAGCAAGTTCCACAAGCCACACATCTACCAGCTAAATGTTGGGCTCGTATTAAATGGAATGTTAATATATCGGTAAATTGAGTAGTTTTGCCAAACCATATCGGCATATTTTGATCTACAAAACAAAGATTACAATAACACACAGGGCATGCTTGGCGACAACTATAACACAGAGTACATACTTGTAAGGCTTTTTTAATATATGCCCATTTCTCGTCAGCAGATTTGGATTCATATTCAACGATATCTTCAAATTCATCATGGATTGATTCTAATTCTTGGCATTCACCTACGCAACTTGCTTCAGTAGCAGATGGAACTTTTACTTTACACACTTTACATAGTTCGTTAATATATTGGTCATAGGGAAATTTTTTCTCCCAATCTTTCCCTTTCACAATAATTTGATCTCCAGATATCGAAACATCAAGAATCTCCTTTTCACCAATTTCCAAATCGATTTTACTTCGGTTAATTATTCCATTGCAGTTAAATCCAATCATCTTAATTTTACCCAAATCTACTTGCTTCTCCACAGCTAAAAGGTTTACCGCTCGACCAACGCACCCTTTAGCTACTATTCCAATTCTCAATGGCTTTTTTTCAGAATCACAAAGTTGGGGCATTAGAGGAGCTAAATATCGAGCTAAATTAATATAACATAAATTGTTCCATACTAATTTATCTACGTCCTCTTCTTTTCTTATAATTATTGGTGTAGAGCTTAAAGGAACAGTGCCTTGAGAATATCCAATAACCACATCAACTTGGTTTTCACTGAGTAATTTTTTTGCATGTTCTCTTATAGAATTTGTAATTTCCTTATTTTCTGTTTCAATTCCCATTTTTAACACCACTCCTTTTGAAATTTTGTATTTGGACCCAATTGCTTAACTATCTTTGTTGCCTTTCTAATTAATACAGCAAAACGTTCTCCTTCAGCGGCAGAAGCCCACATAAAGTTAACTCTGCCTGGTTCAATCCCAAAAAATTCTAGAAGTTCTTTTAAAATCGCAAATCTTCTTCTTGCAACGAGATTTCCGCTAATATAATGACAATCTCCGGGATGACAACCACTTACAACTACTCCATCCCATCCATCTGTTAAACTTTTTATAATGAAGTAGGGATTAACCCGTCCAGAACAAGGAACCCTCACTATTCTTATATTTGGAGGATATTGAATTCTACTAACCCCCGCTAAATCTGCTCCAGCATAAGAACACCAATTACATAAAAAAGCAATAATTTTTGGTTCCCATTTCTTTTCAACTTTCTTTTCTTCTAAAATGGTTTCAGTCATTTTCAAGCCTCTTATAAATTTAACCTATACGACCTGTTATCATTTCATATATTTGCTCACTTGTAAAACCTAAAATATCGATGGCACCACATCGACAATTCCCACTGCAAGCTCCACATCCCTTGCATAAAGCTTGATTAATGGATGCTACTAGTCCAAATCGTCTATCTTCAATTAGTTCTATAGCATTATATGCACAATTCTCTACACACATACCACACCCTATACAACGAGTCATATCAATTACTGCTGTTTTTCCTTCTACTTCAATTTCATCTTTGGAAAGAATTGTACATGCTCTCGAAACAGCAGCATTAGCTTGTGAAATTGAATCTTCAATAGTTTTTGGACAATGAGCTAATCCCGCAACAAATACTCCTTCTGTTGCGAAATCTACTGGACGAAGCTTAACATGGGCTTCTAAATAAAAATTATCATCATTTAAAGGTACTTTTAACATTTTAGCAAGCTCTTCATTTTCCTCTTTTGATGCTACAATTCCAGCACTTAATACTAATAAATCTGCGGGAATTGATAAATCTCCTTCTTTTGGATTTTTAACATTTATATTTAAGAAAGAGTCCTCCGAGATAATTTCTGGAGGATATTGTTCATCATATCGAAGAAAAATGACTCCCTCTTCTCTCGCTTTTCTATAATACTTTTCTTTAAATCCATAAGTTCTAATATCTCGAAATAGAACTGTTACTTCTGTGGATGGATTTAAATTTTTAATTAACAATGCGTTTTTAATAGCTTCAGCACAACACATTTTACTACAATAAGGATGTTCATCGTTTCTTGACCCAACGCATTGAATCATAACTATTGACTTTTTATTTTTAAATATACTATCTGTGTTTAGCATCTCTTCTAATTCAGATTGTAAAACTACATTTTTATTTTGCCCATAGAGAAATTCTTTTGGTTTATATTCATTAGCTCCTGTGGCTACGATAACAACACCATGATCAAATTCAGCTTTTTCTTTATTCGGGCCATGAATAACGGTAGTTTTAAAATTTCCAATATACCCCGCTAAATTTTCTATTTCAGCATTAGTATAGACATGAACAAATTTATTAGAATTAACTTGTTCTATTAAGTTCTTTAAATAAGCTTGAACATCTCCTCCTTCAAGGGTGTGATAGATGTGTCTAGCAAAACCTCCTAACTCGGGTTCTTTTTCAACTAAGTGAGTTTCAATTTCCTGACTAGCAAAATTAAGCGCAGCAACCATACCACTTATTCCCCCACCAATTACCATAGCCTTTTGGGTGACTCCTAATTTTATTCTGTCAATAGGAGCTATTCGTCTTGCCTTATTTACCGCCATTCTTACAAGATCTTTTGCTTTCTGTGTAGCTTCTTCAGGTTGATTCATATGAACCCATGAGCATTGATCTCGGATATTTGCCATTTGAAACAAATACCTATTCAATCCTGCTTCTCTAATTGTTTCTTGAAATAATGGTTCGTGTGTTCTCGGAGTGCAAGAAGCAACAATAACACGATTAAGATGATACTCTTCTATTTTTTCTTTAATTATCCCTTGGGTATCAGCGGAACAAGTATATAAATTACGATCTGCCATAACAACATTTGGAAGAGTGCTTGCATACTTTGTTACTTCAGGAACATCTACATACCCTCCAATATTGATCCCGCAATGGCAAATAAATACACCTATACGCGGTGGTTGTCCTGCTACAAAAATCTCAGGAGGTAATGTCTTTTCCGTAATTAATGTTCCTCTTTTTTCATATAAAAGCTGATTTACACATCCCGCCGCTGCACTTGCTTGTGTAACAGTCTCAGGGATATCTTTAGGTTGAGAAAATGCACCACATGCAAAAATTCCTGGTTTAGAAGTCTGTACTGTATTAAATTTATCTGTTTTTGCAAAACCAAATTCGTTAAGTTCAATTCCAAATTTCTCTGCAAGATATTTTGCATCATTTGGAGGATTTAATCCGACACCTAAAACTACCATATTGTAATCTTCTTCGACAACTTTTCCATCTTCAGTTTCATATCTGAGTCTTAAATCTTTTGTCTCAGAAACTTCTGTTACTGAAGAAATTCGGCTTCTAATATAGCGAATACCGTATTCTTCTTGAGCTCGAATAATATATTTATCAAAATCTTTACCATAAGCTCTAATGTCCATACTGAAAATAGTGGGTTTTACTTCATGTTGATGCTCATGAGCAATTACAGCTTCTTTAGCAGTATACATACAACAAACCGATGAACAATATGGTCGTCCCTCTCCAGTATAATCACGAGATCCAATACATTGAAGGAATGCTACCTTTTCTGGAATGTCTCCATTTGATGGTCTTAAAACTCGTCCAGCATAAGGTCCACTTGCACTTAATATACGTTCAAATTCAATGCTAGTTACAACATTTTTAAATTTACCATAACCATATTTGTTAGCTTCTTGAGGCACAAATTCATCAAAACCGGGAGCAAGAACAATTGCTCCAACATTAATATTTACTTTTTCATCACTTCTATCATATTCTACTGCTTTTGCTTTACAAACACCAGCACATACTCCACAGCCTATACAATAATCTTTATTAATTGCATACACGAGTGGGACTGCTTGAGGATACTTCACAGAAGTAGCATGATATTTAGCTAATCCCTCATTGAATATATCAATAGCTTCAACTGGGCAATTTCGACCACAAACTCCACAACCTGTACATTTTTTAGGATTAATATATAAAGAGTTTTTTTTCACTTTAACAATGAAGTTTCCTGCCTCTCCGGAAACATTTAAGATTTCACAATTAATGCTTAAATCAACATTTTGGTGTCTACCTGTTTCTACTAATTTTGGGCTAACTATACACATAGCGCAATCATTTGTGGGAAAAGTTTTATCTAATTGAGCCATAACTCCTCCAATACTCGTACTAGATTCAATTAAATAAACTTTATAACCTGAATCACCTAAATCTAATGCTGTCTGAGAGCCTCCTATTCCCGCTCCAACAACCATTACAGCTCCAACTTTTTCCATTTTCATTCCCTCTACATTTTATAAAACATTGGTGTAATTCCCATAAATTCCCCGAAGTCGACTTGACCTCGACTTTTTAAAGTTACCATATGTTCTAAAACTATACTTGGATCTATTTTTAATTCATTTGCTAAATCTTTAACTGACTTAGAATCTTTTTCCAAAGCGATTAAAATTCTATGTCTTTCATATTCTTCTATAATTGCTGAATCAAAAATCTGATTAAATTTCTCAAGAGATACTTTTTCTCCATATACATTTTCTTGTTCTGTAATCTTTCTTTCTCGCCCTACAAGTGCTCTCATTCGATCGCCTCCTGCAGCTTCTTCAATAGCTCTTAATTGATCTAGAATTTCCATATCAGGATAATCTCCTCCAACTGGAGAAGGTCCAAGACTTTTAATATGATTTGTAAATTCTGTAATAACTGAAGCATATCTAGCTCCTTCTGATGCAGATACCCAATCCAGTTTTACTCTATTATCAAAATCAATAAGTTTTAGGAATCTTTTAACCATATCAAATTTTTTCTCGGCTTCATAATTACCTTCAAGATAATGGCAATCTCCTAAATGACATCCCAAAACTATTACTCCATCAGCTCCAACTCGGAGTGCTTCAAAAATGAATTTAGGGTCTACTCGACCACTACACATAACCCTAATTACTCTAATATTAGGAGGATACTGCATTCTACTTACTCCCGCAAGATCAGCACCTGCATAAGAGCACCAATTACATAAAAAACCTAAAATTTTTGGTTCAAAACCCATAATATTAGCTCCCTCCAAATGCATATATTTCAGATAAAATTTGTTCATCTGTAAAATGCCTAATTATTATAGCTTGATTAGTACAAGTTGCTCCGCAAACTCCGCATCCTTTACAAAGAACCTGTGTAATTTCAATCTCGTCATTTTCATTCTTACTTATCGCTTTATATGGACATACAGTAACACAGACTTCACATCCACTACATAAATTCTTATTATATTCAGGCAGGAAAGAGGTTGCCCCCTCTACTTCTATGGTATCATGGGATATAATTGTACTCGCTCTTCCTGCTGCAGCATACCCTTGAGTTATAGATTCGGTAAGATCAACAGGCCATTTTGCTGCTCCACAGATAAATACACCATCAGTTGCAAAATCCATAGGTCTTAATTTTACATGAGCTTCTAAAAAGAATTTATTTTCTTCTAATGGAACTTTTAACATTTGAGCCAGCTCTTTATTATCATCATTTGCGATTAGAGGGGTAGATAGAACTAATAAATCGTAAGGAATACTTATTTCGTCTGCTATATATTCATTGAATACTTTTATATTATTTTCTTCAACAATTGGTTCCTTTTCAAGTTTATAACTCAGAAATATAACTCCAGCTTCTCTTGCTCTTCTATAATATTCTTCATAGTGGGTTCCAGGAGTATATAAATCTCGAAATAAAATTGTTATATTAGTATTAGGAATTTTTTCTTTAAGTAATAAAGCATTTTTCAAGGCTGTCATACAACATACATTTGAACAGTACTTTCTTTCGTCATTACGAGCCCCAACACATTGAATCATTACAATGTCTTGAGCATGAACTTCATCATTTTTTAATTTCTTTTCTAATTCATATTGAGTGATTCTTTTATTACCATCATAACCAAATTTTCCATTTGGGGTAAATAAAGAGGCTCCAACAGCAACAACAATAACTCCTATAGTTAAATCAAAGCTATTACCATTTTGTTCAACTTCTACTTCATAATTTCCAACAAAGCCACCAATTTCCTTTACTCTTGCAGAAGTATATACTGTTAAATTCGGGTTATTTGCAACCCTTTTCTTCAAGCTTTCTAAAAGTTCAGAAGCATCCTGCCCTGTTGGGAATAACTTATTTATTATATTTAGCTTTCCACCCAATTGATTCTCTTTTTCCACCAAATGAGTCTCAAATCCTTGATTAGCTAAATTTAGAGCTGCAGTCATTCCTGCGACGCCTCCGCCTATAACCATAGCAGTAGAAGTAGCATCAACTACAATATTTTCAAGGGCTTCAAGTTTAGTAGCTTTTGCTACACCCATTCGAATAACTTCTTTTGCTTTATCGAGAGCTTCTTTAGGGTATTTCATATGAACCCATGTACATTGATCACGAATATTAACAAACTGAAAAAGATATTCATTCAAGCCTTCCTCTTTAATACAATCACGAAATAGAGGCTCATGGGTTCTTGGTGTACATGATGCTACCACTACTCGGTTTAAATTATGTTCTCTAATCCCATTTTTGATCTGAGCTAATCCTGTTTCTGAGCAAGTATATAAATTATCTTCAGTGAATACAACATTAGGTAAGGTTTTAGCATATTCCGCTACTTCTTTAACATCTATTAAACCTCCAATGTTCGAACCGCAACTGCAAACGAACACACCAATTCTGGGGGTTTCTTCTTTCTTTTCAGACATTTTAATTTTATCCTCCTTTAATTACTTCCGCTGCTCTTGCTGCTGCACCACTCGCTTCAGCTACAGAGCGAGGGATATCCATTGGTTCACGAGCACAACCACAGGTGAAAATTCCTTCCATACTCGTCTCAACTGGTAAAAATGGATTTGTTTTTATAAAATTATAATTATTTAATTCAATTCCTAATATTTCTGCTAATTTTTCAATCCCTTGTGGTGGGATTATACAAGTTGCTAAAACAGCCAAATCTACTTTCAGTTGCTTTATTTCAGATGAATCGTAATCTTCATAAGTAATAATCGGACTTTCATCCTTATCGATATCAATATGAGATATTTTACTTTTAATATATTTAATATTATACTCTTCTGCTCCTCTACGGAGAAACGTTTGAAATCCTTTTCCCCCAGCTCTCATATCAATATAAAAAATGTATGATTCTAAATCGTTATTATGTTCATAAGCTATCATTGCTGCCTTTGTACAATACATGCAACAAATAGAAGAACAGTACTTGTGATCTCTATCGGATCGTGAGCCTATACATTGTAGGAAAGCAATTTTTTTAGGATCTTCGCCATCAGATAGTCTCTTTAAATGCCCTTCAAGTGGTCCTGAAGCACAAATTAATCGTTCAAATTCTAAAGAAGTTACTACATTTCTATAACTTTTATATCCATATTTTGTAAGTGGATTGACATCTTCCATCAAGCCATAACCAGGCGCAACAATTATACAACCAACATTTCCTATTTCTAAAACTTCATCTTTTTGCGTAAAATCAATTGCTTTTGCGCCGCAATTTGTAGCACACAATCCACAAATACCATAATTTAGATACACACATGAGTTCTTGTCAACAATATGAACAGGAGGAACTGCTGAAGGGAATGGTATATATACGGCCGCCATATTTTTTAAATTAGCATCAAAATAATTTGGTACTCCTCTTACGGGGCAAATTTTGGCACAATCTCCACAATTTGTACATGCATCCTCTTTTACATAACGAGCACGTCTTAGGATTTCAACTGTAAAATCACCAACGGAGCCATCTATTTTCTGAACTTCTGAAAGAGTATATAGATTAATATTTGGATGCCTATAACACTCTGATAACTTTGGTGCTAAAATACAAATTGAACAGTCTAAAGTGGGAAATGTCTTATCTAACTGTGCCATTTTTCCTCCAATTACGGGACTTTTTTCTATTAAATGGACTTCTATTCCCATATCTCCCAAATCTAAAGCTGCCTGAATACCAGCAATACCGGCTCCAATAATAACAACACTTTTGGAATTTTCTACCATTCAAACCACCCATTTATTCATTTTTTCACTTTTTTTGAAGTCATTTTCTTTAACCAATTGATTTTTTTAGGTCGCCATTCTGATATCTGATCAGCTGGAATAATATATCTTTCAATATACCCTGTTGCAAGCAACGAATCAATTAAACTACGTCCCTTTTCAGTTCGAGTAAGGATCATTGAATATCCAGTGGGAGCTCCTGATGCTCCAACACTAAGATCTGAAAATCGGCCCACAAATTCATCACATTCATGGCAATGATTTCTAACTGCATCATCAAGATCTTTAA
>JBHLLG010000014.1:0-63258 GCA_048885925.1 Candidatus Hermodarchaeota archaeon
GAGAAACCTACAAAATATCGGGAAATTTTAAAAACCATTGCAGCTGAAATACTTGAAAAAATCCCAGATGATAAATTTAAAGAAGCTTTACCAGGATTATATGAACAATTAGCAAGAGTTTAGAGTAAGCCTATTTAATTACTTGATTTAATATTAAGAAATCTAAAAATAGAATATAAAAAGACTAAATTTCTTCTACTGGTTTCACTACTATTTTTCCTGTCTCATTTGTTTCGATAAGTCCTACTTCTTCCAGTTGTTGAACATTCCTTTTTACGGTGACAATAGGAATACCGAGAGCATTTTTTAGATCTTCTAATGTTATTCCACCTACCTCATCTATGATTAAGAACGTTTTAAAAAGAGGATCTTTTTCCATTAAAGGTTTGAGTTTATTATAAAAGTTTATTTTATCCAGATTTTCTTTTTGGAAAGTCTTTATATCATTAAGGCTTTTATTTAAACGTTCAATTTCTTCATTGGCTTCTCTATTTTTATCACTTAATTCTCCGACTTTATTAATTAATTCTTCATGTTTTGACCTCATTTTTTCAAATCGGGAAGCATAATCTTTAGCTTCAGAATCTTTTTCGGTGGAAGTCAATTTACTATCTAATAAAAAAGAGTCTAGTTCACCAATTTGTGCTTTTAATTCTTGAGTTTCTTTTAAATGTTTTTCTTCAAGTTCAGCAATTAACTTAACTTGCTCTTCTTTGAATTTATCGGTGAAAGCTTCTAACTCTTTGATTTTAGTTTCTGAGCTTTTAATTGTTTCGTTTTTTAAGATCAATTCTGAATTTTTTTCTGCTAATTCTGCTCTTAAATTACCCATTGTTTCATAAGCATCCTCTAATTTCTTCTGAGTAGGGACAATTTGCTTCTTCACTAATTCCAATTCCTTTTGAGATTGAGCGATTTCACCCTTTGCATATTCTAATTCTAATTCTTTTTCATTAAGAGTTTGTCTCTGAGCACCAATCAATTCTTTCAATTCAAGTATATCTTCTGGTATATCTGACATTTTCGAAATTTTTGCTTTTTGTTGTTCAATTATACCTTCCTGTTCACTAATAATACGTTTTTGACGTTCAGCTAATGCGGTTAATTTGTCAGCTTTTGCTTGTAAGGTGGCAATCTGCTTTTCACTTGATTCAATATTATCCAACATATCTCGTAAATCTTTTGGCATATTTTTTTTCTCTAGATTTTAATTTAAAACTGGAATTATATGATATTTATATTAATAATAGTTTTATTATTTTTTTTATCAAAACTTATAACTTAAATAAAAAATCAATTTTAAATAATTTTCGAAAAAGAAATAAGCTGTCTGTATTTTATTGCTTAATTTTTTGACGGATGGATATAAAATATTGAAATTAAAATAATATTATACATTTTTTATAAAATATTATGGTATCAATATCTCCACTTAGACCGTATATCCCTCTTAACCCAGAAGAATTCTGTACTAATCCATATGATATTATAAGTAAGGAGGAAGAAAAAGAATTAAAGAAAAATCCTAATTCATTAATACATCTAATTTTGCCTGATGGAGAGGGTGAGGAAATTTATAAAAATGCTGCTAAAGCTTATAAAGACTTCATAGATAGAAAACTCATAATAAGAGAGGAAACTCCAAGTATATTCGTTTATCGACAGGAATCTCCAAATTTCAGTCATCAAGGATTAATAATGGGGATTGCACTTCAAGATTATGAAGATGGAGATATTGTAAAGCACGAACACACTCGAGAAAAAGCATTAAAAGACCGTACAAATCATATAGTTGAATCAAAAGTTGCTGCTGGTTTAGTTTGGACTGTATTTCAAGCTAATAAAAAGATTAATAAATTAATTGAAGAAATCAAAAAAAGAGAGCCAAGATTCGTTTTTAATAAATATGGATACCATCATATACTATGGCAAGAAAAAGACACCTCAATAATCAAGAAGTTAAAAGATTTATTTAATAAAGAAAAAATCTACATTGCTGATGGGCATCATCGTGCTGCAAGTGCTGCAGAGTATCGTAAAATCAAATTGAAAAAACCTAGTATTAATAAAGAATCTGAGGCTCCTTGGCAATATCTGCTATCATATGTAGCTTCCGATGATCAGATTCGAATTTTACCCTATAATCGTGTTATTATAAAATTACCCTTAGCAGAACAGGATTTCTTGAAAAAATTAGAACAAATTTATCATGTCATACCTATGGAGAGTTCATTTAATCCAGCGAAAAAGAATGAAACGGCAATCTGTTTAAAGGGTAAATGGTATAAGTTAATAATTAAAAGTGCTAAATTTAAAACGAAAAAAGATAGTTTAGACGTGAGTATTCTTCAGGATAAAGTCTTAGAACCTATTTTAGGTATTAAAGATCCTCGTTCTGATGAAAATATTTTTTTTGTAGGAGGAACACAGGATCCCAAAAAAATGGAAAAATATACCACAGAAAAAGGAAATGATTTGTTTATTAATTTGTTTCCCGTAAATATAAAAGATTTAGAGTTGATTGCTGATATGGGTGAAGTAATGCCTCCTAAAAGCACTTGGTTTGACCCAAAAGTTCTTTCGGGATTAATTTTACACGATTTAGGAGAAAATTAAAAAAAATTGATTATTAATTTTTTTTTAAAAAATTAGATATTTTTTCTGCAATCATAGTTGCTGCAGCAGTTTGGTTTTCAATACTCTGGGAAGCTATGTGTGGGGTGAGCACAAGATTCTCATCCCAGCTAATTAATTCTTGATCTTTTAAAGGTTCTTCACGATAAACATCAAGAGCGGCTCCCGCGATATCTTTATTTTTCAAAGCTTTTAGTAAAGCTTTTTCATCAATTAAATTACCTCTGGCTGTATTTATAATTATTGCATCTTTTCGCATCAGAGTAATTCGCTTTTCGTTTATTAAATTCTCAGTTTGAGGTGTAGCAGGGAGATGTAATGAAATAATCTGAGCTTGCCTTAATAAATCATCGACTAATGAATAAATTGAACATCCTATTTCTTTTGCTTCGTCTATAGCTACTTGTCCTTTACTAAATCTAGAATAAACTCCAACTTTCATTCCCATAGCAATAGCAATTTTGGCTAGGTGCTTCGCCGTATTACCAAATCCTACTAATCCAAGCATCTTTCCCTCTAATGTATATCCTAAATAATCATTTTTATTCCATTTTCCTTGGTGCATAGTGCGATCAGCATGAGCTATTTTTCTTGCTAAAGATAGCATTAAACCTAAAGCTAATTCTGCAACTGATACAGCAGGAGCTTCAGGTGTATTTAAAACTTCTATATTCATTTCAGCAGCTTTCTTCAAATCAATATTGTCTAATCCAACTCCTGCTCTCCCGATTACTTTTAATTTTTTTGCATTCTCCAAGATATCAGCAGTTAATTTAGTTCTTGAACGAACTACAATCCCATCATAATCTCCTATTTCCTTTTTTAGATCTTCCTTAGTAATTGTAAATTTTTTCATAACTTCAAATCCGTTCTCTTCAAATATTTTAATTCCTTCATCTTCAAGAGTATCGCTGATTAAAATTTTCATTAATATCACGTGTACTTAAATTAAATAGATTGATTATTTTTTTTAGTTTAAAAATCTTTAAAGATTTTTTGTTATTCAATTCAAAATAATTTTTAATTTACTTAAATTTTATTTGGAAAATGATAAATAAAAAAATAAAAAAGGCTGATACTAAAAAAAATTATTGAGAATCTCAATTTTAATTTAAATAATTTATTATCTCTTTAAGTATATTTAGCATTTTTTCAAGATCTTTGACCTGAATTTCTCCCATGTGACCTATTCTAAAAGTTTTATTTACTAAGGAGCCGTAACCGTTTACAATTTTGTATCCTTTATTCGTAAGATTCTTCAACATTGTTGGAATATCAAGATTTAATGTATTTTTAATTGTTGATACCGTATTGGATTCATACCCTTTTTCAGGGAACATTTCCAAGGATATATCATTTACCCATGTTCTTGCTCGTTTTCCTAATTGTTCATGTCGGTCGAATCTATTTTCCAATCCTTCTTCTTTCAAAATATAGTCTAATTGTACGACTAATCCCCGAATTTGTGCAATTGGTGGTGTAGTAGGAGTTTCATTTTCCTTATTTTTTTTTATTGTTGTTAAGAAATCAAAGTACACACCCCTATTTTTTACTTGTGTTGCTTTTTGGAGTGCTCTTTCAGAAATCGAAGCCACAGCAATCCCAGGTGGTAAAGCGAAACACTTTTGAACTGAAGCTAGAAATATATCAATATCTAATTTATCAACTTCAACTTTAACACCACACATAGAGGATGTTCCATCAACACATACGAGAGCTCCATGATCTTTTATTATTGGAACAAGCTCATAAATTGGATTATAAACTCCCGTAGATGTTTCATTTGATTGTAAAAAAACTACAGAATATTTATTTTTTGATAATACTTCCTGTAAAAAATCTGGCTTTATTGCCTCTCCCCATTCAACACCCTCTTTGACAGAATTTTTTCCATTTTCTATCCCAATCTTATACCATCTTTCGCCAAAATCCCCAATCGATAAAAATAAGCCTTTTTCATCATCTTTAAGTAAATTACGAACGCATCCTTCCATAACTCCAGTTGCGCTAGAAGCAAAAATAGCACATTCATTTTTAGTAAACAATACTTTCTGTAGTCCTTCTTTTACGATCTGATGCATTTCTCTATAGAATGTAGATCGATGAGTATCATTAGGCATAGCCATCGCTTTTAAAACACGATCAGGAACATAAACAGGTCCGGGAGTAAATAACATTAATGGTGTTCCCTTATCTTTATTAAAATGTACATCTGACATAATTGGTATGATTTTTTGTTTAATTAAAAATTTTTAGTTTAGTGGTACAATATTAAATAGAATGTTTTGATATAATTTTTATTCTTTTTTATTAGGAATTTTAATTAATACAAAAATAATAAAAGCATTATTAAATCAAATTGCTTCAAATACTCATACAAACTTAAGTGAAATCCACTTTAAAAAATTTGAAGATTTCTTTCAAATGAATGTATTAAATTATTTATGCTATTTTATCTAATATTATATTTCCGTTGCGATCCACAGAAATTATATAATCAGAGATAATGTATAAGAAGAGTTTAAAATTCCTTAAATGCCTAAGAGATAAACCATACTCACTCAAGTATAATGCTGCTCTACATAAAACATTGAGTATGATTATAATAAAGAGCGCAATAATATTAAATAAAAAGTTCTTCTCATTAGAAGTGAATGCTGTAAAACAAATTATTAGTGTTATAAAACCAACAATAATATTTATCACTCTCTGAGTTGATGAGTAAATATCAACTATTAGTCCTTTAATAATACCAGCAAACCCAAAAAATATCATAGGAAATGCAATTAAAGCGAGTATCAAATGGTAGGTAACTCCAGGGAATGTTAATAGAAAGATCAAGAATAATACCGAAAATAGAATGTAAATCGTTCCAATTAAAAGTTGATTAATTTGTATGTATCCCTGATTTTTTTTTTTATTTAATCCATCAATAATCCTTAAAACTCCGGAAACAAATAAACATGTTAAGGGGTAAATAACCAAGGATAAAATTGCTTCTAATGTAAAAAATAAAAAATATATCACAAAACCCATTATCATTAATATGCTAACATAATTATCAGAACGAATCTTATATTTGTAGATCAATCTTAGATCCATAATTTTCAGTCTTAAAATTAGTTTTTTTTCTTGAAATTAAATAATCTATTCTATTATTTTTATTTATGCTTCAATCTTATAATTCAGTATGATATTTAAAAATCATGTGATTTAAAATGTAATATTCAAGATTTTCATTTAGATATTATAAAAAAAGAATGATGTAATTACCGATAATAATTAATAACACAGCGATTAAAAATCTTTTACGAAATTTCTCTTTTAAAAATAAAATTGAAAAAATCTGTTGAACCATAGGTGTATTTATCGTAAAAGCAGATGTAAGAATTAAGCCATTAATTTCAGCAGCTTTAATATATATGGCATCTGCAAAACCTAATGATAAAATCCCCGCTATTCCAATATATAAAAAGTATTTCAAGTTGTTACGATTTTCTTTTTTAAATCCTGAATAATATTCTTTTTGAAAAATACCTAAAATAGCAATTGAAATCATCCCAAAACCAACTCGAAAGAAATTAGATACAAATACATCTCCAGATAGTATTCTAGATTGATTAAACGAGACATATGCAAGTGCCCAAAAAAATGCTGTACCAATTGCAAATAACACTCCTAAAATTAAATCTTCTGAAATTCTTTCTTTTAAACTCCTATGTAGATCCATCTTTTCAGATTTATCTTTCGAACTTAGAATAAAAACACTTGAAAGTATTAAGGAACCGCCTAATATAATTGAATATGTAATTTCTTCATCAAAAAGGAAGAATGAAAAAAATATAACAAATATTAGTGAGAGTTGAACAAGAGGATATGTACGTGAGGCATCAATTCTTTTTAAAGACATATAATATAATAAATCTCCTATAGTAACACTCAATCCTGATATAATACATGCTATTAAGTAAGTAATTAATTCTGAGTTAGTTAGGTTTCTAAGAAAAAAAAAACTACCAAAAATTAAAGAAAAAATAAAGGTTCCAAAAGCGGTACAACATAATCTAAAAAATAAATTAGCTTTTGGTTGGGTTTTTTCCAATCCTTTTTTATAAACAAGTGAAGCTATTGCCCATGTAAATATAGCATCAAGAGTGAAAATAAAACCTATTATCTCTACCATTAATGAATTTAAATTTAAATTTGCTTTAAAAGTATTTTTAAAATCATATTCAATTTCACATTTCAATATAATTACGAAATTTTTTGAGTTATGTATAGTAAAAAAGAATGTGTTTTTTTCATCCAAGGACAATTTTTATTTTTAGAATTATAGATAATTAGAAGAAAATTATTAAATTATAAGATCTTTAATGAAATTATGAGAAAAGAAGATGCTTTAAACTCTAATAATTCTAAATTCTTAAAATATTCTGGATTTGTAGTTAAAAAACCAGAAAAAAATGACATAAAAAGTAATCAAATTACCAAAACAGGTACTACTACAGTGGGTTTAGTATGTAAAGATGCTGTTATTTTGGGAACCGATAAAAGAGCGACAATGGCATATTTTATAGCAAGCAAAACTGCTGAAAAATTACATGAAATTCAAAATCACTTATTTATGACAATTGCAGGAGGAGTAGCAGATGCATTATATCTTGTGGATATATTAAAAGCGGAAACGACTATATATCAATTGGCTCATGATAATAAGCCAATTTTAGTAAAATCTGCTGGAAAGTTGTTATCAAACATATTATATCAAAATAAAATGTTTCCTTTTGAAGTAGGGCTAATATTAGGAGGAATCACTGAAGAAGAAGGTCCTACAATTTTGGATATAGGAGCATATGGGTCCATTTTACCAGAAAAATATTGTGCAATAGGTAGTGGTCAAAACTTTTCTTATGGTGTTTTAGAAGCAAAATATAAAGATAATTTATCTGTTGAGGAGGGTAAAAAAATTATAAAGCAAGCTATAACATCTTCTATTATACGCGATATGGCGAGCGGAAATGGTATAGATCTAGCAGTTATTAAAAAAGATAGTCCTGCTGAGCGTGAATTTATACCTATATAAAATTACTACTTTTAAATTTTACTTTTTAAAAACTGGTTTCTTCTTATTTAAGGTTTATCTATTATAATTTTCAATTAAAAAAAATTTAAAAGAAAATATTTAATAATAGTAATAGCATAATTTTATCAAAATAAATTACAAAATCTTAAGATAGAAGGATTATCTCTTAAAAGATCATAGAATTAGCACTTAAAGCCATTAATACTAATATATAATATATAATTAGCAGAGAATTAAAATGAGCTATAGAATAATTGTTGATTTATCTCATAAAGAAAAAATAGAAGAGTTTCCTGAGTTTAGCTTGGGAGAAGATGAATATGAGATTGACTACATTGATAAAAATGAAGGACCAATAAATTTTGAGATGCTTGAAGATTTTGACATTCTCTTTATTGGAAATGTTCTACATGCTAAAGACGAAAAGAAAGATAAATTTACACAGGAAGAATTAAAAGCCATCAAAAGATTTGTTGGAGAAGGAGGGGGATTATTTTTAACAAGTGGAAAAGGTGGAGATAGAGATATTCCAATGAAAGAAGGTTCTATTAGAGTGTTATATAAAATTACAGGAGTTCGGAGATTCTGGAATGGAATTATCTATGAAGCTCCTTCAAATTTTTTAGTTAAAAAGAAAAATATTTTAGTTACAGAGTTATTCAACCATCCCATTACCTCAGGTATTACTGAAGTTGTTTTTCCTAATTGTACTTTTTTTACTATTTCAGAAGAAGATGTAGATGATATAATTGTTACCTCTGAGAAAGCTGAGTTTAATTATTACGTTGATGATGAATTGGGTGCTATTGGAACAGTTCCTATATGTGTAGTCTCAGAATTTTATGAAGGTCGGTGTGTTACTGTTGGATCTTCTGATTGGTTAATTGAAGATAGTGATTTTGGACTTGATGCAGGGGATAATCTAAAATTTCTATCTAATATTATCGAATGGTTATCTTTTGAGTCTTAATCAAATAAAACATCCTTTTTATTATGGTTTTTAGGATTCTTCGACCCGATTCTGGAACTGTATGGAAAAATGAAGAAATTCTTAAACGATTTTCAAAATATAAGGGAATAATCGATGGTACTCAAATTGCGAGATATTTAATTGCTAAAACTGTGGAATGTGAATATAATTCCGATGATCCAATAGATGATCTTGAAAAAAAATTAAAAGAAACATCTCTAGAATTTAATGAAAAACTAAATAAAAAAATTGAAGAGAAAAAAAATTTTAAAGTTGCTACTATCTCTTATATTAATCTAGCAGAGACTCTTGCAAATAAATATCTCCAGAATTGTATCTTTTGCGAACGGCAATGTAATGTTAATAGGATTAATGGAGAAAAAGGTTTCTGTTTAATACCAGAGGATTCATACATTTCATCAGCATTCCTACATATGGGCGAAGAGCCTATTTTGATCCCGTCTGGCACAATTTTCTTCCAAGGATGTAATTTTGGATGCGCTTTTTGTCAAAATTATGATATATCTCAAGCGTGGAAAAATAAGAAGGATTTAGAAGATGTCGCTCAGAAAGTCAATTCCAAAGAACTAGCTGGTATAGCTGAAAAGTTAGTTGACAGAGGGGCAATAAATATTAACTATGTTGGAGGAGATCCAATTCCTAACATTCATACAATCGTAGGAAGTTTAATTTTTCAACAAACTAATATTTGTCAATTATGGAATTCTAATTTTTTTTTAACAGAAAAATCATTATCTTTAATAATAGACTTTATTGATTTCTGGTTACCCGACTTTAAGTATGGAAATAATGAATGTGCCAAAAAGTATTCTGGAATTGATAATTATTTTGATATTGTTGCCAGAAACCATAAAAAAGTACATGACGAGGGAAGTGGAGAAATTTGTATTAGACATTTAGTCATGCCGACGCATACTGAATGTTGTTCTAAGCCAATATTAGATTATGTGGCAAAGGAACTTCCAAACGTAGTAGTGAATATTATGGCTCAATATCGACCTCAATTTCGTAGTTCCAAGTATCCTGAAATAAATCGTAGACCTGATCCGCAGGAGATGCAAGAAGTTAGAGATTATGCTGATAAATTAGGAATATTTTGGAGACCTGTTTCTTAACAATAAATTGGCAGAATACAAATAAATTAAAAATAATTTTTCTTAAAAGGGATAAAATGAATGACTATTTTTTAGGTTTAGACTGCTCAACTCAGAGCCTTACTGGAATAGTTATCGATTTTGAAGGAAAAAAAATAATAATCAATATTTCTTTGCCATATAGTGAATATTTTCCAGAATTTAATACAGATCACGGAATTATTAAGTTTGAAGATGAAAAAGTTGTTCATTCTTATCCTTTAATGTGGGTTGAAGCTTTGGATAAATTATTTTCCATATTTAAAGAAAAAAATTTAGACTTTAATTCAATTAAAGCCATTAGCGGAAGTGGACAGCAACATGGAACTATTTATTTAAATGAAAAATTTGAAATGGCTCTAAAAAATCTTAATCTTAATAAAAACCTAAAAGAGCAACTTGAAGATGTATTTACACGTGAAACAGCACCAATTTGGATGGATTCAAGTACAAATAAGCAATGTCAAGAAATTAGAGTAGCAATTGGAGGCATGTTAAAAACAATCAAGTTAACTGGTTCAGATACATTTGAACGATTCTCCGGACCTCAAATAAGAAAATTTTACCAACAAAATCCCAAGGGATATAATAAAACGATGGTGATTCATTTAGTAAGTTCATTTATGGCATCTATTTTACTAGGAGAGAATTCACCAATTGACTATGGAGATGGTGCTGGAATGAATTTAATGGATATAAAGAAAAAAGTTTGGAGTGATAAAGCACTTAATGCTACAGCTCCTGAACTGAAACAAAAACTCCCATCATTAGTAGAATCTGATAAAATCATTGGAAAAATATCACCATATTTTATTAAAAAATATGGATTCAATCATGATTGTTCTGTGTTACCCTGGTCAGGTGATAACCCAAATAGTTTAATTGGAGTTGGTTTAATTGGAAAAGGTAAAGTGGCTATCAGCTTAGGTACAAGTAATACATATTTTGGATTCATGAAAAAATTAACTATAGATCCACAAGGAGAGAGCCATGTCTTTATTTCTCCTACTGGTGACTATATGAGTTTAATTTGCTTTAAAAATGGGGCTTTAACAACAGAACTGATTAAAGATAAATTTAATTTAAATTGGGATGGTTTTTCTAAAATATTGGAAAATTCTTCTCCCGGAAATAAAGGAAAAATTATGTTACCTTACTTTTTTCCTGAAATCGTGCCTCAAGTATTAAAACCCAAAGTTTTTAGGTTTGGTTTCGATGAAAATGACAAAGAAGGAAATGTAAGGGCAATTATTGAATCCCAATTAATATCTATTCGTTTGCATTCTCAATGGACAAGGGAAAAGCCAGAAATCATTTATGTCACTGGAGGTGGTTCTAAAAATGAAGCTATTCTTCAAATATTAGCTGATATTTTTAATGTAACAGTCATTCAATTTGATATGACTTCATCTGCTTGTTTAGGTGCGGCATTAAGAGCCGCTAAAGCTTATTATGATAAAATAAATCAAAATAAATCTTGGTTTGACATTGTACAACATTTTTTAGGATCAAAAGAAAGAGTTATAATGCCACGATCTAAATATAAAAAACTATATGATGATATGGTTCAGTTATATAGAAAATATGAAGATTATGCAATACGTGGAGGAGAGAATCCAGAACAACAGCATCAAAATTTTATAGAATTATATTTTAAAGATATTAATTGAAAAATAGAAATTATATAAAATTTGAGAATATAATCAACAAAAGTTATATCATAAAAGAATACTTTTTAGAAAAATCTATAAGCAATCGAATATTCTAAAATATAACATTTTAGAACTCTACTTTTAATAAATATTATTTCTGAACTGCTATGACAATTAAAATAGAGGATGTCAAAGGAATTGGCAAAAAGATTGAAGTATTAAAAGAAGCTGGGATTGATTCAGTGGAAAAATTAGCAAGCTCAAAAACTGAAGATTTAACTAATTTAAAAGGAATTGGCAAAGCCACAGCCGAAAAATTTATTGATAATGCTAAAGAATTACTACAACAAGAATCTAAGAAAGAACAAGCAGAACCGACTAAGAAGGAAGAAGACGAAGATGAAAAGAAAATTCAAGAAGAGATAAAAAAATTAAAAGAGAAGAAAGATAAATTACAAGGAAAAAAAGTAGAAGAAGGAGATTTTGTATTAGTAAAAATTACAGCAAGAACACAGAAAGGTCAGATTTTTAGAGTTTCATCTGAGGAAGATGCTAAAAAAGCTGGAATATTTGATGAGAAGAAAGCTAAGCAAGGATTTTATACTCCAGAGTTTGTTATAGTAGGAAAACCTGGATTTGTAAATGAAGGTCTTACTGAAACTATTAAAGAAATGAATTATTTTGAAAAAAAATCAGTAAGAATACCTCCCACCAAGGCTTTTGGAAAACGTGATCCCCAAAAGATCGAAAGAATAGGTATCAATAAATTTAGAAGATTAAATGAGGGGAAAAATCCTGAAATTGGAAAAGAGTTTGTTAAACAATCGCAAGGACAAGTCCAGAGAGGTATAATAACGAATGTTGTGCAGGGAAGGGTTATTATAGATTATAATCATCCTTTAGCAGGACAGTCGATCGATTACAATTTAGAAATTATTGATAAAGTAGAAGATTTCAATGATAAAATTAATTATTTCATGATTTCTAAAGGAATTCCACAAGAAAATGTTTCTGAATTTCAAGTTAGCTATCATCCAAAGAATAAAACTCTTGAGATCACCATTCCAAAAATGTTTCTTTTTCAAAACTTAACATATGTTAAATTTGGGTTGGCTATGGATCTTCAAACTCATATGGCAGAGGAGATAGATGATGTGAAATTTATTGAAATCTATGAAAAAATTCCTTTACCTCCTTCCCCGTCTGAATCGGTAATGCAAAAAGTTAAAGAATTTAATAAAGAGAAAAATGAGAAGAAAGAAGCTGAGGAATAAAATTAAGTAATTCATTTTAATTAACTCGAATTTTACTGACTAGTTCTTGCTTTTTTCTTTCCTTTTGCTTTTTATACTCAGATTTCTTTTTTTGATAATAAGCCTTTTTTTTCTGAAATTCTATTCTTCTCTTCAAGGATTTTCGCTTTTTTTTTAAGTATTCCTTTTTTGCTTTTTTGAATTCTTTTTTAGCTTTTTTGAATTCTTTTTTAGCTTTTTTGTATTTTTTATACTTTTGTTTTATTTTATATCGAAGATCTTTACTAATTTCTCCTATTCCCAATTCCTCCAATGTTTTCTTAAAGTCACGAAATGATTCAAATCTGATAACAGTAATTCCTAATTCTCTTGCTGGGACCAGATTTCTGATTTTGTCATCAATAAAAACACAATTTTTAGGTTTTGTATCCAATTTTTTTAAAACATATTTGTATTTATCTATATCGGGTTTAATTAAACCTATTTCATTTGAAAGAAACACATGATCAAAACTACTATAAAATCCTTTTAACAAATTTGATTTAGCATGAAGATCGTGAGTGTTTGACATTAAACTCACGGTATAATCTGCTTGATGTAGTCGTTCGATTATTTCTGCCATATCTGAAGAGAATTCAGTGACTTGAGAATAGATTTCGAACCATATTTCTATATAATACTCAACATTTACCTTTTTTGGAGGTAATGCTCCATTACTTTTTTGATGTGGATAATAATACTTTTCAAAGATTTTCTCTAAAAATTCATGAGAAGAGATTCTTCCTGAGCTTAAACTTCTTTTAAGCTTCTTAATATATGAATTATTCTCACGTGGAATTGAGATATTTAAATCTGCTTCTATAATGTCAAATAAATTTTTTAAAACAAAAGTTTTCTCGATTAAAACACCTCCGAAATCAAAAATGAAATGACGGATTTTCCACAACCTAACTTTTTGTTTTTCACCATAAATTTTTGATTTCTTTATATCTTGAGTATTCATTATCTTTGTATTTCTATCCTATAAAACCTTTTAATTATTTTGGTTATTAATATGTTTATGCATTGATTGTAAGATTAATTCACAAATTTTTTCTACGGGTGAAATGTTTTCAATTTTCCAATTGCTAAATTCTGGAAAACTCCCAACATCAACAGTATATAATTTATTACTTTTATTTTCTCTTACAATATCAAAATGGCCAAATAAGGCATTTTCATTAAGATTATCTCTCCATTTTTTGATAATGTCTTTGATATCATTAGGGGTTTCAACTTTTTCCATCGGTACATGTTCATGAGATAATGGAGGTTTTACTAATACGCAAATCTGATCTTCTATGAAGTAGACATTATAATGAATTCCTTCAACATATTTTTCTAGATATATTATTTCATTATTTTCTGAGGTAAAATCATTATAAAATTTAATCATTCTAACCCCTTTGCTACCAGATCCCATAATGGGTTTTAAGATTAATGGAAAATCTTCTTTCTCAAGTTTATTTTTCAAAGTTTTTTGAGTTCCTATGAAAATACCTGGTCTTAAAAGACCATATTTTTTCATTAGGTAATGTGAATGGACACGATTTTTTTGTAAATAAGAGACTCGTGGATTTGGGAAGACTGGAATATTATTTGCTTCTAAAAAGTAGCCAGCATATATATAAAAAAGCCCTTTTGATTTTAAAATGTAAAAATCATTATCAAATAGAGATGAATTTATATTAAGTTCTTTCTGAGTATATATTTTAACTTGATGGCCTTTATTTTCCAAACATTGTTTAATTTTTCCAGTAAGCATTATTTTTCTTTTCGATAGAATACCAATTTTCATTTTCTTAATAATACCTATTTTTTTACTTGTTCTATTAGGAAATCAGCAACAATTTTAGGTCCATTTTTAACATAATTAAAATTTGGTGTGCAATTTACATCAGTTAAATAAAATTGCTTATCTTTTGACTGAAGAAAGTCCATAGAAGTTACTTTCAAATCCATAATCTCCATAACTTTATGGCAATACTCATTTAATTCCTTAATTGCAGGAATTTTAGTTCTAGACTCCATCTTATTAGGATTAAATAAAACAGGTAATTGTCTATAATATAAAATTTTTTCACCAATTCCATATAACTTGTATTCCCATTCACTTTCAATGAATTTTTGGTAATAAAAATATCCATAACTTTTTTTTCCATCAACTTCTTCCAACGCTCGTTTATCAGCAACTCTTATATGATTTGATTCACCTAAAGTTAAAGGATCAAAACTATAATTATCTTGATCTATAATATTTTTAATAATAAAATCATTAAAAGTAGGAGAAAATCCTTTTGGATTTAATGAGAACTCTGGTACAGGAAGTCCAGCTCTTTTTAAAATGACACTGTTCAAATATCTGTTAATAGATAAATAGATACCTTTATAGGAGTTTATTACAGGGATAGATGATTCTTCTTCAATTTGTTTTACAAGAGCTAAGACTAAATCTCCTTTCGCTTTTACAAAAAAAATATCCTCTTCAAATGTGTTTTTAGAACTATTTAGAAGATATGATTCTTCAGTATAAATATTCACATCGGCTTTAAGTTGTAAGTATTTAACGAATTCTTCTACCTTATATTTCAAATGATATTCATCGATTATAATACCGATCTTAATCAAAAAACTTACCTTTTTAGCCTTATCCTATTCTATTTAATAAAAAAAATTATTTAATTTAAATCCAATTGAAACTAAATCAGAAAAAGTATAAGTTAAGATAAATTTATTATGTAAAAATAAAATAAACATTAATTTAATTTATTTTATAGTCAAAAATTAGTGTGTTCTAACGTATTTTACTAATATTATAATCCATATATTTATATACCATTATTTATAATTTAATTATCAAAAATATAAAGGGTTTTTTGGGTGTCAAATAAGCTAAGTAGAATTTACATAGGTTCTATTTGCAATCGAGATCTTGAAATTTTTGAAGAGATCAAAAATTTCTGCAATAGAAACTACAATATTTCTATAGTTAATTTACTAAAAAAAGGTTCCAATACTTTTAGTGAAAAACATTTCAAAAAACAAATCAAGAAGTACCCCATTTCATTTATAATTGTTAAATTATTATCTGAAGAAGGTAATCAAGAAATTTATAGAACAATTAAAGAAATTACACCCAATATTCCTCTTTTAAATAATATTGATGCTGTTAAAACTTGTGAAAGTAGAAAAGAGACCTTTAGATTTATCGAAGAAAAATGTAAAAAAGTAAATGTTCCTCGCTCCTTTTATTCTATAAATGAAGCTTATGAAGCTTGTTCTAATGGAACCAAACTCGTCATTAAACTAAATAGGCATAATATTCCAGATTTGCCCCGAGATGGTAGGATTGTCGGTGTAGTTGAAAACCTAAATGATTTCTTAAGATTAACAAAAAATTATAAAGAAAATGAGTTATTTTTCCAAGAGTATTTAGGGAAATTTGAAATTGTATATAAAATATATATAATAGGTCGGTGGACAGTTTCAATAACTTCACATAACCGCCTACAACATAATGAGAATTTATCTCCTTTAGAGTTAATTCATATTCGTGTCCCAATCGACAAACAATTAAAAAGACGAGTATTAAGATTAGGCAGAAAAATTGGACTATCAATTTTTGGAATTGATTATGTGTTAGCAAGAGATGGAACTCCATATATCATAGATGTTAATGATTTTCCCAGTTTTAGAAGTGTTCCAGAAGCAGTGTCATTAATTTCTGATTTTATCTTTAACTTTTTATATTTACAACAACAATTATATAAGGTACCTGCTAGAGTTAAAGGTTAAAATCTTACATTTAAAACAAAATCAATTATCTTTCTCTCTTGTTTTCTACAAACTCTAAAAGGTTTTTTTTTGCAATGTAATCTGCTAACTGCTCTGGAGGATGTTTAGCAAAGAATGAACAGGCAGATTGAAGTATGCCTCCAATTTTTCTATCTTTTGCGATTTTACTTACTCTAATTGAATCTGTGATAATTCCTGCTGAATTATTTCCATCTTCTACGAATAGAGTGATATCTATTCTTACTGGTGCACCTCCAAAAATGCGCCCTTCCAGTCTCATATAGGCTTCTTTTTGGTTTTTTAGAAATGGAATATAATCTACTGCAGAAATTTGACAATTTACTGTATCTCTATTTTGTAAAAAGGCAGTTACTGCTTCAGTTTTAGATTGTCGTTTTCCTTCTTCATATCTTAAATAACCATTGGGCATTGGCGTTAATAAATTGCAAAAGTCACTCGAACCACCCCAATCAAGTTGAATTGTTTTATCTAACATAGCTCCCCGCATTGGAAAGAGATTTGCTAATGTTCTATGAACAATAGTAGCTCCAATTTGTGATTTTACGTCATCTCCAATCAATGAAAGATTAGACTTCTCAGCTTTCTCAACTATTTCTGGATCCTTGACTACACGAGAAGGCATTCCATTTACTACACATGATCCTGCTTCAAGTGCTTTCATTGCATAAAATTTGACTGCTTCATGAGATCCCGTAGGGAGTAGGATTATGGTGACATCAGTATTTCTCTTCTTTAGTTCATTAACAATATCAGCAGGTTCTTGATTATTATCTATCGGCACAATATTTTTAATATTGCTATCTAATCCGTCCATTATTGGACCTTTAATTACAGGAGCATTTAAAAAATCAGGTTCAAAAAGTTTCATATTACAATTTGGTTCTTCAAAAATTGCTTTACTTAAATCTTTTCCTACTTTATTTGAATTAACATCAATTCCCAGAACAAAATTTATGTCATTAATCTTATATTGGGTTATTTCTGGTAGGATCCCAATGATTTTGTCGGGATTTTTCTTATAATTTTGAACGCCCTGAATCAAAGCAGATGCTACATCACCAACTCCTACAATAGCTACATTAATAAAATTATTCGCCATGATATTTTCTATAATAAAATACTTATATTTAAATCATATTAAAATAAAGTAAATTTTAATAATTAGAAATATTGATACAAAAATCATTATTAAAATTGTATATTTTTGAATTACTAAAATTCTAAATAACCCTTTAATTATCTTTCGGTAGACTTAGTTGAATTAAAAATTAAGTGGTTAGATTGGCATTTTTTACACATATTATAAATAATTTTCTATTAATTTTTGTTTCTTTAATTTTGTTCTTAATTGTAATATATTTACTTTTACCTTGGTTCTTTGATAAACTTGTTTCTCCAAAATTTAACGCTACATATAGATATAACCCTAAGGATTTTAAAAAAAAAGATAAAATCGAACCTTTTTTAAGTCAATTTAAAATAGAAAATATAGAATTTAATAAAAGCAATGGTCAATATATAATTTCATTCGGAAAAAGAGGGCAATTAATAAATGGTATTGTAAAAGTAAGAAATGAACTTTGCAATTATTTCAATAATAATCCATTAAAAGAAAAATCTAAAACACTTAAATTACTTTCTATTAATGAAGAGACTGGAAATGATAAATTAGGAAATTTTAAGTCAATTTATTTTCAATATCGATTAGAAGATATTGAACAAAATGTAAATGTTTTAATTAAAAATTATCATAGTCAAAATTTTATTACTTTTGAGCTCTCTATTCCTGATGGTTTAGACAATTCAGCCACAGGAAAATATTCTGAACTTATCACTTCATTTCCTTCCTTTATAAACTTAAATTCTAATATGAAAACCTTTACTTTTAGAAATGCTATTTTTTGTCCTCCCACAAAAAAATTTAACATCACTTCTGCTCCAGTTCTTTTTTATGATGATGATTTAAACTGTTTCATTATATCACCTTTAGATTCTTTTTTGAATACTGCAATCTCTAAAGATGAGAATAATAGAATAAGTTGTGGAATTCAAGGAGCAATAAAAAAAATACCGAAAAATTTTACTCAAAAGTTTATACTTCTTTTTGATAAAGGAATTAATCAGTCTATAGAACATCTTGGTAATATTCTATTAAAATATCATAATTCTGAGCGAAAAAGTCTTTATGCAAATGTAGTGACTTCTTATTTAGGATTCTGGACAGATAATGGTGCATATTATTACTATAAAACAGAAAAAGGAATGAATTATGAAGATACAATGGTTTCAATAAAAAATTATTTTGAAGAAAATAACATCCCTATAGTATATTATAATTTTGATAGTTGGTGGTACCTGAAACATACAAATAAATTAATAGCAAAAATTTTAAAACCGCTAATAAGATTAATGGGAGGAGGTCTATTTGGAAATACATTACGTTGGGAAGTAGATCCTAAGAATTTTTTGACAGATTTAAAAACATTCCATCAAAATCGATTCCAAAAGCCAATTACAGCTCATAATCGTCGGTGGGATGCAAGGTCACCTTACGTTGAGAAATTTGAATTTGAAACATATAAAAATCACGCTATACCACTTAAAAAAGAATTTTGGGAATGGTTAATGAAACATGCAAGAGAAAGTGGAATTGAAGTTTATGAACAAGATTGGATGAAAAACCAAATTGTAAGTATACCACTATTAAGAAAAAACTTCAATGCTCAAGAAGAATGGTTAAGCAGCATGGCCACTGCAGCTAAAGAACAAGGTATTGATGTTTATTATTGTATGCAAACTCCTGGACTTCTTTTGTATAGTATTAAACATTCGAATATTAACATTTCTCGATGTTCCGGAGATTACAATCCTAGATGGCCAATTTCATATAGATTTGTTCATTCTACTCAAACGAATATACTTTTTAACGCTATAGGAATTAATTCACATCCAGATGTTTTTCGATCAAGAACAATAGAGAATGTGAAATTTAGACCATTTGGAGAACGATTTCCTGATTTTCAATGTCTCTATCAAATCTTAAATGCAGGAGTTATAGCCCCAGGAGATAAAAAAGAAAATATTAATTGGCCACTTTTAAAAAAAACTTGTAGAGATGATGGATTATTATTAAAACCAGATAAAAGTTTAACAGCAAATGATTTAATGTTTAAAAAACATCGCAAATATTACATCTGCGACACCTATACTAAAATTAATAATTTAATCTGGAGGTATATTTTCATAACTAATATCTGGCCTAATAGAGTTAAAGAAAAATTTTTCTCATTAAAAGAGTTAGGGTATGAAAAAAGCGAATACATCTTATTTGACTTTCTATCTGGTGATATCCAGAGGGTTAACATCGATAATTCTATAGAAATTGGGAAATTGCATAAATATGAATATAAATATTTCATTTTATGTCCTATAACTGCAAGTGGGATGGCTTTAATTGGATGTCCTGATAAATTTGTTACATGTTCAAAAAAACTAATTAAAAAGTTTACCTCTACTGAAGATTCAATTAGTACTTTAATAGAAAATATAAAAGGCTCAATAGTTAAATTATTAATTTACTCAGAAAAAAAGCCCTCTTCTATTCAAGTTGATCACAAATCTTTAAACACATGGATTTATAATGAATTATCAAAGATAATAGCATTAACTCTAAAATTTGAAGCTTCTGGTAAAAAAGAAATATTAATTCAAAAAAAATGACCTAAATTTATGTTGAATAATATGGTAAAAAAAATTATTTTCTCAGCTACTCACGATCATATAGTTATTAAACATGTAATTAAAGAATTAAAAAAAGCAAAAGAATTCAATTTAATGCTCCACGATCCTACAAAGGATTTCTTTAATCTTTCAAATATGCCAAAATCATTTACAGATGCAGATATAATAATTGTAAAAGTCAGAAATGAATGTTCTCTTGATATATTACACTTTGCTAAAATTTATAATATACCTACTTTACATGATATAGATACAATTTTGATGTGTAAGAATAAAATAGCGCTTGATTTTGCCTTAAGGAGAGTAATAAATTATTATTTAAAAGATCTCAAAAAATTTTTAGTTCCTGATTCTTGGATTCAAACCTTAATAAATGTCAATAGGTTTAAGAAATGGGCTCTAGATAAATTGCCAATTGTAATTAAGAGTCATTATCAGCATGACAAATATAATAGATTTAATTTTCTTGTTCAAAAAATTGAAGAAGTAGATAAATTCTGCAAAAAATATAAACAATTTTTATACTACAATGTATATATTCAAGAATTTATTGAGTGTGATGGAATTGAAAGAAAAGTTTATGTGATTGGAGATAAAGTTTTTGGTATCAAAAGAGAAAATCCAATTTATCTATACTTAAGAGAAAAACCAGAAGATATTGATGTAGATTTGATTGAACGAGAACAATTTAAAATCACTAAGGAAATCATAAATTTATCAAGAATATTATCAAAAGAGTTAAAACTTAAGATTTTTGGATTTGATCTTGTTCAACCAATAAATAATGATAAATTATACATTATAGATTTAAATGACTTCCCAAGCTTTAAAGGAATTCCAAATATTGAGAAGGAGTTAACTGAGTATCTAAAAAATTATGTTTTAGAGTTTTAAGGTATTATTAGAAAGGGAATTATTATAATGTAAGCAAATATTCCATATAAAATACAAAAGTAGCCAAAACTAATTTTTTGAGCAATTTGTAGTAGTAATTCTATACTTAGATAACCTATTAGAAAAGCAACTAAGGTAACACTAATAATTGAAATAGTATCAAGAGTTCCAAGAACCGATCCTCCTCCAAAGATTAAATCAACTAAAATGGATGCAATAGCAACAGGAACAGACATTAAAAAACTCAAACGTAATGCAGTGTCTTGATTATATCTTTCGAATAATATAATTGAAACAGTAACTCCTGATCGCGAAATTCCTGGTAAAATAGATACGCCTTGAATAAGCCCAGATAATGTACTGTCTTTTCGGATAATTTTTTGAGGTACATCTTCTAAAAAACTTTTTCCATATATTTTTCTTGTTTTGAGTAAGATAATCCCTGTTATAATCAATAATCCACAAACTACTAATGTTATTAAATCTCCTTGAAATGCAGTAAATGCTTCTAAAATTATAATCCTAAAAATGAAATAAAGCGGTAAAGCAGTAATTCCAGTACCTAATGTTGCATAAATTAACCAGTTTCTCTTTCTAATATCAATATTTTCAATAATATATGTTTTAGGTATAAGACTTTTAAATATTTTAATAAAATCAGTTCTGAATTTTAATAGAACTGCTAGGGTTGTACCTAAATGAAGCCATATGGAAAGACTGAATGCCTGCTCAGCAGGAATATTGAATAAATTCATAGAAACAATCATAACTTGTCCGCTGGATGATATCGGTAACCATTCAAATAAACCCTGAAGAATTGCGATTATTAAGTATTCAATCATAATTTAAAACTCATATTTATTTAATCCTTTCATTAAACTATCAATAATTTCATCTCTCACCTTCCTAAAAAGCTCTTCGTTCATCGAAGGATCTTCAATATCTCCACTTCCGCCTCCAAATTCTTTAATTGTTAAAACTTTTTTGTTATTTACATTAAAAAAATCACTGATTTCTTTCTTGTGTTGATTAGTTAATGTTAAAATCAGATCTGCATCTTTTATAAATTCAGGATGTTTTTTCAAATCAAACGATAAAGCAATATCAGATAACTTAATCCCTATTTCTTCCATGACTAATCTTGCATCTAAAGATATTATCATCCCATCTCTAGCATTAGAAGAAATGCCACCTGATTTAACAGAAACATTTAAATTAAACTTAGAGAAAAAATCTCTTAAAAATCCTTCTGCAATTCGACTTCTGGCAGTGTTAACGGAACACACAACTAAAATAGATTTATAGGGAAATTTTTTATCCATTATTTAAATGAAAAGTAGGATGTAAAAAAATTATTATTATTTGAAACTCTTTCTTTTAACGAATTTTATACCTTTCTCTTTCATACTTTTTAGAGTTCTTGAAACATTTCCAGGTGGAAGATCAACACCTCTAGTCAATTCGATTAAAAAATAAACTTTATAACCAAATTCAAACCCATCCATAGCTGTATAGTAGCCACAATAATCTAAGGTTAATCCACATATAAAAATTCGCTTAATATTTTTAGAATTTAAATATTCTCTTAAACCTGTTTCAGATTTTTTATCATTATCTTGGAACCCAGAATAACTATCAACTTTATAATTCATACCTTTCTGGATTATTTTATCAGCTAATTCTTTTTTTAGGTCTTTATGAAATTCTGCTCCAATAGAACCTTGCACACAATGATCAGGCCATAGAACTGGACCTATCCCTCCGTCATCGGAAGTATATTCATCACCCGGACTTTTTCCTGGATGATTACTAGCAAAAGATAGGTGATTTTGCGGGTGCCAGTCTTGTGTTAAAACAATAACAGCTTTTTTTTCTTTAAAATAATTAGCAATTTCATTGATTCCTTCTATAATCAAATCTCCTTCCTCAACTGCCAATGATCCTCCAGGTATAAAATCATTTTGCATATCAACAATTATTAAAGCATCTTTCTCGTTTATTTTAATATTCTCTTCAAATTTTATATTTTCCATACTAATTATCATTCATAAAAATTAATTGAATTGGATAATTCTAATCTAATTTAATTTTTTTATATAATATATAACTTGAATAAAATAAATGCCAAAATAGTATCGAAAAAATTACAATCCATTCATATATTGGCATTATTACATAAACTCTTCGTCCAAATGAGTAACAAATATCTACGTAAAAATTACAAAAATTAGTTATAAAAAATGGTATTAAATAAGTCAAAAAGATCCCAGCCACAGTAAATGCTACATAAGAAGCTTTTTTTGAAAAATTTGTACTTTGAAGCATCACAATTCCAAAAAGTGAACAAAAAATGGCTCCTCCTATCCATGAAAGTAATGCTCCTAGTCCATGTAAAGAGCTAATAAACTCATTAACACCTGAAAAAGTTCCTGTAAATATGGCTGCCGCAGAAGAGAAAACTCCAGTTATTACAGCAAATTTTCTTAAAATATCATTTACATTTTCCTGCTTTAAAACTCTACCGATATATACAATAAAAAAAATCGAAAATATAGAAGAGATTATAAGACCTAATCTCAAAAATATTCCCCCGGGATGGTGACCTAAGATGCTTATTGATTTTTTCCACATAATATAGTCGGGTGATAATATTAATGCGATAATATCCCCTATGAAACCTATTAAAAAAGTTAATAGACCAAAAATATATCCTGGTACAAGATCGAAGAGTTCATCAAAAAATTTATTTACTTTACTCATCGCAATCTCTCTTTTTTTTATACGTTATAAAAATTCCTATAATCAATTAAAATTTATGTTTAGAAAAAAGATATAAATATTAGAATCAAATTTTTTTTTGAATTATATAGCTTGACACTACAAAATACCAAAGTATTAGCATTAATGTATTTAACCACTCTAGGGAGGGTAAAATCCTCATTAGAAATCTTAAAGAAGGAAAAAGATGCAAGAAAAAAATAAACATCAGTAAACTTAAAGTAAATGTGGCAAAAAAACCAAAATAGGCAAGGAATTTTGAATATCTTGGGGATTTAAGAAATAAAATATTAAAAATTGTAATATAAGTTACACCAAAAATCCAACTAATCACCGCATTAATGCCATGAATATAAGCAATTATAGGATTAGAACCACAAAAAATCCCCAACATGGTGAAACTTACACATGAGATTATTGCAGCGATTTTCACATATTTTTTAAGATTTTTACTAACAATTTCTTCATTAAATGTTTTTTCAAGATGAATCACGAATAAAAGAGCAAAAAGACCAGAAATAATGGTTCCCATTTGGAAAAAAAGACCTCCTGGTCCTAAACATAATGAACTTACGGCTCTTCGTCTGAAATCATACCCTGGATACAATAAATACGCAACTGAATCTCCAATAATGCCAAATGTAATTGATAATAAACCATATATTCCACAGGATATTTTTTGTAAGGATCTATTAATTAATATTTTTAATCCCTGCATTTCCACACGCTTTTAAAGTGACTTAAGAGATGCATTGTAATTTTATGGATTTATTTAGAAAAGTCTTTTCTTTTATCAAAAACAAAATTATTACTTTAAAAGGAAATACTACTTAAAAATCCATTTATGGTAAAAAATAAGAAATTCTGTTATTTAGAAAAAATTACTTTGGTAATTTTATTGTAAAGGTTGATCCTTTATTTCTTCCTTGAGATTTTACTAAAATTTTCCCCTTATGTAATTCTATAATTTCTTTCGATATATATAACCCTAAACCTGAACTTTCAGTTTCAACTTCTAAATCTTTTCCAAATCTCTCAGTCTTCCCAAATTTTTGAAATAAGTTTTTTTGTTCTTTTTTAGTTAATCCTATACCGGTGTCTCTAACAGAAATTTCTACAAATTGATCTTCGGAATCTAAATTAATATAGATATTGCCCTTAAGGGGCGTATATTTTATAGCATTTGATAAAAGATTTGTAATTACTTGTTCGATTCTGATTCTATCAATCAATACAAATAATTCTTTAGGAAACTCAGTATTAATAATAATACTTCGCTTATCAGCCCAATATCTTAAATCATCAATACATTCATTAACAATTTCTACTAAATTTTCTTTTTGGGGATTTAGATTAAACTTACCTGATTCCACTCTTGATATATCAAGTAAATTTTCAATCAATTGCTTTAATTTTTGCCCGCCTCTATAAATCATTTCAAGAAATCCTATTGTCTGTTCTCCAAATTGATCTTTAAAGCCTTTTAGAAGAATCTGGGAAGCCGCATAAATAGAACTTAAAGGAGTTTTAAGCTCATGAGATACATTCATTATTAATTCACTTTTAGTTTGACTCAATTCTAGTAATTCTTTATTCTCTTCAATTATCATAGTTTCAACCTTTTTTCGTTCTGAAATATCTCTAGCAATTACTAATATTTTCTGTTTTCCTTCTTTGTCTATAAAGAATTGAGCATTCGCTTCTAAAGTAAGAAAATGTCCATTTTTGTGTCTTAAAGATGCTTCAATTGGTTCTTCTCTTAATTTATTAGGTTTTTTAAACTCATTTATCAAATATTCTCGATCATCTGGATGAACAAATTCAAGTCCGTTTTTACCAATTAGTTCGTCATAATTATAGCCTAGAATCTTTAAAAACGGTTTTTTATTCACATATTCTAACTCTAAATGCTCATTAAGAATACAGATTAAATCATTTGCGTTCTCAGATATTAAACGGTACCTTTCTTCAGATTCTTTTAATTTTTGCTCTATTTTTGTTTGGGTTGTTATATCTCTTATTACAACAATAAATCTTTCGATTCCATTCATAATAACATATTTACCCCGTGCTGAGACGTAAACAATATTTCCATTTTTGTGTAAAAGCCTATATCGAGGAACCGAAATAATTTCTTTTGTTTTTAGACCAATTTTCATTGATTCTACTATTTTGGGTACATCCTCGGGATGAATATAATTAAAAGCATTCTTTCCTATGAGTTCCGAAGGATGATAACCCATAATTTCATAACATTGAGGGCTAATAAAAGTTACATTTGCTTTAGAGTCACCTTCGAGTATGATATCGGAAAGATTGTTGACCATACTTCGATATTTTCTTTCAGATTCTTTTATTAATTTTTCTATCTTTTTTCGTTCGCTTATATCTCTCGAAATTATTATTGCTTTTCTTTTTCCATCTGTATCTATGAATGTTTTTCCTTTATGTTCTAACCACAGAAAATGACCATCTTTATGCCGTACCCTCATTTCATTTGTTCCTTCTCCATACTTGAATCCATTTCTTAATGCTTTTTCTACAATCTTAATATCATCTGGTTGTAAAGGAATAAGTGGCGTTTTTCCAATTATATCTTCTGATGTATAACCTAAGAGATTAAAGTAAGCTTTTTCATTAATATACTCATGTCGAAATTCCTCATTTATGATTGTAATTAAATCATTAGCATTTTCTAAAATCATTTTAAATTTCTCTTCTGATTGGTTTACAAATTTTTCACTTTCTTTATGTTCTAATGGCATGTTAATTTCCTCAATTATTCTTCTTTAATCTCTTAAATATAATTTGATTTAAAGAAATTTTTTAGTTAGATCTAATTTTGTCAATAAATAGGAAGTATTGGTAATCTTGCTAGATTAATCTTTTGACTAACACAATAACTAGTAAGAATATATTGCATTATAGTTATATTCTTATTGAATTAAGGTATTGTTCTATATTCTGATACGAAAATACTTTTGTAAATATTTTAGAAAATTTTAATTTTTAATCCTAATTATTGTTATACATTAACTTCTAAAACTTATAAAGCACAACTTTCTTTCTAGTCTGCGCTCGTAGTATAGGGGTAATATGCTGGCTTCCCAAGCCAGCGTCCCGGGTTCAAATCCCGGCGGGCGCATCTCTTAATTCTTTGAAGTTATTCTAGGTAAAACAATTGAAAATAATTTAATTGCCTAGATTTTTTATAAGATCGTCAGGAACAGAACTAATATCTTCAATTTCTTTACATAAATCAGATATTTCCCCAAATAAAAATGCTGCTCTTTCAAAAGACCCATTTTCTCGATATTTCTTAGCTTCATTCATTTTAAGCATTTTATTCATTAAGGGTTGAAAAATAGTAAGAATCTCATAGACATTCTTTAAAATTTCCTTACAAATGACGATTTTATTGTTAATATCTCTTTCTTTTGCTTGCATTTTATTTTATCCTCACAAAATTTAATTTATTTATTTAAATATTATTAAACTTCAACTATATAAATGCTTTCCTTTTATTTTTTAATCATCTATAATTACATACAAAAAGATTAAACGTATTTGTTTGAAATTATTTTTGTGTGAAATTTTTTTATTATAAGGTTATTTTGGTATAAATATTAAAGTTTTGAATAATATAACATTAACATAAGTTGGTGAATTTGATCAATAAAATTATAATGATCAAATTTGTGAGCAAAAAAGAGTAAAATATTTGGTAATAAAAAGTGAGTCTTCTTTTATTAAAGAGTAATTAAATTTGATAATGAAATATAGTATTGAAATTTATTATTTTTATAAACAACTCTAATATAATAATTATTATGTCAGTTAACTTTTTCAATCTTTTTTAATAGATCTCTCAAATGAAGGTTGCCCATACCAAATTTCGTACGAAAAGAAAACATTAATACTAAATTGAATTTCAAATTATTAATTTCCATGAATTTAGAAATAAATTTTTCATTATTCTCTAATTCGAAATACATATTTTTTACTTCAATTAATTTTTCCTCACTACGAACTTGAAACTCATTCATTATTGAAAATAGGGTGTTACTTGGCAAAGATGAATATAAGACATTTCCATCAATAGTAAACATTCCACTTCCTAAAATCTCTTTATCATCCACACAATCTCTTAATAATTGGATAATTTGCTGGAAGATTGGCAAAGATGTAAATGATAATTCTGCATCATCTTCTTGATTGTTATTTAAAGTTCCATTACTACTTTCATAAAATTCCATATGTGTGAATTCAAAATCGACAGTTTGATAACTCCTAATACTAAAATTTTTGTCAATAAAGGCTTGAAAACTATGTTTACAGCATAAATTAGAGGGAATTGATATGGTTGTTAATTGTTTAGCTTGATTTATTATTTTTATAGGGATTTTCAATTCCTTTCTTGTCTTACAGGTAGGACAAACTATAATTATATTTCTATACATTTCTTTAGATGCTGAATCGTCTTTAGTAATCATCAATTTTTTCTTATAATGTATAATATTTTTAATTACTTTTTTGTGTGTTATTTATACTATTTTAAAGAAATTAAACACTCAAAAATTATTTATTATGTAATTTTTTTAAGAAATTTAAATTTTTGTTAAATTCAGTATAAATTCAAATAACTATATTTATGTGAAAAAAAATGTCGATAATATTTAGCTGAATTTACAACATTTTACGAATTTATATAACTGAAAAAAAATTGTGACTTACATTGCTATGAGTTTTTTGGGATTGTGAAACTTTAAATAGGGTTTCTAATATAAGTTTTTTAGTTCAATATTAATAAAAGTACTAAAAAAACATAACACTTACTAATATTTTACACACAAAAAACAATTGTGTAAAAAAAATTCAATAATAAAAATTGAGTTAGTAATAAAAAATTATGGTTATGATTCAAGAGAATAGAATCTGCAAAAAAATACGCATGAAGTCAATATGATAGCTATGAACAACACCCAAAACATAAATGATAATTCAGAAAAAGTACATATGCTGGGTTACGGTCTATTAGAAAATTCAAATATTATTAATAACGGAATATTTGACATAGTTTTTCAAAAAGGAATCGGTGTACCACTTATACAAAACATAATTGAACTATATAAAAATGAAATAATAACTAAAAAGCAGGGGAATTCCATTATCCCTTTAGAGGAGTTTACCATTTATATACAATATTTTAATAATAATGAAAATGAAATTTCTGTCATTATATATATGGAAGAAAAAGACCGAGCAGTAAATTTCTCCAAGTTATACTTCTTATCAAGGGATGTAAATAAAAAAATTCTTTCGAAGGCTACTAGTTCAGAAATAATGAATATTTTTGAAACTACTCTAGAAATACCAAAAACTGATGGTATAATCGCAATTTTTATTATAGGTTCTACTGGTAGTCCATTAATTTCAAAAATTAATAAAAAACGTAGTAATATTGCAGATCATGAAGTCCATATTGGAGGTTTTATTTCAGCAATATTATCTTTTTCAAATACCATCATTGGACAAGAAACTGGTGCTAAATTAAAAGAAATTAATTTTGGTAACCAACAATTTTATGTTATATCAAAAAGTAACGTTATCTTTGCCTTTTTAGTAGAAAATATGAACTCTTTACTTCAAAGGTATATGTACCTCATTGCAGATGAATTTTTATATGAATATAAAGATTACCTTAAAAATTTTAATGGCGATATCACCCCATTCGCCGATTTTGAAGAAATTATAAACCAATATTTCATAATTTAAAAAAAAGGTGGATAAAAAATGGCTCAAAAGCAATATGAAGGAAAAGATCATGTATCAGTTCTTTCTTTTAAAATAGGTTGGGAAGAGTTCTGCATTGATCTTTATGATGTAAAAGAAATTATTCAAGCAGGTCAAATTCGAAAATTACCAAAAGGGTTAGATTACATTGATGGCATTTATAATTATAGAGGCGAGATTATTCATGTAATTAATCTAAAGAAACGTTTAAATCTAGATGAATATCTTTTGTATTCAAAGCATTCATCTTATGAACAAGATTTAGGTGCTACAAAAAAATACATTATCATTTTAAAAGTTGAGAACGATCTAATAGGGTTCTATACAGATAGTATTATCAGTATAGACCATATTGATTCAGCTGAGATTGTTGGATTAAGTCCAATTTTTCAGACCAGCGTTGCAATCGAATTTATTAAGGGTATAATTAATTTTAAAGAACGACCAAGAGTTATGCTTGATTTAAGTAAAATTTTTAGTGAAGTTGAGAAATTCAAAATCCAACAAGATTTGTCATCTTTAACATAAAATCAAATAAAAAAAGGAGTTGATAAAATGACAAAAAACGAGAAGAAAAAGGTCCTAATAGTTGATGATGCACAGTTCACTCGAAACATGTTGAAGAATATAATAAATAAAATCGATGACATCGAAGTTATCGGTGAGGCTTCTAATGGTGACGAAGCTATCTCTTTATACAAGAAACTAAACCCTGATTTAGTTACCATGGATTTAGTGATGCCATCTAAAGGTGGGATTGAGGCAACAGAAGAGATACTGAAAGTAAATCCTAAAGCATTGATAGTAGTAGTATCCGCTTTAGGTCAAGAAGCTTTGGTTTTAGAAGCAGCAAAAAAAGGAGCAAAGGATTTTATTCAAAAGCCATTCAAAACCGAACAAATAGTGGAAGTTATGGACCGAATATTAAAGAAATAAATACAGTTAGATAAAATAAATATAAATTTAAGGTGATTATATGTCATCTAAAGAGGATATAAAGTTATTCTTAAGTGAAGCTGAGGATCTGATTCAAAAGACTGAGGAACAAATTTTACATTTAGAGGAAAATCCAAAAAATGTAAAACCAATCCAGGAGTTATTTTTTACCTTCCATGCATTAAAGGGATTAACTGCGATGGCCGGTTTTGAAAATTTATCGAAATTTTGTCATCACTTTGAAAGCTTTTTAGAAAATGCAAAAGATAAAAAAATTAGCAGAAATAAACAAAGCAATTTCATTGAAATGTTATTCGAAAGTCTTGATGTGCTAAGAAATGTTTTAAAAAGAGTAAAGAAAGCAGATTTAAGCGATATTGATGAAAACCTTGTAAAAGATATAAAATCCAGTTTTGAAAATTTTGAGACTGAATATGATATCACCTTTATTAAACCATTAAATATAGAAGAAATGACTAAAATTCTTAAACAGGCAGAAAATAAACCTTTCAAAATTTATATCCGGCTTGAGGAAACTTGTGTTTTCAAAAAAGTAAGATTATTCATCATTTTTAGAGCTTTAAATGAAAATGGTACTATATTCTGGACGAATCCTGCGCCTGAAGAATTAGAAAAAGCTACACTCAAAAACAATTTTGAAATATTTTATATTACAAAGAAAAATAAAACTGATATCTCTAATATTTTAGATGAAATTCTTGAAATAGAAAATATTGTTATTACTTCATTAAATCCTGAGGAATTTAAGAAATCTATAATAGATTTAAAAGAGAAATATGAACAGCAGAAGTTATATGCTTCAAGTGAAGAAATAGTTGAACCAAGTTATAGGGAAGAAGTTGATTTAGAAGAAATAGAGAGAGTCTCTCAAATTGTTGAGGATTATTCAGAAGATAATCTTAAAATAACAAGTGTGAAAGTAAATATCGAGTATCTTGAGGAATTAATGAACTATTTTGGAGAATTAGTTATTATGAAGAACCATATTAGTCAATTACTAAAAGAAAAACAAGAGAGAATTCTTATAAGGTTAATTGATAAAATGGATAAACCGTTTTTAGACATTCAAGAAATTCTATTTAAGTTAAAATTAATTAGAGTAGATTCAACATTTAGAAGATATAAAAGGCTGGTTCGTGATGTGGCAAATGAAACTGGGAAAAAACTAAAACTAATACTTGAAGGCACTAATGTAGAAATTGATAGAAAAATCTTAGAAGAAATTAATACTCCATTAGTTCAATTAATTAGAAATGCAATTTACCATGGAATTGAGACACCAAAGGAACGTATAAAACATGGAAAAACCGAACTTGGTACACTTAGATTAAAAACCTTTAGAAAAGCGGGATCAATTTTTATAGAAGTTGAAGATGATGGAGCAGGGATCAATTATGATAAAATAAGAGAAAAAGTTGTGAAGAAAGGATATTGTGAACCAGATGAAGCTAAAGAATTAACTAATGAAGATTTACATCGCTTTATTTTGATGCCAGGTTTCTCAACATTATCAGATGCAGATATTATATCGGGTAGAGGTATGGGTCTAGCTATTGTTGCTGAAAAAATAAAAGAATTAGGTGGAGATTTTGCGATCCAATCTAAATTAGGTATAGGTACAAAATTCACAATAATAGTTCCATTTACTAGAGCAATATTAAGGGCTCAATTAATTCAAATTGCTGATGACTTATTTGCAATTCCAACCGAGAATATTAATCAGATATATTTTTTCAATCCTAACCAAGTTGAATACATGGGAGGAGAACAATATTATAAAATAAATTCAAGTTTATTCCCAATTGTTTACCTTGATGAGCATTTGAAAATGAGAGATCAATCTAAAACAAACTCTCATAAGAAAATTGTTATTCATTGTCAGCGAGATGAGGATGCATCAGCGGTATTTGTTGCAGATAAACAACTCCAACAACTAGATGTGGTTGTAAAGCCTTTTAAGTCCAGCTATTCAGATTCTCGTGATATATTAGGTTCTACCATAACAGGAGAAGGTACAATATGTTTAATAATCGATGTATTAAGTATAATCTCATCAAAATTAAATGAAAATGTAATTACAAATTTAAATATATAATTTTTTTAAAAAAAAACAAGATTTATCAAATGAAGAAAAAAATGGAGGAAAAATAGAATGGGTTTTAAAAAAGTTGACTATGACGAATTAAAAACAAAAATTGGTCCAAATTTTCTTGGTATTCCCATTAGAGAGGGAGGAAAAGTAGTACAAAAAAGTCATCGAGAAAGTAAAATTCAATCGGGATATACAGGGGTATCTTCTGAAGTACTGATATTAAACGAAGAATTCATGGAATTTCATTACCAAAATGATGGAAGAAGAAAAAGCGCAAGTGGTAATGGAAATATAACTATTTTTAATAATTCTATTAAAGATAGAATTTGGGATGCAAATTTACAATTTTCAGGGTCTCAATTTGATGATCAAAAGGAAGATAATAATATAAATTTAGGAATATTTGAACCAAGTTCAAATAAAGTATTAAAATATGAAATTGTAAATTCAGATGAATTATCAGATTTAGTTAAAGTTACAGAAATTATTGAAAATCAGAGTGATGATATTTCATTCACTAATCTTGGTACAGAAATATCTAATACTATGGAAAATAATGGCAAACAAAATTATATTCTTTTATTAGGTAAGGAAAATAAGATAAAGTTTTCAATTAATGTTTTTAACATTTCTAATTCTATATTAGAAAGAATAAAATTTAAAAAAATTTTTCTGGATAACTTTTATGACATAGAATTTAATTGCAATAAAAGTACTGAATTTAAAATAACTAGAAATCTAATAGAATGTGAGATAAATGATTTAAGTCCAGGGGATCATGCAACAATAATTCTGGTAGCAAAAATTTTCCCTAAAAAGAAAGACAATGTTAAAACAGGTAAAATTGAATTAACATTTAATTTATCACATAAAGTTATTTCAGGAGCAAAAATTAACCGATTTTCAGCATATTCGCATGCAATGCATGCTATTAAAAAGAAGGAGAAAGATCATGCTCCAAATCACTGGCAATGTTCCCTTTTATTTGAAAATCATAGTGATTTTAAAATGAAATTAATCTCTATTCTAATCTATGATGAGTCAAAATCAAATAAAATTTTAGATTTAGATTTTAATTCTTTAGGAAATCCTATTATAATCCCTCGTGGAAAGTATACTTCACAAGAATTTGATTTTGCCGACGAAAAAGAGCCTAGATTTTCAAGAAAAGTGGAATATACAGTAGATTCTAAAACAGAAAGCAATTCAATAATTACTTCAAAATATGATGAATCATATTTTACTTTAGCTAGTGTTACATTTAAGAAGGAGTTGTCTGACCATGAAATTAAATCATTTAAAGAAGCCGCCTTAGATTCAAAAATTATTATAAACAATATTGGTACTGTTCCAGTAAAATCGCTTCAAATCTCAGAGACAATCCCAGAAGATTTCTTACCAAGCAATAATATATCAGACTATACATTTTATAAATTATCAGGTAAGCTAGATATTCCTGATATTGATTTAAGAGTAAATCCTAATGACGAAGATCCTTCACATAAACACATAATAGAATTGAATATCAACTTAAAGGAAATAAATTCCAAATCAGTGATTCTACCCGATGATTTTTTAGAATTAAGATATCAAATTAAAGCAATAAATCCTGATTATAAGAAAACTTACGATTTTCCATTAAAAGTTAGCTCATTTTATCCAAAATATGAAAATTCAAGAGTTTTTTATGTTATAACCAACGATCTTACTTCATCAGAAAAATCTATGATAAAAGTTTCTCATAGGAGACGTAAAGTATTAATAGGAAAGGAAATATTTCCGGGAAGAAATAGTAATGAATTCGCGATTTACATAGTTGCCAAAAATGGTTCAAACATTAAGCTTGATAGTGTAAATGTGAAAGATACTTTTCCAGATTCCTTTGAACTTATATCTTCAAATATAGAGCATAAACTAAGTAAATCTAAGAAAAATGGAGAACAAACAATTTCTTTCGTTATTGATACTTTAATGCCGTATCAAGAAAAAGAAATAATGTATTATTTAAAGAATTTAAGCGGAAAAGATGTTAAACAATCTGAATTAGAATCATTTTTTGTTGGATAAAAATTAAAATGAAATAAAAAGTCAAGAAAAAAAGGAGGAAAATTATGAAACTACAATTTTATGAAACAATGTATGATAAATCAAAAGAATATCTTTCATATCTTTGTGAACAAATTTTACCCCAATTCACGGATAGCGAATTAAAGTTTTTTTTAGAAGATATTATAGAAACAAAGAGTACTGGGAAAAAAAAGGCAAAGTCAGAAGGTTTTGATAAGATTGGGGACGATACTGGGAAACTCGCAGATCTCTCGAAATTAAAGCCAGAAGAATTTAAACCTTTATTTCAGGTTTTTATAAGCAGAGAAATAAATGATAGGAATTCTGTAAAATGGCGCTTTTATCAATATCTTAAATACATTTCGGATTTAAAAATAAAATCAGTAAAGATCAATCGAGATCAAAATCTAGATCGATTAATTGATTTTATTATCGAAACAGAAGAGAAACAAATTCTTTTTGTCTTATGTTATGATATGATAGAATTAAATGATTATGACAAAGCATTAAAGGAAATGAACGAATTTTCGAAAAACCAAAACCTTCTTCCTGATAGAATTGTTTTTGCAACAAACAAGTCATTTCGAAACATACCAATAGATATTTCTATTAAGGTAGGTAATACAGAAGTAATACCAGAGTTATGGGTTGAATGGATTGAAGAAAGTTGTCCTTTTAATAGAGAAGACTTATTAATCGTTAATAACTCCGATCTCAAACTTGCTGGGTTCAATTTCACGAGTACAGATGATTTATTGAAGTATGTTTTTAAATATTCAAAAGGTGGACAAGTTTCAATTTATAGACAAGTAGATTTTTTTACTGAAGTTTCTGATGAACAACCTGAAGTGGAATTAATTTGGAAAGGTATAATGTTAAAATGAAAATTAATCTAAAAAATTAGCAGATAAGGATGAGGTAAAAAATATGTTAAAAAGCCAATCAGAAAAAATAGAATTTGGAGACAGTGTTAATGTTGTGATACTTCAAATATTTGATGAGAAATATCTTCTTGAAGTAGAAAATGTAAAAGAAATTTATGTGCCGGGAGAAAATATTATCCCCGTTCCATTAGCAGATAAATCAATTGTAGGAATTATTAATATAAGAGGAGATATTTACTCCGTTATATCGTTACGACATAATATATATGATAATAGTATTGATTATGGATTAAGTAACCGATCAAGAATTCTATTATTAGAATATCGCAATTTAAAAATTGCATTACTCGTGGATGCAATTATTGGTGTTAAAGATATACCAATTTCTGTTTTTAAAAAGCAAGGTACAATTGTGAAAACAAATATTGATTTTAAATTTATAAAATTAACTGGTATATTTCAGGATGAGTCACTAATACTATTAGATTTAAACGCTCTTATTCAACCATATCTTAAATCTTTAGGAAAAGCAATAGATACAAAAGTAAAATTAAAACCAAAAATTCTAGAGAAACCTAAAGTGCAACCAAAACAAGCACCAAAATCTACAATAGATTCTACTGTGGTTATCCCTCAAGAAATACAAATTCATGGAAAATTATCTTCAATTCCAAAAGCAGCAGATATTAAAGAAATTTCTTTGTCAGAAGAACAACAAGATATGCTTAAAGAAATTGGGAATATTGGTACAGGAAATGCTGTCACAGCGTTATCTCGATTGGTAAAAAAGAAAATTGATGTAACTTTAACAGATGTAGGAATTATTCCATTAGAGGAATTACCTAAACAGTTCGGTGGATCTAAAGAGAAAGTATGTGGAATATTTTGTCATATAGATAAACCTACTCAAGCAACAATTTTAAATATTTTTGAAATGACTCCTCTAATGAAAATGATTGCGGATTTAACGGGTAAAAAGTCAAAGATAGATCCTGATAAAGTTAAAACTAAAAAAGATCTTGATGATTTTGCAATTTCTACAATTGTAGAAATGGGAAATATTATGGCAGGTCATTATGCTTCAGCTTTAGCAGATTTATTAGGCACAAAATTGATGATTGATATACCTGAATTTGCAATGAGTGATGCTGGTGAGATTGGAGAATTTCTATCAAAAGAACTAAAATCTATTGCAGAATTCTTTATAATAATTAAAACTTCAATACAAGTTGCGGATTTAAAACTAAAAGGTATGTTTTTCTTTATCCCTGATCTTGAGACATTGAAAATATTTTTTGATAAATTAGGAATCGAACATAGTATATCTGATAAACACCTAAAAACTACAAAGTTGTCTAAAGCTGTGGATGTGGATAAAATAAAACTTACAGAACTTCAAAGAGATGCCCTACAAGAAGTTGGAAATATAGGCGCTGGAAATGCTGCGAATGCTTTAGCTCAGATGATTAATAAGCGAGTTGATATAAATGTTCCAACAGTAGAAATGGTCGAATTAGACGAATATGCTAAAAAAATAAGTAAAAAGAATGAAAAACTCCTAGTTGCGTGGAGTAATGTTGTTGGAAAGACAAGGGCTACGGTTCTAACATTATTTAATCTTAAAGATGCAATAGATATCACATCAATAATTGTAGATGATCCTGATAAAAAACAAATTGACTTAAGACGAAAAATAGACACTGCATCTGATTTTCCAGAGCTGTATCATAGTGCAATTTCTGAACTAGGACACATTCTCGGAAGTCATTATGTAAGTGCTATTGGTGACTTATTAAGTTTGCGTTTAATGACAGAGCCTCCTGATATGTCAGTTGATACAGGAGAACTCTTATTTAAGATTTTACAAGAAGAAATTGGTCTACTTAGGAAATTGTCATTGGTAATTACTACAAGTGTTCTTATAACCGATATTAAAGTCACAGGCACATTTTTATTTATTCCGAGTTTAGAAACATTACACGAATTATTAGATGCGTTGTTAAAGTTTTATTCATAGGAGTTAAATTTAATTTAATCCATATTTATTTTTTTTTAAAATTTTCATGAATCAAAATAGAATATCCAAATTAGATAAAAACATCTATGTAAAATATCAAAAAAAGCCTTTGAATCAATATGTTGAAAACCAGCTATTATGATTACATTTATAAAGTAGATGGTGAAACTGTTAAGCTTAGACCCGAAAAAATCTTTGTTCCTGATGATGTTTATTTAATTATAGATAAAGAATTAAAAATAATTTGGATATGGGCGGGTAGTCATTCACGTTTATTCCATCGTTATATGGCTGCAAATTGGGCAGGAAAACTCAAAACTAAGAAGAAATTTTTTAATTTTAAATATGAAGTGATTAAACAAGGCATAGAACCCTCTGAATTTCACATTATTTTTAAAGAAATTAAGGAAAATCGTGCTGATTTAAATTATCCCGGACAATCACGAAATGTTTTCATTAAAAATGAATCATCAGGAACTATTGATTTATCAGAAAAGCCCGGGGGTTTGGATTTATCAAAATCAGTAAAATCACATATAATGAAGATTTTATCTGAAATTAAAGAAATGCAATTACATATAAAATATTCTCTTGATCATATCCAACAGCGTTATGAAGAAATTGAAAAATTATTGGAAAGATAAAAGTGTTTAGAAGTGATAAGAATTGATGATATCAAATTCAATGAAAATTACTATAATCTACTAGTTGATTATTTAATCAACGCTACTGGATTAAACCTAAATTATTATCGAAAAAACCACATTGAGAAAAGAATAAAATCCAGGATGATTCGAGTTAATTGTAATACATTCGAGTCGTACTATAATTATTTATTAGAAAAACCATCAGAAACTAAAAATTTTTTAGATTGTTTCAATATTAATTATTCTGTTTTTTTTAGAAACTGGGAAGTCTTTAAACAATTTGAAAAAATATTTTTATATTCATTATATCTAAAAAAAGACGATATCATAAGTGATCTTGAGCCGAATCCAGAGAGGCAATATCAAAGAATACAGAGAAATTTATCTTCTCACTCAAAAAAACCAAAAAAAGTATCTCTTAATCGAATTATATCACAAACTTCGTTATACCGTAAAATATGGAATGGTTTAGATTCCGAAGGTACTATTAATATTTGGTCATGTCCTTGTGCTAATGGAGAGGAACCATATTCAATTGCTATGATTTTAGATAATCTCAAAAAGCAAACTCCTGGATTTTCAAAATATAGAATTATTGCCTCTGATATTGATGGAGATGCCATTAAAAGAGCAAAAATAGGAGTTTATAAAGAGGATTCCACAAAAGATGTATCAAAATATTATGATGATAACTATTTTGTTAAAAAGAAGGAAAATTGTGGATTTATTTATTCAATAAATAAAAAAATTCAAGATAGTATAGAATTTATAGAAGAGGATGTAACCAAAGGCCATCAAACATCATTGAAATATGATATTATCTTTTGTCGTTATCTCCTAATATATATTAGTAGAAAAATACGAAAAGTATTTTTAAACATAATTGAAAGCCGATTAAATCCTGGTGGTTTATTAATTTTAGGTAAAACCGAATCACTTCTTAACTCTCAATGTGATTTGAAATTAATAGACACTTCAAATTGTATTTACATAAAAAGAGGTGGCTTAAATCTCAATTAAAGTTCTTGTAGCAGAAGATTCAAGCTTTCAACGAAAACTTATCTCTGATATGTTATTATCAAACGATGAGATTACAAACGTGGAACTTGCAAGAAATGGAAGAGAAGCAATAGAAAAAATTGAGAAAATTAATCCCGATGTTTTAATTTTAGACTTAATGATGCCTGAAGTTGATGGTATAACCGTATTTAAATTCTTATCAGAACACTATCCTATACCAACAATTATATTTTCAGCTAAAAACCCAGAAACACTGGATGCATCTATTCAAGCTTTACTTTTAGGCGCTTTTGACTTCATTTTGAAGCCAAAAGGTCTCTGGGAAGAAGAATTCCCAAAGTTTAAAGAAAAACTTCTTTCCAGTACTTTATATGCAGGAAAAATCAAAAAAACTTATGAAAAGCGTAATTTATTAATTAAAACTTCTCTTGATAAACCAATCTATTTAGATGAATCTTCTATAGATTATCAAATAGCGAAAAAACCAAAAGAAAAAACAATTGACACTCCAAAAACAAAAAAAACACCAAAAACTATACTACTATCTAAAATAGTAACTATTGGTACTAGTACAGGAGGACCTAAAACTTTAAAATCAATATTAAAAAACATTCCCAAGGATTTTTCTTTTCCAATATTGATTGTACAACATTTAGATGCTTTCTTTATGCAAGAACTTTCAAAATCACTAAATCATATATGCGCGATTGAAGTTAAAATCCCTGAGAATGGAGAAAAAATTCTACCAGGTGTTGCTTATCTTAGCCCTGGAGGAAAACACATGAAAGTTATCTTAAAAAATAATATTCCTTGCCTTGAAACTTTTAAAGGAGCACCTGTAAATTTTTGTGTTCCATCTGTTGATGTTCTCTTTTTTTCTGTAGCAGAGATTTATAAGAATCAAAGTCTAGGAATCTTATTGACAGGTTTAGGAGAAGATGGAGCTGCTGGATTAGAAGCAATTAAGAATGAAGGTGGAATGACAATTGCCGAGTCAGAAGAAACATGTGTTGTATATGGTATGCCGAAAGCAGCTATACAACGAGGAGCTGCAAAATTAGTGATCCCTAATTATAGAATTGAAGAAAAGATAATTGAATTTGGAAATAAAATATAATTAATCAAACAAAAGTTAAATTTTATGGTGAATAAGATAAAATCCTATGGAAAAATTGATGAAATCGATCGAAATGGTGAGATTTTCTTACCTATAGGGCATTATACCTTAATAAATTGTAAAAATAAACCTAACAATACTAATCCAAAAATATCAATTTATGGATTGGGCTCTTGTATTGCACTTATTCTTTTTGATTGTAAAAATAAAGTTAGTGGAATGTCTCATATTTTACTACCTAAAGCTCAAAAAAATAAAAAAATTGAATATCCTCATAAATATGCAGATTTATCTGTAAAATTGCTCGTGCACGAATTAGTGAAACACGGTGCTATGAAAGAAAACATTAAGGGAATTATAATTGGAGGTTCAAAAATTTTTGATTTAGATGAAAATTTTATGGGCATTGATAATATCCAAGCGATTAAATTAGAATTAGCAAAATTAAATATAAATATTTTAAAAGAACACGTAGGAGGAAAAGAAGGAAGAGCAGTTATTTTTGATACAAAAAATTTTACTGTTCTTGTTAAATTAACTTCAGAAACGAGTTTTACGAGACTTCAATGATCTTTAAATTATTTATTATGTAAATATTCGAGATGAAATTAAAAATGGTTAAAAATAAACAAATAAAAGATTTAAAATTAACTCCAGAGCAAATTGATGTATTAAAGGAGTTTGGTAATATTGGGTCAGGGAATGCAATTACAGCTCTTTCAGATTTATTAAATGATACTGTTAATGTCTCTTTAACAGCATTAAATTTATGTGCTTTTTGGAAAATTCCTGACTTATTTGAAGATCCTAATATTGAAGTATTTGGAATATACACTGAAATTTTAGACAATCCTGATCTATCGATAATTCAGTTTTTTACCAAGGAATCTATTATAAATTTAATTAATATTTTGAATGAATTTAATAATAGTAATTCGTCTGAAATTAAAAATATTAGAGATCTAAATGAGTTCTCTTATAGTATAATTTCAGAAATTGGGAATTTATTGGCGGGACATTATGCCAGTGCATTGGCTGACTTATTATCAATTAAATTAGTTCCAAGTGTACCAAAAGTAGCACTAGATAATTTAACTGCTATGTTAAATGGTGTAATCGCTAAATACTCTCAATTTGCAGATTACTCAATAATCATCGACACAAAATTACAGGGAAAGGCTATCAATTTGAATGGAATTATATGTCTTTTACCGAGTATAAACATTTTAAACAAATTATTTAAGATTGTGAATTTGAAGTTTAATTTAAATTTATGAATTAAATAATACCGAATGAAAAGAATTAAAAAACCAAAATAATGTCAAAAGTAGCACTATTAGAGGATTTACTCAGTAACTTCCTAAATGAAGTTCAAGTCCTTTCTGCAGCTCTAGTTGTAGACTTGCAAGGTTTCATTATTGCTAAAAAGTCAATAAGGGGGTTTGATGACGAATTAATTGGTGCTATTATGACAATCATAGAACAAACTTTAAATAAAATTAAAAGATATACAGAAACTTCATTTGGAAGTGGTACCTTTGATACAAATGAATTTCAACTATTTTATGTTGAATTAAAAAGAGTAGTCCCGGCAATTTTTGTTTTAGTTGCAGATCCCTATTCTTCAATGAATCTTTTCATTCCTTATGCCTATATAGTGGCAGAAAAAATATCTTTAATTTTAAATAATAAAAACCCATGTATTAATTTACCTAGATTAAGCTCTAATGGAGAATTAATATTCGGATCCAAAAATAATCATATAAATGAGATTGTAATAGTAGGTCCTGAAGCAGTAGGTAAAAGTACATTAGTTGAAATGTATTGTAGTGGACATTTTGAGGAAAACCACAAACCAACAATAGGAATTTCAATCATTAAGAAAGAACTTCAAATCTCAAAAGATATTACTTTAACTTTTAATCTCCTTGATTTGGGAGGGATAAAAAGTTTTGCCAAAATAAGAAAATTCTACTATAAATATTCAAAGGTGGTTTTGATAATTTTTGATTATTCTAGGATAGAAAGTTTCAACGAAATTTCTGATTGGATTGAAGAATCAAGAAATTTCATTAAAAATGAATCAATCCCTACTATTATAATTGGAAATAAAATAGATTTATTAGACAATCGTAATGAAATCAGATCTAAAGCTCAAAGTCTAGCCCACCAATATAATTTTTCTTTTTTTGAAACATCTGCTTTAACTGGAGAAGGGATTGATGAATTATTTACTCATCTGATTTCAATTCTATTTTAGCTTTAAGAAAGATATAAATTATATAACACTACTAATTATTAGAAACATTTTACAAATTAAAAAGAGAGATTTTATTGACTATTGATGTTATTGTAGCAGACGATAGTGCTTATTTAAGAAAAAGTATTGCTAACATTCTCAATGAACATGATTCAATAAATATTGTCGACTTTGCAAAGGATGGAAAACAAGCAGTTGAATATGTTAAAAGATATACCCCTGATGTTTTAGTTTTAGATCTCTTAATGCCTAAAATGAACGGGTTAGATGCTTTTAAACTAATTATGGAAGAACATCCAACTCCTACAGTAATTCTATCAGCCATTAGCCCCAAAAATTTAGACTCATCTATACAAGCTTTATTAATGGGAGCTTTTGATTATATAATAAAGCCTGGTGGTATTGGTGCTAAAGATTTACCTAGGTTTAGTGAAGAATTACTCGCTAAAGTGTTATTAGCTTCACAATCTCAGATTAAAAGAATTTTCAAGAAAGAAGAAACATTATTAAGTAAACGTAAATCTCTTCGACAAGAAATGGTTGATCGAATTTTTGATTTTGGACAATACATCAATCAATTAAAGCCTATTGATGAACTTGAAGAAGAACCGAAGATTGATACCTTTGAAATAATGAAAGTAAAAGCAATTCTTACAGATAAAATAAAGCCAACTGATACAGATGAATCATCTATTAAGTTAGAGAATCAATTAATTGAGCCCAAAGTTGAAAATAATTTAGAAAGACCCATAAAATCAATTGATCCATCAAATATACTAAAAACTAAGAAGCAAAAAATACCCACCATAATACCCTATGAAAAGAAAGAAATTGAACCTCTTCCCGATCTTTCTCCCATTATGGGAATTGAATTAACCTCTAAAGTTGTTGTTATAGGGGCTAGTGTAGGAGGACCTAGAACGATTACTACGATTTTAAAAGAAATTCCGAGAGATTTCAGTGCCCCCATATTAATCGTTCAGCACTTATCATCTCATTTTACAGAAGCTTTTGTAGACAATTTAAATTTAGAATGCAACTTAAAGATAAGAATAGCTAAAGATGGAGAGTACCTTCAAAATGGTGTTGTGTATATAGCCCCTGGAGATATGCATATGGAAATTTCTATAGAAAATAAAAAACCATCAATCAAAATATATAAAGGAACACCAGTCAATTTTTGTATGCCTTCTATAGATTTATTATTTTTTTCAGCAGCAAAAGTCTTTAGAAACCGCACAATGGGAATTTTATTAACTGGTATGGGTTCTGATGGTGTTCAAGGTTTGGGAGCAGTTCAGAAGGTTGGCGGTAAAACTATTGCTGAGGCAGAAAGTACTTGTATCCTCTATGCGATGCCAAAATTTGCAGCAGAAAAAGGATTTGCAAACTATATCTTAGAAAATTATAAAATTTCTGAACTTATCACTAGTTTTATTAATAAATAAAATTTATTCAACATCTAATTCCAAAATAGAATGAAGTAATTCTTTTTATTACCACGAGATTCCTTTAGCAAAACGTAATTTTTCAATTAATTGCTTTGCTTCATGTGAAGGCACTTCCATAAAAGCGAAGAATTCATTCTGCCAAAATGCTTTTCCAGAAGTTGCAGATCTAATATCTTCAGCAAAAAGTACGGAATTCCTAACAGGTAATAATAATTCTATGATGGCTTGATATTCTTTTTCTTGATCTATGCTTTTGATTTTAGCAGAGTATTTTGAAGGTAAGCTAGTTGCTACTTTAATAAACTCTGGTGGAAGTTGGATTATGGTATGATAGATAGGTTGCATTAAAATTAATTCTGCATCGTTTAACCCTTTTTTAATCGCATCATAAAACATAGCTGATAATTCTGAAAAGGCATTTTCTTCATTAATATTCTCAATTTTCAACTCTGAAATGACAATTTTAATCTCTGTTAATTTTTCTCCGCACAAAGGACCACTTAAATGAATTTTTTCAATGATCTCTAATATAAGATTCTTGTAAAACTCATTAAGTTTTAATTCCCCTTGATAGATAAGGATATTTTGATCTTCATCACAAATCCAAAAATTTTCAATTTCATTATCAGCCAACTTGGTTTTATCTTTTAGAACTTCTTTTAATTTGGTAAAAGGCTTTATTGTTGTATAATCGATATTTTGAAAAAATCTAACGGTTTCATCATCCAATCTTTCTAATTTTAACTTTAAGAAACACTGATTATTAGGTGATATGGCAGAAATAACAGAAGAATTATATTTACAGGATTCTTTAAAAACTGCTCGTGGTTCTGATATGGAAACTACTACTCCTCTTTTCTTTATTTCATTAGCTGATACCTCTAGGTGAAGAAATCCAGTACCACTCAATAAAAATTCACCATTTTCTTCGTTAATTTCAAATTTTAAATTTGGATCTTCAATTAACAAATTCTCAATTAGTAATTTCATCTTATCTAAATCTCTTAGATATTCTGGCTCAATGGATACAGTTATCACAGGAGTAGTAACATATTTTGCACTTTCGAATGGTACCATACCGTTAATATTATTGCTGTCAATTATAGTTTCACCGCTTTTTATCTTCTTAATCCCTTCAATCGCTACAATATTACCGACAGGTACTCTTTCAACTTGCTCTCTTCGTTGTCCCATAAAAATGGCAATTCTTTGAATTTTCTCATAAGAATTTTCATTTAGGAGAAAAATTTCCTTTTTATTTGTACAATTGCCCGAAAATATCCTCCCTGTTGAGATTAAACCATGCTTTTCTACTTGTACTTTACTTAAACATACTATTAAAGGACCATTAGGATCGCAATTAACCATAGCTTTTCCCAGTTCAGTATTGATGTCTCCATCCCATATTTTTTCAATTCGATATTTTTGTGCGTCTATTGGATTTGGTAAATGATCAACAACCATTTCTAATATAGCTTTATGAATTGGAAAATGAATAGCTAAATCAGAATAAGTTTTTTTCGTATACGTGTCTTTATTATATCTTTCTTTAATATCTTTGAACTTTATTTCACTTTTCTCTAAAATCTTTAAAGTAAAACCCCACTTATGAAGCGCTGAACCAAACGCCACATTTCCTGCTAATGGTGATACTTTCCATCTTTTATTGAATGGATGTTCTGCATATCTTTCTATTAGAGTGTTGAAGGACTTAATTATTCGTACGTATTTTTTTCTAATCTCCTCATCAGAAAGCTTTAATTCTCTAATCAATCGATCTACCTTATTAATAAATAATACTGGTCTAACTCCTTCCTGCAAAGCCTGTTTTATTACTGTCTCAGATTGAGTGATTACTTCTTCAACTGCATCTACTACCACAACAACGCCATCAACTAATCTCAATGCTCGAGTAACTTTTCCACTAAAATCTAAATGGCCAGGCGTATCAACTAAATTAATAAGAAAGGGTTCATAACCTTCAAGAGATTTCTCATAATATAAAGATATATTTGCTGATTTCATCGTAATGCCTCGTCTTTGCTCTTCTTCAAGAAAATCTAAAGCACGTGCTTCACCAGCTAAATCAGGTGATAAAAATCCTGCTTCGCTTAGTAGAGAATCTGAAAGTGTTGTTTTTCCATGATCGATGTGTCCTACTAAAGCTGCGCACCTAATTCTAGCAGTGTTTTCCATTAATTTTAGTATTTCTGAGATCTCTTTTCTTCTTGGGGGCATACTTCATTATAAACAGTTTATGAATCTTTATTTAGGATTATAATTACTTTGATTAAAATGTTAGGATTTCTATTGAAAGAAAATTAGAGGGAAATGATTTTTCTCGCTACTCAAGATCTTCTTCATTTAATTGATTATAATATCAATCTCAGTTGGGTCAGATAGCTCAATAAAAAATCATTTCCCTATTTTATAGATAAGAGGAATTTATAAATTAACTTCACCATTAATATGAACTATTCTTCCCTCAATATGTAATCTTCCATCGCATAATAGCTCAATTGCTTTTGGAAATATCCTATGCTCCCATTCTAATATTCTTGGGCCTAACGTTTCTTCTGTATCAGTATCATATACAGGAACGCATTTCTGTATAATTATTGGTCCATGATCAGTTTCAGTATCAACAAAATGAACTGTTGCTCCTGAAACCTTGACTCCATACTCAAGAGCGTCTCTGTGTGCATGCATACCTCTAAAGGAAGGTAAAAGCGCTGGATGAATATTCATCACATTTCCATTAAAAGCTTTAATAAAAGTAGGGCTAACCAATCTCATATAGCCTACTAATACAATTAGTTCACATTCAAACTTTTTCAAAACATCAATCATTTTTAGATCAAATTCTTCTCTAGGGAGATGGAGGAATTTATCTGATTCAATCAATACATAGGGGATATTATGGTTTTTAGCACGTTCAATGCAAAATACCCCGGGCCTATTGCAAATTAAAACTTCTACGGTTGCTTTATCTTTTAAAATCCCATTTTCACAAGCTTTAACTACTGCTTCAAAATTTGAGCCGGAACCAGAGGCAATAGCACCAATTTTTAACTTATTCATATTATTAAAATATTTTACTCCCAAAAAAATGTAACTTATTAAGGAAAGATTAACAAATTAAAACGAGTCAGAAAAATGAGTTTAAAATATTTTTTAGTTTTTCTATAATGAAAATGTTTTTATTTGATTAATTTATATTGATCTTAGAAATTTAGTAATATTTCATTCTAAAAATTATTCTCTTTTGAACGCATTTATATTGAAAGAGAATATTGTTCTATTTATTAATAATAATCACCTACAAATTGCCAAAACATAGCTATATATAAATGAAATTTTAAGTATTAATTAAAAATATATCAAGACTTAGTAGTATTAAATTGAATAGAAATTTAAGAATTTAAGAAATTTGAGTCTAAATTTCACGAATTGAATATGATATTAAGAATTAGTAAAGATAATTTAAATAACACTAATAATGAAGATTTATGAGTTTTGAAGGAGAATTACATAGAATTAAGGACGAAATTATACAAAATCTTCCTCCTGAAATTACTGTTCATAAAATTGAATTTGAAGGTCCGGAAATAGCAGTATATTCTGAAAATGCTGACGTTGAAGCGACTGAAAGCTCTACAGTTTTAAAAGATTTAGCAAAAACAATGCGTAAGCGCGTTGTTTTTAGATGGAATGTCGATAAACGTAAAGATCCAGCCGAAACTGAGGCATATATTAGAAATTTAGTTGATGAGGATGCTGAGATTACAAATATTGAATTTGATCATACAAGAGGCGAAGTAATAATAGAATCGGGGAAACCGGGGCTAGTAATAGGTAAAAAAGGAATTAATTTAAAAGAAATAAGAGCAAATACGTATTGGCAACCTAAAACTATAAGAACACCTCCGCTAGATTCAAAAACGATTCAATTAATTAGAGGGATGCTTAAAAAAGAACGACAAACGCAGAAGGACATCCTCCTTTCAATAGGTAAAAGAATTCATCGACCTACACTCTTTAAAGATTTAAATATTAGATTGCACGCATTAGGTGGTTTCAGAGAAGTTGGAAGATCTTGTATTCTTACACAAACTCGTGATAGTAATGTTCTATTGGATTGTGGATTAAATGTAGGAAACCCAGTTGATAAATTTCCCTATTTTGACATTCCTGAATTTACAATTAGAGATCTTGATGCTGTAATCATTTCACATGCTCATTTAGATCATTGCGGACTTGTACCATTTCTGTTTAAATATGGTTATCGTGGTCCTGTATATTGCACATTACCTACTCGTAATCTTTCTACAATGCTCCAATTAGATTTCATTCAAATTTGTGAAAAAGAAGGTACTCCATCACCATATTCAAAGAGGGATGTTAAATCCACTGTGCTTCATACAATTCCACTTTCTTGGGGAAAAGTGACAGATATTGCTCCTGATATTAAATTAACTCTACATAATTCCGGGCATATTTTAGGTTCTTCAATGATACATTTACATTTTGGTAAAGGAGATTATAATTTTGTTTATACAGGGGACTTCAAGTATCAAAAAACACGTCTGTTAGAAAAAGCAACAGTAAAATTCCCTAGAGTTGAATCGCTATTAATTGAATCTACTTATGGTGGTCCCCAAGATCGCATTCCAAGTAGACAAGAATCTGAAAAAGAATTAAAACAAATTCTCAATTCAACATTAAAAAGAGATGGGAAAGTTTTAATTCCAGTATTGGCTGTCGGGAGAGCTCAAGAATTATTAATATTATTAGAAGAATATATTTCAAAAGGATTTATTGATAAAGTACCTATTTATATTGATGGTTTAATTAGTGAAGCTACTGCTATCCACACAGCGAATCCTGATTATCTTAGTAGTGATTTGCGTGAAAAAATTCTCCATCAAGGAAAAAATCCTTTTTTAAGTGATTATTTTGAAACTGTATCTGTAAATGAAGAACGTTTAGATATTGTTAAAGGAGGACCTTGTATTATAATCGCTACGAGTGGAATGCTTATTGGGGGTCCCTCTGTTCAATATTTAAAAGAACTAGCGAATGATTCTAAAAATTCACTTATATTTGTTTCTTATCAAGTTCAAAATACATTAGGCTCACGTATTCAGCGTGGATTTAGAGAATTCACTTATGTGGATGCAAAAGGGAGGACACAGTTAGTCAGAATCAACATGAAAGTATTCACTCTTGAAGGATTTTCAGGTCATTCATCACGCAGTCAAATATCGCAATTTTTAAGAAGAATTCAGCCACGACCGAAAACAATCATCGTAAATCATGGAGAAGAAGCGAAATGTATAAGTCTATCGACAATGATACATAAAAAGCTGAGAAAGAATACTAAAAGCCCGAAAAATTTGGAAACAATACTCCTAAAATAACATTCTATTTGCCAAATCGATGAATTGGCTAAATAAAATACTTAGTTTCGGGTCACCGTTTATTAGATTCTCACAAATATCATCTGTGCCATCATCTTAAAGAAAATTCAACTCATTCAAATTAATCCAATTTTGTTAAAATGGGATCTTCTCTTTTTCTGTTTTTTTGAAGGAAAAATTAATTTTTTTAAATATTATTAATTAATCTTTTTAAATAGAATTTAGTGTTGGATTTTGAAAATAAGAGACCTTAATTTAAAAGATCATTCGATAACAATAGCAAGACGTATTGTTCAGATTATAGCCTTCCTCCTTGTTAATTATCTTATTCTTGAAATCATTTTCTCAATCAATTTAACAAGTATAAATGGGTTAATTAAAGTATTACCTATACTAAATTCCCCGAGAAATCCATTTTCAACAGGAGCCGGAATTTTAGAATACATATTTTTCTTTATAACAGAAGGAATTATTCCTTTATTTCTAATAGGATTATTTATTTTACTCATACTATTCTCAAATAGATTTTTTTGTGGATGGATATGTCCTATAGGAACTATTCAGGATGCTTGTGCTGCTATTCCTACAAAAAAGAGAATTATAAAAACAAAAAGACACAATTCTTTTTTGAAAATAAAATATTTTATTGTAATCCTTTTAATTATTATTGTGATTCCTTTAGTATTTTCAAAATCTACAAACCTACCATTGTATATAGAATATAGAAACAATATTGGGGATTTTGGAGATAAACCAATGGGATACTTCTCTTTATCTGAATTTATTTTTGTTTTTTTTCCTAATTTAGTTAAAGCTATTTTTCAAACGGGCAGCTTAGCTCCACTTTTTTCTAATCTACTAGTATTTCTTATCTCAATTTTTTATATTATTATTATAGTCCTCTCTGTATGGTACCCAAGAGTATATTGTAGATACTTCTGCCCATTTGCAGCAGTTAGTTCTGTTATAAGTGAATATTCATTTCTTAAACTTTCAAGGAGCCCAGTAAGATGTGTAGGAAGAACTAAGTGTGGAATTTGTGAAAGAGTTTGCCCAAAACAGATACGAATACTTGATGATAAATTTGAATTTTTTACAGGTAACGGGGAATGTAACTATTGTCTTCGGTGCAAGGAAGCCTGTCCATATAAAGCAATCAATATTAAATTTGGTTAACTTAACAAAAAATTTGTTAATTTTCAAAAATAATTCATATTATTTCAAATATATTTAATTTTCCATTAAACATTAAAAAATCATATTACAAAAATCTAAAATACAACAATTCTAATCATATATTAACAATTAAGTAGAATCTAAAATTTGAATAATAACAATGGATAAACGTACAATTGAACTTTTACAACAACGAATGAAAAGAGATATCGGAATTTATGGTATATTAGATTCTGAAGCTTCTAGATATTATGAAGAAGAAACTGATGAAATTCGACCTCCATTTTTCCGCGATGTTGATAGAATTGTTCATAGTAAAGCGTTTGCAAGATATATTGATAAATCACAAGTATTTTTTGAGATTAATAATGCTAATATAACTCACAGGTCTCTCCATGTAACCTTAGTATCAAGGTTAGCTCGCCAAGTGGGTCGCGTTTTAAGATTGAATACTGACTTAATAGAAGCTATTGCATTGGGACATGATATTGGTCATTCTCCATTTGGCCATATAGGAGAAGATATATTAAATGAAATCAGTCAGAAATATCGTATGGGTAATTTCAGTCATAACGCTCAGGGCTTAAGATGGCTCTCATATCTTGAAAAAAGATTTCCAAACGAACCTGCCCAAGGACTTAATTTAACATTACAAGTTTTAGATGGAATTCTTTGTCATGATGGAGAAGTAAATGAACAAAATTTGAAACCAATTACCCGTAATGGAAAAACCTGGAATGATCATTTTAAAGAATACAATGATGCTTTTAATGAAAATAAAATAAAAAGAATACCAATGACTTATGAAGGTATTGTTACTAGATTCTGTGACACCATTTCTTATATTGGAAGGGATATTGAAGATGCAATTCTTCTTAAATTAATTAACAGGAAAGAAATCCCAGATAATTGTAAAAAAATACTTGGTGATACAAATCCTAAAATAATAGATACTTTAATAACAGATTTACTTAGCTATAGCTTAGATAATGAATTTATTGGATATAGTGATGAAATATTCCAAGCTTTAAAAGAACTGAAAGCTTTTAATTACAAAAAAATTTATATTAGAAGAGACTTAGAAGAAATCTCCTCTGACAGAACATTCTTAGATATATTAAAAAATAAATTTCTTTTAATTTTTGAAAGATCACTTCTACATTTAGAACAAGAAGATTATAATACCCCTATATTTAAAGATCATATTGAATATATCGATGATCAAAATTACAGCACATATTTTAAACCCTTACAAAAGCAGAAAAATCTACCCCTTATTGTAAGAGATTATATTGCAGGAATGTCTGATAAATATTTCAATGAAATCTATGAAAGATTTCGCAAATTAAAATAATTTAAATTAAGTTTACTAGTTTTAATTTTAAAATGTTATACTTATATCACATTGATATTTAATGAAAGAGGGTGGATTACACAATAAGGAGGAATTGTTTGTAAAAAGGGTTCTCAGTTTATACACGGGGTTTTTTTCAGTCACACAGGGTTTTTAAAATTAGTTTTTTAAACTGATATCTTTTCGAATCCTCCATAAAGATGTGCGTGTAATCCAATAAAATATATAGTTTTTACTTTATAAAAACCTATCCAATTTAGCTAAAAAATAGTAAAATGAAGTCGCTTATAATTTGCAAGTTGTTCTTAATAATTTTTTAGGTTTGATCAACATTTTAAAAAAGTCCTTATCATTTAGTTTATCTTTTCCCATAAAACTTTATAAAATAATTCAGAAATATTCACTGAATTAATTTATCAATGCGTTATACTATTCTTATAAAAATTATTTTAAGTAATTTCTAAAAGATTTAACCCCGCCATGTGTATTTTTGCTCGTTGAATTCACACTACTTTTTGAAAAGAAATACATTTTTAAAAAGTCAATAAAAAATGAAAAATCTACATTTAACTAATAAGAAAGGTTTTTTAGAAGATTCAAATTATTAATATTCAAATATAGCGGATTGGTGTAGAGGTCAAGCATTTGGGACTCTGAATCCTGAGACAGCGGTTCGAATCCGCTATCCGCTATTAACTTTCTACATTGGGGGATAAAAAGCTTTATCCTGTACGTTTAATGATGTGGTAACCATACTGAGTTTTTATAGGTTGTGAAATTTCACCAATCTTTAATTTTGTACATGCTGACCAAAACTCGGGGACCATATCTCCTTTAGCAAATTCTCCAAGATTACCTCCTCTCTTCCTGCTGGAGCATGTGGAGTAGTTGGTAGCCAATTGTTCAAATTTCTCTCCTGCCTTCAGATCTTCATAAATTTCTTGAGCTTTACTATATTTTTCTACTAAGATGTGGCTTGCCTTAATTTTACTTCCTTTAATAGGATCTCCTCCTTTTCCAGAGCTATCACTCTTTAAGTCTATTCCCTTTTGATAACCTTTCCCATATTTATTTTTTCCCATAATAATTTTCCAAAAGTTGATTTATTTTTATGTATAATCTTAATCAATACATTCAGGTATATAGTACAAAAAAATAGATTTTAATTTATAATTAAATACCTAAAATTTTTTATTTCTTCAATGCTGTTTATTTCAACAACAAGTCTTTGGAAATCTTGGAGCTCTCCATCAAAAACCATAAAAGTAATAAAGTTTTGATTCACATAATTCTGATTTTTACTCACAATCTGTTCTTTATACTCACTTTCAATTCTATTCAATTTCTTTTGAACATTATATTCATTTGGAGCAACAATAATCATATTACCAATTATGCTTCTGCTTGTCGGAATTAGCTCAGTAGACCCCTCAAGAACAGCAGATACATCTTCTGTTGACATTAAACGTAATAAAGCGTCTCTAATCAATTTAGACTTATTTTCATATTGATTTTTATTAACAAGCTTATTTATAAACTTTTTTAAGCTTTCATTCAAAGATATTGAGATAATTGGCATAGTTAAAGGCAAAATTATTAATTTTAATATAAAATATAGAGTCGTAAACTTATAAAGTTTTATCCATATAAAAAATAGTTATAATTTAATAGATCTTGCGATCACATTCCTAAAGTTATCGATTTCTACAACTAATTTCTCAGCGTCTTCATCTGTAATTTTATCATCTTTCCCATATTTATTCAAATTAGTTAACCAGAATTCCATCCTACCCAATATCGCTTCCTTATCACCCATGATTTTTCTTACTCTAATAAATGTATCATGTAATTTCGTTCTGATGTTTTGGGCTTTCCATCTTAACATACAATAATCTGACATCTCTGCTAGATTCTGAGTTATTGCCATTACATCAATTGTTTTCTCACGTTCTTCTGATTTAATCTTCCGAATAAGATTGATTTCTTCGAATAATAATTCAATCACTTTTGCAAGAAAGCCAGTTAGCTGACCAGCATGATTGCACCATACTCTAACCTCTAATGACTGATTTGCCTCGGATACATAGATTCTCGTAACAATTCTTCCTCCCCCCACTTTTGCTTCTGAGCAATGCCAACTTTCCGCTTCATATTTTCCTTTAACATCATCACCTTCGTGTGAAGTTACAGTACTTACTTCAAAACGCTTAATTGTTCTAACAGCAGCTCTAAAGGCAAGTCTAGGATCTATATCAGCAATTAAAAATGCACGTGCATCATTAGGTAAGTCCTGAATTGCAATCTGGATATCTTCAATCGTTGCTAAACATGAAACAACCAAAGGACATTTAATTTGAACTTCTTTTTTTCGGATATGTGATGTATGCTTTGTTCCATCTGCAGTTTTATAAATCACATCACCACCAATATTCGATATTCCACATTCTCTAGGTTCTAAATAGAAATCAACACCTCTAGAATTCTTAGCTTCTATAACTGGGATGTTAATCAATGGATTTTTCGCTTTATAACTAGAAGGAACATCCAATATTACTTTTACTGAATTTATAGCCATACTACTATTATTTCTTACAACGACTTTAAAGTGTAATTGGCCTCCCACAAAATCATAATCACGTACTACTTCAATCTTTCCTTCATCAATGGGTTCGGTTTCTTTTGATATTGTTTGGGATTTCGATTCTATTGGAACACTGTAAGCAACAAAAGTTCTTTTCGACATATCGATATACCCGTCTATATCTCCTCTAGCAATAATCTGAGCAAGATTTTCTTCTATACTTGTTTCGGTTACACCTAATCTATTAGAAAGCTCTCTCAAAGGCATAGTTCTATATGCTCTAGCTAGTTCTTTAATCTTTTTCTCCATATATTTGTTTGTCATAAATTCTCTCCTTTGTGTAAAAATGCCTTTTATATCACCAGTCTTAATGAGCTCATGAAGACTCTTTCTTGCTAATTCTTCTGCAATTTTTAATCTTATGGCAAGTTTTGAGAGTTCAAACAATCCAATGTCTTTAGAATACCCTTTAATCTCTTTATAAATCTGATCTGCTGTAATAACTTCATTTCCCCGATCTGCAAAATATCCATTTACCGCTTTTGCTCTCATTAAATTAACACAAAAAGATTTAACAAGTTCTTTTGGGAGATTAAATATTTTCGAGAGATCTTTTATAGAACTCCTACCTTTACTTTTAATTTCTTTTATTAAATTGTCTAAAATATATTTTTGAGTGTAATAAATATCTTTATTTAAAGAAAAGGAACCTTTAATTTGGAATTGATTAATTAATGTATATATCACTTTTGTAGCAATCTCAGAGCTCATATCAAGCATTACTCCTAAATCTGCTACATTTATGATACCTTCATCTTGAAATTTAGATAATATTTTTTCACGCATTTCCGAAGAAATATAATAAAACATTTGGTTTTTTTGATCGATTATTCCATAAATTCGTTCTTCATCAATATATTTATTAATAAACTTAATCATTTGCTCCGCTGATATAAAAAAGGAATCAATTATAGTTGAAAAGTTAGTTAATGGAGCTCTTTGTAATAAATCCAAGAAACATTTAGGACATACTTCCTTTCCTACTATATGTTTTAGTTTCTTGCTACATAATGTCATGCGATTACCCTTTATAAGATTGTACCTTATTGACTCTCTTGCAAGTTTCTCCTTTGAAGGAAAAAATAATCCCGGTGTTTTTAAATAGGAATTCCATTCTTCTGGGCACTCAGGATTTATACATTCTAAATAATATTGCCCTGACGATAATCTTTCTAATCTTAATAGATGTTTACAAATTGGGCATTCACTATTTTCAACAACAGTACACTTAAAATTTCTTTCTACAGCTTTGACTTTAGAATAAAATAGATCATGTTTTTTACATTCATGAGTCTCAGTTGTAGCTATATGATTAATACAAAAACTAGATTTACATTTCTCGCATGTAAAATCGATTTTTTCGTTTTCACAGAATAAACATTTCATTTTTTTAAATCTTTTTCCAATTGTTGAATTCTATTTAATATAATAGAATTTTATCTTAAAATATTTATATAGACCAATTTTATATATGCTTAAAACAATGGAGTTTTTTAATTATTTTTAACTTTTCCATTAATTTATATTAAAAGTAATTTCCTAAATTAGAAGGATACCTCTGGAAAGACACGAATTCTCAGGAAACTTAATATCATTACGATTGTATTGAAAATAATAATGATTATTATCATACTGATTAAAATCCATTTCCTTTTAGATTTATCAGATTTAATAATCTGAGATGTTCCATGTTTAGCTAAAGCTAAAGGAAATAATCCAATAAATGTACCAACCGAAAAATAAAACACGGTAAATATCCCATCAATAAATCCTAAAACACTAGCTAAAGAATATTGTAAACATTGTGAATAGATAAATAATTCAAAGATACAAGGCGCAAATCCTGCTAAAATACCAAATAAATAAGGTGTTTTTTTCTTTTCCCAATTAAACTGGAAAAGTTCATCTTTTCTTTTTGAGTGTGGCATATACCCTTTTCTAGTAATAAAAAATAATAGGATAAATCCCGCGAACATTGAAGTGATTGCCCCAAAGAAATTAATCGTATGATATTCGGGGAGTATTCCTGGAATTAGAAACTGGGGAATAAGGCTAACTAAAATGGTTCCTGAAGCAATTAACATGTTCGATGTCATTAATCCCAGTCCATAAAGCATTAAGATAAAAACACTCTTTTTTGGAGATTTCGAAATCCCAAAAGACCAAAAAAAGAAAATAGCTTTATCCTCACATGGAATTAAAGTGTGAAGAATTCCTAGAAAAAATGCTGGAAAAAAAATCAGTAATAATGGTGGTGGGTAAAATTCTAACATTTTAATTTCAAAGTTTCAATTTAGCTTATAAAGAAAGGATTTTCTTTTTTGTTATTATATTTTCATTGATCATATTTAGAATTTTTTATTATAGAAAATGGAATTTTTTAATATAGGATGATAGGTTAGTTCTCTTGATTATCTAAAACTTTCATTAAACATATTCTACTAACACTATAAAATGTAATTAATAAGAAGAGAGTACTCATAAAATTCAAAGGAAACCATTTTTGAGTTAAAAACCAAATGCCCATAAATCCTAGATCAAAAAAGTTAAAGAAAAATAAACTCGGTTTTAAATAATTCTCTGTAATATTAGAATCTCTTGGTATAGAGAATATCAGTATTATTAAGATTGGTGTTAATACTAAAAGATGATGGGGCCAAGAATCATAATAAACAAGTAGCATAATTAAAATGCCAAAAAGATAAGCGAAAATAATAGAATTATTTTTACTCTTACGAAAAATAAATATGAAAAAACTGGGTCCTCCAATTATAAATAAAATAATTATGAGAATCAGTAAAGGATTATAAGAAATGTTATAAAATATACAGAAGTTAGTTATAATCTTAGTTAAGCTAAAAGAATGATTTAAAATTATTGGCTCCTCACCCGTAAAATTAGTAGAAATAAAGCCTTCCCATAATTTTGGAAAGACAATAAAGAAAGTAAAATTTAGTGTTAAAGGTAAAATTACACCAATTAGTCTTATTAAAGTTCTTAAAAATTCGAATTCAAATTTTTTCTCTTGATAATTGAATTGTATTATAATTAAAAATGGAATCATAAATATTGTAATTGGCTTGATTATAACACTTATTCCTAAAATAATGCTTGCGATGAAATCCCACCTTACTTTTTCATGCTTTAAAAATAATAATAGGGATAATAAAATCAAGAAAGTGACATATAAATTTATTTGACCCAAAATGTAATTAAATAGATTAGGTAAACTTAATAAAAATAGACTAATATATAAAATAATCCTTTTATCTTCTCCTGCATAATCCTCCCTTCTAATATGAATAATAATCTTATAAATCAGGACACAAATTACTATATTCAATAATAAATTAATGAAATTAAATATAATAAAGCCCGTATCAAAACCCAAAAAATAAAAAGGTACAAATAAGGTAGCAGAAATTGGAAAATATCTAAATGGCCATAAATAATCTGCAGTATAAAGATTATTGATATCAGTAATAAAAACCTCACCAACTTTATAGTATACAAGAAAATCATTTTGATATCTGAAAAAAATAAGAGTAAGAAAGATAGATAGTATCAAATAAAAAAAATGAATTATAACAGCAAAGCGAAATATTTTATATTCCCAAAGTTCCCAAAATCGCTTACTTATCTTATAATACAATATTTTTAAATTCATCCTTTAATACACTTTTGCTCAATTGTCGATTTTTTAAAATTCTTCTTTTTTTATATAAAAATAATATTATTCCTATAGAAAAAATAATTAATAAACCCAGTAAGGTTGGAATTACGTGGGGTGGTAAATAATCTAATGAAATATCTAAAATAACTACATTTCCAATAGTATAAAGCTTGTAAGAGTTCAAAATTCCTTGATCATTATAAAATGCAATTATTTTAATTCCTTCTGAGGGAAGTCCAGGTAATACCTCATCTCTTTCAATTTCAACATTTAAAGTAGGTAAAACTCTATTATCTACATCATACCATTCAATTAAACTCAATCCTCCCAAGTATTCCCCCACCGGAACAGGAAACCAAAAAGGTACAAAAGACGAATAGCTTGAAAAATTCAGATTTTGAGGATAATCATTTGGGTTAACAAAATAGGTCATCAGAAAATCTTTATTCTTTATTCCCCAACTCTCTTCACTAGACCATTCCCAAATGCTAAAATTTATTCCTATAAAAGTTTGATTAATATTTATATCATTTACTTGCCATTTCATTTTCTTCCCTACATTTAAATTTTTAAAAATCCCAAAATCATTCCATTCATTACCAAGTATATAATCTAACTTTATTGCGTTGAATTCATTACATTTCCATATTAATTCTTGATTTTTACTGACTCCTGCTCGATAATTAGTAGCAATTGCATTTGGCATAACACTGGTAAATAATAAAAGAACAATAATAAAGTTAAATAAAAATACTTTTTTTCTCAAGTTTCATGCCTCCAAATTCATTTTTTGGTGATTCAATAAGCAATATCTGCTTATTTCATAGAAAATCAAAAGCAAAAAGACAGTTGTAAGAAAATTGTAAGGAAATAAGCGATAAATCTTAAACCAAATGCCAGCAAAAAATAAACTAAAAAAACTAAAGAAAAAAATACCGTAATTTATCTTCGTAGTAGTTTGCGAGTGATGAGGTAAACTGAAATTAAAAATAATTAAAATTGGTATTAAATTAAGTAAATGATGATCCCAAGAATCAAAATATGTGAGTAACGTAATGGTAATTCCAAAAACGTAACCAAGTATTATAGAATTGTTTTCAAACTTCCTGATTATGAAGATTATAAATCCTAATCCTCCCATTATGCTTACAACACCTATTAATATAAAAATTTGATTAAAAGGAATATTATAAAAATAATAGAAATTGGTTATTAGTTGAGAAATACTAAAAGAAAAACTTAGTGCAATTGGATTTTCACCAGTAAAATTAGTATCCATGAAACCTTCCCATAATGGGGGATACACAACAAACAAAATCAAGTTCAAAAAAATAGGTACAAATACTCCGATAATTCTAATTATACTTTTAAAAAAATCAAATTTTATTTCTTTTTTTTCTAAATCGAATTTAATAATTATTAAAAAAGGAATTAGTAAAAACGCAGTTGGCTTTATTGTTATACTAACTCCTAAGATAAAACTTGCTAATAAATTCCATTTAAATTCTTCATGTTTAAGAAATAAAAAAAGAGAGATTAAAATTAATAAAATAACATACAAATTAGTTTGCCCTAAAACATAATTATATATGTTAGGTAAGCCCATTAGGAAAATACATATATAAAATATCACCCTTTTATCATTTTTCTCATGATCTTCTTTTCTAATAATAATTATTATTTTATAGAGAACTACGCAGATTAAAATATTTAAAATCAGATTAAGAAAAGTAAACATTATAAATCCTGTATCAAAACCCATCAAATAAAAAGGTATAAAAATAATTGCTGAAATTGGAAGATATCTAAATGGAACCACATATCCTTCTGTGTAGAGATCATTTATATCACGAAGTAAGACTTCAGCTGTAACATAATAAACTCGAAAATCAGTTCGGTATCTAAAAAACTTCAGTGTTAAAAATATAGTTAATATAAAGTAAAATATATGAATAAAAATAGCAATTCGAAAAATCTTATATTTCCATAGGTCTCTAACTCTTTTTCTTATTTTTAGTATCCAATTTATCAAATTCATTGTACTTTAGCCATTATTTTATTAAATATCTCTACTTTTTTTTAATTTTTAAATGTGTATAATGAGAATCAATCCAGTTTTTAAACCTCCTTATCGTTCTCCTCGTGTTTTATCAAACAATATTTACTTATCACATAGAATGTTAAAATGAGAAAAAATGTAGATTCAAAATTGTATGGAAATAACGGATAGGTAAGATACCATATACCAACAAAAGCAAGATCAAAAAAACTAAAGAATAATAAACTATATTTAATAGAATTTGTAAATTTAGAATTTCGTGGAAGATTAAAAATAATAATGATTAAAATTGGAGTTAAATTAAGTAGATGATGATCCCAGGAGTCAAAGTAAACGAGAAGCATGATAAGAATTCCAAATGCATAGCCATATATTATAGAATTGTTTTCAAATTTCCTGATTATGAAGATCAAAAATCCTAATCCTCCAATTATACCTATAACTCCTATCAGAATAAAGAGTTGATTAAAAGGAATATTGTAAAAAAAGCAAAAATTCGTTATTAATTTAGAAATACTGAAAGAAAAATTTAGTGCAATTGGATTACTTCCTGTAAAATTTGTTTCTAAAAATCCTTTCCATAAAGATGGATACAATAAAAAAGGAAAAAAGTTCAATAAAACAGGAGTTATAACACCTAATAGCCTTATTACACTTTTAATAGAGTTAAATTTCACTTTTTGTTTTTCTAAATCAAAATTCACTATGATCAAAAACGGAATTAAGAAAAAAGCAGTAGGTTTAATGATTATACTTATTCCTAAAATTAAACTACCAACAAATTGCCATTTTAAATTATTGAATTTTAGAAAAATATAAAGAGATAGTAGGATAAAAAATGTTATATATAAATTAATTTGACCATAAATATAATTTAATACATGTGGTAGACCCATCAAATAAATGCATATATATAATATAACTCTTTTATCATTTCTTTCATGATTCTCGTTTTTAACCAATAAAATTATTTTATAGAGGAGAATGCATATTAAAAAATTAAGAAATAAATTGAAAATATTAAAAATTACAAATGCAAATTGAAAATTGAAAAATGAAAATGGGATAAAAAATAAAGCTGATAATGGAAAATATCTAAAATCCCATAAATAATATGTTTGATTATAAAGATTTTCAATATCATTAAGAAATATTTTTCCTACATTATAAAAAATGATAAAATCATTTTTGTCTTGGTAAAACATGAAAAATAAAATAATTGAAAGTATGAAATAAAAACTATGGAGAATTAGGGCATATCTAAATATTTTCTGCTTAAATAATTCTTTAATTCTTTTAACAAATTTACATTTTAGATTCATTGAGTTTTTAACAAATTTTAATTTTAGTTTTAAATTCTTAAATTAAGTTACTAAAATTAAATTTTTTAATATTATATTTTAAGAGATAAAGAATGTCTTTTCTTACAAGAAAAATTGAAAAAGTTACATATGGTGTAATTGTTGGAAACCGGGATGTTTTTCCTGATAGTCTAGCGAATGAAGGAAGACAAGAAATTATTGAGGTCTTAAATGAATTAGGTTATGGATATTTCATTTTGAATGAAGAAGATACTAAATTTGGGGTAGTAGAAACTTATCAAGACGCAAAAAAATGTGCTGAGTTATTTAAAGCAAATAAAGATCAAATCTGGGGAATATTAGTAATTTTACCCAACTTTGGTGATGAAAAAGGAATTGCTAATGCTTTAAAATTATCAAATCTTAATGTTCCCGTTTTAATTCATGCCGCATCCGATGAAATCGATAAAATGGATAGAGTACATCGAAGAGATGCATTCTGTGGAAAGATATCAGTGACAAATGTCCTATATCAGTATGGCATTCCATTTACATTAACTAAATACCATACCTGTCCAATAAAATCTGATATTTTTAAACAAGATATAAAGAGATTTGAAAAAATCTGCAGAATTGTTAAAAAGATCAGAAATTCAAGATTAGGACAGATTGGAACAAGACCTAATGCTTTTGAAACTGTTAGATATAGTGAAAAAATATTAGAATTTAATGGGATAAGTATAGAACCAATAGATTTATCTGAAATATTCGGTTCTATTAATCAATTAGATGATAGCGATCAAAGGGTTGAAGAGAAAATTAAATTCATAAAAAATTATACTTCTACTACTAGTCTTCCTGAGGATAATCTTATTAAATTGGCAAAATTAGCTGTAGTTATTGAAAACTGGATAATTGAAAACGAATTAGATGGATTTGCATTTCAATGCTGGCCTTCAATACAAGATAACTTTGGAATTGTGCCATGTGCTGTTATGAGTATGTTTAGTGAAGGACTTTTACCAGCTGCTTGTGAAGTTGATATTTCGGGTTTAATAGGAATGCTAATTTTACAAATCGCTTCCGAAACTCCCTCAGCTATTTTAGATTGGAATAATAATTATGGTAATGATCCTAATAAAATGGTACTCTTCCATTGTAGCAACCTTCCTAAATCCTTTTTTCAAGATACCAGAATGACCATTCATCCTATTATTTCAGATCAAAAAGGTGGTGACGTTAGTTTTGGAGCAATTCAAGGTCGTATTAAAACTAAACCATGCACTCTATTAAGGATTGAAACTGATGATCTATT
>JBHLLG010000015.1:0-27285 GCA_048885925.1 Candidatus Hermodarchaeota archaeon
TGGATCTGTGGGATCTTCAAATATCGCACCAAGCATAGAATCTAAAACTGCTGCAATCGTGAATGTAAGAAATGCAGCACGAAGTAATTTGCCTTTCAACCTGATTTCACGATTTTCTGATTTAACAGATTTTTGAGCAAAAATAACTCCAGTTACCAGCATAACTAAAATAACAAGCAATAAGTAAATGGTTATGAAAAGACCAAAATCAACTGTAAATGGTCGACTAGGATTTATTACACCAATTAAATCTAAATCGATAAAGAACAAAATAAAGAAAATTATTTCAAAGATTAACGAAAGAATCACTGTAATGATCATAACTTTTTTTTGTGCTTTTCTATAAACCATATCTGTAAAAGCTGTTAACCAAGCTAATAATGCTATTGGAAGAAAACAATTCCCAATTATGAAATACCAACCAATGTTTAAGGATCGCTGAATAAAAAGATTCATCAATAAAGAAATTGAGTCTGGTACCCATGGGATACTTACGCCGATCCAACTAATTCCGACTAGTATTAACAAGCGGTTCTTATGTTCAAAATACTTCGAAAGAATTGTAAAGCCTATGATTAAGGAAATAACTACAAATATAAGACTAAAGCTTCCCTGAAGGATATCAACTAATTCAAGTACCATAAATCATCACTTCTGTAAAAATACATTTTAGGTAAATAGTCTAGATTTAGATTGTTAAATATATATATTTATTTTTTAATAAATTCAAATTGAAGATCAAAATTAAAAAGGAGATTTATATTAAATTATTTCATAACTTATAGATAACGTGTCTTCTACTCGTTCAGATAGTAATTTCAAATGTGTCATATATTCATTAAAAGAGATTTCTTGATTATTATATCTTTCTGTTAAGTTCCTGATTATATAAAAAGGTAGGAATTTAATAAATCGAACATCTGAATAAGGATATACATAACCCTTCGCTTCATAAATAAAATTTTTATCTAAAAGTTCATTAAAGAGCTCTCCCCGATTATTTAAAATATTAAGGCATTCATTAACCGTCAAATATTTTTCTCGTAATGTTTTTAATAAGATAAACACATCCTTATCAAACAGAACAGTGTTAATTAAGTTTTTATCCTCAAAGTCAGATATTTTGTAAACTTCGAAATAAAATTCTTTCAAAGAATCTTTATATTTTTTTAATACCTTTTCTGGAATTTGGTTTATAGGTAGATTCTTAGGAGGTATTCTTATGCAGGAAAGATCATTAATAAGAAAATAACATTCTTTACTACCGGGCACATTTTTCTTTACCACTAAGTTTTCTTGAAGGAAAGATATGAGTATCAAATCGATATTCACTGTAGAAAAACCATATTCATTTCTTAGAACATTTGTGAGTCCTATTTTTGATATTACTCCACTTCTTAAGATTTGTAGAATAGTAGATTTTATCCTATCTTGAAAAAATGTTTTTAGATTTTCTTCTTCATCCAATTTGGAGTAATTTCTTATTGTATTAAATGCTTCTGAAATTGCACGAGTAATTTTATTTGTATTAATTAACTCTACTAAATTTTTACTTATAAGGGCTAATATATCGGGAGATTCTATAATCATATCTTTACTATCATCATTCTGTTTATAAACTAAAACCATAAAATATACTTCTCCCTCAAAAATTTGCATTATTGAAAGATAATAATTATCCTCATCCTCAGGCATAAATTCAATCATAGAATTTTCTTTATTTAACTCGTGTTTTGCCCAAATTTTCAAGAAAATCGGTTTTGGGGGGAAATTTTCCTCTGGAGGGTATTGTATAATAGGTTCAGGTCCTGTCTGGGTATTCCAATGTGCTAGAATTATTCTTTCCATAATTATCTCTTAATTATTCTCCTAAAGATAATTTCATAAAAAGGTATGCAATATTTCTAATGAAGAACAGATTAATTTCTTCACCTATAATAAACATTTATTTATGAAAATTATTTTTCTCTTTCTTATTAATGGTTTTTGTTCTTATAATATTTTATTGCTTAAAGAGCTAAATCTAATCTATTAAAATCTAATACTTTAATTTGAAATGTTAAAAAAACTTGATTTTACTCAAAAAAAGCTAAAAAGGTTAAAATGGCAAATTAAGAAAAGGTAATCTTTGTAATAGGATATTTTATTAAAAGAATTCTGGATATGATTGCTCAATTCTATTAAGAGTGATTGCTAATAGATTAAGAATCTCTTCACTGCTATTATTTTTAATATTTTCAATAAAATGATCCAAAATTTTATTACCAAGGGTTATATCGTCAATAGTTTTGGTACTTTTATATTGGAACAGAATTTTAAACTCTTTTTCAATCCAATCTAAGTCATTTTTTAAACTTTGTATATAATATTCCTCTGTAAGTTCCTCATCAATATTCGACATAAAATCACCTTTTGTAATTTATTTTAAAATTGAATAGACAAATCTTCACAGATAAATGTTTGAAATAAATATAATATTAATCCTTATTACCTTGAATTAAAGATAGTGACGAATTATTTAAATTCATTCAAACCGTAAAATTTTTATAACAATGTTACGAACAAATCAAATTTGTACACAAAAAGAGATTGAATTGTACAAAATATGCAAAAATCAAATAGACATAGAATCTAATAATCTAATTTGAACTCTATAAAAAAGTGGAGATTAATAGATTTTAAGTTAATTGAATGTTTTAAATCCCTAATATTTTAGTGTAGTATCTCGTAAAGGCTTTAGATAATTCATAGATTGATTGGAGATTATTGGTACTTATAGCATGATTAAGATTCGCGTAGAATTCATTTAAATTTAATTCATCATTTTCAATGAAAGTAATTGACTTAGAGTTCTTTTCTTTTTCATTCATGGAGTATAATATTGTAATATGCAATAAAAAAAAAAGTAGTATCTAAATAATACGTTGGATTTGTTGAAAATTAATTAGAATTTTTTCCAGATTTCTTCTTTTCGTGATATTTAACTAATATATAACGACAAACATTACAACTAAAACTGCTATTATGAGTAATAGTATATTATTAAAGAATTCAGATTGTGCATTAATTACAGAGCGATCAAACTCAGAATAATTTACATTTTCTATTAATTGTGAATATACTATTTAGTCTTTTTTTAAATCCCTTTTTTTCACCAATCTTTTTATTATTAAGTAGTATAAAACGATCATTAAAGCTAAGGTTGCTAAAATTATTAATAGTATTGTATTGAAATAATTCGATTGATCTATAATAACATTTAAAGGTAAAGTATCAAAATCCAATGGTAATGTCAGACTAAACCTCATAAAAAGCAGCCAACCTAAAGTTGCATAAAAAAAAGATCTAAAAATACTCCCCAAGAAAGTACCTATAGAATATTTTTTTACATCAATATCAACCAGTCCTGAAGTGTATGAGATGACATCAAATGGAATGAATGGAATAAACCTTGTGATTACAATTGCTAACATACCATGTTTTCGGATGAATTCATCAGCTATATCAATCGCTTTTTTACCAACAAATTTTTCCGCTAAAGGTCGCCCACCACGTTTACTTACATAATAACATAATATAGCTGCAGCCATTGATCCAATAATTCCTAATAACCCTCCAAAAAACCAACCCCAAATCATTCCAGTAGCTAATAAAACAACTTCAGACGGAAGAGGGACGAGAAGACCTTGAACAGCCATAATCGCTATAAATAGAAAAATACCTGCGATTCCAAGGCTGTAAATAGGATTTACAAAAAAGATTATAACAAATTTATAAAGTATTGTATTATCTACAAAAAAGATTATGTACAATAAAGCTAAAGACGCAACAATTAAAATTATGAATATAACAATATATGCAATCGTCTTATTATCAAAATGAGAAAAGTCAATTAGATTCTTAAGATATTTCTTAATTTTTGCTGAAAATGGTTTTTTCAAATCATTTTTTTCGTTTTTATTGTTCTCTGCCATAACAGTCAAATCATAAAGTAAAAATTAAGTAATATTAGTAATTTAAATTTCTATAAAAAGTATTTTTTTCAATGTTCCTACTAAAGACATAATTGTTTTCTTTTTAATTATGAGACCCTTTGTTTTTGCTCATCGAGGAGCTTCAGGATACGAGATAGAAAACACAATTCCTTCTTTTAAAAGAGCAATAAGTATGGGGGCAGGAATAGAAACTGATTTACAAATTACAAAAGATAGTAAATTAATATGTTTTCACGATTCTTACATTGAAAGAAAAAGAGAATATTTTTCTATCAATTCTTTAAATTATGATGAGATACTTAATATTAAATTTAAAGATGAGCGAAAAATTCCTCTTATTGAAGAAGTTTTTCAATTATTTATGGATAAACTAGGTAAATTAAGATATTGTTTTGATATTGCTAACAGAAAAGTTGGATTAGAACTCTTAAATCTTGCACAAAAATACTCTCTTCTTAATACAATTGAAATTACAGATAGAAGATTAGCGGTTTTATCCCATTTAAGAGAGAAAAATGGTGACGTTAAGCTTATATATACACTACCAGAAAATACGAAATCCTTTATTAGTCAGTCGCTAAATGTCGAAAGGTTGAAAAGATTAGACATCTCTACAGTAAACTTACAATGTACAAAATTTGTTAAAGAGAATTTTAAAGCTATAGTTGATAATGATTTAAAATGCTATATTTGGGGAGTAAATACAAAAATGAACATGAAAAGAGTTCTAAAATTAAGGTATCGAGACCAAGGAGTAGAGGCAATATATACTGATTATCCAGACACACTCACTAATCTAATTATGAAATATTTTAAAAAAGATAATAATTAATAATAGATTCTAATAAAATGGTTATTATTTAATTTATTTAATTTGAATAAAGCAACGTTAGGTAGAAGAATGTTTAAAAATTTAATAGAGTCATTAATCTCGAAATTAATATTTATATTAATAATCATTTGGGTTATTCTTGCTTTAATATTTGGTTTTACAGATTTAGAAATATCAAAAGCTGTTGTCGATATAAATTCTCCTTGGGGAATTTTTGGAGATAAATATGGTGGAATACCTGGTTATGGTTTAATAGCAATTGCTTTATCTGTATTGATAGGAGGGTTTAATCAAAATATAAAAGCTCAAAAAATTCCTGCATATATTATTATAGGTATTGGGATTACTCTATTGATTATTGGTTTATTTTTTAATATTAAGGAGTTAATATTTGATGGGGGCACAATCTCCATTTGTTTAATAATATTTCTTAAGATGACATTTAATAAGGATTGGGCTAAATATAGAAAAATTTCTACAGTTATTACTGCTTTAGCAATTTTAAATCCTTTATTATTTGTTAGAATTACCAAGGTGTTGTGTGGTAGAGTACGGTTTTATGATTTGACGTATCCTAGTTTTTTTGAATATACTCCATGGTTTTTACCTCCTGGACCAACATCTAGTGGTAGATCTTTTCCATCTGGACACACAGCTATGTCATTTATGCTTTTACCATTATTGATATTATTTAAAGATCTAAAATGGAAAGATATACGTAGAATACTGGTTACAATCTTAGTACTGGGATGGGCTATTTTTGTAGGTTTATCTCGGATCGTTATTGGTGCTCATTATGCTTCAGATGTTTTATTTTCTGCCATGATGGCTACTATTATTACAATTTTACTTTATAAGAAAATATATTTAGGTAATAAATAATAATTTAAAAAAATTGTTTCATATATGAAAGAAATTGTTAAAAATCTATATCACATAGGAGATTCTGGTTGTTCTGTTTATGTTATAAATACAGAAAGTGAAGATGGACTTGTTTTAATTGATTGTGGAATGAGCTTAAGTTTAATAAAAAAAATTGATAAGGTTGGATTAAATCCAATGGATATTAAAAACTGTATAATAACTCATTTTCACATTGACCATATAGCTGCATGTTCGGATCTTAAAGACTATAATAAAAAAGTAAAATTTTATGCTCATGAGATGGATGCTATACCTATTGAAGAAAAAGGACATAATAGAGAAACAGCAGCTATATGGTATGGAGTTGAATATAGACCAATCAAACTTGAAAAAAGATTGAAAGGAAATCTTGAAATTTTAAAATTTGGGAGTTACGAATTTCAGTGTATCCATACTCCTGGGCATACTCCCGGATCTATTTCAATTTTAATCGAGATGAAAGATTTTAATAAAAAAATTCTATTTGGTCAAGATTTGCATGGACCTATAATTCCTGGAGTCAGTAATTTTAGTGATTATCAAAAATCATTGAAAAAGTTATTAGAATTAAAAGCAGATATTTTATGCGAAGGTCATTTTGGAATCTTCCACCCTGCAAGTGAAGTTGAAAAGTATATAAAACAATATATAGAATAAAAAAATGAAAATCAGTATTATTATTTGAATATTTGCATACTTTCTTTCTTTTTTATTTGTATATTGTCAAGATTCTTTTTTACAATGCCTGCAAATTCTGTTTCTTCTGCCCCAATCTTATCAATAATTTTAAGTGCTTCTTCAAATTGCCCGATAGCTTTGCTACGTTTTCCTTGGTCTTGATAAATTAATCCAAGATAATTAAGACATTCCGATTTTCTTTCAAGATGCCCAATTTGGCTGAAAATTTGAGCTGAATCGTTCATATATTTTAAAGCTTTCTTGTATTCCATTTGATCCATGTATATTAACCCTATTTTTTGCAGAAAATGTGCTTTATACTCTAAATTATTTAATGATTCTGATAGATTGAAACCCTCTTCATAATAACTTAAGGCTTCATCATATTTTTTCAGGTTAACTTTAATTGAACCCAAATTGTTAAGCGTTTCAATTACACCAACTTTATTTTCAAGATTTAGATAATTTTGATATGCTTGTTGTAACATTTCTAATGCTTCATCATACCTTATCTGGTTAATATAGATCTCACCGATCTTTTTCGTTGCTCTTGTAATTTCTGTAGGATTTTGTAAATCCTTAAAAATTTTTAAAGCTTCCTCAAAATGAGTTAGAGCTTCAGAATATTGCATTTTATTCTGGTAAATATTTCCAGCATTCAATAGATGTTTCGCCATACCGGGTAAATTTCCTAGTTCTTCATCAATATCCATTGCTTGCTCAAGAATTTTTAAAGCTTTTTCATAGTTTTTTTGTTGTTGATAAATCAATCCTATTTTTGAAAGAATTTCTGCTTTTTTTTCAAGATTTCCTATTTTATCAACCACTTGAAGCATCTCTTCAAAGTTTTTTCTTGCTTCCTCATAACGTTCTTGATATTGGTATATATTTCCTATTATTTCATGAATGCTAGCTTCTTCATCAAGATCTACTAAATCTTCTGCCGTATATAGTGCTTCTCCAAACCATTTTAGCGCTTCAGGATAATTGACTTGATCTAGATAGGTATTACCGATATTTTTAAGTATTTCTACTTTCATATATAAATTTTCTAACCATTCAAATATTTGAAGAGCTTTCTCAAAATAAGAAATAGCTAGGGAATAATTAATTTGATATAAATAATTAAATCCTATAAAATTTAAACAGATAGCTTTCTCCTCAAGAAGTCTTTCTTGTTCATAAATTTCTAAAGCGTTTTCAAACTTTTTTGATGCATCAGAATAATTTCCTTGATCTTGATCAATTAATCCCAGATTAATAATAATTCTAGCTTGACCTTCAACATTATCTAATTGTTTAAATAAGCTTAAGGCTTCTTCAAATCTAGTTAAAGCTTCAGAATAATTTCCCTGATCAAGATAAATCAATCCTATATTAGTAAGAGAATCAGCATTCCCATCTAGATTCTCTAATTCCAAATTAATTTTTATTGCTTCTTCAGCTTTTTTTAATGCCTCCCGAGATCTACCTTGTTTACGGTAAATCAAACTCAATTTATTAAGATTTTTTGCTTTAGATTCAAGATCATCGAAATGATCATTAATTTCTAATAATTTCTCAAATCTTCTACAAGCTCTTAAGTATTGTTTCTGCTTTAAATAGATCGATCCAGTCTTTTTATATATTTCAGCTTTTTTCTGAAAATTTCCAAGCTCATCATATATTTTTAAAGAATCTTCAAACCATTCTAAAGCAAGAGGATATTTTTTTTGTTTTTGATATAAAATACCAATATCAAATGAATAATGAGCTTTCTTTTCTGAGTTTTTTAATTGATCAGCAATCCCAATAGCTTCTTGAAAATAATTTAAAGCTTTAGTGAAATTCCATCCCTTTAGAAAAATCACACCTAGATTACGCAGAATATTCGCTTTTTCTTCTAATATTCCCAATTTATCATATAAATAAAGCGCTTCTTCATTTCTTTTTAATGCTTCTGAGAGTCGATCTAACATTATAAAGATTTCACCGATTTTATTGATTGATTTTGCTTTTCCCTTTAAATTTCCTAATTTTTCATAGAGATCTGAAGCTTCATAAAATCTTTTCAAAGATTCGAAATACTCTTGTTGTATTATCAAGATATCGCCAATTTTTCTCAAAATTTTTGCTTTTTCCCTTAAATTTTCTAATTTATCATAAATCTTGTTTATCGCTTCGAATTCTATTAATGTTTGGGAATATTTTTCTTGATCTTGATGAATTAATCCAATATTTTTAAGATGATGTGCTTTTCTAGTTAAATTCTTTAATTTTTCATCAATTTTTAAAGCTTCCTCAAAGCAATCTAATGCTTTAATATAATTCTTCTGTTTTCGATAAATTAATCCTAAATTACTAAGAACAATAGCTTTTTTTCTAAAAAGTTTTGATTTCTCTACGATTTGAAGTGCTTCTTCTAAGGATTTTAAAGCATCTAATAAATTCTCTTGAGCCATGAAAATAATTCCCATTTTAATAAGAGAAGTCGCTTTAGAATTATTATCTCCAATTTGATCAGCTATACGATTTACTTCTTGTAAACAGTTTAAAGCATCGCCATATTGTTTAAAATGAAAATAGATTTGGTAAGAAATAATAAATTTTATTAGTTCAGTTGGATTTGGTACATTATCTCGAATCCAATCCATAATTCCTATAGAAAAGTTTTCTGAACTCAAATCAGGCTTGATTTCTAATAAATCTTCCAATAATATCGAGATATTTATATCTACTCGATATATGTGAATATCGTTATTCAGTTGTTTAATTTCAATAAGTTTATAATCTAATTTATCCAACTTCAGTGATGATTGAATCTTATCAGTATCAATTTCATAAATCTGTTCTTCTACTATATAATCACTAACATGATTTATCCAAATGATATTTTGAAGATTCTGTATAATCTTCAGTGTCGGAATTATATCAGAATCATGATCGCCAGAATAACCAATAATAACAAGAGTACGTCCATCCATTAGATTATCGAATAGAGGACGCACGTATGGTTTTAATTGAAATAAATTTAATTTTTTAATATTAGTACCAAGAAGATTTATTGTATTAACTAATGAGTCTCTTGTATCTTCTTCTAGAATAAAGTTTTTAGTCGATCCATGAATTTTATAAATAGGAAATTTCCCATTTTTTATTAATTTATGAACTTCACAATATTTTTTAATACTCTTCTCAGTTATAGGTGTTACAACTTTTTTCCGAGAAACGCCAGATTGGATAAGAGCTTGTTCGATTAAAAAATCAAAATTAGTCGTTAAAACTGGATGACCTTTTTCAAGCATTTTTGATATAAAAAAATGTTGCATATTTGGTTTATCACACAGCTCATAATAATCAAGAATTTTCAATTTTTTATCTAAGCGTTCATTAATTATCTCCAATAACACTTCGAATTGTAGATATTTTAATTCTAGAATTTTTTTAATTTCAGTTTCTGCACATGTATAATTAATTATGCTTTCTATCATATCTTTAGTTTTTGGTAAAGAAGAAGGGGGATCAATCGAAACTCCCGAACCTATTAAAAACGTTAAATTATCCCCTTCTTTTAATACTTCTCTAATATTTAATTCATTAGTTATTTCAGCGGATTTCAATATCTTTCGCTCCTATATATTATTAAATTCTTATATAAATTAAGATATTTGATTATTATTATCCTTAAAAATTTAGTCTTATATTATTTAATTATCTTATTTAATTTTGATTAATCTCTATTAACTATTCATAAATGAAAGGATAATATAAAATTTTAAGCCCATAAAAATTAATTATACTTGAATATAACTATTAATCTTTTACTTTTTCCTCTTTTCCCGTAATGTTAGCAATATCAAATCTCAAAATCCCCAAATTCTCATAAACGATATCTTTTTGCAAAAATTTTTTTTTTATAAGTTCTGGATCTGTCTCTAAATGATTAACTAATATTTCAATTCCATATTTTTTTTCATCTAATTTTTCTAAAATCACCATTTGGCCTTTAAATACAACTGAACGAAAAGCTTGACCACATCCTTCCTTATAGCCATTATCTTCTATAACAGTACCACATACATATGGATTTGAATTTATAAAATCTATCTTTTGTCCTTCTTTAGCACAATGGAAAAAAAGAGCATTTTTAGATTCATCATATCCATAACTTAATGTAACGATATAAGGTTGGTTTTCCTTACACATCGAGATTACCGCAAATTTTCCATTTTTTAAAATTTCTTTTATTTCTTCTCCATTTTTTATTTCTTTTTCACTTCTCCTTAAATGGTATTTTACCAACTTGTACCCCTCTAAACTAAAATTCAAAAAATTCTCTTATTTCTTCTTCTAATATAATTAAATCATCTTCTGCAAGAAAATCATGATCAAGGTGATCTTTAATAACTAAATCACATTCTACGTTTGAATTTTTTAAGATCTCCTCAGCTTCAAAAATAGTAGTAAGTTTATCCCTATCTCCTAGAATCATTTTAAATTCTTTAACACTTAGATGAGTTATAAAATTTTTGATTTGGAAATCCTTGTATTCCAATTCTTTCTTTGTCAATTCTATAAATTCATTAATATTACTAATACCTTTAACATTACCTGGAAGAAAACGGTTTATATAATTCAAAATTTTGGCAAAATTTTCATTGTAAACATGGTTCTCCAAATTTAAGATTGGACTAATTAATAGAAGTTTATTGATTTTTTTAACCATAGAACAGAGGATCAACGCTATAAATGCCCCAAAGCCATATCCAATAATGTTTATATTATTTATATTGAAAATTTTATCTTCTGCCATTAAATCTAAAAAGTTTATAAGTTTTACACCATCAGAAACTTGAGATTTGATTGAAATATTTCCTTCACTGAATCTATATCCCCTAAAGTTGAAAGCTATAAATGAATAGCCCATATCTAGCATAAATCTATAATTTTTTACAATTTCTTGCAATGGGAATAATTGTGGAAACCCATGGAAGTAAATAATAACAGGATAAGGTTTAATATATTTCTGAGGAGGGAAGTATAATAACCCTCTAATTATTTGCCCATCATTATTAATTTGAATTTCACTTACTTCATAGAGCCCATCAAACTGTTTATTTTTAAATTCCAAGAGAAGATCGACCAAAATTAAGTAATCATTAATTTTATCTAACTTATACTATTTAATAAAAGTAAGATTGTTTTAGAAGATTAGCAACTTTATATAAAATCATAGACGAAAATTACATGATAAGAGAAGACTGGCATACCCATAATCAACTCTGCCACCATGCAGTTGGCTCAATCGAGGATTATATTAAAGAGGCAATTGGTTTGAAACTTAGAACCATAGGTATCAGTGATCATTTTCCCTATGAATTTTTACATAACATTGAAAGGATTCCTTATAAAGAGTATGCTATTACATTACCAGAAATTGAGAATTATATCTCCAATACAGAAAGTTTAAAGAAGAAATATAAAAAAGATATTATTGTGAGAATTGGATTTGAAATTGATTATTTTAAAAATCAGGAGCATGCTTTAAATAATTATTTATTGCCGATAGTAAATAGGCTGGACTATATCTTAGGTTCAATACATATTTTAAACTTTTTTGATGGGAGAGGTGCTTGGAGTTTTGATGATAACCGATTTAGACAAGATTTCCAATATTATGGGACAGATCCTGTTTATTTGTTTTATTATAAAACATTACAAAAGATGTTGAGTTCAAAAGATTTTGATTTTGATATATTAGCTCATTTTGATTTGCCAAAAAAGTTCAATGACATTCCAAATGATAAGGAAATGATATGGAACGAAATGATGAAATGCCTTGAGCTTATAAAGAAAGAAAAAATCACAATTGAAATTAATACAGGTGGTTTAAGAAAGGACTGCAAAGAACAATATCCGAGCAAGGAGATTATAAAAGAAATGTTTAATCTAGATCTAGATGTTTTATTATCATCAGATGCTCATGATCCCAAAGAGATTGCTTGGGAATTTGAAAAAATAGTAATAATACTAAAAAAAATCGGATATAGTCAGTTAGCTCATTTTAATAAAAGAGAAAAGACATATATAGAAATATAAAAACTTTCGAAACAAAAATAATTTATAATTTCCTACTTTGCAACCACCCTTCAAGCGCAAGGGCGTTTAATAATTTAATATGTTTTGGATCTTGAGTAAGAATTACCATATTATTATCCTCATGTTGCCCAATAACTCCAAATAATAATTCCTCTCCATCCCGGGTTAATACAAATCTATCTTGCCGTTCATAATTCCTTAAAGAAATATTATCTAAACTTTCATATTCATCTAATAATTCGGAGTGCACTTCAATCCCAGGATTAATTGAACAAGCAATCTTCATTGTCACAGAGGATCTAAGTTCATAAAGATAAAGTTCCTGCAAATCTTCTATACTGGGAACAACAATCATTACACTAGAAATCGCTCTTTGTAATATTTCTCTCATTTTTTCAAGAATCTCAGTTTTACTTATTCGTATAGCTGTAAAATCAACAATTTTTACAACCTTTGAACTAGATTGAGCTTTCCTTATTTTTTCAATTTCCAACTCTAAATTTTCTAAATCTTCATCGGATTTCGTCAATTCTTCATTTAATATTTCCACTTCTTTCTGTAATTGCTTTACTAATTCATCTTTTTCTAATACAATATTTTGATCAACTGTAGTGGAACTTAATTTTTCGATTTCTTCATCTTTTAGTGTGATAGTCTTTTCTAATGTTTTAGTCTCATCATTCTTAGTCTTAAGGGTTTTTTCAAGAGTTTTGATTTGTTCTTCTTTTAAATCTAAAGAATTCTCAAGAGTTTTAATTTGTTCATCTTTTAATTTAATAAGGTTATCTTTAGCTTCTAATTGTTTTCTTATTGAATATTCATCCATTATAAAAAGATTATAAGAATTTTTATTTATATTTTTAATTATAATGATTAAAATTTAAAAATTTGTCATTTGTAATTAGCTTTGTTTAATTTTTTATAGAAATATCAATACTTACATAAGTTTAATCAAGTACATATCAGATTGAAATCTATAGTCTTTTAGTGAGCTAATTCTGATATCGCCAATTTAATACTCTATAGCATTCATATTTATATATTTATAATATAAATTATTATTCATGAATGAGCACGAAAAAATTATTGAGGAATTGGAATCAGATGTGTCACAATTAATAGAGAAAGAATTTGAATCTGGATCAGCAATAATAGGTATTAATATTGGGACACCTGAAGGTACCAAAATTGCTAGTAAATTTAAAAAGTCAATTAAAATGACAACTGGTGAAATTACAGCTGCAAATAGTAGTCTAGTATTCCTTTCATCAAAAATGCTCAAAGATAGTCTAAATCAAGAAGTAGCATATAACTTAATTACTGGTGAAGATAGAATTGTACTATCTATTTTAGCTGAAAATATTACTATGATAACTTATTTAAATAGAGAATTAGCAGAACTCGAGGGTATAGATTCATATATTAATAAATTAAAGAAGTTAGCTTTACAAATTTCAGCAATAATTGAAACTTCAGATATCTTGAAAGAAGAAATCTTTAAAGGCCTTAAAAGAGCTATCCCTAATACATTAGTCCTAGCCATTATCACCAAAGATGGGTTGCCAATTAGAATTCAATCCACGATGCCAGAACCAATTTTATCCGCCATAGTAGCCGCATTATATAATTTATCTGGAGTTTTATTAGAAAAAAGTGGGATGGAATATTGCATAATTGGGGGAGAAAATGGTTCAGTAATTATTCATGATTTAGATGAAAATAGAATTTTGGCCCTTGCTGTTCCAGAGGCAGATGAAAGAAAATTAGGCTCATATATCGCCAAAATCAAGGCAATTATCCAATAATTTGATTAATTTTATTTACAATCTCTTTTGCTCCATTAAAAGAATCAGAGAAATTTTTTGCTTCATATAAAATGGTACATAAGGGTTCTTCTTTTAAAATATTTTTTACAGGTTCAGGCTTATCATGTATAAAATCAAGATTATTAATTTTTGGTAAGATTATTTTATCAATTTCTTTAGGAGCAAATAAAATTAATTTTGTAACATATGATTTTATTGTTGCAAATCTAATTTTTTTTTTTATATTTTTCCATTCTTTTGAATCAAAACTCTTGATATGAAGATCTAAAAGATTTAAATTAAGAGCAGATTCTGAAGCTTGAATTGAGCCAGGAATTCTGGGATTACATTCCATAAAATATGGATAATTATCTTTTAGAACGAAATCAAATCCATTGATTCCTTTTAATCCCAGATAGTTAGTTAAATTAATCGAGATGTTAGAGATTAATTTTTCTATCTTTTTTGATAAACCACCGGGTACAATATTTCCGCAATACATAAACTCTTTTGGACAGAAGAGAAATTTCTTGCCAATGAGCTGTCGATTTATTGATATAATTTCACATTCTAAACTATTTGAAATCACAGTACAACTGATAGGAATTCCTTCAATATATTCTTGAATCATCCAATCTGATGGAATAAATGAAGATTTTTCAAATATTTTTATTTGAGAGTTCAAGAGTTCTTCATTATCGATTTTAAAAACATTGATACCACCAGCGCTCCTTTTCTTTTTTAAAATAAAAGGATATTTCATTTTATATTGATTAGAATGATATTTTTCAAAAGAACAATAACTTGGAATTCGAAAACCTTGAGATTTAAGATAAGAAAGAATGAATTCTATATCTCGAGCTCTTTTTATAATACTTAAATCATTATTAGCATTTATAGTACTAGTTTTACTAATCTCGTCAAGAATTAACTTTCTTCCATCATAATCGTCATCTAAGCCACTACCTATTATTAAGAACTGTATATCTTGATATTTATAAAGTAATTGTAACCCAAATTGAATTAAAAATTTTCCATATTTTTCTTTAAGGGATTTGTAATTTCTATTCAATGCTTTAGTAATTATAATGGAGTCTTCAACATATGAATAGAGGTCTAAATCTCCAAAAAAATCTACAGCATAAACTTTATAACCTGCTTCATTTAAGGAGTAAGCTAAGGGACGAGTATTAAATCCTATTATAAGAACAGAATTTGATTTGTCAGCCATTATGTATCATAAAAGAAGGAAAATTAAGTAATTATATCTAATTACAATAATTTTTTTAATTCTAATACGAGTGATGAAGGATTATAGCGATCAAAACGATAGATTTGAGCATTTGCATATTTTTTAAAATTTTTTTTAATTTGATCTGCAGAATAAGTATGTACTCCAAGAGCATGTGTTGCATATGACTTTTTTGGTTCAAGTACAACCATATGGATTTTTTGTTTTGATAATTTTTTTGTCAGCTCTTTCAGTTCATTAGTAATTAAAGTATAATCGGTTTCAATCTGAGCAATTAAATCAGGGTATTTCACAGAGATATTTGCGCCACAATCACTACATATAAAGACAATTGGGATAATATTTCGATCCTTCAATTTTTCAACTTTTATTAGCTCAGAAACTTTTTTTAAAGCTGCTGCCATTGGAGTATATGATTTTCCCTCAATTTTTTTTAATTTAGTAATAGCCATTTTAAAATTAACGGTTGGTTTCTGGAGAATAACGGCTTGTTTTCCACGAAATACAATTAAAGCTATTTTATCTCTCTTTCTATACCCTTCTCGATGGAGAGATAATATTACATCAGTCATTTGTTTTATTACATAGTACATTGATGCAGAACTATCGAGAACAAAAAAAAGAGCTAAGGGCGCTCTATATTCATAGATTTTGTCCATTAAATCATACTTATTAAAATGTATAGGAAAATCAATATCTGTATTATTATATGCTATATTATTTAAATAATTTCTAATTGTAGCGTCTAAAGCCAAACTTTTTGGTTCATCCCGAATAGGACTTCTATATGAGACATATCTTCCTTTTTGAGATGAGGATATTTTAATTCTCCTTCCAATTCCTCTTCCACCATAATCAGATATCTTTCGATCCTTTCTGATATTATCTAAGATTGACGTCATTTTTTTTTCCATTTTATAAATAAATGGTAATGAACCAGTTTTAGGCTCAAAAAACTTAAAATCATCTTCAATGGGAATATTTTTAACTTTCCAGCCTCCAGCAGGTTTAGGATTTCTCTTTTTGTTATCAGGATATTTTGGAGGAGGTAACTTCTGTTCTTGAGATTCTGGAATGTCTACTTTATCAGGATCTACCGATTGTCTTTTAAACTCTTTTTGAGGAGTATCATCATGTTTTAATGGTCCTTCCGTTTCTCGATTTGGCTGAAGAATTTTTGTGTCTTCATAAGCTTCTTTTATTTTTCCGTAGACTTCAGCGATCTTAGATTTTATTTCCTCTGGTGTCATTTCATAATGCAGAGATTGAATTCTATGTTCAAACACTAAATCCATTGCAATATTTAAATCCTCTTCTATTATAATTTTTCTATTGTTTAAGGAAGCATGAGCTCGGGCGCACCTAATAAATGTGATATCAGCTCTTTGAGAAAAGATCTCTAATTCATTTACGATTTTAGTTACAAACTCATAAACAGAGCTTGGAATTTGAACTTGTTTTAAGATTTTACGAGCGTTTAGGATATTATTTCTTAATTTTTCTTGTTCTTCTTCAAAAGTCTCAATGAATTCTTTAGGATGATCCTCAAAATCTATTACTCTTCTTGTGATTTCAGCACGTAATTCTGGATCTCTTGGTGCCTTTATTCGTACCTCTAAACCAAGACGATCAGCTATCTGTGGTCTGAGATCACCCTCTTCTGGGTTCATAGAACCAACAAGAACAAATCTTGAGGGATGTGACACTGAAATTCCTTCTCTTTCTATAATATTTACACCAGAAGCTGCAGAATCTAAAAGTACATCAACAATATGGTCTTGAAGTAGATTAATTTCATCAACATACAGAATACCACGATTTGCTTTAGCTAATAGACCAGGATGCAATGCTCTTATCCCCTCAGTTAATACTTTATCAATGGACAAACTCCCACAAACCATATCTTCAGTAACCCCTAAAGGTAAATTAACAAGCCACATATCTCTGAATTCCGTTTTAATTTGCTTTTTTTCCTTTTTTTCAATACAATTTTGACATAGATCTTCGATATCTGAATTAGGATCACATGAGAATTCACAACCCTTAACAACTTCGATTTGAGGCATCAATTCAATAATAGATCTTACAGCTGTACTTTTTCCAGTTCCTTGTTGTCCGGTTAAGAGAATTCCTCCTATAGCAGGGTCAATAACGTTTAGAACTAATCCCATTTTCATTTTCTCCTGCCCGAGAATTGCTGTAAAAGGAAAGTTAATTTTTCTCATAATTTTAGCAGTATTCTTAAAATTCAATTTTATTTAATTTTTTAATCAATCGCTTATTTAAGCAAAGAAAAGCGTAATCAAATAAAAGTTTATCAAAATTAAAAATAAGATGTAAATTATTAAAATTAAAATTTCTTAGATAACTGTTTTAATTTTTTATCTAAGCCCGTAATAGATTCATCCCATTTTGAGAGAATATTTTCAACTTGAGGCACAATAGTTTCTTTTTCTTTATATTCCAAAAAGCCAACATATTCTTTAATATTTTCTATCTTTATAGATGTTTCAGCAACAAACTTGATAATTTCTTGAGTTTGATTTTTTAAAACTTCTGGAATTCTTGACTTTTCACCCCGTCTAGTTAATGATGTTAAATATTCTTCAGTTCCAAGAAATAATGAATCCATTTGTGTTATCTGTTCATCAATAAATTTTTCATAGGTTTTAGGAACTTTGCTTTTTGGAAAGAAATTTGCTACATCGATAATGAATTTTTGCGTTTGTATAACTAACTGCTCCATACTTTCGAAACCTTCAATTCTATAATCTACTGTATGATATGACGCTTCAACGCCAGAACTCACATCATCTAATCTAAATATTTGAAAGCCTGGATCATTTTTTAATTGTTTATCAGGATCTCCCTTTTTTTCAGCCAATTCTATTTGACGAATTAATCTGACAGGATTAAATACCAATGAAACAGCTAATGGATTGTTTTGTTGATAGGATAAAGTTGTTTGAATGTCTATATGGGACATCATCACCTTTTAGCTAAAGCTTGGAAACTCCAAAACTTTTGAAGCCTGGATGAGAATGCCACCATCCCACTATAAATTCAGGTGGATCTTTTGAGAACACCTGTTCATCAATAATATATAGGGATTCATAATCTTCATTACTCCATTTATATTGATCAATAACAGCATCTCGATCCAATTCCTGATGCATAATTGGATAAGCTTCTGTTATAATAACATTATCCCCTTCATTTCTTCCGGTAAAAACACCACTAACTTCTAACCAATCGTCTTTAGGTATACGTGTATTAGCAAATCTGACTGATGCAGCAACAAATGTTTGATAAGCATGCTTTGGAATTATAACAGTCATTTTAAAATCATCATTCTTTCAGTTAATTTTTATTAAATCGATTTTTACAAATTAATACTAATTTTGATATTTATGTCTTTTTCATTTTGTTAAAAAGTATTAAATTTTCTATTTTTCTAAAATTCAAATAGTAATCATCCCTCCCAATTAATTTTTTAATCCTAAAATAAATTTTTACATTAAATAAGAAATAATTTAAATTGTAAATTTTTCATTATAATATTACTGAAACCGTATAATTTTTTAATAAAAAGTGAATTATATTGACTGAAATTGGCTTCATTCCACTTACTAGTCAACTGGGAGTACCTGGTACTAGTTATAGGCTTCAATTAGGCTTAATTAACGAAAAGTGGGCTGTACGTATGCTCAAAGGGAAAGATCTAATAGACTCCTATATTTTTAAGGATGAAGACGTTGAGGGTGATTTTCCTAACCAAAATATTATTGTGGGTTGGGTTCTTAGAACGGTGGCAATACCGAATATTAATCCACATCAAGTAATGAAAACAACTCAAGCTCTTGTTAAGCAAGCACTCCAGAAAAGAGAAGAAAAGAAAGTAGTAGCACCCATATCAGAGACTAAAGAAGTTGAGTTAGAAAAGGTTCCAGAAAGTGAATTGAAAAGAGTTAAAGCTCAAGGTTGGGTAAAACAAGAAGGAATGAAAACACAAGAAGAACTTGAGGAAGAACGTAGGCGAGCATTTAAAGAGAGAGTTATCGCCAAAAAAGAAGAGGAACCTTTTGTACCTACATCAACTATAACTATAAAAACAACTAGAAATCTACCATCTATTCCTTCGATAGGAGAAACTGTAAAAGTACAAGTCAGTTCAGAAGGTGAATTTTGTCCTTTTTGCGGTAAAGATTTAGGATTTAAATTTTGTCCATATTGTGGTAAACCTCTGCCACATGATTAATTATCCAATAGTATTATTTTATTTTTAGCTTAAAATTTTATTTATTTTAGTTTAAATGGTACTTTAATTGACTATTTTGAAATTCAAAATTTAAAAAAAAAATAGAATGTTTTAAAGAAATAAATTTAATTTCTAATATTTTATTCAAATATTTATTTAAAACCAATTAAATTATATATATATCATTAACAAACTATATTTTAACTTTTAATAAATATAACCGTGATACGATTGACTTCTGACAAGGTAGTTATTATCAAACCAAATGCGTATTATAAAATGCTACTGCATATCCTTCGATTTGGCAATAAAGTGAGAGATCGAAAACAGTTCCGTGAATGTATGGGTATAATCATAGGATATCTTGAGGGTGAACCCGATAGAAAGGGAATTAGAGATGTGATCATAGAAGATGCAATACCTATCTCTCATGGTGGTGCAATTGAAGTAGCTTTTGCTCCTGAAGATTATGTTACTTTTTCTATGGTAGATGAGGAATATGCTGAAAAAGGTTGGTTTAGTTGTGGCTGGTATCATTCACATCCCGGATTGGATATATTCTTCTCATCAACAGATATTAGAAATCAGTTAGGGTGGCAAACTCCAAATCCCAGTGCTGTTGGTCTTGTTTTTGATCATACATTTTTAGAAAAGCCTGGAGATTTAGGATTTCGTACTTTTCGATTGGATAATCCTGTTAAGGGGCAAATGTCTGATTACCATGAAGTTAAAGCGATTGTAGAGCCTCCAGATAATATTGAATTTTATATAAAATTAATGGAATTAATTAATAGTGTTCATTCTAAGGAACCTCCAATTTTAGAAATAAATGAATTGCCTGATTTTTTTGTAGATGTTGCTTTTCCTAGTGAAAGTCAAATTTTTTCGAAGACTCCAAAATTAGATTCACAAGGAATCCTTAATACGTTAAAGGAGGGAATATCGAATTTTATAGAGCAATCATTTGATCCATTACTTACTTTTCTTAATTCCTGGAGTGAAAGTTTAACTAAGAATAGTGTTGAGAAAAATATACAAATGAGAAAAGATATAATTACAATAAAGGATAACCTTAGTCAAGGAATTTCTAATTTACAAAAAGATTTCAAATTTGCATTAAAGGAGAAATTGAATGAATTAGATACATATATTGATGATAAATTCGAAGAATTTGATTCAGATCAAGAATATCTAGTAAAGTCAATTGATCAAATTAAAATTGAGCTTGAGGAACAATTTAATGTACTTTTTAAAGAAAAACTTAAGGAAAGTATTGATAATATTGTAGATCAATATAACAAACTTATAGAAAGTCTTAAAAAAATTAAGGACCAAAGTCTTAAATCTTCTGAATCTTTAACTCAACAAATTCCGATTTTAGATAGATTGCTAAAAATTACTAATTCTTTAGGAAATGTAATTCTAAATCAAGTAAATACAAAATCTGAAGAAGAAGTTGACAAATTCACAAAAATTGCTAATAAAATAATAGGAAATTTGATAAATTTAAATAAAGAAAATAAGAGTTTTCTATCAGATTTAAAAGCAGCAATAATATTATTAGAGAGCTCAAAAACTCCATTACAGAATAAAATAGAATCGCAAAATGTCGAAATTAAAAATCTTCAAAAAGAAATATCAAGATTAAACAAAGAAAATCAAGAATTATTAGAAAAAATACAGCAATTTGAAAAAAAGGGGGAGTGAGGATTAATGGTTAAAAATAAATCAAATGAAGATTCAGAGGGAAAAATAGTAAATAATAAAGGCAAATCTGAAAAAGGAGAAATTTTCATTAAGAAGGAAGCTTTCAGAAATATGTTTACTCACGTTTTACGGTTTGGAAATAATGCATTGGAAAAAAGTATAGAAGTGTTAGGTATTTGTATAGGAAAATACTATATTACTGATAATAAAATAGTAATAGAAAATGCTATACCTTTAATTCACGGAGATAAAGTAGAAATTGGATTTGATAAAGAAATATATGAGTTATTTGAACAAATAAAAAGGAAATATCCTTATGATTTAGTTGGATATTATCATTCCCATCCCTCCTGGGGATTGTATCTCAGCGAGAGTGATTTAAAGAATTTACAGTATTTTCAACGAGATGACTTCCCATATGGTTTTGGGATTGTATTTGATCATACACTTATGGGTAAAGAGGGTAATTGGGGATTTGACATTTATAGATTGGATGATTATTCCAAAGCTGAAACGTATCATTCAGTATCGTTTGAAATTGAAATCCCCTCCTCCTTAGAATATTTTAAATGGGTTCAAAAATTTGTAGAGGATTTTCAGAAAAAAGATCCTATCCTTATTAAAGAAATTAATGAATTTGTAGAACCAATTCCTGAAGACTTGCAAGAAATTCCCATATCCGAAGAAATACCATTAATTGAAGAACAACAAGAAAGATCACCCCAAATTGCCCCGATTATTTCAGGAATTGAACAAGGAATAGAAAAATTTTCTAATATTTTCACAGATATTATTGAAAATCAAATGAAAGTATGGATTAACGACATAAATCAAGGAACCTCTAAAGGAACTGAATATATTAGTAAAGCAGTAAGTAAAATGAAAGATGCAATGAATTCTGGCCTTTTAAAAGTCGATAATTGGTTCAAGAAAACTTTAAATGAAACTGTTAATGATTTTAAACGAAATCTTTATAAATCCGTCGATAAGCGAATTGGAAGTAATAAAGATCTTGTAAAAGAGATATCTAATATGAAAAATGATTTTATGATAGCCTTAAGCAATTTAATCGAGGATAATATTAAAAACATCAATAATGAAACTCAACCTTTAATGACATCATTATCAGAAGATTTACAAGAAAATATTCAAACCCAATTAAAAATCCAAGAAACAATAACTGATCTTAAATCAAATATAGTAGCAATAGATAGCCAAATTAGTTCACAAGCTCAAGATCTTGAAAAAAAGATGGAATTCTCAACAACACAATTACAGAAAATTATAGATGAAAAAATTGAAAAATTAAGCACGGAATTGCAACCATTTAAAGAGTATAACTCAGAAATAAAAATCTTACTTGAAAAACTTCAAAAAGTTATTACAGGTTTTAGAAATTTAAGTTAATTAATTTCAAAAGAATTTTAAATTTGAGACATTTGAAATTTGTAATTTATATTTAGGAATATTAGTGTTTAATCTCTTTAATTCATTCATTTTAGCAATTTTACTCAAAACCCTACCAATTTTATCTACTTTTATATCGATTCCGAACGACTCCTTGAGAACTGCATTAATCTTATAAGATGATAAGATCACTGTTTTAGAAATATTTCTTTCTGCAAGTAGTTCAATAGCTTTTTTAACCAATTGGATTAAGCTTTCTCTATTTTCAACTTTTTTTTTTTCCATTTTTACAATAGTGAAATAAACTAAATATAATTAAAATTATATCTGAAAACTTTTAAAATTTTCATTAAGAATTAAAAATATTATAATTATTTATTCAGAACTAAGAAGTTATAATTCTTATTTTGGAACTAAGATTCAGAAAAAGAACCTTCAAGATATTCTTAAGCAAAGAAGAGAAGTAGAGAAAAGTCTTGATGAATAGTTGTTAAAGTATATCTAAAAAGAATAATACATCTTTTATGAAATTTTAAAAATTCTTATATACAACATATAATTATAATATTTTTAAGTTATATAATGTCTGATAAGCAATCTAATTCTTCAAAAAAATCAAATAATTCAAAATTAGAAGCTAAGAAAAAGCGAGAGAAGTTAAAGCTGTCCAATACGTCTAAACCAAGAAAAAGTGGCTCAAGTAGAGGGTCAAAAAGCCGTTTCTCAAGGCAAGGTAAAAAGAATGGTGCTTTTAAAGCAAAATTGAAATCAATTTATAATAAACTCATCTATAAAGAACTTGCATATCTAGATGGCAAAGAGCCTGCCAAATCATACTCTTATGAAAAGAAATTTTATGGATTGTATGGAATTTTTATCCTATATTCCTTACTTTTAATCACAGCTATTAATCTTCCAGGAAGTAAATGGGTCAACATATTGATGTTTGGAAACCCTTTTGTGTTTTCCAATACAATTGTAGCTTTTTTTCTAGTCTTATCATTTTTATTTAGTATAGATAAATTTCGAATCTTTATTTTTGAAAAAAAATCTGCATTAAAACAATTAATACTATATTGCGGACTTATCGCATTGTTATATACTCTTCTCTTATATATTTCCACCGATATTAATTTTATGACTTACTTATTGACGTTAGCCATGATCTGGTTAATTTTATTGAGTAGTAGATTTTATCTTTATTCGAGAAAATTCTCGACAAAGATAGAAGCACGATTTATTAAAAAATATTCAATTCCACGATATTTTTTTGCTATAATCACACCATTCTTTATCCTAGGTGTCTTAGTAATAATCTCTTTATTTTTTAGAAGTCTTTTGGTATGGTTATCACTAGATTTTTTTGGAAATGTTGATCCTCAAAGTGCAGTCGGTGTTTATAATCTTGAAATGAATGTAATCATGCCGTTAATCTATTTTAGTTTAGTAATGACGCTTGTTTTTATCATTTTTGAATTTGTTTTTACCCGTAGGAGAGCTGAAACGAGAAGAGCTGGAACTTTTGATAATTTTACTTTTTCATTGGTTGTTTTCTTTATTTTTTTCTTTCAACTTTTACAAATAGGTATTTTTATGTTATTACAAGATGATACTATTACGGCATTCAAGGCAACGATAGGCGCAACTGGTTCAGCGGTTTCATATATATTTATTTTTGAATTTATTATATCAATGTATTTCCTATACAGAATTATACGGAAAATGGGAAAAACTCTTGGTTGGCGTATCCTTTTCTTTAAAAAAGACGGATTGATTCTACTATGTTTAGGGTGTGTACTAGCTCAAACTTTAACACGATTTTCACTTACAAATGAAATAAATTATCAGGTAATTACAGATATTGGGATTATATTAATGGCAGATAAGTATATTATCTCAGTTCTAATGATTTTTTTCTTAGGATGTACCTTATTGATATATTATCTAAAACCGCATGAAACCTCGATGTTTATGAGACTACAGAAAGAAACTGTTGCTAAAGAAGAAGAAAATATGGATAAAGTTTATAAGATCATTAGAAGTGAATATATTAGGAGGGGAGAAGCTTATCCCATCGAAATAATTGAACGTGAATTAATTAAGGCAACTCATTTATCAAAAGGGAATGTACATTCTCTTCTTGAGCAACTAGCAAAAATGGACATGAATATAGAACTAACATGGGATAAAAAGGACATTGGAAAGCCAAAAAAAATGATAGATTTTGTATCTGTAACTGAACGTTTTGAGAGGAAAGGAATTGCTGAACAAAAAGCTAGAAGATATCTAAGTGAACGATTATATAAAACCGCAACCGAAAAGAAAAGTAAAACCAGTAGATTGGGTAAAATCAAAGAAGAAAGTAAGCCTACAGATTATTTAGTATCTTCACTTAGTGCTGGTTATGATAAAAAAGAAAGGGATAGAGAAATTTATCAACAAAGATTAAAAGAAACTCAAATTTCCTTTACGAATGACAAGATTAAGGAAGATTTAATAATTCGAATTATACCAATTATTAAAAAGGAATATATGTATCGAATAGAAAATCCTGAAAAAATACCATTTTTTTATATTCCAATATCTGAAATTTCAGCCCAAATTGAGCAAACTACGAAGATTAATCCTGGAGAATTGTATCAATTATTAAAACATCTTAATAAAAATGATTTGGAATTTAATTTAATTGATAATCCAGAGGACCCAAATGATAAGATAATTCAATTCCTCCCATTTTCAGATGATAATATGATTTATTCACTAGCAGCATTTAGACCTGAAGAATATTCTGAGTTTAGGATTATAGTTACTAAAAATTTCCTTAAGGCTTTAAAAACGAAAAAAGAAAAAAGAATAATTTTTCAATTAAGAAAAGAAATTCAAGAGCAAACTGAAAACCAGAAATCTTGGCTTGATTTATTAAATAGCTTGTATAAGTATTATCCTCTATATATCGAACAATTAAGTCAGATTCCAAATAAACAGAAACTCTTAACGCGGTTAGATAGGTGGAAAAAAGTTTTTACCTGATTAACTAAAAATAGTTGGCATAATTTTTACTTTTTCCAAATAAGTATTCAATTTTAAACATATTTGAATTTAAAACTAATATAATAGAAAGCTTTAGAATATAAACTTCTTTCTAATCTTTAAAAGAATATTTTCTTATTAAAATGACAGATTCATTTAGTAAAAAAAGGTATAAATCTCCTTTAAAAATTTTTACAGGGTTATCTTCTTTTGAAATGCTCGCGATGTTTAGAAGAGGTCTTTTCTATACGTTTTTATCAATTTATTTAAGAGAATTTTTGCAAATGTCAGTTTTTGAGACTACATTATACGCTACATTACCCATGATTGCCTCAGTAATATTTCAGAATTTCGTTTGGGGTCCATTTAGCGATAAATTTCAACGTCGCCGAACATTAATTATTTTAGGAGAGATTCTTGCGGGGATTGGAACTCTTACTATTTGGGCAATTCATTTCTCATTTACTAATTTGTATTTTGCAGGATATGTAATTATTATTGGCCTAACTATCGTAGAAATGTTTTGGTCAATGTCTAATATAGCCTGGTCCGCCTTATTGAGTGATTTATATCCCTCAGAAGAAAGGAGCAAGATTATGGGCCAATTAACCAGTCTGGGCGGATTAGGACGCATTATTGGGATATTTATTGGCGGATTCTTATATGATTCTGGTTTTGGATTTAGAAATGGATCTTTATTTTTTGTTGCCTCACTTGTTATGATAATCTCAACAATTCCAATGTTGATGACCCCTGAGGGTGGAATTGATTTGAAAAAACAAGAAGAAACAGGCTTATTAAAACAAAATGAGATTACTTACAAAAAACAAAAGAGTGTTCTAATTTTTATTGTGTTTGTTGTTGCTTTAATTTTTATTAATTTTGGCAGAAATTCTATTGCTGTACCTTATTCTCAATATCTTAGTCTAAACTCTGGATTTAACTTAAATAGTGTAATGTTAAGTTTTGTAGCAAATTCCCGTTCAGTAGCAGTTATGATAACTGGATTCACAGCAGGATTTTTAAGTAAAAAATTGGGTCATTCAAAGGCTTTAATTTTTGGAACTATGCTTGGAATAATTGCATTATTAATTACAGCAACTACAATATATTTGGAGATTATATTTATAGGTAGCTTCTTAATTGGAGCAGCAGAAGTTATAATTACTGCTTCATCATATGCTATGGCTTCTGTCTTAATTCCAGCAAGAATCCGCGCAAAATTATTTGCAGTATATAATACTACTTTTTTTTTATCTTGGGGCTCTGCAAGTACATTGATTGCTGGACCTCTAATCGATCTTTTAATAAAAAAAGGAAAAGGTGAAGTATTTGCATAC
>JBHLLG010000015.1:27385-63107 GCA_048885925.1 Candidatus Hermodarchaeota archaeon
TTACAACAATCTTCACATTTTAATTCAGTTAGAGGAAGATAACCACAATTTGGTCCCATATAACACTCAAATTGATTTTTTTCTTCATTAAACACCATATCTTCTGCGCAATGTTTAGGCAATGTTTCGATTTCTTTACCACATTCACTGCATCTATACAATTTCATTTATTTGATACCCTCCTATATTAATTTCTATTCAATTATTTCCATTGGTTTACCATGATGTTCTGGGATTGGTTGTATCCCACAGGATGCTCCCATCCAACAAACTAATTGGTTACCTTCTTTATGCATTGTTTGCCCACAATGCATTGGAAGTTTTTGTTCTAATCCACATTCTACACATTTTAATTTTCCCACTTTTTTATCAACCTCATTTTTATTTTTATTTTCATTTAATTTTTCGCTATTTTCACTTATAATTAAGCTTTTCATTTGCATTAATTTTGGATCCATTGCATCGTAATTTTTGAATCGTTCAGGATCCCTTTTAAAATGAGCTTCGCAATTAGGATTACAAAAGTGATAAATTTTATTCTTATATTCATATTCAATTGCTTTCCTTGGATCAATTTCCATACCACATACTGGATCGACTACTTTTTCTTGAGATATTAAAAGTTTTTCTTCTTCAATTTGCTGAGGTGTTTTAGGTTCATATCTCTTTAAAAATAATGCATTAGTTACTACTGATACGGAGCTTGAAGCCATAAATACAGCTGCTAAATAAGGTGGTAAGAAGAAACCTGTTGCATAATAGAGGATCCCAGCAGCAATTGGGATACCAATGAGATTATAAATGAATGCCCAAAATAAATTTGTAATCATTTTTTTATATGTCTTTTTTGATAAATTAATAGCAGATACCACATTTCGTAAATCTCCTCGCATTAATACGATATCAGCTGTTTCAATTGCAACATCAGTCCCAGATCCAATTGCAATTCCTACATCTGCTTGTGCTAAAGCAGGTGCATCATTAATTCCATCTCCAACCATACCAACAATCTTATGTTCATCTGATTTCTGAAGTCTCTGGATTGTAATTGCTTTATCATTTGGTAATACCTCAGCTAAAATATGATCTTCATCAATTTTTATTTGTTTTCCTATACTTAAGGCAGTTTGTTGATTGTCTCCTGTTATCATATAAATTTCTAAACCTATTTCTCTTAATTTATCTAAAGCATAAGGTGTTTGATCTTTAATTTTATCTGAAATCCCGATAATACCTTTTATTTCATTTTCTAAACTTATAAGTATAGATGTAATCCCTTTTTGTTGAAATTCATGAAATTTATTTTTGAAGTCCTTTAGTGAAATATTATTTTCAATCATTAGTTTTTCATTACCAATAAGGACTTGTTTATCCCTAATAACAGCTTTCAAACCTTTGCCAGGTATAGCATCAAACTGTATTGGAGATTCAAGATTTAAATTTCTTTGATTTGCCTCTTCTATTATTGCTTGCCCTAGAGGATGTTCAGATCCCATCTCAGCACTTCCTGCATAAAATAGAAGTTCCTCCTCATCAAAACCTTTACCTTCTAAATTTTTTTCTGTAAAAATTATAGATACTTTTGGTTTTCCAACTGTTAAGGTTCCAGTTTTGTCAAATACAATAGTATTAATTGTATTTATTGCTTCCAACGAATCACCACCTTTTAAAAGAATGCCATTTTCTGCTCCTTTACCTGTACCAACCATAACTGCGGTTGGAATCGCTAAACCAAGAGCACATGGACAAGATATAACAACAACGGATGTAAAAACTAATAAGGATAACTCTAAGCCAATTTGAGCAATTAAGTACCAGTATAAAAAGGCAACAGTAGCTATAATTACTACAATTGGTACAAAATAATTACTAACTTTATCTGCTAACTGTTGTTTAGCAGGTTTTTTACTTTGCGCTTCTTTAACAAAATCAATTATTTGAAACAATAGAGTATCTTTACCAACCTTTTCAGCAACGATGTTTATCAAACCAGTCTGATTAACTGTCGCACCAATAACTTTACTATCTATTTCTTTCTTTACATACTTGCTTTCTCCTGTAATCATAGATTCATCGATCTTAGTTTTCCCTTTAATTACCCTCCCATCAATTGGGATTTTTTCACCAGGTCGTACTATTAAAATATCTCCAACTTCTATTTCTTCTATAGGGATTTCGATTTCTTTACCATCCTTTAATAGAGTTGCCGTTTTTGCCTGCAATCCGATTAACTTTTTTATCGCTTCTGAAGCCTGTCCTTTAGTTTTGTGTTCGAAGTATTTCCCAATTAATAGGAATGTTAGAATCATACTCATTGCTTCATAGAATGTATGCCCTTCTATTACAAATGTTGTTAAGATTGAATATATTAAAGCAGTCGTTGTACCTAATGCTACTAAAACATCCATATTGGCAGATTTATTTTTTAACGATTTATAGGCTCCTTTTAAGAAAAAAGAACCTGCGATGGAATAATTTGCAATTGCTAAGAAAAATAATAATAACTTAATTTGAAAAGGTTGTTCCATAAAAACCATACTAATAGGAGCAATAATCAATGTAAAAGCTAAAGAAATTAAAAATATTCTAAGTCTATATCTTAATTCTCTTTTACTTTGTTCAATCTCTTTATCAATTACTCCAGCAGCTTTTTCAATACTCAGTCCTAATTGTTTAACTTTTGAAAAAATTTTACTTTCATCAGTTTCTAATTCATTGAATTCAATAAATAGCTTAGACGCATTGAAATTTGCTCTAACATCATAGATACCATGAATAGACTTAACTTTTTCAGTTAATTCATTAAATTCAGTTTCATTTAAGCTATTAATAACCTTGAGGTCAATTTTAGCTAAAGACGATTTATATCCCAAATCTCTAATAGCTTTATTGAAATTATCATAGTTTGTTAATTTAGGATTATATTCTACAGTTGCTTCTTCATTAGCAAAATTAACAACTGAACTATTTACACCGTCTAAATTTTTCAATTTCGTTTCAATTTTATAAGCACAATTAGCACACGTCATGCCACCAAGCTTAATTTTTACTTTTTCAGTAGATTCCATAATAAAAAATGACACCTCAATATCTAATTACTAAGCTCTGTTATTATACCTTCGGCTTATAATTTGAAAATTTTTTACCTTTTATGATTTAGAAGTTAAATGAAATTGGGGGTTAAAATAATAATTAATTTAATTTAAGACTTAATAATAATTTATGAGAATTTTTAGAATGATTTAGTATTCTCCTTTCCAAGTAATTTTATATAAGAGATCTTCTGCACCAGATATTTGAGGTTCTTCAAAAACCCATTTCCCTTCTATACGAAACTCTTTTGCAGTAAGATCAAAATGACATACTGCTATCCCTATATCAAGTGGAGGATAATTATCATAATTAGAACCAATATTGAATTTAACCTTATTAGTGTAAAAATGAAAGATTCTCTTATTGATATCTTTTATAATTCGCCAAGGTTGCCTATTAGCCGCAGATGGTCCAATCCTTACCATTTCAAATAATTGTGAATATTTTCCTAGTTGTTCCTTTTTAATTGGATTAGTAAGATCACCTTCAAAAAAAAGTTGATTCCATGGTAATCTCTTTTTGGCTCTTACAAATGAACGCATCATCTTTTCTTTAAGCGATCTTTCAATTGAATAACCTATAGGTGTAATAGCAGGAACAATTTCATCTTTAGTGCTTTCAATTTTGTCTGCAAAAAGAGTTTTATTAAAGAAGCCACCTAACCAACAAGTGCCTAACCCTATATCTGTGGCAGCAAGGATAATTGTTTCCATAAGATATCCAAAATGTTCTCGACTAAATTTAGATCTCTCTACCGCACCTACAATAAAGTCTTGAGCTCCTTTAATTAACCCATAAGTTCCTAATTTTTTTCTTTCATTAGGATGAAATTCGGGAACACTGACAAGCTTGAATCTCGCTTTTCCAGCATATTGACTGAATGGACTTTTTAAATCATAAGACTCTATAATATTAATAACTTTTTCTCTCATATCCTTCTCAAGAGGTTGTCCAGAATAAGTTCGACGAGATGTCCGCTCTTGGATTATATTTATTACTGATTTAGAAAAATTCATAATATTTACAAGAATAAAATCAAAATTATATTAAATATGGAATGTAAAAGTTATTTCGTTTTCTCCTGATATTTTCTGATTGCATCATGTAATCCATCTGCTGCTAAATTACTACAGTGCATTTTAATTGGAGGTAAACCATCTAATGAATCTGCAACATCTTCTCTTGTTAATTTTAAAGCTTCATCTAAAGTTTTCCCTTTAGCTAATTCTGTAACCATTGAAGAGGTAGCAATAGCCGCGGCGCATCCAAAGGTTTGAAAAGAAATATCATCTATTATTTTTTGTCCATTTTTTTCTTTCACTTTAATATATATATACATTAAATCACCACAAACTGGATTTCCAACTTCTCCAACAGAATCAGCATCCTTCATTTCTCCCATATTTCGGGGATTTCTAAAGTGCTCCATTACTTTTTCAGAGTAAATATTTATACACCACATTAATTATACAATGCTACGAAAAATAGTAAATTATTTTCTAAAATCTTTACGATTTATTTAACTAACAATAAAATATATTAATTTAAGAAGGTAAGGATCCTCTTTTTTGGTAATGATACCTTTTCGACTCCTAATTCTTTTACATAGTCTGCTACATCAGTCAATTTTTTTGCCGATTGATGAAAAAAGCACACTTCCTTAGGCTGCAACATCTTTATCATATCATGTAATTGATTTTTATCAGCATGGAGCTTTATTTTAATGTCTGGAGCAAATGTATTAAGTAAGAATGCTCGGAATGGCATTTTCCATGTCTCAGAGAATTCAATTTCCTTTGCACCTTCTAATAGTTCTAAACCTGGCGATTCATGGATTGACCCAGCTAAAAAAATAAAATTATGAGGGCTTCTTCCCACCACATTAATAATATTTCTTATTAATCCATAAGAAAGATCCGGTGGATGAGAAATAATTATATTGTTTTTCTTGCGTAAAAAGTTTAGATTAGAATGATCAAACCATCTAAATTTAATACTATTAAAAGGATTTGCTTTATCTCTTATTAATTTTGAAATTGGGCCATAAATGTATTCATAACGATGGTTTATAACTTGAATATTTTTTCTGACCATCATATCTACATAAATATTGGGACGTTTTTTAAAACCACGTCTCAATTGGAGTTTTCTAAAATACCTCCAAAAAATTAACATAAAACTAATTGCTAAACTTGAAGGGTCTGCTCCAATCAAAGAGTTATCACCATATTCTGCTTTTTGTTCTAAAAACAAAATTAAACTATGAAACTGATCAGAAATATTTCCAAATTCTTCTTGAGCACTAGTACCATCTATTAAGAGATAATCGATAGGACGAGAGATTTGTTCTAAGAATCTTCTTGTACCAGCAAAAGGGGTTATATCATGATATGTATAATCACCGGTATAAAGAAAATTAAAATTATCTACTTTTACTAACATCATTAGTGCCCCAGGCATGTGTCCTGCGTGAAAGAAAGATAATGAGCAATTCATTTCTTTAAATTCTATCTTGGTACCATTTTCGACATAAATGGCATTAGTAATTATGTTTCGATATTCCTCTTCTTCGACTTCTTCATACTTTTCTTGTTTTATAAAATTGGAATCTCTTAAGAGAAATAAATCTAAGGTTATGCGTGAACATAAAACAGGAATGTCAGGAAACCGTTTAATTAATTCTTTAAGACCAGAAACATGATCAAAATGACTATGAGATATAAAAACTGCGTCAATTTTAGGATTTTTTGTAAAATTATTTAAATCAAACTTTTTTAAATCATATCCGGTAAGTTCCTCTTTTTTTTTTATTTCTTCTAAAAGAAGATGAGGTAATTTCTGAAGATATTCTTCAATATATTGGAAATCTCCTTCTATTTCTTTTTCTTCATCTTTTTCTGATAATCCACAATCTAATAGAATATTACGATCTCCTATTCCAAGAATATGGCAATTATGATTTGGTTTTAGAATTATAGGATAAATTGTTATCCTTAAATTATTTTGAGCCTTATTTTCATCAAAAAGCGACATATTAGAGAAGTAATTTCCATCATATTTTTTTTCAACTTTATCAATAGCAATTGAAATATCACTTTTTCCAACTGGAACTCCTGTTATATAGAAATACCATCCATATTTCTTTACAAGATTCTCCAAATTGGCATACATCTCATCACCTAGAAAAGCTTTTATAACAATACATTTCTCTGATTGATAATAGATAATTTTTTTAATACTCCTTTTTTCCTCTTTTGGAACAAGATCATTTTTTAAGAAAAGGTCATTAAGAACGTCTCTTATAGGAATTTGGTTTGTTTCTTGAGATTTAATCAATTTCATATAATGTCTATATTCTTTTGTGTGATAAAGAGGACGCATATTTTCCTTCTGCTTTAATAGAATGGTTAAATCTTCATAGTGAAACTCTTCTAAACTAATTGTATTTTCATTTTTTGTATCTTCTTTTTTTTTCTTTTTCCTTTGTTTAAGTTTAATATCATCTTTATCTTTTTCAGATATAAAAAAGAACCAACCGTAATTTCTAATTAATTTATCGCGATTTTTAATAATTTCTTTTCCATTCTGAGTAATTAAAACAATAATTCTATCGCTTTGGGAATAAATAATCTTTGAAATTGAATTCTTAGTTTCGATTGAAATTAATTTATCAAGAGAAAATAAATGATTAAGAACTTCATTAATATTTTTTTGAGGAATTTTTTTATCTTCCATATAATTCAGTTTAAGTGCATAAGACTTGATCTTATATGAAGAACTTAAAGATTCCCTTTTTTCAATTTGAATTGTTTTATCTGTGAATTTTAATTCCTCAAGATTCATTTATTTAATGATATATATCAAGTAAAATAACAATTACTATTTTTTTATCAATTCTGTAATAGTTTAGTTAAAATAATAAAAATAATATAAATGATTGTTATTGATTACTTATTTACTAAATTTCACTTTTTCTAAAATATTCTTTAACTCCTCTGAAGAAATATCTCTATCGTCTAATTTAGCTATAACTCCTGAATATGTAAGACCTTTAATGATATCCTTTACGCTTTCTTTTGAAATTTCAATTCCTATCTTAGGTGGTAATGTCTTATTTGTGTGTATGATGCCCATTATTTCATCAAATCTTGGTATTAGAAATTTTTCGATTCTTACACTAGATTTGGGAGAAAGTAATGAGTCTCTTGAGAGTAATTGGATAATATCTTGTAATATGTCGATTAGCTCTACACTTAGCATTACAATTCCATAATCTCCCTTTTTTTCTTTAAATTCACTTGTTATATAGATAATATCATCCTTAAGTAAACAAAACGTATACCCTTCTTCACTCATAGTAATAACACATTTTATATGGTAAATTAATTAAATAAATTAAAACCATTATATTAAAAATTTATTAATATAGAATTAATCTTTTCCTCTTTTTGAGGTGTTTTTCATTTAAACCTTTTAATATATATTATTACAGAGTTATAAAGGTCTTCAATTAATTTTTTCATATATGTTTGATAAAAAAGAATTACCCTTTGTTTATTTTATTTTTTTTCTTTTTAATAATTCCCATTTAGTTTTTGTTTCACTCGGGAATTTTCCACCTTTTACAGCTTGGACTTGTTCAATTGAAATGAATGCATCTGGTACGAGGTTTCTAATTATTTCAAGAGCTTTTTCCTGGTTTTTTCGCTTTATTATCATGATAAGAATTTTTACATTACCTCTTGATCCTTCTGCAGTCACTGATGTTATGCCATAACCCTGTTCCTTCAATTTTATTACTAATTTTTCAGGATCTCCACTTAATATTAAACGAAGACTTAATAATCCTAAAGAAATTTTATTTTCAACTAATAGTCCTACATAATTTCCTATAGCAAATCCACTAGCATAAGCAAAGTAATAAAGAAAATTGGTTAAATTGCTAAAAATCTGCCCCATTGCTAAGAGCCAAATAAATATTTCAAAAAAACCTACAACTGGAGCTAATTTACGCCTTCCTTGAGAAATAAATACAATTCTTAAAGTTCCAAGAGTTACATCAGCTACACGAGAAAAGAATATTAAAAACGGTAAAATTATAAGAGAAAATATTGGATTTCCAAATAGTTCTATAAATAATGACATTGTCAGTTCTGAAATCAATTTAATAATTACTTAACTAACTTTTTTTTTACTTAATTTTTATTTTACTTTAAATCTTACTTTAAAATAAAATTATCAAGGTTTCCGATTTCTATACTATATTTTAAAATTATGTTAATTCTTATTTTTTTATACCTTCAATTTTTCCTTTTAATTGTAGCATTTCATGATTAATCTGATCAATCTTTTCTTTCAATTTTGCAGAATCATCTTTTAAGTCAGCAATGACTTTTGAAACTTTCCTTTTTTCATCATCAGAAATGCTTACATCAGTTTTATCCAATTCTTCTTGAAATTTCTTAGCTTCTTCTAATTTTAATTCAAATTGGTTATTTAGCACTTTTAATTCTTCCTCCTTTGCAATTATCTCTTTTAAAATTAGTTCTTTTCTATCCATATCAATTAATTCTTCGATTCTAGTTATATAACGACGTATTGGAGTTAAGTTTAAATCTTTTATATCCTCTTTTTTAAAAAATAATGCTAAATTACTATCTTCACCAAGTTTTAATATTACAATTGAAACATCTTCGGTTTCGAATATTAGTTTCTTATAATCTTCAGCAGGGTAATTGCATATTTTAAATGCTTGTTTCATGTAATTCAAGGCTTCTGCTAAACTTTCACCCAATTTTGGTATATTTATTTCTTGTTCAAACGTGGTTTGAAAAATTATACCATTATTATAGAACATTGTGATATGTATTACTTCAGGTAAGGCATTTTTTATCCTTGTTATATTCTTAAGAACTATAATTAAATCACCCTATAATTTTATTTATTATGTTTTGAAAAAATAATTTTATCTTTACACTGAATTTTTTGGGTCCAATCTTGTATAAGAGAAAGAATAAAATTATGAAAAAACAAAGTAAACCTAATATTAAGAGACCAATAATCAAATAAAAAATTATTGTAAATATTATCGTAACTATAAGTAATTGATAAATGGTTGTAAGAAATCCAAGTTTAAAGAATTTTTTAATACTTAATGGACGTTTGTTTTGTTCAGCTATATTCATTACTAAAATATTATCACCTAATGGTGTCAAGTTGTCTCCCCAATTAGCTCCAATGGCTAGTGTATAAAATGATAAGTTTCTAATTGATACTGGATAAATTTCCATCATAGTATCTATTACTGGAATTAAAACTTGAGTGATTGGGAGATTATCAATTGAACTACTCAAAAACGCGGAAAACCATAAAATAAATATTATTTGAATAAAAGGAATGTTTCCACCAATTCCAGAAAAAAAGTTACCTAATAAACTAAGAATCCCTAAGCTTTCTAAAGCTCCTGTTATAATAAATATTCCAATAAGATAAAATAACAACTCATAATCGATTTTATTAATAATTTCCTTTGGTTCTAATCTACTAATAATAATTAATATTATAGCAATACTTATAGCTATAATATCTGGTGTTATAACAGAAGTAGGAATTAAAACAAAGCAAATCATTAAAGAAGATAAAGCAATAATACATTCATAAAACAATCTTTTATTTTGAACAAGATTCCATACTTCAAATTCTTGTAAAACATTTAATCCTTCTTTGGGAATAACTAAGGAATTTTTATATAATAAGATGAAAAATAATAAAGTGAATCCAAAAATTATTGAAGCGATTACCCCAACATTTTGAAAAAACTCAATAAATGTTATTTTTGCATAGTTAGCTATTAAAATATTTGGAATTGATGAGATTATGAACAAAGAGCCACCAATGTTTACTAATAATGCTTCAATTAAGATATAAGGAGTTGGATCGATATTTAATATTCGAGAGACAGTAATTGTAAGTGGAATAAGTATGATTACTGCTAAAATATTGTTTAAAATTGAAGTAATCAAAATAGTGAGGAAGGAAAAAATTAACATTAATCGAATGGGTTTTCCTTTAGAAAGTTGAATTAATTTAATTGCTATAAATTGAAATAATCCTGCATCACTAGCAATCTTTACAATAATCATCATACCAATAATTAATATTAAAGAATGTAAATTCACGAAACCGTCAGTTTCTGTTCCAAACATAAAATCTATTATAATTGAGAAATTATATCCTTCAAAAAATATTAAAACAAAGAAAGTGATTATAGCCCCTGCTAATGAAGAAATAGCTCTATTTAGCTTATTTGTTATAATGAGAAGAATTACTCCAATAAAACAAGATAATACAATAATTATACTGAGTAGAATTAATAATCACTTAATTTGAATTTATTCAGATTATGCAAATAAATAATATGTATTTAATAAATTTGTAATAGAGTAAACATCAGATAAGGAAATTTGTAAAATTCTTAAGTAGGATTAATTTATCACTAATTTTCTAATTTTTTCAATCAAATTATTTATCTTCGAGGTTGTTCCTTTTTTTGAACTTAATTTTGAAACAAGATAAAAAATTAAGATTATTAAACAAATAAGTAAAATAAGGATAATCCCAATAAGAAATTGATAGATTAATATAAAATATAAAGATGCAATTAATAATTGATAATTAGTTGTAAAAAACCCTAATTTAAAGAATTTTTTCATACTAATTGGTCTTTTATTCTGTTCAGCTATATTAGCAACAAGTATATTATCACCCATAGGTGTTAAATTATCACCCCAATTAGCTCCTAATGCTAAACTATAGAAAGGTTGATTAATATCATCAATCGAGGGAATTATTGGCATATTTCCAATTACAGGAATTAATATTTTAGTAATGGGTATATTATCAATATTACTACTCAGATATGCAGAAAACCACATAATAATTAAAATTTGACTCAATGGATTTTTGCCAATCAGAAATGAAAGTCCTCCCCCAATTAAACTTAAAAGTCCGGTATATTCAACTGCCCCTGAGATAATAAAGATTCCAATAAGGTAGAGTATTAATTCTAAATCAATTTTAGCAATTATTTCTTTAGGATTTAGTCTGCTCGTAATAACTAAAATTAAGGCAACTGATAATGCAATAATATCAATAGATATAATTGAAGGCGGAATTATTATAAAAAGTATAAGTACACCAGCGAGAGCAATAGCTGACTTATAAAGGAGCATTTTATTTTGTACAAAATTCCAAGTATTAATTTCCTTTAAAATCTGAAATCCTCCTGTTGGAACTTCTAAATCTTTTTTATATAAAAAAATAAAAAATAGTAAAGTTAGAGGAAAAGTTAAAAAAGAAATTATTCCAACGTTAAGAAAGAAATCAATGAATGAAATATTTCCATAACTTGTTATTAAAATATTAGGAATTGAAGAAATTGAAAAAATGGTGCCACCTATATTTACTAAAATTGCCTGTGTTAATATATAAGGGGAAGGATTTAAATTTAAAATTCTTGAGACTGTTATGATTAAAGGAATTAATATAATTACTGTGAGAATATTATTTAAAATCGAAGATAGAATTACTGTTATACATGAAAAAATTATTAACAAATATATTGGTTTTTCTCCCGTTAATTTAATCAAGCGAATCGAAATAAATTGAAATAATCCTGCTTCATGTGCAATTTGTACTATAATCATCATACTTAAAATTAAAATTAAAGAATGCAAATTAACAAATTCATCTTCTTGAGTCCCAAATAAAAATTCCACGATTATGGGGAATTCTAATTTCTCAATAAATATTAATGTAAAATATGCAATTAAAGCACCTACTAATGAAGCAATTGCCCTATTTAATTTATTTGTTAGGATTAATAGGATGACTCCTATAAAGCAAGCAGTAATAATAATTACACTAATTAACAATACTAATACTCTGTTTTATTAAAATAGAATATACTAAGAATTAAATTTTGAATAAATAAAAATATAATATGTTTGTAGGGCTTAGGTATTAATAAATATATATAATAAATATATTCTTTAAGTTTTTTTAGACATGATTGTCAAAAGTATTGTTATTAATATGCAAATTCTCAAAGAATTAGGAAAGCAACCAAAAATTTTAAGGTAAAAATTATGGTTTTACTATACTGAAGACGCTAATTTACTTTTAATATCTTTAACTCGAGTCCTCAAGGTTACCTCTGTTATTTTAGCAGTTTCAGCTATTTTAGCCTGAGTTTTTCTCTCTTTTGTAGATCTTGCAGCAATATAGATTGCTGAAGCAGCTAATCCTTTTGGGTCTTTCCCTATTAATGAAAGACCTTTCTTAGATGTAATAGACAGTAAATTCAGTGCTTGTTTTTGGATCTCCATTGAAAGACCTAATTCATTTCCAAATTTAATAATTAGAGTTTCTGCGGTGATAGGTTTGTAACTGAGACTTAATTCAGGTAAAACTTCTCTAAGAAGTAAACTTAATGCATGTATCACTGTTTTACGAGGGATCATAGCCGTATCACTGATCTCTTCTAATATTTTGGGAAATTCATTTACTCTAATAGCAACATATAAAGAAGCTGCTATAAATCCGTCAATTGAACGTCCCATTGTCAACTTTTTTTTTGCTGCTAGTGCATAAATTTTCCAAGCTGTTTCATAGATATATTCTGGAATATTTAGTTTAGAGACAAGTTGTTTCATTTTTGGTTTAGCTTCCCAGAAATTCCTTTCAATCCCTGATATTAAGGAATTTTGAATTTTTGATAATCGTAAGAATAAAGTCTTTTTTTCAGCATTAAGAATTTGTCCTTTATAATCCAATTTATTAGTAGAAACGATAGTTCTTGATCCAAATTCTCTCCATCTTGGCTCAGTTTGTTTTCTTTTTTCTATTTCTTCATTACTGTAAGCTCTTCTTTCAACTTCAACTAAATAAACATCTAAAACTAAACCACAATGTAAGCAGACTTTATTACCATTTCTTATATCGATACAAGGATCTGCACAACAATTATCCTCTTTTTGAACTAATTGTTTCGAAGGTTCCTTATAACTTTTCAAGCTAAATTTCCCCATTCAAATATTTTAACCATATAAATTAATGATGTGCTGAGTTCTTTTAATGGAATTTCAGATTAATAAACTTATCTATTATAAACCTTTTAAAGACCTATAATTTTGTAAATAGAAATAATTTAGTTAATGTTTATTTGAGTAAATATAAAATCTATTGATTTAAGGAAAGTTTTGGTATTTTTTAAAAAAATAAAGCAATGAAAATCTATGGTGTATATTCAAAAATAATTTTACTGAAATAATTTGATTACCTTTGCGATATCTATTGGTCCATTTATATTTATTAAACTTACCAATTTATTATCTAAAGGTTGTATTAATTTCTCAACTGAGATATAATTGATTTTCCAATTTTTATCCACTAAGTTATATAAACCATAATTCTCTGTTGTTAAACTTTCTTTAGCTTTATAAAATCCCTTTTCAACTGGATAAATCGCAAAAAAAGGTTCTAAAAAACCATTATTCCATCTTGGAATACAACACTCATAGCCTTCTGATTGATTTATCATGAATTCAATGACTTTTGGTTTAATTAAAGGCATATCACAAGATAATAAGAAGACTTTTTCAAAATTTAGCCTAAGCAACTCTCTAAGACCCGAATATATCCCCAACATTGGTTTAAAAATCTTTGGATGATTAAAAATATCACGTTCATCTGTTATAAAAGTAATGGCCTCTGGAAATTTAATCTGCTGACGGTAATTATAAATTTGTTCTTCAGAATGAGCTACTAAAAAAATATCATGATCAAATTGATATAATGTCTCTATTTGATGTAAGATCAAAGGTTTACCAAAGAGTTCAACCACAGCCTTTTCGGTGCCAAAACGAGCGCTCTTTCCACCAATTAAGATTAGAATTGCCAAATATTTTTGATGTTTCATGATCTCAAATAAATTAGATTATCATTTCTAATTAATTTAATAATTAAATTTTATCTTAAAGGCAAAATAAGGCATATAGTAATCAGTATATTTATATTTCAAAAAAATTTTATTTCAATTTTATTTTAAACTGAGTATATTGAAGATTAAAGAAACTAAACTTTAATTGAATAACTATGTTTTAATAATCGTCATCCCAATCTTCATCATCATCGTCATCCCAATCTTCATCATCTTCGTCTTCATCAAAATCTTCATCCCAATCTTCGTCTTCATCAATATCTTCATCATCCCAGTCCTCATCTTCATCATAATCTTTCTTTTTAGCACCCATTTTATTTTCTCCATTTTTTATTATTTTGATTAGATTAAAATTATATAGTATTTCAATTACGAAAAAAAACTTATAGCGTATTTAAATATTTCTAATTTTAAATACTACAATTAAGAATAAAAACATAATTCTATTCAAGTTAATTCTAAAATATGTATTATACATTAATAATCCTTCTAACAATTAGCTTTTAGTAATTCTAAGATTATGTAGTTGATTATGATTAATTGATTTAGAAAATTCTCATATTAAAAAAAATATTTAATAATAAGTATAAGATTAATAATAAGTCTAAATATATTCCTTTTGTTACATTATTAATACAAAGTTAAAAAGTTTGTTTGGAAAAAGTATTATCTTTAAGAATATGGGGGATTTTTCTCGTTAAAAAAAATTCTGTTGTAAAACAATAATAAAAGGGAAAAAATGTACATAATCAGTTATACTTATATCTCTTTAAAATAGAAGGTTATTAGTATGATTAGGCTTAAAGTTTTTTAATAATTAAAAAAAAAGCAAATAACACCATTGAGTCGGATTTTACTCTTAACTTATCAATTAGAAAAATTTATAAATAAGTTAACTCTTATTAAACTTCAAATACGGATTATAAAATTTATTAAAAACAATTAAATCTAAATAACTTCTAAAGGGTAATATTACAATACATAGATGATAAATAGTATTAACATTAATAATATTGGACTTATTTATGTTAACGCAAATATGCTCAAAAATCATTTTTTAATATTACTAATATTACCTATGCTAAAAACTAATTATTTTCATAAATTTTTATCAAAATTAAAAATCTTTATTAAAATTTAATAATGACCGCACAAGCAGAAAATAAAAGCGATAAAAAAAAGAGTTTATTGGAAAATTCAAAAAATAATATTATCTGTCTTGGACCTGTTCCCAGTTTAGAAGAATATGTGAAAAAAGATTGGTGGAAAAGGATTTTTAATGCTTATTATCTTAAGACAGATGGTGATGTTGTAGAGGATCAAAATATAACCAGATCTGAAATCGATTATTTTATTGAAATCATGAATTTTAGACCCGAACAAAATATTTTAGATTTATGTTGTGGTCAAGGTAGACATTCAATTGAATTAGCAAAACTTGGTTTTGAGAATATTTTTGGTGTAGATCTTTCACGATATTTAATTCTTAAAGCAAGATCGAATGCAAAAAAGAATGGTGTTTTATGTAAATTTCGAGAAGGTGATGCTCGAAAATTACCATATCCTCCAGATATGTTTGATTCTATCATGATTCTAGGTAATAGTTTTGGATACTTTGAAACAATAAATGATGATATTCGAGTTTTAAAAGAAGTATTTCGAGTATTAAAGCCTTGGGGAAAAATATTAATTGATATAACTGATGGTGAATATCTTAAAACTCATTTTCAACCACGCTCATGGGAATGGATTGATAAAGAACTTTTTGTTTGCCGTGAAAGATCATTATCTTTGGATGAACAAAAACTTATATCGCGTGAGGTAATTACTCACGTAAACAAAGGAGTTTTGGTAGATCAATTTTATGCTGAAAGATTATATTCAAGAGAAAGAATTTCAGAGCTGTTGAGTAATGTAGGATTTACAAATATAACTTTTCATGGTGCATTATCTCCTAATTCTCAACGTAATCAAGATCTAGGTATGATGGAACGGAGAATTGTTGTAAGTGCTCTTGTTAAAAAAGAATGGACTGAAATTAAAAAAAGATTAAAACCAACTGATAAAAAAGTAGTAGTTTTATTTGGAGATCCTAATAAGCCGGATATTCTTAAACCTTCACATAAATTTGATGATGATGATTTTTATACAATAGATCAATTGAAAGCGGCGTTAAGTGAATTAAATAATTACAATTTTATATATTTAGATAATCATAATACTATAATCCAAGAATTGCTGAATTTAAAAGGCAAATTTGATTATGTATTGAACTTATGTGATGAAGGTTATTTCAATGATGCTCGAAAGGAATTACATATACCAGCATTATTAGAAATTCTTAAAATTCCATATACAGGGTCGGGACCTCAATGTCTTGCGTTTTGTTATGATAAGTCCCTAGTAAGAGGTATCGCCAAAGAATTACAAATTCCTGTTCCAGAAGCAATTTATATAAAACCTGAAGATAAAATTATTGATCTACCTTTATATTTTCCTGCAATTGTAAAACCAAATTTTGGAGATTCAAGTTTTGGAATTACTCAAAAATCGGTGGTTTATGACGGAGAGCAACTATTAAGTGCCATTGCAGAGATTCGGAAAAAATTTGGTTATGATAAACCAATTCTGATCGAACAATTTCTTACAGGAAAAGATTTAAGCATTGGCATCATTGGAAATCCCTCAGATAATTACATTCTCCTCCCTATAATAGAAGAAGATTATTCATGTTTACCTCCAGAATTACCTAAAATATGTGGATATGAAGCAAAATGGGACCCTAATTCTCCTTATTGGAATATTAAATCAATTCCTGCAAATCTCCCTCCTGAAATTGTTGAAACTATTGAAAATTGTTCTCTTAGACTATTTGAAAGATTAGAATGCCAGGATTATGCTCGATTTGATTGGCGTTTAGACGTAAAAGGAGATCCAAAACTCTTAGAAGTTAATCCCAATCCAGGATGGTGTTGGGACGGTCATCTTGCTAAAATGTGCAGGTATGCAGATATATCATATAAAGATATGTTAAAAAAGATTCTAGAAGAATCAGAAAGAAGATTTGGTTTAAATTATTCGAATCACTAATAACAAATTATTGAAGGGAAATGGGATCAGCAGAAATAGATAATTTTCAAAGAAAACCGGAGAATATCGAAAATATTACTTCATATATTCACCACCTTGAAAAAAAAATTAAGAATATTGAAATTGAAATAAATTTATTAAAGACAGAAGTATCAAAAATAGAATATGAAGTAAATAGTTTAAAATCAGAACAAGAACGTTTATGTGAATTACCTTTATTTTCAGGTAATGTAATTGATGTCTTAGATGAAATAAATGATCGTGCAATAGTAAATTGCCCTCCTACTGCAAATTATGTAGTTAAAATTAGTAATAAATTAAGGAATGAAAAATTAACTCCGGGTTTAAATGTAGCATTAAACCAAAGAAATTTTGCTATAATGGAAATTTTACCTTCGGAAATTGACCCTTTTGTAAAAGGAATGGAAGTATTGAATGCCCCAATTGATGTATCCTATGATGATATTGGAGGGTTAGATGAGCAAATTCAAGAAGTAAGAGAGATTATAGAATTACCATTGAAAAAACCAGATTTATTTAAAAAAATAGGAATTGATCCACCTAAAGGTGTATTGTTTTATGGGTTTCCGGGAACGGGTAAAACTTTATTAGCAAAAGCAGTTGCTCATGAAACAAGTGCTACCTTTATTAAAGTTGTTGGAACTGAATTAGTTCATAAATTCATTGGTGAAGGTGCAGAGTATGTTAGAGAAATTTTTAGATTGGCTAAAGAGAAAGCTCCAACGATTTTATTTATTGATGAGTTAGATGCAATAGGAGCCATAAGAATGGATGATGCTACATCAGGAGATAGAGAAGTGAATAGAACATTAATGCAGCTATTAAGTGAATTAGATGGTTTTGATCAACGTGGTAATATAAAATTCATTGGCGCAACAAATAGATTTGATATTCTAGATCCAGCAATATTAAGACCTGGCCGATTTGATAGAATCTTAGAATTTCCATTACCAAATAACGAAGCCAGAGAATCAATATTTAGAATCCATATGAGGAATTTACATATTGAAGAAGATGTTAATATAAAAATATTAGTTACTCTTACAAAAGATGCAAATGGTTCTGAAATTAAAGGTATTTGCACAGAAGCAGGTATGTATGCAATGAGAAGAAATGCTGAAAAAATTTCAAATGATGATTTCTTAAAAGCTATAAATAAAATTATGCTAAATAAGTATAAAGAATCTAACATTCCTACTTTTTTTAGTTAAATCGGATCATTAAGCTCTCCAAATTTGATTATTAGAAAATATTATATCTACTTTATAAAAAAAAATTAAGGATTAATAAGATAAATTCCATTGTAAAGATAAATGAAAGTAGAATTTCAACATAAAGCAATAGTTTTTCATTTATATTTGTTTGTGTAGCACTATAAATATTTTCCAATGGTTCAAGACGGTGCCTTATACTATCACTCCATTGCTTTAGTTTAAATAGTTCAGATAAATGCTGATAGATTTGAGCTAAGTAATAATCTCCGATTAATTTAGACACATTCTCAATATTTTCTAATAAAAATGTTAAATCGTACCTTAATCTAATTAACTTTCCTACTTTTTTCTTATATCTACTTAAAAAAATTCGCTTTTTGAAATAAAAATTCCGAATGTCTTCTTCTGCAATACTCAATCTTTTCTCCAGTAATTTATCTAAAGTGCGCAATTCAAGCAATTGATAATTTGCACTTTCAATTACAATTAAAATATCTTCATAGTTAACATTTGGATCAATAATCAAAGCCCTATCAAAATCAAAAATAATTAAATCATTGTCCAAGAATGAGAATGTATGATTAATTGAGTGATTTATCTGGTTTTGACTTAATTTTAATTCAGGATTTTCTCCCATGAGTAAAGTAGAAAAATATTGTTTTTCTTTTTGAATAAATTCTTTAGGATATTCTATATCATCTGTTAAGCAGTATATTGTATATTTTTCATGTTCTGAAATACCTAATGTATAGTTCTCATCTTGAATACAACTTCTTATCTGCTCAAAAATCTTATTATAATGATATTTTAAAAAATCTTTAATACGAAACTCCCCTTCAGATGTATGAAATTTAGTGTTTTTCAATTTATGTAATTCAAAAAGAGGTATATCGCGAAATGAAAGCCTTGCAATTAAGGATATAACCCCATCGGCATATAACTTAACATATAAAATTATCTTATTAATAAATTTCGATTCAGATGATAGAGGTTGAGTAACTTCTAAAATTAGGGGCTTAGGAAAATCGACATATGAAGGAGTATCTTTGGTTTTAATTATATTCTTATCTTTAATTACCGGTAATATATTATTTACTTTCTTTAAATCAATACTACGGCCAACATCCGTTAAACGGAGAAAAATCACTTCACCATTCAATAATTATATACCTTCCTAAAAAATTTTAAATTAATGTGTTACAAGCTATCTATTAATTAAATAAATTTTACATTTTAGTTTGTATGAAGAAAATTTATCTGAAAAGGTAAATTAAATTTAAAATCTAAATAAATATTAATTAAAAATATTTTTTGATTAAATTTACTTTGGATTAAATATGTTGGGGGATTACTGGCTCCTAATTGTAATATTTATAATTTTTGTTGTTATTTTAATCAGTTATTCATCAAAAAAATTAGATTTTGTTGCAATTTCATTATTATGTTGCTTTACGGCAGGTTTAATAACTGGTTTAGTTAAAAATTTAACAATCGCTAATTTTATTACATATATTGAATTTGAGGCGATTATTGTTATTTTATGTATGAGTATTATTACTAAAATCGCTCAAGATTCAAATATTTTAGAATTTTTGGCAGTTAAACTATTTAAGATTTCAAAGGGTAATAGAAAGGTATTTTTTTATTTATTATGTTTTATAACAACTCTTTTAGCAGCGATAATTAGCGATCTTGTAGTTGTTTTAATATTAGCTCCAGTAGTCATTCGATTATGTCGATTTTTAAAAATTAAAGCCGGTACATACTTATTAGGTATGACAATATGTATAAATATTGGATCGATTATTACACCATTTTCTAGTGGTGAAAATATTATAATCTCTACAGAATTTCGCTTAGATACTCTTTATTTCATTACATATTATTGGATTTTTTCTTTTTTTCTTTTATTTATAACGACTTTTCTAATAGATAAATTTTTGTTAAGTAAAGAACCCCAAATCGAAGATATTCAAAAGGCTTATGTTTTAGATTTAGTTGATGCAAAAGTAATGATTTCGAACAAAAAAATGTTTTATTTTAATAGTATTGCTATAATTATTACCATTATTTTGTTTGCAATTTTACCATTATTATATTTAACAGCTGCATTTTCTGCATTTTTATTAGTCCTGATTAATAAAAAGTTTACTAAAAAAAAAATGAGTGAATTTTTGAAAGATATTGAATGGGAAATAATATTTTTCTTTATATCATTATATGTTGTAATTGGTTGTTTATTAGAAGCAGGTTTTGAAGACCTTTTTAAAGGAATTCCATTTGAAACTTTGAATCCTTTCTTAGTAAGTTTTATAATTTTGATATTGGTTAGTTTTGTATCGGGATTTGTTGCTAACACACCTACAGCATTAGTTTTTATTCCAATTGTAAATTTATTGGTGACTCCAATTCCAGACGGCTTTGGATTTCCTACAATTCCACTATTTTATGCTTTAATTATAGCAGTAAATATTGGAGGAAATTTAATTCCTCAAGGGGCTGCATGTGATGTAATGACCTTGAAAATTGCTCAAAATAATGCTGTAGAAAATTTAGATTTTAAGAGATTGTTAAAAGTGGGTGCTACATTCGCAATAATCCATATAATTTTATCTATTGGATATTTATCGTTATTAAGCTTATTTTTTGGTTGATTTTTATGAATCCTAAAAAGAAAATTCTTGTTGTTTTCATATTTGGACTAATTCTAATTATTACTTCAATTTCAATAGTTTTTATTATAGATTTCAATATCAAACAACAAAAAAGTATTCGAATTGACTTTAATCCAAAAGAAATGAAATTGTATCCTAATCATACGGTTTGGTTGCTTTTGGACATAAGAACTAGTAATAATGATATAATTACTAATTTATCATTGTCAATAATAACAAATATATCAATTGACCTGGAATATAAAATATGGAATAATGGTCAATTAGAAAGAATTGTTGAGATCTTTTTATGTCCAAATATTGCACACCTTAATCAAATGATTGAGGTAGAAGCTATTGCATCCAGTAATAATATCTCTGATAAAGATCATGCTATCATTGATATAATAAACTGGTCATCAGACATTTTACCCTTAATTGAATCAATGAGAGATGAATTTGTCTCTTATTTATCAAGTAATCACCCCGAATTTAAAATTAATGAAAGTACAGTTTGGGAAGGTTTTGGTAATTCCCCCCAAATTTTAGTTGTTGAACATTATCTTTTTAAATCCGATTTCTGGGAAATGGAATTAGCTAGGCATGTAATGATTGCTCCAAATGACTGGGTGACCATCTATTTAAGACCAAGATCTAGCCTATTTCCTAATTGGTCTGGGACTATTAATTCCTGGAGTAGTGGGAATCATACTATTATAGAAATTGAACCTCCAGAAAATATATTTCGGTAAAAATCTAATAAAAAGTTTACCTTTTAATAAATTTGTTTAATGATGGTGATTCTTAACATCTTCATTAAACATATATTTAACTCCTTTCTTGAGTGGAGACATTTTTCGTAATCTTTCAATTACGCCTGGTAATTTTTTCAAAAAATAATTTACATCTTCCTCTTTAGTAAATCTACCTAATGAGACTCTTAAAGAGCCATGAGCTTCTTCAGGCTTTAAACCTATCGCTAAAAGCACATGACTTGGATCTAGGGATTTGGATGAACATGCAGAACCAGTTGATGTCGCTATTCCTTCCATATCTAAATCTAATACAATTGATTCACCTTCAATATATTTAAATCCTAGATTAACAATATTAGGAAGTCTTTTAGTGGGATGGCCATTTAAATAGCTATCTTCAATGTTTTCTGTAACCCATTTGATGATCCTGTCTCTTAATTTTATCTGTCTTTTTGCCTCTTCTTCCATTTCTTCTTTTGCTATTTCTCCTGCTTTTGCAAAACCCGCAATTCCTGGAACATTGACGGTACTCGGTCTCATCTCCCTTTCATGACCGCCTCCATACATAATTGGTTCAATAAATTTCCCCCATCCTTTTTTAACTCCTTTATTTCGAATATATAACATGCCAACACCCTTAGGACCATATAACTTATGAGCTGAAGAAGAAAGTAAATCAATATTTAACTTATTTACATCAATCGGGACTTTTCCAAATGCTTGCACTGCATCTGTGTGAAATATAACGTTATGTTCTTTTGCTATGATTCCAATTTCTTCGATTGGTTGAATAGTTCCAATTTCATTATTAGCAAACATAATACTAATTAATATAGTTTTTTCTGTTATAACATCCTCTAATTCATTAGTATTTATTAATCCAAAATTATTAACTGGTAGAAAGGTAGTTTTAAATCCTTTTTTCTCCAATTCTTTAAATGGACTTTCTACAGCATGATGTTCAACCGAACTCGTAATGATATGATGACCTCTATCTTTATTTTTTGATGCAACCCCAAAAATAGCTATATTATCTGCTTCTGTTCCAGACGACGTAAAAAAGATATCATCTCTATGGGCATTAATTATTGAAGCAATGGTTTCACGTGACTTTAGTAAAATTTGACCTGCTTTTTGTCCTACTGAATGTAAACTTGAAGAATTACCATAAGTCTCTTTAAAATGTTTATTAATCTCTTCAATTACACGAGGATCCATCGGTGTAGTTGCTGCATTATCAAGGTAAATATATTTTGATGTACTCATATTTCATCAAGAAGTAATAATTTAAGATTACTCTAATTAAATATTTATAGTGCTTAAATTATTAATTCTTTTCATTAGATTTTATAAATAAAGCAAATTTTTCATAAATAAAGAATTATTGAAACTTCTGTATTTATTAGTCAAGATCTTAAAATGAAACAAAAAAAATCGAATAGCGATACTATTGATCTAATCGTAGTACATGAACTTTCTGGAGTTACTCCTGAAATGATTGATTGGTGGTGGGATCATATTGATAATTCAGAACGTTATAGATTATGGCATCCTAAAGACCATAAATCATTTGAATGGGAAGTTTCTCCTGGAATTGTGGATGGTCATGTGGGAGCAATACATCGTGTTGTTGAAATAATTGATGGAAGACCAACAACATTAAGAATTCGATGGGAAAAACCTGATTCAATACCTATAAAGGCTGTTTTTGAACATAAAAATGCTGCAAGTGTTTTGGATAATAAAGATAAACCTATTAGTTGGATTTTACATGAATATCGATCAATTCCTAATGGAACGCTATTACGATCAACATTTCGTTTACCTGCACAAATCCCAAATTCATTTATTGAAGATTTAAAAAAGCATAATATTGAAGAAATAGGACATTTTACTGAATTTTTACCAAAATTATTCAATGAACAAGGGTGATCGGAAAATATGAAACTTATATGGGGTATAACTGGAACAGGCTATGTTCTTCAAGAGTCAATTGATTTGATGAAGGAATTACAGGAGGATTTCAACATAGATTTAACTGTAATTTTATCAAAAGAAGGGGCAGCGGTTGTTAAATGGTATAAGAAATGGTTAAAATTAACTGAAGTTGTCAAAAAAGTGAAAGTAGAAAAAACTCCTAATATTCCTTTTTATGCTGGGCCTTTACAACTTGGAAATTATGATATGTTTTTAGTTTGTCCTGTTTCTGCAAATAGTGTTGCGAAGATTGTATATGGTATTGCTGATACTATTATTACCAATTGTGTAGCTCAAGCTATCAAAGGTGGGCAGACTGTCTATATTTTTCCATCAGATCAAGATAATGAACCTATTATAACCATTAGACCTGATGGGTCTCCTCTAGTTTTAAAGATAAGAGATGTTGAACTTGAAAATATAAAGAAATTAAGAAATATGGAAGGGATCGTTGTCATTTCAGATTTTTCTGAAATAAAATCAATAATCTTGGAAAAAATTAGAGAAAGAAGCGGTAAAGCTTAAAATTATTTTGAGTTACAAATTTTACAGGTTCAATTGCGCCCTCTGGACACATTATTGCACATTTGAGGCATCCTTGGCACTTTGCGATTTCTCCATATTTATATCTAATTCCTTCTTCCTCTCTTCCTACTTTTTTAACTATATCTTTGTAGAAAAGGTTTTTAGGACAAAATTTTCCATTTTCATAGAGACATTGCTTACACATACTACATTTTTCATGATCAATTTTAATGCTGATGATTTGATGAGGGTTGAGTATAGAGGTGACTTCCACTGCGTTTCTTGGACAAACTTGAACACAGTTAAGACATGCTTTGCATTTCAAATAATCAACTTTTCTAATACCATGTTCAAAATAAATAGCTTTAGCTTTACATGCTCGTAAACAGCGTTCACATCTTATACATAATTCTTGGTCAATCTGAACAGGAATAAACTTCTCCTTAATAAAAATTTACCTCAGAATCTTACTTTGTTAACTTATATTTAATCTAAATAATGAAGAATTTTAAAATTGATATTTATAGATTATCAATATTCAACTAAAGATACTTACAAAAATCTTTTATTTTTTATTATTTAAATTGAAAGTATAAAATTTAATAAAAATAAGTTAAAAAATTCAAAATTAAAAGTTTATCTCTATTGAAAATACCCAGTGTATTCTTTTCCGGTAACAGGTCCGCCAATTTGCTTTTGTTGATATTCTTGTGCCTTTTGTGCTAACTCTAACATTTTTGCTTTAATTTCTTTCCCTTGTTCTAAAAGAGAAGTTGTATCAATATTTAATTTATAAACTTTGTTTAGTATTTCAATTATACTGGCAGCTCCTTCTGGTGTTGGTATTTCTAATACAGGAGTGAATAAAGCATAGGCATTCAATTTATTTGTTAATGCTTCATTTAAGATAGTGGCTTCCGGACCAACTATAATTCCCTTTTCGATTTTACTAATTTCAAATTTTTCAAGAAATTTCATCATATTCTCCTCAGCTGCATAATACACCGGATATTCTTCAATGATACCCCTTTGAGGAATTCCTTGGAAAATTACTATCTCTTTCGCCTTAATATCATCAGATAAAGCCCAATTACATATGGTTTTAGCAAGATCATTATATGCAGTAGTAACTTGAAATGGAACTTCACACACACCAATAATTAAGTTATGTTTAGGGGAATAAAGAATTCTGAAAGGGTGCTTTAACACACCAGCATAAAAAACACTTATAGGAGGAAGATATTCACTAGTAACAAATCCAATCTCTTTTACATCAGGTAATTGTTCTATTAGAGTATTAGCTACAATTGGCCCAATCAATCCAATTCCAGCAAAACCTAGAATTAATGTAGAACCTTCCCGTAAATCTGTAAAATCTTCTATAATTATACTACTTTTTTTACCTTGAAATACCTGACCGAAACGATCAAGTAATTTTTCGCAAACATATTCTTTTTTTACCATTGCAATCACACATTTTTAATTATTACTTTTTTTAATCACTTCTTCTTGATTTTTTTTTTTGATTTATAATAAAACCTAAGATTATAATATTAAAGGTCTTTTTTAATTTACCTAATATAATTCATTTATAGATTTAATTTTATATATTTCCTCATGAAAAAGATTTAGGAATAATTTAAATTTTTATTAAAAAGAGAATTAAATAATTTAGTTAAGGTTTCTTAACAAATTATAATAGAATTAATTTGGTGGGTCAAATTGATTTTGGAAGTAAAAGATCTAACTGTACCAACATTAGACCAAAAATATGTAATTATAAATAAAATCTCATTTGGTGTAAAGGAGGGTTCAATACATGCGATTATAGGTCCTAACGGAAGTGGTAAATCGACATTGGCATACACGATTATGGGATTAAATAATTATAAACCTACTGAAGGAAATATATATTTTGAAGGAATTGACATAACTAATATGAGTATAACTGAACGTGCTAAGCTAGGTATAACTTTAGCTTGGCAGGAACCCGCAAGAATTGAGGGGTTGTCAATTTTTAAATACATTTCTCTTGGTATTAAGGATAAACTTAAGGTTAAAGAAAGAATTATTGAAGCTTTAGAAATTGTAAATTTAGAGCCTGAAAGATATATGAATCGAACCATCGATGAATCTTTAAGTGGTGGTGAGAGAAAAAGGATAGAATTGGCAGCGGCTATTGCTATGAGACCTCGATTGATTATGTTAGATGAACCTGATTCTGGCTTAGACTTCATTGTAATTGAAGATTTTTTAAATATTTTCGGAAAAATCAAAGAGTTAAATATGACAATTTTGTTGATTACACATAGAGAAGATATCGGGATTGTAGCAGACTACGGAACTCTTATTTGGAGGGGTGATGCAATATTGACTGATGAATTTCCAAAAGTTATGGTAAAATACTGTGCTAAAGCTGGATTAAAAGAGTTCTGTAAAAGGAAATTATTTAATGGAGAAGGTATCTGTTTCGATGAGGATTATATCGATAGAATTTTTAGAGAGGAGGAAGGATTATGAGTAATATTGATTATCCAAAAGAAATTTTAGAAAGTCTTGAAGATTATAATATTGATATTAGAGACTTTTTACCTGGACACGGAAAGGGAGCTAAATTGCTTTTAGATTTTAACAAGATTAGTGGAGTTGAACAAGTTGAAGGTGTTCTATTGAAAGGGAGAGAAATTGAAAATGGCATTGTTGCGGATATTATTATTAAAGAAGGCACAAAGATTGAAGAACCTGTTCATTTATGTTTTGGAGTAAATAAGGAAACTGGTGTTCAAGAGATTTTTCCAAGAATAATTGCTGAAGATAATACAGAAGTAACCATACAAGCACATTGTAGTTTTCCAAAGGCAGATGGATTAACTCATAAAATGTTTGGTCACTTCTACATTGGAAAAAATTGTAATTTTACTTATAATGAAACTCATTATCATGGTGAAAAATCAGGTGCATTGGTTGCTCCCGTTGGGTACATATATGTTGGTGAAAATAGTATCTTCGAAAACAATTTCAATCTTACAAGAGGAACACCAGGAAAAGTTAAAATTATGATTGATATTTATGCAATGAATAATAGCGTAATTAAATCCAATATTAGAGCTTTTGGAAAATCTAGAAAAGATTCGATTAGAGTTAGAGACTCAGTTTTTCTTGAGGGAGAGAATGCTCGAAGTATTATTAAGATGAAAGCAGCAGCTAAGGATGGCGGAGAAGTATTAATGTATGGGATTACTGAGGGAAATGCTCCACGATGCAATGGTCATGTTGAATGTAATGAGATCGTATTAGGAAAAGGTTCTATCTGCAGAGCGCGCCCATTTATTAGAGCAATAGATCCTACATCTAACGTTTCACATGAAGCTTCTTTAGGAAGATTTCCACAAAAATGGCTTGATGAACTCCAGGCAAAGGGTTTGACTGAAGAAGAGGCAACTCAAATACTAATTGAAGCAATGCTGCAAGAAGAATAAATTAAATAGAATCTTATTCAAATAAATAATGAAGAGGATATTATATTGAAAGAAAATACAAAATATCATAACCTACGTTTTGTAGGAAAAATAAATGTGGATGAAATCGAACCTTGGTTTGATTTTACTACAGCAAAGCCTTGGGATGATCCCGAAATCCCATGGATTCTAGATAATAAGGTAAGACGTGAAATTTTAATAATACTTGCTGATAGTCCAAAAACATTCCAAGAGATCTTTGAACGCGTTAATTTTTCCCCCAAACCATTATTAATTACTAAAGAAGAATATAAGTGTCAAATTTCTTATCAATGGACAAAGGAAACTATTGAAAATCATCTAATGAATTTAGAATGGTATAATTTGATTAAATTGAACAAAAAAAAATATGAATTAAATATACCGATATTCTCAAATGAAGAATTGGATAAATTAGAGAGATATATTATAAAATTTACAAATCATTGGATAAATATCATAAAGGAATTAAAAAATGAAATTCAAGAAAAATTGGGAGGGATTGATAGTAAAACTCCATTATATGAAATTTTAATAGAGGCTGCTGTTGAAAAATTATACGAAATACTTAAAAGAGAAAAACTTCTTCCTAATAAACCTAATTTAAAAACGCTATGGGCTGAACAACTAAGAAAAATTAAATTCGAAGAATGGTTAGCAAAATATTTCTAAATAAGTTTAATATTTTAATTTAATAGCTCGTACTAAATAGTTAAATAAATAAATATTTTAAATTATATATTAAAAAAAAAGTTATAGATTTTCATAAAATGAAATTAGCTTTATTATATTTTAATACAATTACTGGACCAGAGATTTACTTTTCTCATCCTGGGTCAATTATAGAGAAAGTTGGAAAAAAAATATTAGGATTTTTTGATTTAGACATGTCAGATAATTTTTTTGAAGTTTCCTTAATTGAAGAAGATCTAAAGCTAACTAACTTGTATTTTGAAATTACTTCATGTTGGGCACGTGGAAATAAAGAAATGTTAATGCTTTCAGTAATCACTGATAAAAATCATAAAAGTGAAGTATTTTATGATATTTTAAAAGAATATAGCTTAAAAATAATGGCAGTCGTGAACATATATAAGGCATTTTATACAAAAGGTTATCTTAAGGAAAATGATTCTGAAATTGATAAAAAAGTTGAGGAATTACATGTACTCCTTTTGGAATGTTATGATCAATTAGGAGAAAGGTTAAAAGTTAATATATCGGATGACAAAATAATTAAAAAATTTAAGAAATTTGAATGGTAATTAATTTGAAAAAGATACATTTAATTTATATAGCTGGACTCATAATTATTTCGATAATATCTACTTATGTATTAATTGCCCTTCCACATGGAGCACCTATCACTATGTTAGAATCAAGTTTCTTTTTATTTGGTCTTGGTTTTAACAGCACAATTTTGTTATGGACTATTGGGGGATATTTATTGTTCAGGTGGATTAGAACAAACAGAAAAAATCCTTCACTTCTTATATGGAGTATTTCTTTTTTAGTGTATAGCATAACATTTGTTGCTCATATATTTAGAGCTTTGGGATTTTCTTATGCAAATGAGAATTTATCCGTCTTTCATTTTTTTGCATGGAGGTGGGGAATGCCATGCTTTTCTGCGGGAATATTATACGGTATTTTAAAGATTTTAACTGAAAATAAAAAAATTCAGCAAATACCTAGCATTTCTGTACTTATTCTTGGATTTTTATGTCTATTATTAGGATTATTTATTATTCCTTCAGAAAATCCAATTGAAGTTACAATGTATTTTTTCCTTCATACAATTTGGATCCCTATTTGTTTTACTATGGCATATATTTTTGCTTTCTATGGGTATAAATCGAAAGAAATTGGTCCAAAATTAGTAGGGCTTGGATTTTTTCTTCTTATGTTATCATATCATGGGTGGGCTCCGTGGCATTTTCAAGATGTGGTTTATCTCTATTTTATTTGGTATTTTTTATTCTTGCTTTCTCTTACTCCAATATTATTGGGATTTGTTTTAATGTCTGTTGAAGAGAGACATGATTAGTGAGTGTAAATTTGATTTATTTTTAACTTTTTATAGTTTATCCAATCCTAAAGATTTTAGTTTTTGTTGGTTTGGATAACCTGTCGTTAGATCAAAGGTTCTATAATTATAGTATTTTTTTTTTAATTTTTCAAAATTTGGTGTTTTACCTGCTGAACCACCTTCATTGACAGGATTTAATAATATTTGAGGTAATTTATCATCTTCAGGTTTGATGCCCATTTTAAGGTTGAACATACGCTTTATCATATAGCTTCTTTCTGCCAATTTTTTAAAATCTTCCATATTTAAGTTCAATCCAGTTGCAGCTTCAATAAGATCTATAACAATTTCCGGTCTTGGATCTGCCATATTACATAGTATCATAGAATTAAAAATAGCCCGATAATCCTGCGCCAATGCACTAGTTATTGCCATTTCTTCATCATCTTGATCCCAATCAATCATTTTAATTCCAAAACTTTCAAGCTGAGATGCCACTAGTAGAATAAACATATCACAAGATTCATGACATGGTCCCCTTGGAGTTCCTAAAGCATACGCTACTGCCATGCCATGATTATATCGTAAATCATGATAAGGAACTTCCATCCCATAAACAGTAGCAATTTCATCTTGGGAAATATTAAACTCTTTACCGACCGAATCCGAACCGTCTGCTAATATTTTTCCAATTCCTTCTCTATATGCAATCTTTTTAATCAATTTAAGAGCTGGGCGCACATTTCCCCATTTTGGTTCCAGACCATCAATATCTTCTGATTTTATTTTGTGATTATTAAAAAGATGATATATAAAAGCAATCGTACTGCTCCCACTAATTGTATCAATCCCAAAATCATTACATAAGTAATTAGCCTTTTCTATCGATTCTAAATTATCATTTAAGATTAAGGAACCAAAACCTACCACAGTTTCATATTCTGCTGCTTCAATCTCATCAGCTATTTGGTAATCCCCTTCCTTTATGAGGACCTTATGAGCACATCCAATAGGACATGAGTAGCAAGGATATTTTCTTGTATAATACTTTTGATATGCGGTTGTTCCTGAAATTTTATACGCTTTTTTCCATGTACCCAAAGTCCAGTATTTGAGGGGTAAATCTCCATAAACATTTGCTGCATCGATAAATCCCGAAGTGCCTAGAGTACCAAATGTTTGAGGCATAAATGAATCTCTGATATGTTGTGATACTCTTTTTATAGTATCCTGAAGTTTTTCAGGATTAGCAGCAGTATAGGTCAATTTTTCGCCTTTTATAGCTATAGCTTTTAACCTTTTTGACCCCATCACTGCTCCCATTCCAGTTCTTCCCGCAGCTTTATCTTCTGATGCAATCATAGCGTATTTTACAAGATTTTCACCAGCGGGACCAATACAAGCAACTCGTGCATTTAATCCCAATTTTTCTTTTAATATCTTTGAAGTCTCAAAGATCCCTTTTCCCCATAAAGATGTAGCATCCTTGAGATTAACATTACTTTGAGTGATTTCTAAATATACCGGAATATTTGAAACTTCTTTTATTATAATTCCATCATATCCTACCTTTTTCAATTCAGGACCGAAAAATCCACCACAATTTGATTCTCCCCAGATTCCTGTTAAGGGAGATTTAGCACATACAACAAACCTTCCGCTTGAAGGAATATTAGATCCGCAAAAAGGACCCGTCATGAACATTAGAATATTCTTTGAAGATAAAGGGTCAGTATCCTTTTCTATCTTATCATATAAATATTTACAGCAGTATCCTGCTCCACCAAGATAATCTCTTGCTATTTCTTCATTTATAGGTTGATCTATAATTTCATTGGCGCTGAGATCAATTACTAGAATTTTTCCCGCGAAGCCTTTCATAAAATTTATCACCTTTATAGTAAATTTTACCTTGATATTTTTAATATTTTATTGATGAGCTTATTCCATTTTTACATTTTTGTTTATAATCGTTACAGATGATACTCTCAACGGGATTAGATCTAAATAAATGACCATTTATTAAAAAGATGCATCTTTATCAATGCTAGAAGCTCTCTAAATAAATTTTAAATGAGAATATACATTTTAAATATAATATAAAAAAGGAGTGAAGATTATGGAGAAAAAGGATTTGAAAGAGGGAAGTAAAGCCCCATTATTTAAACTAGATTCCTACAATGCAGGGAAGATTGATTTAGCAGAAATAATTGGAGAGCACAAAATTGTATTAATTTTCTCAAGATATTTTGGTTGTCCTATTTGCCAATTAGACCTAAAAGAACTTATGCAGCGAAAGGTTGAGATTGAGGAGAAAGGCGCAAAACTATTATACATTACACAATCTGGCAAAAGTGTAGCAACAGAATATATTAAAAAAGAAAAAATTGATTTTCCTGTCATTCCAAGCTCAAAAGATGATTTATATTCTGAGTATGGCTTGGGATTAATGACATCTGAAGCAATTAAACAAATTCCTGCTAAAATAAAAGATGTTAGAAATTATGGTATTGAACATGGAGAATATGAAGGATGGGAAAAGCAAGGACCTGGACAATTTGTAATTGACGAAGAAGGAAAAATAATACATGCACAGAAAGGATGGCTCGATATCGATAGCCTACTTACAGTACTCTAATTTTGCGCTCTTTAAATTCTTTTAATTTAAGCTCTTAATTTATTGTATTTTTCAATTATTTCTTTTTTTTTATTTAGAATAATTGCATTTAAATCATCAATAGTTTCAGGAGGAGTTATTTCTTTGACTTTATTCTTTATCTTAATTGCTTCAGTAGAACAGATGACCACACAAAGACCACATCCTAGACATTTCTTTAGATTAACAGTTGATTTATCATTAACTAGAGTTAAAGCATTCATTTGACAGCGATCCAAACAATTTCCACATCCAATACATAATTCAGCATCAATATCAACATAATAATTAGTTTTCATAAGTCTTGCTGGATTGTTCATCTTTCTAAAATCCCTTAATAATCCACAACAACATCCACAACAGCTACATATAAACCCAGGTCGCTGATTATTCCCCAACTGGAGTACTAAGCCTGTTTCTTCATTTTTATCAAGAATGGTTAGAGCTTCCTCTTTTGTTATTTGACGAGCCCAACCTTGTTCAATATACATTTGTGCAATATGCCCAAATCCAATACAAGTCTCATACCTATTCGTGAGTTTACATGGATCTCTTTCTCTGCGGACATCCTGCTTTTGACGGCAGACACAGTTAGTAACAGCAATAGGAGTCTCTGCATTTTGAATTAATCTTCTTATATCATTATAGGGTGCCACAAAATTTTCATGAGTAATGCTCTTTTCCACTGGGACAACACGCGTTTGAGAAATTTTAGTGTGAAATAATTCAACATCAAAGATTTCTTGTCCATATTGTTTCATTAAATCCATAAACTCCATCGTAAGTCTATTTACCTGATATTCAAATATACCAATGATTAGCATTGCGTTAGCATAAAGCTTTTCATCTCCTTTTCTTTTATAATGAATAGCCCCCTTTTTCACACAGTTTTCCAAAATTCTTCCTAGATCTTCAATTGTAATATTTGGATCCTCAATCCGTTTATATATAATACTCAGAGGTTCATATTTGAAACTGAGCTTAGCAGCAATTTTTGCTTCTTCGGGTGTAAATAAGTATTTTAATAATTTTAATTCAACACCTGAATTTGTAGGAGGAAATCCAATAGGTAATTTATCTAGGTGTTCCTGTAATTCTCTATATATTTTTGTTTCTTCTGAGTTCATTTAATAACTCCATTTTTGTAATTATTAGTTATATTTACTGATTAAATAAAATATTAAAAATTATAAGTAATTTCTTAATTGATAAAATAACATTAAAGAATGGAAGATATTACTTAGATATCACTTAGTTTCTTAAAATCTGATCGTATGTTTTTAATATATATATAGATATCTCTCTGCTATTATAGAGATATTAACTGCAATTTGAAATAATCATAATTAAAATTTCAAGAATGAAAGAAATGATGATTTCAAGAACAGGAGATCCTGAACCTGTACTAAATCTTAAAGATTTATTTTATGAAACACAAACAAGCAGGAGCATTGTTAATAAACAAGTTGAACAGATAACTCAAAAAGCAAAGTATGATAATTTTAAGTTACTATCAGATATTTCGAATGTGTTGCAAAATTGTAGGCATTTAACAGATAAGGATAAATTATTATACTGTCAAAGTCAAAGATATTTTATGAAACTATATTTACGCGAAATTAACAAACGTTAATAATTTATAAATAGTATTTTTTAACTTCTCTTATAATTAAATTAACTAAATCTTTAGGATTTCCTATACCATAAAAAGTCACTTTATCAAGTAGATTTTTAAATTTATCTTGAGGTATTCTTTTTGAGCCAATAAAAAATCCTACAATCTTATGCCCTTTTTGAGCTAATTCTATCATTATTTTTTTAGCTTTACTCCAGTTATAAATACCAAAATCAGTGATAATAAAAACAAGTACTTTTCTCTCTGCTTTAAAACATTGATCTGCGATTTCTTTAATTGGTAAAAATGTGCCTCCACCTTGATACCGTAATAAAATCTTTTCAGCTTCATTATAATTAGAAGACCATTGAGAAATGTCAGCTCTATTAGAAAAATTAATTATGCTAAATTTAGCACCTTTACTTGCTGCATAATGTAAAGAAGCAAACGCAGCTACTAAAGCTGTGTGATAGGGGCCTCTTCCACGGATAGATCTAGAGGAGTAATTCCAACCCATAGATCCTGAAGAATCTAGAACAATTAATAGATCTGGTATTAACTTTTCAACTAAATTACCTGGACCTTCCTTATAAGCCCATTTTCTAGTAGTGATATTAGGTACAATTAAAGGACTATTTAATAAACTTTGAATAATATCTAACTCTTCTATTCTATCTCCTATTTTCCAAACTTCTGGGTATACTGGTAATAATCCTCCTGGTTTTTTTTCAAATATTTTTATTTCAATTAAGTTTTTAGCTAATCCCCTATACCAAGTAGCTAATGTATTTCCATCAATTAAAATTCCAGCTTGACGGGCAGGTCCACCAAATTCAGAGTAAGGAATATTTTTAGCAAATTCCTCAGATTTTTGTCTTAAATCATCTTCATTTCTTTCTTTTAGTTTATCCGCATTTTTATTCTCTAATGGATTATCCATTAGTTCTAATATATCTTTCGGAACCTCCAAAAAATCACCGCCAGGACTTCTTCTCTTTTCTTTATTTTTATCCAAAATACTTCTAGCATCTATGAGAGTAAATGTATCTTGTATTAGATTATTTAGATATTTGGCAACTAAAGCAGTCTTTTTTTCCCATAATGAATCATCCTCAAAATCTTTTTGAATTGTTTTTGTAACCTTTTCCGCTAATAAATCCATTTCTTTTATTATATCATCCCCTATTACTTCTCGATTCCAAATTTTTTCATAAGCTCGAAATAAGAATTTTGTCAAATTACTAATAGATCCTTTACTTTTGATATGTTTATAGGTTACCTGCATTTCCCATATAATAAGATTTGGGTATTTCTGATATAATTTAGTATCTATGATAAGATCGGCAAATATATTTACAATAATAGGAGCAAAATTTTGATTTACATGCTGCATAGCTGCTCTAAGTAATTTTGCATTGATTAAACCATCGTAAGGTATTATTTGATAATGTGATATTTCATGAAGTGCAATAATATGAAAATAATTTATATAATCTTTATCATCTTTAAATAAAGGAGTGTTAGCTAAATTCATTGTTATTTGCCATCGATTTTCTGGGTCAATATAGAATCCTTCTAAATGAGTGTAATCAAATAC
>JBHLLG010000016.1:0-58071 GCA_048885925.1 Candidatus Hermodarchaeota archaeon
AGAAGAATACTTAAGGATGAGATAGGTAGAAGAATTGATAGCGGTAATGAGATTGTTATTAAATATCTAATCAAGCAAAACTTTCTTGATTTGTTAGATAATGAAGAATTCTTAAGTTTATTATATGATAGCAATGACAAATTAAAAGACCACTTTCAAAATATTTTTGTTGATAGAAGAAATTTTGAAGATTTTGTTGTTCCACTATTACTTAAAATTATAACACTTGATGAGAAAAATATATTTCAAAGTTATAGATCTTTTGGTTCAAATTTAATTTGTCAGTTATTATACCAATTTCAAGAGTTATACAAAAAATATAGAGCATCTAATCTCAAGAATTGGATTCCATACAAGAAAATAGTCGAATATCTTGGACGTTTCAATACTAATTTAAAATTAAAGTGTTTTAGAGGAGTATTAATACCACCATCAGAAGTATCATTATTAAAAGAAATTGAAAGACAAATATATTATCCTTTCAATAAATCTCATGGAAGGTTCAAACAGGTCAAAGAATTTGCATATAACCCTCAAAAAGCTCAAGATTGGAAATTTAATATTGAATATATATGGGGGGAAGAAGATGCTCAGTTTGTTGTCCATAATAATCATGTAGAGACTGTTGCTTTCCGAGATATAAATGAATGTGGCGTTTGCTATAATAAAGATGAAGGGTGGTATCCTGATTTAGATGAGTGTAATAAATGTGGACTTGAATATATACCTGAGAGTCTCAAATCGATGAATTATCTTAAAAATTTATTTATTTACGGAAGTAGAGAACATTTAGTTTTAGATTTTCCTAAGATGAGCAATGAATTAAAAGATTTATCCTTATTATTGATTAATGGAATATGGATTAGAGATTTAGAGAATCTTATTGATAAATTACCAGCACTAAAGGCTCTGGATCTCAGTAAGAACAATTTAGAATCTATTCCTAATAATATATATCATCTTAACTCCTTAGAGTATCTGATAATGGATAAAAATAAAATAAAGATTTTTTCAGAGCTCATTGGAAACTTGAGATCACTTCGATTATTATCTCTAAGTAAAAACTTGATTGCTTATTTGCCAAAAAGTATAGGAAATTTACAATTCCTTGAAATTTTGAATTTAAGTTATAATAACATTAATTCTTTACCTGATTCAATAGGTAATTTAAATAGTCTTAAATTACTTGATTTGAGTTATAATCATATAGACTCATTTCCAAAATCATTAGACAAAATCAATTCTCTAAAAAAAGTAATTCTAAAAGGTAATAATTTAACTGAAATACCTAAATCTAACTTTGAAATTATTACTTAAAATAATTTAAAAAAATTAAAAAAAATTAGTTATTATTTCTTTGTTTTTTTAGCTTCTATCTTTTTGATTATAATAGACTCTGCATGGATCTTACAGTTTTTAAGGATAACTTTAAAGCCTCCCGCTCCACCGACGCCGGGAATTGTCATTCCTATAGTTCCCATTGGAACCATCGCGCCTTCTTCTTCATATTCCTCTTCTGCTTCTTCTATTCCACCAACAGCTGCTTTGTATTCGTCAGTTTTTACAATTGGATGTCCCACTTTTTCCAACCATGCTGGCAATTGACTTAATTCGTTAACATCTTCTTCGGTAGCAATCTTATCCCTTAAATCTTCTGGAAGAAATTCTACTACACGGTCCTTAACAGATTTCGCCATCCAAACTACCAACTCAATCCCCTTTTCTATTCCTACTTGTATTGCATCATAAATCTGGAACTTTGGGCTTATAATATACTGAATACTAATTCCATTAAAACCGGGCATTTGTATTGGCTTTTTTACCTAATTGGTAAAAAAATTGCCACCCCCGGTTTGGTTTGCCATCGCACTAAAAGGTAATCCATTTATCGCTACATCACCATAACTCCTATCAACGATACCATGTCCAATACCTGTTTCTGGAATGAGAAAATCGATCGCTTCAAAACAACCACATGAAGTGTGTGGGAATTCCATTCCTGAATATAGGTAAATGCGATTAATTTCTCCTAAAGAACGTTTCTTTATCATTTCATTAATCCCTGTATATTCTCCGGCTTCTTTATTGACAGTTTCACCCATGGGAACTTCAAAAAGTGGCCCTTTCGGATCAACGCGTGCAGCCGCTCGAGCATCAAACCATGAAATCGAACCACATAAACTCATACGATTTGGCGTAATACAACATGCATGTGTAGGGGCAAATGATTGGCATAAAACACAACCGTAGAACATATCAACATCATCATCGTTGATGCTTCGGGCTCTTTCGTCTCTCTTATTATAGATCTGTAATGCAAAATCATATGGTTCCTTTATTTTATTAGGATCTGTATAAAATGTAACTTGTGCTTTTTTTATAATTGGAAGTTCAGCTTTATACAATCTTATTAGAATTGTCCCAAGCATATTGAAAGAATTAAACCCTTTCTCGAAAGCAGTTTTGGAAATCCGCATCCAATTAGTATATCGTTGATTTAAATGCATTATTCCATTCACAAAATTACAGAATTCATGTACTCTCCTTTCGAATACAGCTTCTAAATCTTCTTCTAATTCAGGACCAGCCACTTCTACCAAAATCCCTATTGGATGTGTAGAGCCTTCTTCCATATCTTTGAGATCAGGTCCTATAAGTATTATCTTTCCATCTTCAATTTCTTTGTCCTTTTTCACACGCACGAGCTCAAAATGCCGTTCCATTTTTGGACCGCCAAGTTCGACTTGCATTTGGTTTCCTCGAATTCTTTCACCCTCGTATACGGGTCCAACATCTACAGGCATATCTGCAAAACTCATTTCATTTATCTCCTCTTATTTTTTTTATGTTAATTTTTTTATAATTTTTCAATTAAACTTTCTAAAAACAATTTCCAATCTTCATTACTTAGATTTGGTAAGCTGAATCTAGCATTTGGATGAGAATATTTATCTAGATCAATTGTTTTCACCCAGTTTGTAAAGTTCTTAATCCGAGATAATGTCTGAGAGACATAAAATACTAAGTGTCCTCCGAAAATTGCCATAGAATATTGACCTTCTCCATCTAAACCAGCCCAATCTTTATCACATAAACGATCTGTAATATTGATCAATGCCATATCGTAGAGTTTATCTCCACTAATTTTATCTTTCAAATACATATAGGTATGACCAGTACTGACAATATGACAGTCAATTTTATTAACTATATCTATATAATAATCAGCGACCTTTTTTCCGTTGAGTTCCCAATTTAGTGATTCAGCGCCAATTACAAAAACTTTTTTGGCTGGGCTTTTCAAAAAGTTTGCCATCACTGCTGGATCTGAAACAGAAGTTCCCATTTCAGGGCCTGGAATGTTAGCTTTTTGATATGGACGTGCCATTTTACTCAATTTCCTCTGTTATAATTTTTAGCTAGAACTTTTAAAATAATTGATATAGTTAGAATTATTAAAGACAATTTAAAAAAATTGTTTTTATTAATCTTAAATAGAAAAAGATGGTTAAAATATAAAAATAGAAATATAAAAAAATTTGCTAATTTGATAGAGATAATACACTTTTTTTTTAAAAGGTTTCATTGAAATTTATCAAAATTAGGCTTTTTATCTTGCCATGGAGCAATCTCTTCAAAAGCTTTTGAAACTTGTAATACTAGCAATTCTTGGAATCTTTTTCCAACTATCTGTAACCCGATTGGTAGGTTACCATTTGTCCATCCACAAGGGATACTTGCAGCTGGATGTCCAGTAAAGTTAAATGGAAACGTAAATGCTTGCCAAGCCGTAGGAACCACATCAATTCCATTTATTTGAGATGGGTAGGGAATGCCTAATTCAAAAGCGGGAACTGCCGTTGTTGGAGTGAGAAGTATATCATAATTTTTGAAAGTTTCAAATATTGATTGATAAAATTGACTTCGAGTTCTCATGGCATCAGGTAAACTTGAGGCTGGAAATTGTAATCCTGCTTCAGCCCATATTACTAAGCCTGGATCTAATTTATCTTTCCATTCTTTCAAATAAGGTTTTAATTCATATCCAAATATGATTAACCACATTGTACTAAAAGCCATGGAAGGATCTAATTTCTTAAATTTTGCTTCTTCCACTTCCCACCCAAATGATTCAAATTTATGGACTGAATTAACTACTGCATTTTCGACCTCCTTATCAAAAACCTTAGCAAAACCTAAGTCTAGACTGTAACCAATCTTTAATTTATCTGATTTCTCATTTATATGGTCAGAATACTTAATATGATCTTCTGGTAATGAATGCTCATCTCCCTCAAATGGTCCTTTCATAGCATCTAGCATTAATGCTGCGTCAGAAACATATCTTACAATTGGACCAATAACAGAAAATGTTTCATCACTTTGATAAAATTTTGGATAAATCGGAACCCTTCTAAAGCTGGGTTTAAGACCATAAACCCCACAAAAGCAAGAAGGATGCCGAATAGAGCCCCCTCCATCCGAACCTTGAGCCAAAGGCCCCATTCCACAAGCCACTGAGACTGCAGCACCTCCACTAGAACCTCCAGATGTTTTTTTAAGATCCCAGGGATTTGGAGTTACTCCAAATATCAAGTTATCAGTAACCCCTTTATAACCAAATTCTGGTGTATTTGTTTTTCCTAAAATTACACAACCAGCATCTTTTAAACGTTTAACGACAATAGCATCATCTTCAGGAATATGATGTTCATAAATTCTTGAACCGTAAGTAGTTCTCACTCCTTTTATCGGAACTAAATCTTTTATAGAAGTAGGAATCCCGTTTAAAATAGGGATTTCTTCATTATTTTTTACTCTTTTATCGGCTTTTTTTGCCATCTCTCTAGCTAAATCAAATGTAGTAGTGCAGTATGCATTAATTAGTGGATTGATTTTTTCTATCCTTTCAATAATTATTTCAGTTATTTGTTCTGATGATAATTCTTGAGTCTTAATTTTTTTAAGCATTTCAAGGGCAGACATATAGCAAATATCTTCTTTTTTCGTTTCCATTATAATTAACGTCCTATAGCTGTATTAATAATTTTAAGTCATAGATTTTTCACATAAAGCATTAATATTTAATATAAATATCTTATTTTTTTAAATATTATAAATTAGTTTGTCAAAAAAAAAAAAGATTTAGTGCATTATTTCATAAATAAAAAAAATGAATAAATTGAGAGGAGAGGAAAAACAAATGTGTGAATTTAAGATAATAAATCAAGCAGATGGATCTCAAATAGCAGAGGATATTTTAGTTTTATCATATACGGATGAAAATGAACTTATTTTTAAGGATGTGTTGGGAATGGGGGATAAATTAAATTCTGCATTAATATTAGATGTAAATACTCTAAATCAAAAGTGTATTGTACTCCAACATCCATTAATTAAAGATTTTCTGGATTTAATATTAACTCTAAATACCCAAAACGCTTCTAAAGCTAAAATTGAAGCGTTTATAAAAAAAATTGAAGTTCTAAAAAATTATATATAAATTTATCTAGAATTTGTTGACTATTTTGTTAGAACTTTTTAATTAAGTTTTCTTCATAGATAATTATGGACATTAAGTTCTATAATGATATTCACGAATTTTATAATCTAGTCTTAGATTTTTTATTGAAAAAAGAAGCTGAAAACAATATACTGCTTTCAATTCTAAGCACATTAAAAATTAATCCTAAACGATATGGAGAGGAGAACCCTGTTCTTATAACTGTAAATCAAGATGATGAGATAAAACTTATTTCTCTAAGAACTCCACCATACAATCAAATCATCTCGTATACGAGAGATCTAAATAATATTGATTTTCTAGTTGATAAACTTCTTCAAAAGGATATTGAAGTCCCTGGAATTTTGGGATTTAAAGAAGGAGTAGAAAAATTTATTAATTTATGGTGTGAAAGTAAGAATCTTAAAAGAAAATTGGTAAGAAATGAAAGAATCTACAAATTGGGAAAAGTAGCTGAAGAAACCTTAGGAAATAAAGTTTTTATTGTAGGAAATGAGAAAAATCAAGCCGTCATTTTAGATTGGGCAAAAAAATTTGTATATGAAGCATTACCTGAAACTAATGAATCTCAGTTAAATCGATCTTTAGAAGCTATTAAGGAAGATATTAAGAATAACAAAATCTTTCTATTAAAAGATAATGATAAAATAGTGTCCATGGCACGAAAAGCTGGTAAAACGCCTAATGGTAATTTAGTGAATCTTGTTTATACACCACCAGAATTAAGAAGAAGGGGATACGCTACTGAGTGTGTTGCCAAGCTTAGCAAGCTTCTTTTACAAGAGGGGAATAAATTTTGCTTTCTATTAGCGGACTTAATGAATCCAATTTCTAATAGTATTTACCAGAAAATAGGTTATCGTCCTGTAATTGATATTGATGAATATAAATTTATAAAGTAGCAATAAGGATTTTAAAAAATAAAATAAAAAAAAAATTTCGAGAAAGTCTCCTGATTTTCTCCTGAATATTTTTAGAATTTACTTTTTAGCCCTTTTTGGCGGAAGAATTTCAATCTCAATGGATGAGACATTGCTATTAGTGCCATCAGTATTAGTAATCGTTTCAGTATCAATTAGAATTTGGCCGTAACTACTTCCTTTTACAAACTTATTTATTAGGATTTCAGCTACATCCACTGCTCGGGATATTGATCGCCCTCGAGCCAATAATCTAACTGGTTTATCATTTAAAACAACCATGGCAGCCATAACATAGCTCATAGATTTCTTTCTGCCAATAAAAACTTTTGAATCATCTTCTTTTGGCAAAATCTATCACCTTTTCGCTGGTTTTGTTAAATTATTCTTTTTTTTTGTTATATTCTTTTGCTTTCCTTAATTTCAGCTTATCTAAGGTCAAATATCTCTAGATAATTAAGATTTATAAACTCAGTATAGGTTTTAATGTTTTGCAATTTCTGATTTTTTTCAACAATAAAATGGTTAACTTAAAACATAGTTTTTTAGCGGAATTTCTCTCTAAAATCTTTGATATATTTCTCTTTATCTTCATGTTCATACCATGCCGACCCAATTTTTTCTAATTCATATGCTTCGCAATAAGATTTATCCGCCAAATGATTACTACATAACTTTATAGCATTCAGCACTGTTTGATTTTTTGTAAATAGAAATTTAGCCCTAATTAGAGCAACTTTCATCAAATCCTCTTGATTTTCTACGATCTGATCTATTAAACCAATTTCTAATGCTTTTTTTACATTTATTTTCTCAGCAAACATTAAAATCTTTTTAGTCCAGGGGATTCCGAGAATTCTACTCATTAGCACAATAATGCCTGTACCTGGAAAAACGCCAAGATTTATTTCTGGCATTTGGAAAAAGCTTTCTTTGATGGCAATTCGATAATCAGAGCAAAGTGCATAGGCGACACCATCACCCATAGCTTTACCATTAATGGCACAGATGACAGGTTTTCCATAATAGAGCAATTCTTGGATAGATGCGGCTGTTTTTTCATATTCCTTTACGGTTACATGGTCACTTCCATCAATCTCATCAATATCCATTCCTGTAGTAAAAGACGTTCCATTTCCCGTTAATAAAATCCCTCTTATTTTTTCTGAGTTTTGACAGAACTCAATAGCTTTTTTTAGGTTCTTTGCCATTTCAATTGTTATCGCATTTCCTCTATGAATACGATTCAATTGTATGATTCCAAACTTTTTTTTTATTGAAAATTCAATAAAATCTCCAAATACTGTATTTTCTGATGACATTTATATTCACTTTTAAGTTTTAATACTCCAATTTATCTTTAAAATTCTTAATATAATTCTCTTTATCTTCATATTCATACCAGGATGAACCATATTGCTCAATTTCTAAAGCTAAATTATATGATTTATCTGCTAGGTGGTTACTACATAATTTAATAGCATTTAAAACGGTTTGATTTTTAGTAAAGAGAAATTTTGCTTTATCTAATGCAACTTTCATTAAATCTTCATTTATATTTACAATCTGATCTATTAATCCAATATCTAGAGCTTTTTGAGAATCAATCTTTTCAGCCAACATGCACATTTTTTTAGTCCAAGGAATTCCTATTATTTTAGAAAAAAATACTAAACACCCAGTACCCGTGAATATTCCAGAAAAGATTTCTGGCATTTGAAAAGTACTCTCTTTAGTGGCGATTCGATAATCACAGCATGTTGAAAAAACAACACCCTCACCCATAGTTCTTCCATTTATGGCACAAATAGATGGTTTTCCATAATATAGTAACTTACAGATTCTAGCTGCCGTACTTTCCAAATATTTTACTGCTTTATGATCGCTGCCATCAATGGCTCCTAAGTCAACTCCTGTACTAAAAGAATTTCCGTTATTTGTTAAAATGACTCCCCTTACTTTTTCTTCTTTTTGGCAGTAATCTACAGCTTTTTTTAAATTTTCAAATTGTTCAATATCAAATGCATTTGATCTATGAAGTCTGTTAAGTGTTATAATTCCAAATCGCTTTTTTACTATGAAATCAATATATTTCCCAAATTGTAAATTGCTAGAAGACATAATTTACTTTAATTTTCAATTAATAAAAAACCATAATAAATTGATACAATATAAATGAATTATAGAAGATTAAATGTTGATAGAAAGGAAAAAATCTTTTAATTTATTAAAAAATGCCCCTAAACATCACTAATTTTTTAGAAGAAAAATCAGGTGTAATTAAGAGAAAGGATTTACAGAAATCAAAAAATTTAAAGCAAGTTTTTATATCCATAAATCAACATTTATACGGAAAGCTTAAATATACCGATACCGATACAAGAGCAAGATCAAAACAAATAGTTAATCTCTTATTATGTAAATTGGTTGATGAAATCAATAAAAAAACTGAAGAAGAACTTGAATTTTGCATAAAAAATAATGAGACTAATAAACAACTTTTTGCAAGAATTCAAAGATTTTTCGATAAGAATGTTCGAGAAAAATATAAGGACATTATTGGAGAAAATGAGCAAATTACAATTAATAAAGAACTCCTATATCTCGTTGTTAAAGAATTACAGCACATTTCACTTCTTCAATCCTCTAAAGACATATTAAGTGATGCTTTTGAAATTTTTGTTAGCAAAATTTTAAAAGATGAGGCGGGTCAGTTCTTCACACCTCATAATATAGTAAAATTTATGGTAAATTATTTAGACCCTAATATTGATTCTAAAATCTTAGATCCCGCGTGTGGTCATGGTGGTTTTCTTTTAGAAGCAAAAGAGCTTTTATGGTCAAAAATCAATTCAGAAGAAAAAAAACTTGAATGTATTTCAAATCTTTTTGGTATAGATAAGGATTTATTTTTAGCAAGAATCAGTAAATTGTACTTAGAAATATTAAGTAATGGGAAATCTAATATATTTTGTGAAGATTCATTGGATCCAAAGAGTTACAGGGCTTTTGCAAAAGAATCAATTAGAAATGATACTTTTGATTATATTTTTACTAATCCACCATTTGGAGTTAAGATTCCTATAACTGCTAAAGAAATTTTAAATGAATACCAACTGGGACATGTTTGGAAAAATATAAATGATAAATGGAAAATACAAAAAAAATTAATTAAACAACAACCTCCTCAAGTTTTGTTTATTGAGAGATGTGTTCAATTACTTAATGATAATGGGAAAATGGGGATTGTTTTACCTGAGGGAATATTCGGAAATCCTACAGATCGCTATATTTGGGAATATCTTACATCTAATGGTAAAATATTAGGAATTTTTTCCCTAGATCAGAATGCATTTCAACCTTACACATGTAATAAGACAAGTATCTTATTTTTTCAGAAACTAAATAAGATTCCAGAAGATTATACTATTGATTTTGCTATTGTAGAAAATGTTGGGCACGATAAAGATGGAAAAATTTTATATGAACTGAACAAAGATGGAAGTAGAAAATTAGATTCTACTGGAAATCCCATAATTAATGATGATCTTACGGATTTACATTTTAAAATAAGAGAAGCTGAAGAATTTGATTATTTAAAAGAGCAAAAATTCTTTAAAATAAAATTTAGTCAGATAAAGAATAAAATTTTTATCCCGATTTATTATACCGGCGTAGAAAAAACTTTAAAGAAGCTCGCAAATGATAATAGTTTCATACTTTTAACTTTTAAAGACTTAATTGATAAGAAAATAATTTATTCTAATAAGGGTGGTTATCTCCCTCGAGGAGATGAAATAGGCTCCAATTTATATGGTTTAGGAGAAATCCCATTTATTCGAACTAGTGATTTAAATAATTGGGAAATAAATTTGAATTCATATAAAAAAACTAGCGAGGAGGTTTACGAACAATATAAAAATAAACAAAATATCGATGTTGGAGATATTCTTTTGGTAAAGGATGGTGGTCCTAATCTAATAGGAAAAACTGCTTATGTTACAGAATTAGATATAAAAATAATAATTCAAAGTCATATGTACCAAATTAAAACCTTAGAAAATGATGAATATATCGATTCATACCTCCTTTTGTATTTATTTAACTTAGATCTCGTTCAAAAACAAATAAAAGCAATTACATTTGTTCAAGGAACAATTGCTACTATAGGAAATCGAATCATGGAAGTGGTTTTACCTATTCCTTCTGATACAAACAAAAGAAAAGAAATATCAGAGTACATAAAGAATATAATTGATTCAAAAGTTAAAATTAAAAGAAAGATTCACCAATTATCATTAGAAACTTTTAATAATTAGTTCAATAAGATCTCATAATTATGATCATTGAAAAATTCTCAATGGATTTCTATGAAGAAGTTGTTAAACTTTGGAAAAAAGCAGGGATAAATGTAGGATCTACAGACACTAAAGGAGAAATTGAAAGAATGGTTGAACGAAATCCAGATCTTTTCTTAATTGGAAAAGTAGATGAAAAAATAATCAGTGTAGTTATGGGGGGGTTCGATGGAAGAAGAGGATATGTTCATCATCTTGCTGTTGATCCAGATTATCAAAAAAAAGGGTATGGAATGCAGTTAATGGATGAATTAATCAAAAGATTTCGTAAATTGAGAATACATAAAGTTCATTTATTCATAGAAAAATATAATAAGGAAGTTGTTAAGTTTTATCTTCACTTAGGTTGGGAAATCAGAGATGATCTAATTATGATGAGTTATATTCCAGATAAAGAATTATACAAAATGAGAATTTAATTTTAAATATTTTTTTGTTAATATTATAAATATAAATTTAACACTTTTTTTTTCAAAATTTTAATAATTTCGAAATGAATAATATTACATATTTCTTAAAAAACAAATTTGATTTAAAATGAAGATTGAAATGACACAAGAAGATCTGATTAAATTTTATGGAATTGATAAAAATTGGCCGAAAGATACACCAAGACATATTGATTATGATAAGATTCCCTTGGGAGATTTTTTAAGTAGGACAGCGCTTAAATATCCAGATTCACAAGCTATCTTTTTTGAAGGTTTTAGAATGACCTATCTTGAATTGGATACTCTTGTTGACCAATTTGCAACAGGACTTTCCAAACTTGGGATAAAAAAAGGAGATATGGTATGTATTGACCTCCCTAATGTTCCTCAATATGTTATCGCTCACTGGGCAGTTATTAGACTTGGAGCAATTTCAAACCCTATTCTTCCAGTTAATAAATTTGTAGAAATTGTACACCAAGTAAATGATTCAAAGGCTAAGCTATTGATTATTCTAGATTTTTTATATGAGGAATATCTACTTGGAAAGGATCTTGGTAAAATGTCAACATTAAAAAGTATTATTCTAACTGGGACTGCGGAGTTTTTGCCTAAAATTAAAGCTAAACTTGGACTTGCACTAGGGAAGGTTCCAAGAATGAAAAATTGGCCAGATAAAGAAGGTGAGATTAATTTCCATAAGTTTCAAAATATATTACAGAGTGGATTACCTATAAATGTGCCAAAGACTATTATTGATATCGAGAAAGACCCTAGCATCATTATATATACTGGTGGAACAACAGGTGTTCCTAAAGGGGTATTGACATCTCATCATAATATGATATCAAATACAATGCAAATTGTTACCTGGGCATATACTCAAGTACCTAAAATGGCAGATGTAAAAGGAAAAGGGGGAATGTTACTAGTTATACCATTAGCTCATTCTTATGGCAATATAGCTATGACTGTAGCAGTAGATCAAGGATGGAAACTAATTTTGTTACCACGACCTCCAGATAAAATATCTAATATTTTGAAAGTAATAATGAAAGAGAAAGCTACCTATATGCCAGGAGTTCCTACACTCTTTATCAAAGTCAATCAAGACCCTGAATCTGGTAAGTACAAAGATAAACTTACTTCACTTATAGCCTTGATAAGTGGTGCATCAGCTTTACCTTTCGAAGTTAAAAAGGAATTTGAAGAACTCACAAGTGCAGTTATAGTCGAAGGTTATGGAATGTCAGAATGTTCTCCAATATTAACAATTAATCCTTTTATAAATCCATTACAAAAAATAAATACTGTTGGTTTTCCACTGCCAGATACATTAATTAAAATTGTTGATACAGAAGTAGGAACAAAAATTCTCCCACAGTGTACTATGGAAAATTGTGATAATTGTGGAACAATTGAGGAACAATACATAGGAGAAATATGTGGAACCGGACCACAAGTAATGCTTGGATACCTTGGTAGGAAAGACGATACTGCTTATGCATTAAGAAAAGATGCAAAAGGGATTGTTTGGTATTATACATCTGATATTGGATGTATAGATAAAGGAGGATATTTACATATAAAAGATAGAAAAAGGGATATGATTAAAAGGAAAGGCCATGCTGTATTTCCAAGAGAAGTAGAAGATTTAATATATATGCATGAAGCAGTGAATGAAGTAGGAGTTATTGGTGTACCTAACCCCGAAACTGGACAAGAAATTAAGGCATTTATATCATTAAAACCAGAATTTCAAGATAATGTTAGTAAAGAAGATTTGATGGAATGGTGTTCAAAAAATATTAGTCCATTTAAATATCCAAGAATTATTGAAATTGTACCAGAATTACCCAAGAATATAATTGGCAAAATTTTAAGAAGAGAATTGCGTAAAGAAGAATAGATTTCTTTTTATATTTTATTTTTTATTTATAATTTTAATGATGAAAGAAAAAAATGAATTTTATGCGATATTAGAACATAAATTTTTGAGTAACTTTTCTGCCTTTTTTGTGAAACCACATACAATTTCATCAACATCTATAATAGAATTAATTAATCCACATGATTGCCCTACTGGCACAGCACCATTATCGACATCTCCTTCAGTATAGACAATTTCATATTTATGAAGATCATCTAAAAAACCATCAATATCCATCCTACTTTCTTCTTGAACTAATTTTTCTTCTTTTGATAAAACTTCACCATGTTCTAAACAGTATCTGTTCTTGATCAGTCTTATTGGTCCAAAACCTCCTGTAGTTATCATTGTATCACGATCAGTAGCTGGGGGGATCAGTGCCTTATAATTAGAGTGGAATTCACTTTGATTTGATGCGATAAATCTAGTACCCATAGCGATTGCATCTGCTCCCAAAGCCAATCCTGCTGCGACACCTTCTGGAGTAGCAAATCCACCGCATGCAACTGTTAATATATCTGGATATTTTTGGACAACCTCTTGAATTAAAACTAAAGTCGTAATTCCCTCATAACTTTGATGACCACCTCCCTCAGTTCCAGTTGCAACAACACCATTACATCCAGAATCAACTACTTTATCCACTAACCACAATGCAGGTGCCACATGAAAATGATACATGTCAGGACAAGATTTTTGCCACATTTTTGCGGCTAGTCTTGGTCCACCAGCGCTAGTTAAACCATAAATCATTTGCTCTCTAATTTTAGGATTCTCATTTCTCCATTGACCAATTTTTCGCAATAAAATTTTATGATCTGTTTGCATTCTTGCCACACGAATATTAAATCCAAATGGCTTATCTGTATGTTCGATGACATAATCGATTTGGTCTTTAAAGTCTAATACTGAATTTTTTCCCAAAAGGGTTGCATGGCTTATAACTCCGAGTCCTCCTGCTTCAGAAACAGCTATCGCTAATTCAGTTGTATAGAATGGACCCATGGGAGCACTAATTATTGGATATTTTATCCCAAACTCTTCAGTAATTCTAGTTTTAATCACTTTTAATCTCACTTTCGAAATAAAAATATGATATTTTATAAACTCTTTTAGAAGTAAAAAAGCTACCTAAATTAAATGTATTAAATAAATTAATGTTATTCCTTGATCTTTATGTAATAGCATAAAGCTTAGAATACAAAATAAATAAAATAGGTTTATTAAAATGTCATTCCACACTTCTTACACACATTTTTTTTTGCATAAAGCGGGCTATGACCAACATAACCGAGAACTTTACTCTTATCTTCTTCAACTTTAAGATCTTTCCCCCTCGCTCCACATTTAGGACAAATTAGACGTTCTTCACTTGTATATTCGGCTGGTGCGACTGGTTTTAATGCTGATAATTCTGATTCAGCATGTTCTAACTTAGACTTTTGATTATCAATTATTTTTTCTTTCTCTGAAAGATTTTCATTTAGAATTGTTAATTCATTTTCTTTTTCCGATAACTTCGTTGACAACTCTTCAACTTTTTTCTTTGATTCACTTAATTCTCCACTTAGTTTATTAATTTCATCTTCTTGCATAGAAACTGTTTTCTTTAAATCATAAACCTCAGAATCCAATTTATCAAACTCAGCATTTTTCTTATCTTTACTTTTTTCAATTTCTTCTAGCTTAGATTTTAATTCATTATTTTCTAATTTCAAACCTTCTATTTCGCTGTCTTTTTCAGAGATTTTACTTTTAAGTTCTTCAATTTTTGCAGAAAATTCATCTAGCTTATGTTGTAATCCTTTAACAACCTTTTCATCTAGACTTTCTGTTAGGCCTTTTATATCATCTTGAGAAATAAATAAGACACCTCTTTCCTATCTCATATAGCATTTTAAAATGTAATAAAGATACGTGATATGCTAAATTGAAATTTTTAGCAACTTTTAATAAGTTTTTATAAAAAACTTATAATAGGTATTATATTTAAGCTTTTTTTTTATGTTATTTTTATCTTAATATTGAATTTATAACTTTCATAATTAAATAATAAAGAGTCTTTATTATCTTAGATTTGTTTTACTAAAAAAAAAAAATAATGTTAATTACTAACAAATGAATAAATTAAATACTAAATTATAGTTTTGATGTAATAAAGTGTTATTAAAATTGTATTAAAATTTAAATAAATGTGATATATATCACTATATATTCATGAATTATCCTATAAATTGTATTAAGCTTGTAATATTTCTTACTATTAATAAGATCATAACTTTTAAATATATAATTATATCTAAAAATATAGAAAAATATATCTATCAAAAATAAAATAAAATTTAATTTAATGAGAAGATGTCAAAAACGAAACAAAAAGGAAAAATACAGAAACGAATATTGAGAGTAAATCTGATATTAATAATTGTTCCAATGATTATTTTATCAGTCTTTGCTTTTTCTCAGATCAGTGCTTTAGGAGGAACCATTGGACACGATGCCCAAAACAGCATTAAGATAGAGGGATTCAAAGCGCTTCAAAATAAATCAGTTGATGCTGCTAATTATGTTAACTCTTGGTTTGATCATATATCAGTTGATTTAAATCGAGTAATAAGTTATAATGAAGATTTATTTAATAATAGAATAAATCTTACAGAGACAAGACCTTCTTATCATCAGTCTGGAATACCAATTCTTCCTAAATTACTCTATTCTAGTAAATATAATAAATATATAAATACAACTTTTTCAGATTATACAAATAGTACTTTAATTAACATGTTTGTAAGTAAATTGATCAATAAATCTGCTTATTTAGATTATATCTTTAATCCTATATACGAATCTAATAACATCTATATTACTTTAATTGCTGGTTATGAAGATGGTATTACTAGAGTCTTTCCTTTTATTAATAATTCGAGATCTATAAGCCACAACATGAGTACTGAAGAATGGTATAATATTGCTAAAAGTTTAGTAGGTCAAACCTATTTTGGAAGTGTTAATCAATCCTTAATTGGACCTGCAATATTAATATCACAAGCAGCTCTTTATGATAATAACAGTATTATTGGATGTTGCAGTATTGAGGTCGAATTATCTTCACTACGAGAATATTTGAGTCAAATAAAAGTTCATGAAACTGGATATACTGTGATGATAAATAAAGTTGGTACTGCCATTATTCACCCTGATGTACCAAGCACAAGTATAGGGTCTCCGATTATAGATTTAGAAGTAAATACAACTGAGTTTTATTCGATTATAGATAATATAATTGATGGAGAGCGTAATACTGAAACTTTTGAAAAAAATGGTCAAACATGGATTATATCATATATTCCTATTGGAAAGGGAGGTTATTCAATTGCCACAATCGTTCCGTATTTAGAAATAATTGAATCAGGGATTAATCTACAAAATTCTATTTCCGCTTTAAACATACCCATGATTGCAATTTTTATTATTGTGTTAGTAATTTTATTCTGTGTAATTATTATTGCTATTTTGATGATGTCAAAAAGAATTACAAGTCCAATTACACATTTAACTGATTCAATTGATAATATGGTTAGAGGTGACCTTACTAAAGAAATACCAATTAAAAGAAAGCGTAGAAGTAATGAAATAGGGGTTCTTGCACAATCATTTCAAGCTCTGCTAATCACGATGAGATTAGGAAATGAAAGTTATTATCAAGGTGATAATTATCTCGCCTTTAAGAATTATTCTGCAGCCTTACAACTATTTAAAACTACACAGAATCTGAAGGGGCAAGGTATATGTTGGAATAATTTAGGGAATATATTTCGTAATTGGGCTGAATTTGACAAAGCTAAAAATGCTTATGATAAAGCTATAGAAATTGCACAACAAACAAATGATAATGCAGGATTAAGTTCAAGACTAAATAATAGGGGACTTCTTTTCTTATCAGAGGGAAACTTTGGATCAGCAGAAGAAGATTTTATAAATGCTCTCAAAATAGATGAAAAAATGATTAGTAGTGATAGAATTGCTACTAGAAAGCGAAATCTTGGTATATTGAATCTACTAAAAAATGATTTGGATAAATCAAGTAAATATCTTAATGATGCTATTAATATCGACTCAGAATTATCTTTTAAATCCAATCTTGCTGAAGATCAATTTCAGATTGGGCGCTTGGAGCTTACAAAGAAGAATGTTGAAACTGCTGTTCAAAATCTTGAAACTGCATTAAATATAGCAGAAGAGTTTGGGAATTATCCATTAATGATGAATATCTTAAAATTACTTATCAATATTTATGATGACCAGGATAATACTATCCTTCTACACAAAACAGAAGCAAAATTAGGTAAAATCAGTGATATTATTGTACGGAAGAAAGATGTTATATTCGTAATTGATCAATCAGGTAGTATGGAAGATCAAAATAAAATTAGAGCTGCTAGAAAAGGAGCAAAAGAAGTATTTGACACAGTTATTAACCCAGCAGATAGTATCGCAATAATTGGATTTCATTCTAAAGTAGAACATATCTTAACTTTAACTAAAAAAGGAGGAAATGTTGAAAAAATTCAGGATATTTTTAAAGGTATTACAAATACACCATATCAAACAGCTTTCTATGATGCTCTAGGATTAGCTATTGAGATGTTAAATAATACACCAATGGAAAATCAAAAATGGATAGTTGCTCTTACTGATGGACTTGATAATTTTAGCAAGAATTTTTCAGCAAGAACACTTTCTCAATACATTACTACACTTGATTATCCCCTCAATATCATTCTCATAGGTGTTGGACGAGAACTTAGAGAAGTTTTTACAGAAATGAGTTTAATTGTTAATTCATCAATTCGAGGTAAATACATACCAATCTATTCTGAACAAAATCTATCAAAATTGATAGCAGATGCTTTTAAACGGGTTAAAGAAATTATGGCATCATCAGAAATAGAAGGATTTACTCCTGAGGAGAAGTAGGAGGCGATGAAATATGAAAAGTGAAAGAAGTAAAAGAATTGGCATAAGGGAAGTGATTTTGTTGAATTTTGCTTTATATACAATCATTGCATTAGGAACTGTAGCAACAACATCAGGAATATTTATTGGAGTCATAAACACTACAACTTCAAATCAAGTGATAAATACTTTAGAAACAGAAGTTAAATACGACATGGAAAATAAAACATTCAGTAATTCTCTTATTATTCAATCACAATTAGAAAACGTAGCAGAAGATTTAAACGGATTAGCTAATTCTATTTCAAATATTTTTAAAAATCCATTCGAATTTGGTTATCGTAAATCATTTTATCATGTAGAAATGCTTCCAGTAGGTACAAGAAAATTTGATGGGTCGATAGTGAGTTCTACTGAATATTATCCAGAAAATATACCTCCTGATTCAGAATATAATCCTAAACTTGACTTAAATGCGTCAAAAAGTTATTCACACTATTTAATTTATGAAGATAGTTGGAATGCTATGGGTCAAAATGAATATAATCTGAGTGGTATTCATGGTGAAATAATTAACCGAACAGCTCATTTAGATCCAATTATGAAAGAAATATTAGATAATAATCCTCATTATTCTTGGATCTATATGGAATTTGAGATAGGTATTCAAAGAACCTTTCCATGGTCAGGTGTTGATACAACTATTTTTGGTACGGCAACAGAGCCTCCCTTTGATTATAAAACTGATGATTGGTATATTGATGCTAAATCTGCAAACGGTAATATTATTTGGACAGCACCTTATATAGATCCATATCTCGGATGGATAGTTACAATTTCCCGTGCAATTTATAATGGAACTATATCCCCTGCAAATTTTATAGGAGTAGTTGGAATCGATTTTACACTTGAAACAATATCTCAAACAGTGGGAAATATTAAATTATTTGATACAGGATATGGATTTCTAATTGACCAAGATGGCGAAGTTATATCTCACCCTAATGTAATTTTTGACCCTGGAGATGAAGAAGCCGTGCTCATTAATGATATTGAACCTATATCCCAAGAATTATTGATTCAAATGACTAGTGGAACTTCTGGTTTTTCTGAAATTATGAAAAATGGGAAAATTTACTATTTAACTTATACACCAATTAATATATCTGATTATTCGCTAGGAATTATAGCTCCATCTGAAGAAGTTTTGGCACCAGTTAAAGCGTTACAAGACACTCTGAATCGAAATCTTACTATTCAGCTTTCAATTATACTTATTATTCTTGCAATTATAATTGTTGTTGTTTTAATGGTAGGCTTAAAAATTTCTGATTCTATAGTTAAACCTTTAAAAAAATTGACTAACCTCGCTTTGCAATTAGCTACAGAAGATATAAAAAAGGCTGCATTGGAAAAATCCGAAGTTTTTGGGGAATTAGATGATATTATCGAAAAAGGCGATGAGATAGGTGGCTTATCTCGATCTTTTAAGAATTTAGTTTTAATGGTACGAGAAGAAACTAAACCCGAAGAACAAAAAAACAACAAATTGAGATAGAATAATCAATAAGAGACACAGAATGCTTTCAATAAAAGATAAGAATTATAAATATATTTTTTTTTTAATCAATAGAAATAAAGCAATAAAGAAATGAAATGATCTAGTTATGTATTATTAATCCAAACAAAAAAGAAAAATAATTAAAGAATTAAGTGAATGTTGAAAAATAAAATTAAAATCCAAGTTAAATGGGAAATCAAATTTAAAAAACCGGTATATTCATGTTCAATTTCTAATATATTAGGGGATGATTTACCAGAAATTATTGGATGCTCTTTTGATGAGACAATGCGAATATATAATTTACAAGGGAAACAAGTTATGGTTTCTGAGTTCTCATCAAAGATTACAACTTTTTTAGTAGCACCAATTAAAAGTGATAAAGATGTTGAAATATTATCTGGAGATATAAATGGAATTGTGAGATTATTCGGAAAGCAAGGAAACCTCATTTGGAATATAAATCTTAAATCTCCAATAATATGTAGCGATATTGGAGACTTTTTGGGAAATGGAATGAATGAAATCATATTAGGACTTCAAAATAATAAATTAATCTTTTTAAATGAAAAAGGACAAATAATAGAAGCCTTTCAAGCACCAGATGGAATTAAAGATTGTACAATAATAGAAAATTCAGAGATTTTTCTTGGTAAATTAATAGTGCTATTAAAAGATGGAAGAGTTATTAATTTTGATAAAAATGGGCGATGGCAAGAAGTTTTTCAATTAAATGATGATCCAATATGTATAAAATATAACAAGATATTCGAGAATCAAATATTAATAATTGGAAATAAAAGTGGTGTTCTTAAATTAAGTGATTTTGAGGGCAATATTTTAGGGGAAACTTCTCTAAATAACAAAATTAGAAGTGTGAATCGATACTTGCCAATTACAGATAATATTAATAACAAATTTATCACTGTAGCAGCTGGGAATTCACTTTATCTATTTGAGTTATTCAAAACAAACAAAAAAATTGAAGGTACTACTATAAAAAAGTTAATAAAACCATCGACTGATATAACATCCGTAAAGACAGAACCAGTATTGCCTAATAAAACTATAAATTATGTTATAGAAGATCACATCGTTAAAAATATAGAGATTCCACAAACTCAAGAGGAAAATAAGCAACCCACATTCACTCAAAGAAAAAGAATTAAAAAATATGCACAAGGAGAAGGAGTCAAAGTACAAAGAGGAGGTCAAATTGAAGGAAGCAAATACATCTTTAAAGTTAAAATAGTAAATGAACGAGAGTATAATATTACTGATGTAAATATACAAATTTTATCTTATCCAGAACAAAGTTTAACACTAATCCAGGAAAAAACAGACTATGAGAGTCGAACTACAAATCCCGATCGTATAAAAATTCATAAAATTACGAAAGAAGGATTTTTTAGTCCACGATTTATTTTTTTACCTAAAACGGATTGTGTTAAAGGTACTATTCGAGCAGTTATAAATTTCCTTAATGAGAGTGATGAAGTGGAAACTATTATAATGGAACCTTATGAAATAAAAGTAATTTGTGGACTACTGCAACCAAATCCAATAACTATTGAAGAATTTGACAAATTCTCTCAAGATATTATTAATTTTCAAAAAGTGGGAGAAGAAGTTGAAATTTTGATCGAAGCTAGTCAATTATATGAAAAATTATTAGTAATTTTAGAAAATAAAAATTTTTTTATAGTGGATACGGAAAAACAAACAATAGGCGATAAACTTTTTGGCTTAGTAAAAGCATTTGCTAAAGGAATTTATAGCAAAAATAAACTAGGGCTTCAGATTACATTAACAGGTATCAAAAACTCTAAGAAATCACTTCTCAAAATTGAAACTTTTTCTCAAGATATTGACATGAGCCCTGCTTTAATTAATGAAATTGAGAACTCATTAGCTCCTAAAAAGTGTCCTGAATGCAACTATGATATTCCTCCAGAACTCTTACAACGAATTCTTCAAGGTAAGTTAACTTACTGTGAAAATTGTGGTGCTACATTATTAGATTAGATTTTTTTTAAAACTTTCAAAAACACTCTACTACCTATCAAAAAAAATTCTATTAAACAATTTAATCTGATTATTTTTTAACTTACTATATAAATTATCATGATACCAAACACCTTTCACTTTAGTTTAAAAATTAAATAAAAAAAAAATCAATCACTAATTAATTAATAAAAATAATAAATTAAAAATTCTAGAAGTGGAAAATATTGGTAAAAGTCGCGATTATAGGTATTGGAATAACTCCATTTAAGGCACGATATCTCGATAAAACCTACTTCGAATTAGCGTATGGCGCCACTAAATTAGCTCTTGATGATGCCAATGAGAATGGGGCAGAAATAACGCATAAAGACCTTCAATCTACAGTTTATGGCATTTATAATGAACTTTTTGAACGCCAGTTTATGCCAGATATCTTTACTAATAGTTATTTAGGATTAAACAATAAACCAGGTACGAGAATAGCAACTGGGGGTGCCACTGGAGGGTACACTGTTAGAATGGCATTTGCGGAAGTAGCTTCTGGATTAAGCGATCTGTGCTTATGTATAGGACTCGAAAAATGTAATGACTGTTATGACGAACAAACAGGTGTGACTACTCCAGAAGTTCTTAATGCAATTGCATATTCCGCTGACATGACATATGAGTACCCAATGGGAATGATGGCCGCTAGTTCTTATGTGTCGATGGTTAATGCTCATTTTGAGGAATTTGGAAATCCGACCGAAGAACAAATGGCATATGTGAGCGTTAAAAATCATGGAAATGCCTTGAACAACCCAAAAGCACAATCTCCAATGAAAATATCTGTAGAAGATGTAATGAATTCAAGAATAATATGTTATCCATTCAAACTATTGGATTGTTGTTTATATTCAGAGGCTTCTGCTGCATTAATCTTAGCAAATGAAAAAAAAGTAAGAGATTTAAAGATTGAGAAACCAATTTGGATTACTGGAGTTGCAGCAGCTAATACTGATTGCTTTATAGGAAATAGAGAAGATATGGGACGACTTTATTCAAATATTTATGCTGCAAAAGCAGCTTATAAAATGGCTGGGTTAGATTATACCAAAATAAAGAGCCAGATCGATTTAGCAGAATTACATGATGCTTTTAGTGGTCAGGAAGTAATTAGTTATGAAGAACTTGGATTTGTACCATTTGGGAAGGGGGGTCCTTGGATTGAAAATTCTTTTGAAAAAGCTGGAGAAGGACCTTGGATGGAAGGGGAATTACCTTGTTGTCCTTCAGGAGGGTTAATAGGTTGCGGACATGCTGTTGGTGCAACTGGAATAATGAGTACCGGAGAAGCTGCCCTTCAATTAAGGGGAGATGCTGGTAAACATCAAGTTACAATAGAAAAAGGTCGTGCAATTTCACACTCTATTGGCGGACCTGGAGCTGCATATGCTGCTGTTATTGTAATGACAAACGAGGAGGGATTAAAAAAACCATGAGTGAGGAATTTCAGGATCATCAAATAAGAGATATAATAAAAATTAATTATAAATATACAATGGGGGGACAATCTAAATTTTTTTTAGAACTGATGAGTCATAAGAAGTTATTAGGTACAAAATGTATTAAATGTGGAAAGACATGGATGCCTCCTAGAATTAATTGCTCTGATTGCTATGAACCCACAGATTGGGTGGAACTCAAACAAACTGGAACGATAGAGGTTAGCACGATAGTGTGGTATACCACTTCAGCTTTTATCAAGGCAATACCATATGGAGTAGGATTTATAAAACTTGATGGTGCAGAAACATCTTTACTTCAAGGAATATTTTCTGAGAATCTGGTTCCTTCAAAAATAAAAAAAGGTAAAAAGGTTAAAGCGGTCTTTAACAAAGAAAGAGAAGGGAAAATGACTGATTTTTTCTTTGTCCCTGAGGATGAATATGAAAATTGGATATCAAAACCAGAATACGAAGGGGGGGAATAATTATGAATAAAGCAAAAGAATGTTTAAGTAAAATCGTAGATAAATTGAATATGAATCCCAAAGCTCAAGATGTCTTTGTAACAAACATCGCAGGAAAAGATGTTGATTGGGAAATGTCATTTCAATTCAATCTCGATAATCAAGATCCATTCTTTTTAGTTATTAAAAATCGGAAAACAACACTATTTAATGGTACTAAATCTGAGGCATTCGTTGTAATGTCTGGAGATCCAATAGCTATCATGAGAATCTGCGAAGGCAAAGGAGATTTTACTCATGCTATTTCACGAGAGCAAATTACAGTTGAAAAAGGAAGAGTTATGAATGTTATTCGTCTTACAAGAGCAATAACAATTGTATTAAAAACTAAATAAATTAATTTCATATTTTTAATCTGATTTTTATGTGTTATTATATAACCGCAACATTACCAGAAAAAACTGATATTGAATCAATAAGAACAATATTAGATAAATATAACATGGCTTTTTCTCCAATTAATAATAATAATGTAAGATCTCAACTTCGTCCAGGAGAGCTCTATTTTCAAGCAACTAAAGATTATTGTGATTGTGATACATCTTTAGGGATTTTAAATAAAGATACAGAATATCAAAAATTATTGAATTCCAAGAAAGTTAAGGCTTTAAGAAAAAAAAAATGGAAGGAAAGTAAGATTGATGAATGGATTAGAAAAAAGTTGCAGAATAAACCAATTCATACTAAACGTTCTATAACTGAAAAAGAAAAGGATTTAGATATTAAAAGATGGATTAATTTTATTTCAGAAATTATAACTTCAAATAAAATCTCTCGAATTGGCATCATTAAACATTGGTATAGATATGGAATAAATAATGAAGAAATTACCTTAAAAAAGACTGTGAAATTATATACAGATAAAGTTAAAAGCGATTTTCTTTTAAATTTGGAAGAAGATGTCCTATATGAATTTTTTCCGCAATATAAATTTAAATAATTGAAAATTATCAGAATTATTTAACTTTTGAAAGTGTTAGTTGATTGAACATTATCATCAGGTTGCCAATCCAAACTTTGATGTTCAAAATATTGTTTATACAACTGTTCATATTTCCCTCCAGTATTAATTAAAGACTCATGCGTTCCTTCTTCGATAAGTTTTCCTTTATCTAAAACAATTATTCGATCCGCATTTAATATAGTTGATAATCGATGTGCAATAATTATTGAGGTTCGATCAGTTAGAAGCACCTCAAGTGCTTCTTGAATTATTGCTTCCGTATACGCATCTACGCTTGAAGTAGCTTCGTCAAGGATGAGAATTTTTGGATCCATCAAAAGTGCTCGAGCAAAGCTGATAAGTTGCTTTTGACCTTCAGAAAGACCTCTTCCTCGTTCACCTATCTTTGTTTGAATACCTTCTGGTAAATATTCGATAAGTTCTTCTGCATGAACAGTTTTGATTGATTTATATAAATCTTCTTCTGAAGCATCTCTTCTACCATATCGAATATTTTCTTCTATTGTACCTGAAAATAAAAATACATCTTGATGTACAATTCCAAGATTCCTTCTATATGAATCTAATCTTATGTCTCTAATGTCGATTCCATCAATTTTAATAGAACCACCTTGAAATTCGTAATAACGAGATAAGAGTTTTACTAAACTTGATTTTCCTGCTCCAGTATGTCCAACAATCGCAAGCTTTTCACCTTTTTTTATTTGTAGATTTAAACCTTTAAATACCCATTCACCTTCCCTATAAGAAAAATCTACATCCTTTAAAACGATCTCTCCTTCTAATTTATCAATTCCAATTGTATGTTGATTTTGTTTTACCTTAGGTTCGGAATCAAGAATATCAAGGATACGTTCATATGCAGCCATGCCAGAACTGAGTTGTGGGAAAAATAGAGCAAGTACCATTATAGGTCGAAAGAATCTCTGAAGATAAAGTATAAACATTAAAATAATTCCAGGGTTAGTTATACCTTGAAGAACATAATGACCGCCAAAATAAACAATTATTATTAAAGTAATTCCAGAAACAGTTTCAAGCAAAGGTCTCCACATATGAGTTGTTGCTGTTAATCTAAATCCAGTCTTAAAATATTCTTTATTTGTCTTGTTAAATTGATTAGAAACCGTAACCTCTTGACCAAAACTTTTACAAACTTGTATTCCTTCAATCGATTCTACCATAGCAGCATTAATATTCCCAATTGACTTTCTATAAGCCCTACTGACAATTCTAGCAAGTTTTCTAAGTGAAAACATTAATATTAAAATAATTGGAACAGACGCTAAAGTAATCAGTGTAAGTGTTAGGTTTAACCACATAAGAATTCCTAATGTCAAAATACATATTAAAAAATTTCCTAAAGTGTCTGTTATTAAAATTGTTGTATTTCCAAAGTCTAACGCATCGTTTGAAACCCTTGAATTTAATCTTCCACTTTCATATTTATCAAAAAAATTCATATCTTGTTCTTGTAATTTGTCAAATATATCCATACGGAGCTTATCAAGAAAAAATGGAGCAAACCTTCCTATCTCCCTTCTTTGCAGGAAAAACATTATCCAAATTATTAAAGATAATATTATATAAACTATTGCTGCACTGATAGCTAAAAAAATATCTCGATTTATTCTAGAAAGCTCATCAACGATAAATCCAACCATTAAAGGAGATAAAATTTCAGCTATTGTAGATATGAAGACAAACAATGAAATTAGGATAATATTTTTCTTAAAAGGGGCAACCCTTTTAATATATCTTACGAATAATTCGCGATCTGAATACTTTCTTACTGTTTCTTCACTTAAAACTCCAGAATAGATTCCCATTTTAGTTCATTAAGACTTTTTTTATTAATTTTTAAATTCTGGTAAGATCAAATGTTTACCAAATATTCGGCGATAATCCTCAGAATTTTGTAATAATTGATTATGATTACCCTCTGCTACAATATCACCGTGCTTAAGAACAATTATTTTATCAGAAGTTCTTATTGTATATAATCGATGCGTAATTATTAAAGTAGTTCTGTCCCTCAAAATATTTTCCATAGCTCGACGAATTTTCTCTTCTGTTTCACTATCCACTGCAGAAACAGAATCATCAAAGATAAGAATTTGAGGATTAGTTAAAAAAGCTCGAGCAATTGCAATTCGTTGTTTTTCTCCTCCAGAAAGGCGTGTCCCCCTTTCTCCTACAATTGTATCATATCCTTTAGGAAAATTCTGTACAAATTCATCTACTTGAGCAAGCTTCGCCACATCTATTATTTCTTCTTGTGTAGCGCTTTGCCTACCGAAAGAAATGTTTTCATTAACCGTTTTCGAAAATAAATAAACATCTTGTTCTATATAGCCTATAAGTCTTCTTAGTACATGAAGAGGATATTCTCGAATATCTATTCCATCTAAAAAGATTGCTCCTTCTTGTGGTTCATAAAGCCGTAAAAGTAATTTTATAATTGTCGTTTTTCCACATCCAGTTGGACCAACAAAAGCAACTCTCTGATAAGGTTCAATCTTGAAGCTTAAATTTTTAAGAATGGGAGGATTATTTACATTTCCATTTGTATAAGTAAAGGTTACGTTCCTGAATTCTATTTTTCCTTTAAAACTCCTTGGCCATTCATTATATATATTTTCTTTTTGTTCACTATCTTCTCTTGTAAGAGCAAGATATAAACGTGAACAAGCAGCAAACCCACTCATCATATCATTGGTAGCCCAAAAAATAGTGTTAGTAGGGTCTATAAGCGTTATTAAGAGTAAATTAATAGCAACTAAATTGCCAATTGTTAGAGTATTCTGAAAAGCAAATACACAACTAACCAAAAATACCATACCTATCATAATATATAAAACCAATAAAGGATAATATTTAGATTGAACTTTAGTTTCTCCAATCCAATTGTCTCTAAAAGCATATACTGCTTGACTGAATTTTTTTCTCTCCATTTTTTCAGCACTAAAAGATCTGACGACATGAGCTCCGCTTATACTATCTTGTAATACAACAGCTAAATTTGAATGCTTTCTCAATCGAGCAGAAGCATATGGAGAAATTTTCTTACGATAATATAAAATATAATAAATATATAAAACTGTAAAAGGAATAGTAATTAAAGCAAGACGAAAATCAAGAAGATCAAATAATAACCATAACGTTATTCCTACTTGAAAGAAAGGGTAAATATAAAAACTACCATGGGAGACCATTGTATTGATTACTCGTAAATCATTAGTTGCAAGAGCTTCTAAATCTCCCGTTCGAGCATTATCATAATATCTTAATGGTTTTAATTGAATTGTATCAAAAAACTCTTTTCTCATATTTTGCTCCGTTTTCAAACCAAGATAATGTCCCAACATCATGGTTACATAATCCATAGCATTACGTATAAGATAAAGAACAAGTCCCAGAAAAACCATTATTATTAAATTAGCTTCACCTCGAGATATAAGTAGATTATCAATGATATTGCCAAGAACAATGGGAATGAGTGTTCTTGTAAGTGTAAATGTAATAATTCCTATTACTACTAAAAATACTAAATATTTCTGCTTGTAAAGGTGGTATAAAAACCACTTCTTATAACTCTTGTACGTTTTAAAATCTAAATTCATAAATTTCTCAAAATCTTAATTTCTTATTGATATTAATCCTTACTTTCTCATAAATTAATGAAAACTCTAATTTTTTACTTGTAATTTTATCTAAAAATTCAAAAGTTATATCTTTTCGGGATTTTAATTCACCTAGAATTGTTTAAATTATAATGCCATTCCAACATCTCAACTATGTTTTTTCAGGAGATCCTAATTTCTACATAATTGCTGATATTGGTTAAATTCTATTGATTTTTATTGATTTCTTTAATTTTTCGTAAGTTATTTCTATGAAAGTGATAAATATAAATTTAATATCTGATCTATTTACTAATCCTTTCTAAAGTAATATTTCTCATCTTAAAAATAGGAAATATTAATTAAAACTTAAAGATAATTCATAATCTCAACTTACGAATAGAAATCTTTATATATTTACATATTAAATATTTCTCCATCAGAATTTATCCAAAAATAATATCTTAAATTTAATCTAAAAGAAATTAAAAATATGAGGTTAAAAACTAATGAGTAGAGAAATGCCAGTAATAAAAAGAAATATTGCAATAATAGCAATAGTTGCAGGTTTAGCAGTTGGAATACTTGGTGGATGGTTTATCCCTTCCCCTATTGTAGAGTCACGAACACCATTATTAAACAAAATCTTAGCACGAGATGATGGTAATGGTCTGCTTATTGTTGGAACTAGTGCAGATTACCCTCCATTCGAAAATAAAACTTACCCTGGAGGTGTGATCATAGGATTTGATATCGATGTAGCACAAATGATTGCGGATGAATTAGGTGTTGGTCTTGAAATGGTTGATATCCCTTTTGATTCACTAATTGCTGCTTGTAGAGCAGGAACTATCGATATGATCGCCGCTGCCATGACATATACAGAAGATCGAGCAAAAAGTATTGCACCCTCTGTAACTTATATCACAGTAAGTCAAGTCGTAATCGCTAAAAATGGTTCAGGTTATACAATTACTGCTATTGAAAATGTTACTGATTATGTAGTAGGGGTTCAAACTGGAACTGTAATGTATGAAGAATTAGGACCTGATGGTTTAGGAATGACTCCTGCGGTAGATCTTATAGTATATGACAATGCGAACGATCTAATGGTAGCTTTAGATGCTGGAGGTATAGATATGGCCTATGTGGATGAACCTGTATATACTTCTTGGGCAAATATATATGATCTTGAACTTTTATTCAGTACTGGATCAGAGCCCTTAGCATTATGGACAAGACATGGAGAACCAGAGTTTTTATATGAGATCAATAAAGTAATATTTGATAGCTATCAAGATGGATCGATCTATGATTTAATGGACGATTGGTTCGGTTAATTTTACAGGATGAGCAATATGCCAACCATAACTGATATAATTATATATATTCTTGAGAAGGGATTATTACAAACATTAATTCTCACAGTTTTAGGTTTATTAATTGGTTTTGGGTTAGGGATCTTATTAGCACTTATGCGTGTTTACGGTGGTATAGAGCTCGGTTGGGTAGCAAGTGGATATGAAAAAATATTCCGAGGAATCCCTATCTTAGTTCTAATTTATATATTTGCTTATGGAATGCCAGATTTATTTTGGTTCGTAGAACCCCTTCAAAGGCCTCTTGCTAGTATAATTGTGGCTCTTGGACTGCGAAGTGGTGCTTATCAATCCCAAATTTTTCGTGGAGCTATACTGTCTGTGAACCCAGGGCAAATAGAAGCTGCTCGTGCTTTGGGAATGAGTGGAATTAAATCCTTTCGGCATATTGTCTTACCACAAGCTTTACGTTTAGCGATACCGAGTTGGTCCAATGAATATGCAGTTGTTATTAAAGATTCCTCATTTGCTTATGCTGTAGGAATAGTGGAAATGACGAAAGCTGCCTATGATTTCTCTTATGCTTTTAAAGGATTTTGGACATTATCGATTGGAATCCTAGCGATTATTTATTTTTTATTAACTTTCCCAATTACGAAGTTATTTGGTGAACGACAAACCAAGAAACTTAAGAAGTTGGGAATGGGAGGAGGTTAGATATGGAAATTAAATATGAACCTGTACTACGAGTTGTTGATGTATGGAAAGCATATGAGGATTTAGAAGTTCTTAAGGGTGTCTCATTTGATTTAGCTGAGAAAGAAGTCAAAGTGATATTTGGACCAAGTGGTTCTGGTAAAAGTACACTGCTTCGTTGTATTAATATGTTAAATCCTCCAGACAAGGGAGAAATCTTTCTTCGTGGAGAAAATATTACAGCATCTGGTGTTAACCTGAATACAACCCGCACTAGAATTGGAATGGTATTTCAACATTTTAATCTATTTGCTCACCTTAAAGCAATTGATAACGTAAGTATTGGACTTCGTAGAGTGAAAGGTCTATCAAAAGAAGAGGCTCGCATAAAAGCACTCGAAGCATTAGATCGCGTTAGAATGGCAGAATGGGCAGAACATTATCCCGCACAGTTATCTGGTGGTCAACAACAACGAGTGGGAATTGCACGTGCTTTAGCTATGGAACCCGATGTAGTATTGTTTGATGAACCTACTTCCGCATTAGATCCTGAGTTAATTGGAGAAGTACTTCAGGTGATGTTAGATATTGCTAAATCAGGTACTACAATGGTAGTAGTAACTCATGAACTGGGATTTGCAAAAGCCGTGGCATCAGAAATGATATTTCTCAGCGAAGGTGTTGTTATAGAACGTGGAACACCTCAACATTTCTTCGTATCACCTGAATCCGAGCGTGTGAAGAAATTCCTTAAGCAACTTGAAGTTTTATATGGAACACATGAAGAACTTTTAAAATGAGCAGAGGAGGAGGAAAATAGATGATTTTTCAAGGACAGACCAACCCGATAGAGGAAGTATTTACTGTTTTGGGATATTGGGATCGAATATTCTCAGGTTTTCTAGCAACAATGTGGTTGTATGGATGGGCACTTATGATAGGTTTTTTTCTAGGGCTTTTTTTAGCTCTGTTTCGTCAATATGGAGGTCGAATTCTTTCTCGATTTGCTGCAGGTTATATTGAATTTATTCGTGGTACACCCTTAATTGCACAGTTATTTTTTATTTTTTATGGCTTAAATATTCCTATAGGACAGTGGTCTATATTAACTCAATTCAGAATTATTGATAAAGATATAACTTTCATTTTCTTGAGCCATAGAGTTCTGTTTGGTATTATTGCATTAAGCCTGAATAGTGCTGCCTATCAAGCTGAATATCTCCGAGGTTCTATGATATCCGTTGGAACAGGACAGTTATTAGCAGCTCAATCATTGGGTATGTCACGTATAGCAGGTATCCGCCATATAGTGTTGCCACAAGCTCTACGTCGTGTCATTCCTGCTTGGTCTAACGAAGCAGCATACCTTCCAAAATATACTGTTGTTGTTTCTTTAGTGGGTGCGGGGGAACTTTTTTTCCAAGCAAAATCTATTGTGTCGGTTACTGCTATATCGCTAACTACCTACATCATTATTGCTATTATCTTTTTAATTACAATTGCCATTATTTCCAAAGGATTAGATATCCTTCACAAACGAACGGGAATTCCTGGTTTATAATTTACACACTTTCAAATATATTTAATTTTTTTTTTATTACCATATTCAAATCAAATGGTCTACTTTTTTAACATACTATTTTATTTCTATGAAACATTATAAACATTTAATTAATTACTGTCATAAACTTGAATAATTTGAGAATTATTGATCTACGTTCTGATACTGTCACCAAACCCTCTCCAGAAATGTGGGAAATGCTAAGATCGCTAGATAATTCTAAAATTGGAGATGATGTTGAAGGAGAAGATCCTACTGTAAATGAGTTGGAAGAGAAAGCAGCTAAAGTAACTGGGAAAGAATCGGCATTATTTGTAACTTCGGGAACACATGGTAATTTAGTTTCACTTCTCTCACAAACTACTCCTGGTGATGAGATTTTGTTAGAAGAATTAAGTCATATTTATAAAAACGAAGTGGGAAGTGCCGCTCGCATTGGAGGATTAATGATTAGAACTTATCCATCAACTAAGGGTGTTCCTTCATTTGATCTACTTCAGGGATTAATTCGTCATAAAGAGGATATACATGAACCACCAACTACTCTTCTTTCTGTAGAAAATACTCATAATTATCACGGAGGAAAGATTATTAAGCCAGAAGTAATCAAGGATATGAAACTCTTTTCAGAAAAAAATGATTTAAAATTACACCTAGACGGTGCAAGAATATTCAATGCAGCAGTAAGTTTAGGAATTCCAGTTTCAGAGTTCACTAAATATGTTGATAGTGTAATGTTTTGTCTATCTAAAGGATTATCATGCCCTGTGGGTTCAATAATAGCAGGATCTAAAGAATTTATAATAAAATCTAGGAGATATCGTAAAATGCTAGGTGGTGGTATGCGTCAAGCTGGAATAATTGCATCTTTTGGATTAATCGCCCTTGAGCCAAGCTGGATTAAAAGGCTTGAAGAGGATCATATAAATGCTAATTTGCTTGCTGAAGGCATTGAATCTTTTGATTTACCTCTAAAAGTAAATAAACCAGAGACGAATATTGTGATTGTTAAACTAATAGAAAGAGCATCCATTTTTAAAATAATAACTGAACTTGGAAAAGAGGGTATTTTATGTTTTAATATTAGTAAAGAAAAGCTAAGATTTGTAACTCATTATGGCATTAATGAGGATGATATTCAATATAGTATTAAAACAATTGAAAAAGTATTACATAAAATTTTAAAAAATAAATAGGAAAGAAAATGAAAGAAATTTAATTATTCCTCATAGCGTTCCAAATCTTTCGCGTTATCTTCCACTAAATCATAATATTCAATGTCATTTAGATTTCCATTTAAATTCTCAGCCCAATGAATCTTAACTGGCATTCCAATATATGTATCTTTGGCATCAACATCGGGATTTAATTCAATCATAAATGTGGTATCTGCTCCGTCTTGTTGAATTAAAACCATTGGTTTTTCTTTAACATCTCCTGTTTCAGGATCTTTTAGATAAGCTATAGCAAAAGTGGAAATCTCACCCGTTTCTCTTAAATCAACCCATTGATCAGGTTTTATTAAACATTTACCACATACAGATTTAGGTGGAAAAAAGACTTTATTACAACTCGAGCACTTTAAACCAACTAATTTCTTATCTTTTAGTTTTTTCAAAAAAGGCTGAGCATGAGTAATATTAAATTTATATTTATAGTTGGATATATACCAACTACCAGGCATTGTTCTAGTTCTTACATATTCTTTCTTAATATAGTCCAAAGATTTTCTTTGAGTTCGTTTTGACATTTTAGATCACCTCCATTTTCTCTTTGGTTCGTCTGACATCACCATCATTGTACATAAGTTAAGTATCCCTCCCCATCCATGACCTATAGCTGTATGAACTGTTTTTGGTACTTGATTACTTGCTTTCCCCATTATTTGAAGCGCTGCTTCAGCAGGTCTCTCCAAAGCTGCTGCGCCTATAGCATTTGTAGAATTAACACCCCCAGAACAACAAATTGGTAACTCACCATTTAAAGCAGTTACGCCGTTTTCATACATCTGAGGAGCTGTCATTTCTTCAAACAATCCTAATTTTTCAACCCACATAAGCTCTTGATTAGGAAATGGTGAATAAACTTCAGCATAGTCAATTTCTTTTCGAGGAAAGGAAATTCCTGCCTGACTATAAGCTAGTTCCGATGATTTCATTGCTCCTAATTGTTCTGAAGGATCTATTTGTCCTGAACCACCTCCACCAATTCCAAGAATAGCGGTTTCATGAGCGATACTAGCTACACCATTTACATAAACAGGGATATCACACATATCTTTAGCTTTTTCTTCTGTTGTAAACAAAAGTGCACAAGCACCATCACTAGCAGGACAAACCATTCCATATCTTAATGGGTAAGAAATATAGGGAGTATCAAGCACCTCATCAATTGTTAAATCTGGCATTTTTAAATGAGCCCACCATGTTTTTGCTGCATTGCGTCTATTTTGCACAACTACTCTCGCCAGATCCTCTTCAGTTATTTTGGATTTATGCATATAATTAGTTGCTTGAAAAGAGGCTATACCAATAGCCCCTCCTGCAGATAAAATGCGTGATAAACGTTCATAAGAAACTCCTAGTGTATTGTAAATAGTAATTTCGCCATATGCTACACTAGCAAGACCTGTGGCTGTATCCCCCTGGCTTTGTTGTTCAAAAGCTACAGCTAATACTGTATCAATTCCTGGCAATCCTGCAGCTACAGTATAATAACTAGCTATTCCAACGGTACCTCCTGTGGTACCCCCTGTTGTTACACGCATTAATGGTTTATTTCGTACTCCCATCCAATCAGTCATCCACAATTCAGGAATATTAGCCCCTTCGAAAGCGGGCATATTACCAGTTACATAAGCATCAATATCTTTAATATCAACGCTCGGAGAATTCTTTAAACAATCTCGAATCGCTTCACTTACTAATTCTGGCATATTTACATCTGATCTTTTTGATGCATGCTCGCTAAATCCTGCGGAAACTATTGCTACCTGTCGACCCATTCTATTCATTCCCCTCCAATACATATAATATATTATTTTGAGCACACATCCCTATTTGACCAGAAGCAACAGCCTTTTTAGCTCCTTTCCTTTGATATCCCTTTGCTTCATCTTTAAGCTGTTTGGTTGCTTCAATTATTCTTATTATTCCCGTCGCACAGAGTGGATTTCCACCAATAGCCCCACCGGAAGGATTTAAAGCTAGATCACCATCAATATTGGAATCGAGAGTTGCACCTTTACCTTTCTCAGTAAAACCTAATGCCTCTGTAAATATTAATTCCTCATGAGCATAATTTTCAAATAATTCGGCAACATCAATTTCTTGTTTTGGATTCCGAATTCCAGAAGATTTGAATGCCATTTTACCAGCTAATTCCATTGATTTACAAGTTGATAAATCTCTATCACCAAGGTAATATGTATCCTGACTATACCCAACACCAGTAATCCATACTGGATTGTCTGTAATCTTCAAAGCCTGTTTTTCAGGCGCTAATAATAAAGCGGCAATACCATCACAAGGTTGAGCAACCATCAATTCTGTAACTGGATCAGAATAAATCTCTGAATCTAAGACATTTTTAATTGTTATATTTGCATTTTGAGATTCTGCTAATGCAAGAGGATTTTTTGAAGCATTTTTCCTATTTTTTACAGCAACCTTAGCGATATCTTCGGGTTTAATTCCATATTTTTCCATATATGCCCTCATCTGGAAGCCTCCTGCAGTAATATCATTAACATACGCTAGAGGTCTTTCCCAAGTTGGATCTGTCTCATATAATCTGACAGAATGGTATGGAAAACAAGAAGCCATACTTCCCCCCCAAATGACAGCTAATTTATGGTTCCCTGATAATATCCTCATTAACCCATATAAAACAGCATGAGCTCCATCCATTTCCACTTTACTTTCATCAACCATATATCCACCACCAACTTCGGCTGTAAGACAATTTGATATCGTTCGTCCATCATAATAATCATTAGTACAGGAAATAACTGTAGTAATATCTTTTTTCTTTAAACCAGCATTATCAAGTGCTCCTCTAACTGCTTCAAAAATCATTTCATAACGACCATAATTTGCATCTGAATATAATTTTACTTGATTATATCCTACTATCCCTACTTTTTCCATTCTATTTTTCACCTCTCACCTTTTAGAGAACCCTTTTATATCTGAAGGATCACCTTTAGGTTTTTCTTCCCATATTATCTTTAATTTCATCCCTATTTTCACATCTTCTGGGTCAATGTCTAATAGACGGTAAATTATTGTTGTGTTGCTTCCATCAATTTGAACCATTCCTATTATTTGAGGTTTTTTAACTTTTCGACTAGATCTATCGTTAACTTTATAATATGTAATAGTATAGTTTTTTAGTATTCCTGTGTCCGCCAACTCAATCCATTCATTATCAAGAGATAAAATTTCATTGCATTTTCCGCATATTTTTCTTGGTGGAACGAATACATCTCCACATTTGGGGCATTTATTTCCAACTATTTTTTTATTCTCAAGAGCATCATAGAATTTATTCATGTATTGCCCTACCCAAAAGGCAAACTCAGCTCTAACAGGCCCCTTGTTAGTGATAATTACTTTCTCTTTACTCATTTTGATATTATTTTTTGTTAATTTTAATATGATTATTACTATGAATTAATCATAATAATAATTTTGAAAATGTTTAATTCCCTTTATTCTCGACATATTTGGTAATTTTCCTGATTAATTAATTATATAAGAAACATTTTCAGATAGCATACTTACAAATAAAGTAAGTTATTTTTTTCTAAGAATATTTAAAAAATTCAATATTACCATTCAAAGAAATTATTTTAAAAGTTAAGAGTTGAATTAAATGGTTCTTCTAAAAGGAAATGTACAATGTATAAATGATGAAATACTAGAAAAACTTTCTTTAAAAAATCGTTATAAGTTCCTGAATTACAATTTAATGTCCTTTTTACCAAAGGAACAATTAGATTTTCTTAAGAAAGCTCAAAAATATTTTATTGGGTTTGAAAAGAAATATAGTATTACACATAATGAAGATTTTTATGAATGGATTCCTGAAATTGGTAAGGAAGGTTTGGTTACTCGCTTAAATAAATTCGAATTCCTTGATTTGAATTTTGAACCGTATGGATTAACAGCAGAATTTATGAGAACACTAGCTACTGATTTTTTTGACCCTCAACTTACAATGGGAATGGGAGCTAATGTTTTAGCAATTAATCCATTATTAGGACATCACGAGGATATTGAGATTCGTTTACAAGCGTTAAAAGAATTAGTTACGGGGCAAAAAAATGGTTGTATTTGTATCACAGAACCCGAAAGAGGATCTGATGCAGTTCACATGCTCACTACCTGTGATCAACAAGAGGATGGAAGTTATATTATAAATGGCGAAAAGATTTATCAAACAAATGGACCAAAAGCAGATTGGGCAATAATCTATGCTGTTAGTGTAAAAAATAGTGGAAATACAATGGGTCAATTTTTAGTCGATACATCTTGGAAAGGCTGGAACGTAGAGAGGATTAATATTCCTTGGACTCCAAGAATTCATATTGGTAAAGAAACTTTCACAAATTTGAAAATCCCTCCGGATTATGTCTTGGGTAAGCCAGGTCAAGGTAGAGAACATTTGTTTGAAGGTCTTAATTTAGAGAGATTAGGAATTGTTCTTCTTAACACTGCAGAAGCTTGGAATGCAATTTCTCATGCAGTTATTTATGCTAATATGAGAAAGCAATTTGATCAGGAAATTTTAAAGTATCAAGGAGTTGGATTTCCATTATCAGATTTATGGGCTGAAACAATGAATCTTACTTTATCAGCTTTAAATGTATGTCAAATAGTGGATAAAAAAGTGGAACAATTTGGTACTCTCCCAAAAGAATTTAGTTTAGCATTAATGGCTACAGCATCTCAACTAAAATCTATAAGTGCTAAATTGAGTGAAAGAACAGCTTACGAATGTGCTAACCTGATGGGCGGTGCAGGTGTATGTGATAATACATTGATGCAAGATTTATTAGGCATAACTAGAATTCAAGAAATTGGAGGAGGTACAAGGCAAATTCAACAATATATAATGAGTTTAACTCTGCGACAATTATTTAAATTGCTTTAATAAAAATTCTATTATTTATTTTATTTATATTTTTTAATTTCCTCTATTAGTTTCGATTAAATTTACTTAAAGCGAAATAAGCGTTCAATAATAAACATCATAATCATTTAATTTTATCTTTAAAAGAAATATATTACCAAAATTTTGAGGATAAAAAATGTCAATTTTTATAAACGTTTACGAAGATAGTAAATAATCAATTAAAAAAATACATAATAATCTTAAAAGTGTTAAAAAGATGAGTCAACAAATGAGTAATGAAAAAATATGGTTAAAATCTTATGATAAACATGTTCCAGCAACTTTAACGTATCCAACAGAGGATATCGGAACAATGTTAACCAATAGCATGACTAAATATTCGAATAATATCGGTTTTCATTTCATGGACCGCACTTTTCTTTTCAAAGAGATATTAGAATATTCTCAGAAACTCGCTACCTTTTTGCAGAAAAAGGGTTTAAACAAGGGAGACGTATTAGCAATTTGTCTTCCAAATTCTCCTCAATATTTGTTTTCTGTTTATGCAACATATATAGCAGGTGGCGTTGTAACAGGACTATCGCCATTGTTGAGCCCAGAAGAAATGGTGTATCAAATGAAGGATTCAGGAGCTAAATTTTTAATTACAATGGACATACTTCATGAAAAAGTTTTTTCCAAGATTTATGATCGCTTGAATGACTTGAAAGTAATAGTTCCAACAAATATTTCAGAATTTATGGGTTTTTCAGGATTTAAAGTATTCATGGGAAAATTAATAAAAAAGATCCCTAAGGGTAAAATTATCCCTTATCCAGAAAAAACAGTGGTTCCATTTCTAGATGCATTAAATACTGAGATTGATTTAAAAAAAATTAATATTGATCCTAAAAAAGATTTAGCTTTGATACAATATACAGGTGGTACAACAGGACTTCCTAAAGGAGTAGAAATCCTTCACTCAAATTTAATGGCAAATATCCATCAATTTGATATTTGGCTTAATAGAGAGAAAGGTAAGGAAATACTTCTTTCAGCTTTTCCTTTCTTTCATGTTGCAGGGTTTCTTATTGGACTTTTTTTAGTTTATTTAGGAGGGGCACAAATATTAATTGCAAATCCAAGAGATACTGGCCATATTATAAAAGAAATCATTGATAAGAAACCTACTAGTTTTGGAAATGTACCAACTCTGTTTTTAATGATTCAGAATAATCCAATGTCTAAAAAAATCCCAAAAGAAATATTAGACAATATTTCGCTATATGTAAGTGGTGCTGCACCCTTTCCTCCAGAAGCAATAAAAGAATTTGAAAAACAATTTCATTCGGAAAATAAATTTGTTGAGGTTTATGGTATGACCGAAACTGCGGTAGTGGTAACTGCAAATCCAATGTATGGTAAAAAAAAAATCGGAACTGTAGGGTTACCATGGCCAGATACAGATATTAAACTAATAGACACAGAATCTGGAGCAATAATAAAAGATATCGGACAACCAGGTGAAATCTTGATAAAAGGACCGACAGTTACCAAGCAATATCATAATAAACCTGAAGCAACAGCTGCAACATATGATAAAGATGGTTATGTTCATACTGGCGATGTTGGTGTTTTCGATGAAGATGGCTATTTGAAGATCGTGGATCGTACAAAAGATATGCTAATAGTAAGCGGTTTTAAAGTATATAGTGTTCATGTCGAGGAAGTAATGACAAAACATCCAGATATTCAATTAATTGCAATAATAGGAGTTAGTAATCCTGATAGACCAGGAGCAGAAATTGTAAAAGCCGTTATTCAGCTTAAAGAAGGAGTGGAAGAAACTGATGAAGTTAAAGATAGTATTAAAAAATATGCTGAAAAAAACCTCTCTAAATATGAGGTTCCTAAGATCTGGGAATTCCAAAAAGAACTTCCATTGACTATGGTTGGTAAAGTATTGAAAAAAGCACTCCGTGAAGAGCTAAAAAAATAATTAATTAATTAAGTTAGCTTTTTCTTCTATCTTTTTTTTTTAATTTAAATTAAACTTAAGTATAAATATTCAACTGTTAAAAATTATTCAATATTAAAAATATATTTTAAATCTTATTATGAAAGTAGAAGATTTTGAAGATATTATTTATGAAAAGGAAAATAACGGTATATGTACTGCCATGATTTCAAGACCGGAAGGAAGGAATGCTGTAACTTATATTACTTTTTTAGAAATATATACTCTTTTAGAAGATATGGAAAAAGATAGAAATGCTAAAGTTCTAATAATAACTGGAGATCCAAGGGGAGATGCATTTACATCTGGTGGTTATTTTAAACCAGAAATGATGGAAAAAATGAGAAAATATCCAGAGATTGACCTTATGGATATTGCGCAGAAAAGAGTATGTATGAAATTTTGGGACTTCAATAAGCCAGTTATAGCTGCTATTAATGGGATGGCTATTGGAGGAGGTATTACAATGCCTTTAGCTGGAGCGGATTTAATATATATGGCAGAGGATGCTTGGTTAGGCTTCTATTTCTCAAAAAGAGCCATTATTCCCGAGTTTTCTTGCTCATTTCTATTACCCTTACTAGTTGGGTTTCAAAAAGCAAAGGAAATTTGTTATTTTGGTGATGAAATTACAGCACAGAAAGCCTATGAACTTGGACTTGTAAATAAAGTTTTACCATCAAAAGAATTAATGTCTTATGCAAGAAAGCAAGCATTAAGATTAATTCCACCAAAAGGTCCAAGTCTATCCTTAAAACTGATGAAAAAAACAATGCACGCTTATTTTCGGGAGATCTTAGAAAAAACTTTAGATTTAGAGAATAGAGCATTAAGAAAAGTTTTTACATCAAAAGATTTTAATGAATCTATGAAAGCTCTTAAAGAAAAGCGAGACCCAGTTTTCATTGGTCGATGATTGGACTTTCTTAAGAAAATCTCAAGTGTCTCTTTACCTTTTATTAAAACATAAATATTTCTTTTTTTTTATGTTAAAAATTAAACATATAGATTAAAATCTATAATTTTAAATGTTATCTGATAGAAATATTTTTTATGAAAAATAGCATATATGATGAAAGTAAAGTAATTGATACCTATCCGATTATAGTTATTGGAGCTGGTCTCGGAGGTCTTGGTGCGGCATGTCAACTTGCACTCGTAGGGAAGAAAGTTTTATTACTTGAAAAACATAATGTCCCAGGTGGTTTTGCAACATCTTTTGTAAGAGGTAGATTTGAATTTGAGGGTGCTTTACATGAATTAAGTGATATTGGTACTATTGACAATAAAGGTAGTTTATATAGATTTTTGGAGAGAATTGGAGTAATTCCTGATAAAATCCAATTCAAACAAATTCCAGAATTTTATAGATCTGTATTTTTAGATGGATATGATGTTACCTTACCAATTGGTTTAGAAGAATATATTGAGAAGTTAATTGAACTATTTCCCTCTGAGAAAAAGGGAATAGTAGAATTTATAGATATGTGTCAAAAAGTTCTAGCTGGTATTGAATTTATAGCAAGAAGAAGAGGAAAATTTTCTCCTTTAGAAGTCCTTAAAGAACATCCTTGGCTCGTAAGGGTTTCTGGTCTCACATTACAAGAAGTTTTTGATAAGTTCTTTACTGATAAACGCCTTATGGCAATTATTGCACAATTATGGGGATATTTAGGATTGCCTCCTAATAGACTAAATGCGTATGCCTTTATTGCTATGTTAATTACCTATTTAAAATGGGGTGCTGCTTTTCCGATTGGAAGATCTCATGCATTTACATCTGCGATTGTAAAGGCTCTAGAAGAATTAGGAGGTGAAATAAGGTATAATGCTTTAGTTAACCGTATATTAGTTCAAGATGGCAGAGTGTGTGGTGTAGAACTTCTTAATGGTGATGTTTATCAATGTAAGGCGGTAATTTCAAATGTTAATCCAATATGTACAACAATGAAAATGCTACCCAATGATATCGTTCCGGATGATTATAAAAAGCAGATTTATGCTCCTGAGATCGGTCCCTCGGCATTCTCAGTTTATATAGGGTTAAATGCGTCATATAAAGATTTAGGATTGAATGCACATGAGACATTTATAAATGAAACAGACAATTTAAATAAAGTCTATGATATATTTACTAGATTAGAGCCTCCAAAATATATGGTAGCTGCTTGTTATAATCATATTTATAATGATATATCCCCTCCCGGAACATCTCAATTAGTTCTTACAACGTTGCAAATGGGTAAGTTATGGCAATCAGTTTCCCCAGATCAATATTTTAAAGTAAAGGATTACATTGCAGATAAAATGGTTCAACTGATAGAGAAAACTATTTGTTCAAATATTCGCGATTATATAGAAATTGCTGAAGCAGCAACACCCCTTACTTATTATCGATATTCAAAAAATATTGAGGGTGCTATCTATGGTTATACCCAAGATCTAATGAATGGACCAACTCTTAGATTAAAAAGTCGTGGATCTATTCCTGGATTATATCAGAGTGGTGCTTGGACAAATATCGGAGGAGGATTCTCTACAAGTATTCTTGGTGGGAGAATTGCTGCAGGAATGTATTTAAAAGATGAAAAGGAAGGAAGGTGGTAAGAGATGGAAAAAGAGATAATGAATGATGTAAAAAAATATCAAAAACTTGAGAAGTTAAAAAAATGGCGAGATGAAGTTATGCCAATTCCTTGGTATTTTGATGGATTAGAAAGTCTTTGTGATCGTATTCATCCAGAAAAGCAATTATTGCAAGTCACAGACATACAAGAGCTTTCTAAGGATACTAAATTATTCCGTTTCGTTTCAGCAAGGCATAATAAACCCTTAGCACCATTTAGAGCAGGTCAATATATTGGACTTAATGTCGAAATTAATGGAGTCAGAACATCTAGACCCTTTTCACTTGTCTCATCGCCAAATCAACATGCTTATTATGAATTGGGAGTAAAAAGAAAAGAGGGAGGTTTTGTAAGTATTTATTTACTTGATAAAATAAAAGTTGGAGATATATTAGAAGCGACAGAACCATTAGGGGAATTATATTATAATCGTGTTTTCCATGGGAAGGATTTAGTTTTTATTGCTGGTGGTTCTGGAATTACGCCATTCATTTCACTATTAAGAGATATCTCACAAAGGAACTTAGATTTGAATGTTTGGTTGTTATTCGGATGTGTATCTGAGGATGATATATTATTTAAAGATGAACTTGAAGATTTTGTAAATAGACGATCTAACATCAGAGTTCGATTTATCCTCTCAGAACCAGGTCCAAATTGGGATGGTGTGTGTGGATTTATTACAAAAGATAAAATTTTAGATGATATAAAATCGATTGATAACAAATTCTTTTTTGTAGTAGGAAATCGGGCGATGTATTCATTCATAAAAGATCAAATGAAAGCATTAGGAGTCCCCAGACATCGTATCATATATGAATCTTATGGTGTTCCTGACGATGTAACAGATATAAAAGGATGGCCAAAAGATATTACAACTTCAAAAAGTATAAAGATTACAGTAGAACTTATGAAGCAAGGGATTAAGGTAAAAGAAGTAATTGAAGCAGCATGTGTTGAACCAATTTTAAATAGTCTTGAAAGAGAAAAAGATCTAGGAATAAATATTAAAAATGGATGCCGATCAGGAGCATGTGCTTTATGTAGAACTAAACTGATATCTGGTAAAATTTTCATTCTCCCTGAAGTAACAATAAGAGAAATTGATTTAGATTATGGCTATATTCATCCTTGTGTTTCCTACCCTTTAACTGATATACATATTGATTTAACTCTAATCTGACTTAAAATAGTTGAAATCTTAAATGCAATTTTAGCAATTAATATTCAAAATTCCAAAAGATTGAATTTCGAACAAGTAAAAAATGAATATTATAGTTAGAGACAATCTGATAATGAAACTGTAAAATTTTTTCTTTCAACTCTAAAAAGACTAGGTTTAATAGATCTTAGATAAAATAATAAAAATAAGAAAATTAATTTATTTCCATCGCCATTTTGGCTTTGCTTTTTGAAGACGAGCAAGCGCTCCAGATGTAGCATCTTTCGTTTGAAGTAATTGGGAACTTACTAATGTTTCTAGCTCTAAACCTAAAGCTGTGTCTTTACCATAACAATCATCTATTAACTTTTTACCAAGTCCTACTGCTAGGGGTGCAGAATCAATTAGTTCATCTGTGTACATTTTAATAATTGAGTTTAAATCATCATGATTTTTTACAACCCGATTGACAACACCTAGTCTATAAGCCTCATTCCCATCAAATTTACGTCCAGTTAAAATGATATCCTTGGTATTTGGAATTCCTACTAATCGTGTTAATCTACAAGTGCCCCCTACGTCAGGCGTCATACCTATCTTAGATTCTAACATATGGAATTCAGCCGATTCTGTACAAAATCTAAAATCACACGCTAAAGCTAGCTCAAAAGCCATTCCATAACAATACCCATTTATCTTGGCAATCACAGGTTTTTCCATCTTTTCAATTTTAGTAAAAATAGGATGGATCCAAGTATTTGCAAAATATCTAAAATTTCGCGGGATCCTTAAATCAGGAATAAATCCTTCGGGATCTTTTTCTTGACCAGTTAAAAAGTTTAAATCTATCCCTGAACTAAAAAATTCATCTCCTCCAGTTATTATTACAACCCTAGCTTCAGTTCGTTCAACTTTATCAATTGCTTTTTGAAGTCCGACCATTAAATCATAATTCATGGCATTCTTTTTTTCTAAACGATTCAATTTTATAGTTGTAATAGTTTTATCTTCATTTTCCTCTATTAATACAGCGTTTTCATTCATTTTTATTCTCTTCAAAAATTTAATTTTTGAGTATTATAATTTTATTTGGATAAAAAAACTATTTATTTCACTCTTTACTTAAAAAAGCGCCAGAAATTTTCGTTAATTCATTCAAAATGCTACAATCTTTACTTAAACGTATACTCTCTTTTTTTTTTATTCTGGTTAAATTTTAATAAATTACCATGTTATTCTTACTTAAAATTATATTATGCTGAGGATTAAATTTGAAATTCTTTAAACTGTTTACACCCTTTAAAATTAGAAATATGACTGTCTCCAACCGTATAATTATGCCTGCTTTGAATCTTAACCTTGCTAACAATGGTTTTATAACAGAAAAATTGATAAATTTTTATTGCGAGAGGGCAAAGGGGGGAGCCGGTATGTTAATAGTAGGAGGATGTTATGTAGACATCTATGGAAAAGGATTACCTGCCATGATTTCGATAGAAAGCGATGAATACCTCCCAAAGTTAACAGAATTTACTGAAGCAATACATAAAGCTAGAGATGATGTAAAGGTCGTTTGTCAGCTATACCATGGCGGAGCATATACATTACCTCAGATAATTGGAAAAACCCCTATCGCTCCTTCTGCTGTATACAGCAACTTTAGTAAAACAACTCCAAGAGAAATGACTCTTGAAGATATAAAAAGGGAACAGCAAGCTTTTGCTGAGGCAAGTATACGGGCAAAAAAAGCAGGATTTGATGCCGTGGAAATTTGTGCTAATGCGGGTTATTTATTTACTCAATTTCTATCCCCTAAGACCAATATCCGAACTGATCAATATGGAGGTAGTCTTGAAAATCGCTTAAGATTTCCTATTGAAACAATTCAATTAATGAGATCTGGTGTAGACGATTTTCCAATTGGATATCGAATTTCTGGGGATGATTTTGTACCAGATAGTAATACGTATAGAGAAAAAGCTACAATCGCTGAAAATCTGGGTAAATATTTAGATTATTTCAATGTCACGGGAGGTTGGCATGAAACTAAAACCCCTCAAACAACTATGGATGTTCCAGAAGGATGTTACACATATTTAGCAGAAAATGTTAAAAAGAAAGTATCTATACCCGTTTTTGCTTCCAATCGAATTAATAATCCCGAATTAGCGGAACAAGTATTAATGGCTAGAAAAGCAGACGCTATCTGTATGGGTAGATCATTAATAGCTGATCCATATTTGCCAATGAAAGCAAAAAGAGGTGAATTGAAAGATATTATGAATTGTATTGGCTGTAATCAAGGTTGTTTTGATGCAATATTTAAAATGATGCCAATTTCTTGTTTAAGGAATGCTAGAGCTGCAAATGAAGCCAGAACCGAATTAAAACCTCTTAAGGAAAAAAAGAAAATAATGATTATTGGCTCTGGACCTGGAGGATTAGAAGCTGCTAGAGTTGCAGCTATGAGAGGTCATGAAGTTCATATTTTTGAAAAAAATGACAAAATAGGAGGATTATTGAACATTATTTGGATACCCCCAGGAAGAAATGAATTCAAAAGAATGATTGATAATTATTTATACTGGATTCAAAAATATGGAATAAACTTGCATCTTGAGAAAGACGTTTCAATTGATATGGTTAAAGAATTTAACCCCGATGTTGTACTTTTAGCAACGGGTTCAAAACCAATATCACCGCCGATCCCTGGTATAGATAGAGAAAATGTTTATTGGGCTAATAATGTTTTTAGTGGAGATGCTCCAGTAGGACGTAATAATGTAATCATTGGTGGAGGTGCAACAGGAATCGAACTTGCCATTTATTTAGCTAAATTTGGAGCTTTAAGCCTTGAAGCCTTTGATTTTCTTACATTATACAATGCTTTAGAACCTGAAACTGCTTTAAAAATGCTGCACGGAGGGAGAAACCAGGTAAATGTATTAGAACAATTACCAAAATTAGGTTCAGCTTTAGGAAAAACAACTAAATGGGTACTTCTTGATAAATGTGATGCTTTAGGTGTTAAATTTCATACAAGTGTTAGGGTTAAAGAAATTGGAGATAATTATGTGAGTTTTATCGATGCTGCTGATAAAGAGCAGATTATTAATGAGGTTGATATGGTATATTACGCTACTGGAGTAGAACCAAATGATTCACTTTTCAAAGAAATAAAACAGCTTGAAAACATCAAAGTAGAAAAAATAGGAGATGCAAGAAAACCAGAAACAGTTTTAGAAGCTGTTCATAGAGCTTATAAAATAGCAAATAGTATATAATATATAATTTTTTTATTTTTCCTTTTTTAAAGGAAATCTAAAATTAACAAAAAAAATTTTAATAAAAATTAAATCTGTTTGAAATATTCAATATCCAATATCCGTTTTCTCGGTTTTTCTTTAAAGACAGCTTCGACTCGCATCCCGATTTTTAACTTTTTTGGATCACTTTCCTTTATAATATGCACAAAATCCGTATCAGCACCATCAAGTGTAATTATCCCATAAGCAAAAGGAGGCTCTAAAGGTAAAACGGGTGTTGAATGGGTGATAACTGTAAAACCTTTAATTATTCCTTGATTTCCCACCTCTATCCATTCTTCCATCTTTTCAAAGCATTCAAAACAGATCAGTTTGGGAGGTACAAATATCTTACCACATTTAGGGCATTTCACACCCATAATTTTATGATTTTTTCCTATTTCAGTAATGAATCTTTCAACATATGCCCCAGCAGTATGCTTATATGGAACTTTAATCCTTCCCCTAAACATTTTCTTCTCTTTATCCTCACTCAATTTTATCCCTCCGATTCTTCTCTTATAATTCTAAAATAGAGAATATCTTCACTATTTCCTTCTCGTTTTTCTTTAAAAACTGCCTCTACACGCTGCCCTATTTTAAACTTAGTGTGATCCGTCTCGTCCACAAAATGCATCATATAGGTATCAGCACCATCTAATTTGAATATTCCATAACCATAAGGGAAGGGACGCATTCCTCCTGTTGTTGGATCAATAAAAGGATAATTCACAACTGTAAAACCCTCCAAGGTACCTCTTGAAGATATTTCAACCATATCATTTACCGTCATTTCTACTAAACAATCAGCACAAACTGCTCTCGGTGGCATATGTACTTTGTTGCATTTAGGACATCTACTTCCCATTATCCTCTTATTGTCCTTAAGTTCCTCAAAATACTTAACTGCTAACTTTCCTATAGAATATTTATAGGGCAAGTCTGTTTTCCATTTAATCTCAAATTCTTTTTGTTTTTTTCCCATTTTTTTCACCTCAATGGATTTGGATCTTTTCCTAGGATAGCAAGTTCTGTCCATAAACTCCCTCCAAACCCCATACCTAATGCTGTTTCTACATCTGGTACTTGTCGCTTACCACCTTGACCCATAACTTGTATTGCCGCCTCAGCAAACCGAACTAGTGCTGTGGCACCAATTGGATTGGTACTTAATACGCCTCCAGAAGGATTCACGGGTAATTCACCACTCATTTGGGTAATTCCCTCATCCAACAATTTTCCTCCCCCGCCCAAATCTGTAAAACCTAATGCTTCGGTCCAACTAAGTTCTGACCATGAAGTTGGCTCATATATTTCTGCTACGTCAAGATCCCTCACAGGATCTCTAATTCCTACTTTTTTATAAATCTTTTTTGAAGCTATTGTTGCTGTGGGAAGATTGTACATGATATCATCCGTACCAAAAGTATAATAATGGGCTGTTGAGACTCCCTTAAACCAAGCTGGATTATCTGTTATTTTTTTAGCTTCCTCTTCATTAGCATAAATAACTGCACAAGCTCCCTCGCTTTGAGGGCAACAATCATGTAATCTTAAAGGATAGGAAATCATTTGAGAATTCATAACGTCCTCTATAGTAATGTTAGGCATTTGCACGTGGGCAAATGGATTATTAGCAGCGTTACTTCTATTTTTAACAGTTACTTTAGCGGCTTGTACTGATGTAATACCATATCTATGTGCGTAAATATTAGCCATTAAGGCGAGTGGTCCTAAAGCGCCTGCTAAGGAGGGACGTTCCCATACTGGATCAAAAGCAGTTATTATTCCTGTGGTAGCACCTCCCTCATTAAGTTTTTCCCATCCCACAACTAAAACATTTCTATATAACCCAGAAGCAATATTATAATATCCACAAATACCTAAAGACGAACCTGTGGTCCCCCCAGTGGCAATTTTTACTACAGGCTTTAAGTATCCTGGTGCTGCTTCAATCCCACACCACATTTCAGAGAAATTAATGCCCTCAAAATGATCCATATTACCTATGAGAATTGCATCAATATCTTTAGGTTCCATTTGCGCATCATCAAGTGCCATCTTAACAGCCTCATAGATCATTTCAGGAATATTCACATCTCTTCTCTTACTTCTATATTTCGTTTGCCCTATTCCTACAATTGCTACATTATGTTTTGGCATCTTTTATTCACCTCCGAATATTAATACACAATTCCCTTGTGAACATGTTCCATTCATTCCGTAAGCTAAACCATTCTTTGCTCCAGATATTTGTCGCTTTCCTGCTTTACCCATTAACTGTAAGGCAATCTCTGCCACACGAATTAAACCATTAGCCATTGCAACATTGCTAGATAATATTCCTCCTGATGGATTTACAGGTATTGATCCGTCTATTAGTGTTTCTCCACTTTCAATAAATTTACCACCCTCTCCTTTTCCACAAAATCCTAAAGCTTCATAAATCATAAGTTCATGCGTAGAAAAAGCTTCAGAAACCTCAGCTACATCTATATTCTTAACTGGATCCTTAATTCCAGCCATTTTCAATGCTTCTTTGGCAGCATATTCCAAGGCTATTAAATCAGTCATGGTTCGGTGTCCAAGATAGTAGGCATCGGTACAACTAGCATATCCCTTTAACCAAACAGGGGTATCAGTAAATCTATTAGCCTTATCCTCATTAGTGAGGAGCATTGCTACTGCGCCATCGCTATAAGCAGGAAAATCTAATTCTTTTAAGGGATATGCCAACATAGGTGAATTCAAAACATCATTTATAGATACTTCCTTTTGTATATGAGCATAGGGATTATTAATTGCATTCTTTCGATTTTTTACCACTACTTTTGCTGCTTGGGTTTCATTAATGCCATATTTACTCATATACATATTTGCCATTAAACCAGCTGAAGATATTTGATCTAAACCTAAGTGTCGTTGATAATACGGATCAAATATAGAATTATTTATAAGATATTGATCACCCTCAGAGCATTTAGAATGTGAAACTACTAAAACAGTATCATATTCTCCAGAGAGAATCCTCATAGCGCCATAAACATAAGCAAATGCTCCATCCCCCGAAACTCTAGATTCTGACTTTCTAACTGACCCAACAGCATCTTGAATCGCCATATTTGCTATTGTTCTTCCATCATTGAAATCATTAGAACCAGTAATCACACATCCGACATCATCATTTGTAATTCCTAACTCATTATGGAGTTTTGTAACAACTTCAAATACAAGTTCTGAAATTGTTAAATCAATTTTTTCTTCTTCATATTTTGTTTGAGCACATCCAACTATTGCTACTTTATCCATTTTAGTCCTCTCTTTTTTTTATATTAGAAATAATAATAATATTGATTGAATTATCTATAAAAACTTTTGAGTTGTAAAATAGTTTATTAAAGAAAAAATAGGGTTAAAGGTATCTCAACCAAATAGTCTTAAAAACGAGCAATCAGGATTAGGAAAAATGAAAAGAAAATTATTTATTAAATATTTTACCAGTTTTAGCTGCTTCTTCTTCACGGAGTGGTTGTTTCATTATCTTTCCAGTAGGTGTTTTAGGTAGATCATCTCTAAATTCCACATATTTTGGAACTTTAAAATCCGCTAGATGCTTTTTGCAATAATTAATAAGTTCTTCTTCAGTAATGGATTCTCCCTCTTTCAATACTATAAATGCTTTGGGAAGCTCTCCGTAAATCTTATCTTTTACTCCAATAACAGTACCTAACGAAACTGCTGGATGAGAATAAAGTACTTCCTCAATTTCACGGGGATATATATTTTCTCCACCTCGGATTATCATATCTTTTTTGCGGTCTGTTATGTAGAAAAATCCATCTTCATCCATATAACCAATATCGCCAGTATATAACCAACCTTTTTTAAGAGTTTCGGCGTTTGCTTCTGGATTTTTGAAGTATTCTTTCATTATATTATCTCCTTTTATAACTATTTCACCTTTAGTATTCGGAGGTACATCATTGCCATTATCATCAACAATTTTCATATCATTCCCTGGTAAAGGTATGCCGATACTACCAATTTTTCGACGGTCTTCTGTTTCAGTAGGTAATGGATTGACTGAAGAAGCGCATGTACCTTCTGTGAGGCCATAACCTTCTATAACCTTACAATTAAAAGTACTTTCAAATTCCTTAAATACTTCCACAGGTAAAGGAGCAGCTCCACATATAACAAATTCCAATGAAGAAAGATCCAGATTTTCATGTGGCATCCTAAGTAAGATCGAGAGTACTGTTGGAACACAACTGAAAGTAGATGCCCTATATTTCGCCACAGTTTCCCAGTGTGTTTGAGCTGAAAATCCTGGTGTTAAAATGCAGCTCGCTCCTATTATAAGGGGCGCCATGACAGTAACTATCTGTGCATTACAATGAAATAGTGGCAAAATTAACATAAACCGAAAGTGTTCTTTTGCCTTTAAGAAATCTCGTATCATTTCAGCATTTCTCCTGATATTATAATGAGTTTGCAATACACCTTTAGGAAAACCTGTTGTCCCCGATGTGTATAAAATAGCAGCGGGGTCTTCTTTTTCATTAATAATAACCTCAGGAGGGTCTTCCGGCGATGCCTTTTCCATTAGATCGCTAAAACTTAATGCTCCATCTGTAGGTTCCCCTATTACGATCACATGTTTTAAATTAGGGAGATCTCCTTTAATTTGATTAACCAACTCCATGAAATTCGGGATAGTAACAATAGCTTTAGCTTCTGAATGCCCTACCACAAATTTTACTTCTCTTGGTTTAAATAACGCATTAACAGGACCTGTAACTGCTCCTAGTTTGGGGATACCTAGGTATAAATACACATATTCAGGCATATTTGGTAAATAAACGCTCACTTTATCTCCTTTTCTGATGCCTAAATCATATAAAAAATTCGCTACTTTATTCGTTAATTCATTCAGTTGAGAATAGGATATTGTTATATCTTTCCAATATAAAAACACCTTTTCCTTATACCTTTCTGCCTGACTTTCAACTAATTCTCTAAGATTCATATTTATATCATCATTTGTTTAAAACATGTATATATTAGTTTAAACAAGCAAGAATATATTTTCTATTATATAAATTTTACATTATTTTTTAAATTGCTATACAGTAATGTTATTGATTTAGAAGAGTTTAAAAAAAAATAATTTATTCATCTTTTATATTGAAGCATGAAATTAATTAATTCTGAATTCCTTTTCAGAACCATAAATTGATCCTTTTTTATTTTTTCTTCTGCTAATTTAACAAGTTTTTTATGATCTATATCCCTTTCAGTAAATTCATCTTGTAGAATAGGTAAAAAATCACAAATTGTATGCAATTCAACAATGATCCCATTATATTTTTTCTTTGCTAAATCAGAGGCAAGAAATACATAAGCTGGAGAAATGTATTCTGGTGGAACTGTAATTGGCATTTGTTGAGCCCACTTTCTTAAATCTTCTGCAAATTTGGTTTCAACTCCAGCTGGAGTAACCACATTAATGTTTATATTATATGGTTTTACTTCTAGGCTCAAACATCTTCCCATTGCGGCAACTGCAGCTTTTGAAGCTGAATAAGCAACTTTTTTTGGGGGGAAATATATATTACCTTGTACTGAAGCGGTCATAACTATGCTTCCACTTTTTTGTTCAATCATTCTAGGTAAAATTTCCTTAAGCATAGCATAATATCCCATTATGTTAAGATTAAACATTTTTTGAGCCATTTCAATCGGATAGTCAACCACAGAAGCTACTTGTGTCATTCCAGCATTGTTGATTAATATATCAATTGATTTGAAATTTTCAAAAAAAATCTTTGCACAATTACTAACTCCTTCTAAAGTTGATAAATCTGCAGGAATCGTAAGTCCTTTAACTTCGAATTTTTCAATATGTTTGACAGTTTGATCTAATTCTGTTTTAGTTCGAGCTGTAACGGCAACATTAGCACCATTTCGTGCAAGATCTAATGCAACTTCCCTTCCTATACCTCTCCCTCCACCAGTTACTAATGCATTTTTTTCTTCTAATAGTTTCATTATTTAACACCTATATTATTATTGATAAAAAATATGAATTTCTCTTTACATAAAAATAATTAGACAATCTTAATCTATTATATGAATTTTGATATCTTTTTCCATAATTGAAAAAAATTAAAAGAAAATTTATTTTAATGCTAATCTACATTAATAATTCATAATACATAGCTCAATAGGTGATAATATTGTCAAAAAAAGATTTATCGAATAAATTAGTAATTAGTGCTGCATTGGCAGGAAATTTCACCACTAAGGAAAGTAATCCAAATGTACCATATACAGCCGAAGAATTTGGAGATGAAGTTAAAAAGTGTTATGATGCTGGTGCTGCAATTGTTCATATTCATGCAAGAGATCCAGAAGAAGGAAATCCCGTTCATGATTTAAATCTATTTAGAAATATTCTAGAAAATATAAAATCAAAAGTACCAAATATAATTATTAATCTTAGTACAGCAGCAGTAAGTGCAAAATCCACTCCAGAAGACAGAATCACACCTGTAAAAAAGTTTAAACCTCCGATAGCTTCATTGAATACAAACAGCATGAATTTTAGTATAGGAGATTATAAAGCTGGGAAAGTGTTAAGAGGTGATAAGAATATCTTCAGAAATGATTTTTACACAATTGAAATGTTTGCGAAAGAAATGAAGAAAGTAGGGACAAAACCAGAAATGGAAATTTATGACTTCGGTGGTCTATATAATATGCTCTTTTTGAATAAACAAGAAACTTTATTCGAGCGTCCTTTGCATTTTCAAATTGTTTTTGGTGTTTTAGGAGGTATTCCTTTTAGCCCAAATAATTTAGGGCAGTTATTGGGACTGATGCCTGAAGGCTCTACTTGGAGTGTATGTGGAGTTGCCAAAAATCAATTCCAAGCTGGACTTAGCGCCGCCGTATGGGGAGGTCACATAAGAGTAGGCTTAGAGGATAACACAAGAATTGTTTCTGGTGAATTAGCTAAGGGATCATGGGAACAAGTTAAATGGGCAGTTAAAGTTGCTAAAATCGCAGGACGAGAAGTTGCAACTCCAGAAGAAGCTAAAAAAATATTTAATCTCTCTAGAGATGATATCGAGCTATAATTTAAGTTAAAATTATTATCTCAAAAGTTAACTTTTCATTTCTTATTTTAGGAGGAATTAAAATAGTCATTTATTTAGCTAGATATCAAAATATTAATCTATGCGAAAAATTTAAAAAATAAAAGAAAAATTAGTTAAAAATTAAACTTCTTCCCAATAAAGAATATCCTTTATTGTTCCTTCTCGTTTATCTTTTGGACGTAAGATTGCTTTAACTTTTAAACCCATTAAATCTCTATCAAAATTGTTAGTATTGATAATACCTAACATGCAGCTATTTGTACCACCAACCTCAATAAAGGCAACTACTTTTGGTGTTGCTAATTTTTTACCGTGAGCATTAAGTTTAGCTACAGTAAATAATTTTACTGTACCATTAGGTGGTACTTCTTTCCAACTATTATTTGGTATCTCTTCAAAGCAATCTTCACAATACATACGAGGAGGACAATACACTTTGCTACACTTTGTACATTTACATGCTAAAAATGTATCGTTCTTCAAAAGATGTTTGAAAAATTTATCACCAGCAATTCCGCTCGGATAAAAGTAATCTGCTTGCATATCTCCACGCCAATGCATTGGAGAGGTTGGATCGGTTTGCTTTTCTAAAAATCCCATTAATCTCCACCTCCTTTTAAAGGTTTGAAATACTTTATATCAGTAATTGAGCCTTCTCTTTCATTCTCAGGTTTCCATACTGCTTTAACCTTCATTCCAATCTTGATTTCTTCTTTGGTCATTTCTCCAAAATAATGCATAAATCCATGATGCGGAGGTGTATTATCAAGATCAACTACGCCGACAAGTATTGGTTCTTCGATTCTATTAGCATCAGGATCTAGATACGAAATTGAGAATGTTTCAATAATTCCTGTATCTGGTAACTCAATCCATTCCTCAGTGGGACCATAACAATACTCGCAAAACATGCGAGGAGGTACAAGAATTCGCTTACATCGTTTACAATGAATTCCATAAATTTTGCCTTCTTTTAAGCCTTGCAAGAACTTGCTCATTGCAGGACCTAAAGACCAACTATATTGAACCTCTGGTTCCCACCACGTATAAGTAATTTTCCTATCTTGAATATCGCTCTCTCGAACGTATGTACCCGGAGCATATGGTGGCCATTCTTTATATTCTTTCTTTTTTACCATTTTCTTTATCCCCTCCTTAAAATCATTACTGTCCCCATTTGCATGATATCTCCCCACGCTTGTCCAATTCCTATTCTTGGATCTCCTGGAATCTGTCTCTTCCCTGCCATACCTTTTAATTGCCAATATAATTCGCAAACTTTTTGTCCCATTGTAGCAGCAATTGGATTTCCAACCCCTAATAAGCCTCCAGAAGGACAAACAGGAAGATCTCCATCTCTCTGGGTTACTCCTTCTCGAGTAAGAATTGGTGCTTCTCCTTTCTTACATAATAAAAGACCTTCTAAATGATGTAACTCTTTATATGAAAATGGATCATAAGGCTCAGCAAAATCAATTTCTTTTCGAGGATTCTCGATTTTAGCCATTTTATATGCCATTTTAGCTGCTTGAGCAACATATCGAGGGAAATATAAATCTCGATTTGTCCACATAGTACTATCAATACTCCACCCAGTACCAGCTACATAAATCGGATCATCGGTAAATCTATGTACAATGTCTTCATTACAAAATATTAATGCTGAAGCACCATCACTAGGTGGGCTAATATCTAATCTATTTACAGGCCAGGCCATTATTTCAGAATTTAAAACATCTTCAACTGTAATATTAGGATCTGCTAATTGTGCACATGGATGTCCAACTGCATTTTTCTTATTCTTTACAGAAACTAAGGCAATATCTTCCTTTTTGATACCATGTACAGTCATATATCGATTCATTTCCATGGCAAAGAGCCATACTAAGTTAGGAGTTAAAGGTCTATCTAAAATAGGATCCCAAATATGTCTAAAAGCTGTTTGTGGATGTGGGTAAATATTTCCCATCTTTTCCTCACAAACAACTAGGCATATATCAGCAACACCGGAAGCTACATGCCACCAACCAGCAATAGGAGCAAAAACACCTGTTCCTCCTCCATTAAATACTCTCACATATGGTTTTCCAACTCCAGCGGCTCCATCTAAAAGGTTTTCACCTTTCATATGAATTCCATCAAATGCATCAGGTGCACTACCCATTACTACCATATCAATATCATCTTTCTCAATACCAGAATCTTCCATAGCCATTTTAGTAGCTAAATAGGAAAGTTCTTTTCCAGTTTCTAGCAGATGTCTACGAAAAAGTGTCATTCCTCCTCCTATAACAGCAACTTTTTTCATTTTTTTTCCCACCTCTTTATCCTCTCTTAAATATAGCTACAGCTCCGGTCCCTGTAGGAATACCTCTCCAAGATTGAGCAATTCCTACCTCTGCATTCGAAACCTGACGTTTACCAGCATGACCACGAAGCTGTGTAACAATTTCTAAAGCTCTTTGCATACCTGTTGCTTCAAGACAATTACCAACCCCTAATGAACCACCAGAAGTGTTTGTTGGATATGAACCCTTAATATCTAATACACCTTCGTCGACAAGATGTCCTGCTTCACCTGGTCTAGCAAATCCTAGTGCTTCTAAATGTTGAAGTTCCTTGTATGAAAATCTATCATCAACTTCTAGCACATCAATTTCTTTCTTAGGTTCAGTAATACCCGCCATTTTATATGCCATTTTTGAGGCAATTTTCGCGTAATCAGCATTCATACCTCTTGTACTAAGCCATGGAGTTTCCGAGGCATAACCAAATCCAGCTAAGTATATTGGATCAATCCCTAAATTTTTAGCAGTTTTATCATCAGCGAGAACAAAGCATATTGCTCCATCAACCAAAGGACTGATATCTAATCTTTTTATTGGTTTAAAGAGATATTCAGATTTCATGACATCTTCTATGGTTATTTTAGCTTCATAATCAGCATAAGGATTAAAGAAAGCATTTTTCTTATTTTTTACAACTACAGAAGCACATTGCTCTTCTGTTGTACCTGTTTTTCTAAGATAATGTTGCATTTCTAAGCCTGCTAAAAAATATGGATGAATTCTTTCTTTTTCATCTGATCTACCAATTAAATGTTTAGGATTTTCTGGTGGATATTCTGGGCTACCTGCATAATTAGGTCTCTCTACGGGTCCACTGATAGGTTTTTCGAATCTTGGATCCAACGCATGAAGAACTATATCTCCATAAGTCAACAAATCAGAAGCTTTACTATGTACTTCAACGGCAACAACGTCAATAAAACCAGTCATAATTTGCATATACGCATTTCCTAATCCCTGGATTCCATCACCGCAAACTGTACATGTAGGTCGTAATAAGGCTCCAACTTGATCTGGAACAAATTCATCAAAAATTCCAAATCCTTCCCAATAGTCTTCAGCACATGTAATAAAGCTACCTACATCTTTTCTGACATCTATTCCTGCATCCATATATGCTTTATCACAAGCCTCATACATTATATCTTTCCATTGTATATCCGGAGTCATTGAATTGAAATTTGTATGACCTATGCCTATTACACAAACTCGTCTATCTACCATTTTATCATCAATTTTAACTTGTAATTTAAATTTTCAATCTATATTTATTTTTGAATTAAAGTTTTGTTTAGATTTGATAATTTATTGTTATGTTTTATCTTGATTAAAAGCTTACTAATTAGACTTAAATAGACTTGTCAGTATGAATGGGAAAAAAATCCACCTTAATTGAAAAGAAAATTTAAAATCTTAAGAAAATTGTCTTATTTATTATGGATACAAGACTCCCAGAATTTCCAAAACTCGA
>JBHLLG010000017.1:0-46740 GCA_048885925.1 Candidatus Hermodarchaeota archaeon
TTTTCTTGATATTTTCTTTCAATTCTCAATCTTTTTTATATATTATTATAACCGAAATTTTTCCCTTTTCAACCAAAAGAAATTCCACTTGATTTTGTTAGTAAACTAAAATCTTCCCAAGCATAGCTCGTATCAATCATAGTTGGTAAATTACAACTGTCGCATTTTTCCATTTCTTTTAAGTATTGTTGAAATTGTGGTAATTTCATGGCTTCTTTAACTGAAATTTCTCGTAAATTTGCTATTGGCTTATTTAATTGAAGACAATTTTCAATATCGCCATTAGAATTAACAAACATAAAGACTTTTCTTGCATGACATCGATAAGATTTCTTTCCTCCGATAAAATGTTTTAAATACATTTCTAAATTTAAGATATGTGAACCATTCCTTTTTGCACTTAAAATTTTTGAAAAGGCATTACTTTATATGATTTTTTATATGGATTGCTTCTGCGACTGCAATTGCCTTAAATAGATGAGCAACTTCAAGAAGATTTTCTTCTCTTGCTTTTTCAGCATATAATTCATATTTTCTTTTCGCATTACTTTCTCCAATAATGGCTTCTTTTAAGTTTTGAATATCTGTTGACATTATATTAAGTTTAAAGGTTTTATAAATGTAAAAGTAATGATTGAGGAATTAGAATTATTATTTTTAATTTTTTTTCTTCGGAAAGAACATACCTGTTCGATTTTTATATTCAATATAGGATTTTCCATATCTTACTATTAGATCTTTTTCTTCAGCTTTACAAAACCAGTAAAATATTGGAAACCATACTATAGAATATAAAAAAAGAAATGGTGAATTTAAAAGTAATGCTACCGACCACCAAATAAAAACTTCTCCTAATGCTTGTGGGTGTCTAATCTTTTCATATATTCCCTCATAAAGACTATGTTCCTTATCTGGAAAAAGGGCTTCTCTTCCTGCATCTCTTACTCCTATTAACATGATATATAAACAAGGCACCAAAATTATTATACTAAGAATAACAGAAATCCAATAATCCCATATAAAAAATTGAGGGAGTAAAATTGGCAGAGGGAAAAAAAAGTAGAGAATATAATTTATAATTACAATTAATTCAAAAAAACTCGCAATAATTCTGTATATCCCGCATTTTCTATATGCAATTTCTCCCATTTTTTTTTCTAATTGTGCCGGTCTTACACTTTTAATATAAAATAAAGTCATTAAAACTGTTGAGATAATTAAAATAAATAAATTAATCCATTCAATCATATTATTATTCAGAAACTAGCAGTAATATAAAAATTTTCCATTTTTTTCAATTAATTTAACTTTATCTTGAGCTTGAAGGTATAAGAGATGACCTAAAACTTCACTTAATGCCATATAAGAATTTATCTCATCCAAATCTTCTCCAAAATGAATTTGAGAAATTTTATATGCAGTTAAGGGATTATTTTTAATTACACTTGAAATTTCAGCTAATCTCTTTTTATGGTGCTCCTTAATTTGCATTATGCGCTCGTGGGGATTATAAATAACTTCCTGATGAGCAGGGAAAATTATTTTGGGATTCAAATTGTCAATTCTATCTAAAGATGCTAAGTAGTGTTTTAATATATTATTAAAATCATAATCTTTATATTTTTCTGCTAAATAATCTGGTACGACGAAATTTCCTATGTGTGGAGTAATCCTACTAAGTATATGGTCCCCTGAGAAAAGATATCTTCTCCTTTTATCATAAATACATATATGACCGAAACTATGGCCTGGAGTCCAGATAATTTCCAACATATCAAATATAATATCTGCATCGTGGACTATAATATCTGGTTTTTGGTATTGTATGAACTTTGGCCAAAACGTAAAAAACTTTACAATTCGATCTCCTTGCTCTTCGCTAATACCATACTTCATCAGTTGTTTCGCGATTTTTCTAGCTTCTTGTTCTAATTCTTTTAAACTATTTTGATTGGTTTCCCATTTTAATAATTCATGAGTTATATCATGCATTAAGATTTTAAGTTTAGGATTTTTTTGTTTTAGAAGGCGAATTAATCCTATATGATCAGTGTGTATATGTGTAATAAAGCAATAATCAATATCTTTGATAGATATGTTCACTTCTTCAAAAGCTAAAAATAACATTTTCTTCCAATTTCCCATATTCAGACCGGAATCAATAAGGATATTCTTCCCATTTAGCTTAAAGAGATAAAGACAAACATATTTAACAGCAAAAGGAACATCAATTTTAATCTGATAGATCCCTTCAATTTCCTTCACTTCAAATTTAAAACTAGGCAATGTTAAAAAAATTAATATTCTTACTTTATTTAGAAAAATTTTGAAGATTTTAGTACTTTCTGATATTAATATTAACAATTAATTCACCAAGAAAATTCAAGATTTTAGAATTTAGATAATAATGTCAGAATTGAATGAGTTAATACACCTATCAAAAAAATATATTAAACCGGCTAGTCACGTCTTATCACGTGCTTTTCAGAATGATCCCGTGATTCGCTGGCAAATTCCTGATGTTAGTGAAAGACTAATGAAGCTTCAATATGTGTGGAAGCTCTCACTTCACATAGGAATTAAATATGGTATCGTTTATGGTACTTCTGAAAATTTAGAAGGAATTGCGCTTTGGCGTCCTCCTCAAAATGTAAATTTCCCTTATTGGAGATATTTAACTAAAGGAGGATTCAAATTACCATTTAAATTTGGCATTAAAACGACTAAAAGAATAAAATTTATTAAAGCTGTTAATGATTCCCTTCGTAATATTTATATGAAAGTTCCTTATTGGTATTTTGGGTTAATTGGTGTAGATCCAAAATTCCAAGGACAAGGATTTGCGAGTAAGCTAATTAAACCAATGTTAAAACACATAGATGAGGAACATTTACCAATTTATTTAGAAACTACTTTAGAGAAAAACTTTAGATTTTTTGAGTATTTTGGGTTTAAAATGCTTGAGGAAATCATTATTCCTAATACAAATATCGTTAGCTGGTCAATGATTAGAGTTAGTAAAGATTAATTTTTCGATAAAAAAAATTCTTTACTAAAAAAAACTTTAAAAATGTTACTGATCTTGTCAATTAAGAGAGAGAAATCATCTAAACTTAGTATCTATTCAACATCAAATTATAAAAATTAATATTTCTTTCTCAAAATCCAAATTATCACATAATTTATCGAAGAAATTATGGTAATCACAATATTTATGAAAACAGTCGTAAAAAAACCAATATCAGCAGCAATTATCAGTGGAATAATTGTAGATGCACTTATCCAACAAATCACTGTAGTATAATAAGCATATAAGAATTTTCTTTTATATCTTGAAATTCTAACTGACTCGTCAGTCTAACTTAATAAGTTAAAAGCAACTTCTCCTATACCAGAAAGTTCATACTTACTTTCCTTTTGCTGTAAATATGGTTGTAAACTTTTTAAATGGTAAGAAAGAGTGGGACTGTCAACATTTTCTAAATTATTTATTACTTCTGAAAATGATAAAGGGTTCTCTCCTAAAATTTTAATGATATCCCTTCTAATTTTATGGCTTAAAGATCTAAAAAGTTCATCTTCATCGATTCTAGATCTATTCCTCTTTTTTCCACTTAATTCTCTATTACCCATCATAATCTTATCAATTTAATCTTCTTTTATTAAAAAATGATTTTATACTTCTTTTGGATACGCATAAAATGTAATTTAAAATCATCTATCCCTTTAATGATTATACTTTAATATTAAAAGTGATTTGTTCTATTATTCTAATCACATAATTTTAAAATATAATACTTTTTAAAAAGACGACAAATAATTTTCTTCCCTAAACCTATCAAAATCAATTATTATCTTTTGTTGAACCTTTAAGAAAAAAGCTCCAGTTCAAATTTTTAACACATAAGTTTAAATACAATTAGTTGACTAGATATGTGCCTTAATGGATAGAATTGGACTAAAAATGGTTATTAATCATTTTTTAGGAAAGAATCTATATGGCTTCAATTTAAAAATACGATATGTGAGAAAGCATGATTGAACCTGAACTTTATGAATCTGTTCAAGTGTTTAAAGAGCTTTTTGATAATATGGGTAGCGGTGTAGTTATTTATGAGACATATGATGATGGTAATAGTTTTGTTATCAAAGAGATGAATGAATCAGGTTTATCGTTAACTCAAGTTGAAAAGAAAGATATAATTGGGAAAAATATTCTTGAAGTATTCCCAGGCATAAAGGATTTTGGGTTATTTGAAGTAATACAAAGAGTTTGGAAGACTGGTGAACCAGAGCATATTCCGCCAGCATTTTATCAGGATGATAGAATTTCTGGTTGGACAGAAAATTATGTTTATAAATTACCTTCAGGAAAAATAGTAGCTATATTTGAAGAATTTACTGATCGGATAGAAGCAGAAGAAAATTTAAAAAAAAGGATTGAATTTGAAACAACCATCTCAACAATTTCTTCTAAATTTGTTAATCCTGTAGATATTGAAGAAGCCATAAATTCTTCGCTAAAAAATATTGGAATTATAAGCCAAGCAAGTCGAAGTTATTTATTTTTATTTAATGAAGACAATATTACGATGAATAATACGCATGAATGGTGTGCTGAAGGAGTCAATCCTCAACTAAAAGAACTTCAAAATATTCCAATGGCACCCTTCCAATGGTCAATAGACAAGCTAAAGAATAATGAGATTCTAAACATTGAAAACATCGAAGATTTACCCCTTGAAGCCTCAGCAGAAAAAGAGGAATTTTTAAGGGAAAATATTAAATCTCTAATTTTTCTACCATTAAAGATTGGAGAAATTATAGCAGGATTTATTGGATTTGATAATATAAGAGCCCCAGAGAGTTGGCAGGAAGAGGATTTAAACCTTCTTAAAATTTCTTCTGACATTATTGGAAATGCCTTAAAACGTAAAAGAACAGAACTAGAATTGGAAGAATTAAATAAACAGTTAAAGAATAAGGTCAAGAAAACAACTGAAGTATTAAAAGAATCTGAAGAAAAATTTAGGATGCTTGCTGACCAGTCATTAATGGGGATTTTCATTATGCAAGGTGATAAAATTGTTTATGCTAATCACAAAATGGCAGATATTATAGGATATCCTTATGAGGAAGCTATAAGTTGGAATCTAGAAGATCAGTTGAAGATTGTTCATCCAGACGATAAAGAGTTTATAAAAGAACAAGCACTTAAAAAACAGAAAGGTAAAACCGATGTAATTTATCATTATCAATTCCGTCTTTATAGAAAAACTGGTGAATTAGCATGGATAGAGAACTATTCCAAAACTATAACGTATGATGGGAAGCCTGCTGATTTTGTAACATTTATAGATATTACAGATCAAAAGAAAATGGAAGAGAAGATAAAGAAATCTGAAAAAAAATATCGAAAAGCGTATTATCAAGCAAATCTCTATAGAGATATTTTTGCCCACGATATTAACAATATTCTTCAAAATGTTAGTTCCTCAGTTGAGCTTAGTTCTCTTTATCTAAACAATCCTGAAAAGCTACGTACTATAAAAGAATTATATGAAATAATAGACGAACAAGTCCATAGAGCAAAAAAATTAATAAGAAATGTAAGAAAAATTACTGAGATTGATGAGTCTGAAATTAATTTAGAAAGGATTGATGCAACTCGGATATTAAACAAAGCAATCGAGTTTTTAGAATCTAGTTTTCAAACGAGAAATATTAACATTCAGCTCAATACTCCTACTAAAAGAAATTATGTATATGCAAATAATCTCTTATTGGATGTGTTTGAAAACATTTTAATAAATGCTGTAAGGTACAATGATAAATCAAATATCACTATAATTATTGATATTAGTAAAGAACAAAAAGAAGATAAAAAATATACAAAAATGGAGTTCAAGGATAATGGAATAGGCATTTCTGATTATCGTAAGGAAAGTATATTTGAAAAAGGAAAGCTAAAGAACCAAAAAAGTAAAGGAATGGGTCTTGGATTATCTCTTGTAAAAAAAATTATTGATATTTATCATGGCGAAATTTGGGTCGAGGATAGGGTTCCAGGTGATTATAAGCAAGGAAGTAATTTTGTAATATTAATTCCATCTAACCTTTAATTTTCAATTATAAATCCTTTCTTACAAGCTTATTAAAATTTAGATAAATCAATTTAGTTTCATTTTATCAAATCTACTCTTTAAAATATTACTATAAACTTTAAAAGGGATAGAGATAAAAATGAAATTATGGAGACTTATGACTTAGTAGTTATTGGAAGTGGAGCTGGATTAAACGTTTTAAATGTTGGACTTCAATTAGGAATGGAATGTGCTCTTGTAGAAAACACTAAAATGGGAGGCACATGTTTAACCCGAGGTTGCATTCCTTCAAAGGTATTGGTTCATCCAGCTGATATGATCCGGGAAGCTCAACATGCTAAAAAAGTTGGAGTTAAATTCAATGTAGAAAACATCGACTGGGATTTAATAGCAAAAAGAATGTGGTCTCAAATAGACGAAAGTAAAGATATTGATCAAGGGCTTTCTACCGTACCGAATTTAAAAGTGTATAAGGGTATTGGCGAATTCATAGGAGATTATGAGATGAGAGTGAAGGATACTAAAAGTGGTAAAGAACTAGGATATTTCAAAGGAAAACGATTTGTAATAGCATCAGGCGCAAGATCATTCATTCCTCCAATAGAAGGAATAGAAAGTATGGATTATATTACTAATGAAAACTTCTTTGGCGATAAATTTCCTAAAAAACCATGGAAGAGTCTTATAATTATTGGTGGTGGAGTAATAGCAGCAGAGTTTGCCCATATTTTTTCGGCAATGGGTACTGAAGTATCAATTGTAGAGATGCTTCCACGTTTAGTGATAACTGAAGAACCAGAAATCAGTCAACATTTGGAAATAAACTTCAGAAATTATATGAAAGTTTTATTAAATGAAAAAGCTATTAAGACCTATTGGAAGAAAAAAATGAAGGCAGTTTTGGTAAAAAATATGAAGACTAGTGAAGAAAAGGAGATTTTAGCAGAAGAAATTCTTATTGCTGCTGGCCGACTTTCAAATTCGGATTTATTAAAGGTTGAAAATACTGGTGTTGAAACTGATGAGAGAGGTTGGATAAAAACCAATAAATATTTAGAAACTAATAAGCCGAATATTTGGTGTATCGGTGATATAAATGGGCTCTATCAATTTCGCCATAAAGCTAATCATGAAGCAGAAATTTGTATTAATAATATATTTGGACCAGAAAATCAAAAAACTTCTGTAGATTATTCTACAGTTCCATGGGCAATCTTTACATACCCACAAATTGGGCATGTTGGAATGACCCAAACAGAAGCAATTGATAAAGGGTATGAAATTTTTGTTGCAATAAAAAATTACTCAACTGTAGCAAAAGGATTTGCCATGGGATTTGAGAGTGGACAAGAAGATGATGGATTTGTCAAATTAATTGTTGATAAATCCTATAGAATTTTAGGAGCACATGTAATTGGACCTCACGCAGCCCTTTTAGTACAACCTTTCGTTTATTTAATGAACTCTGGTTATACATGTAGTCTACCTGAATCCAAAGATGAAAAAAACTTACCAAAAGTAAAAAGAGCTTGTCCCGAAGCCGGATCTTTCATGCCTATTTATCATTCAATGGTGATTCATCCCTCTCTTAATGAAGTAACGGGTTGGGCAATCGGGAATTTGAAACCTGTAAATATTGAAATGGAACATCATGAACATCATCATCATGATCATTAAGAAACTACTTCTTTTTCCCTTCTTTAAAAATATTTTACTTCTTTTAAAAGACCTTAATAGAACTAATCATCAACTATTTAGATTTTTAATCCAATATTAGGATCAGATGATATTAAAAAATATTAATTCAAAAAATGATAATCGAATTGGACAAATCTTTACTCCAAGCTATATTGCTGAATTTATGGTAAACAATATTTTACAATTTATCAATCCTGTAGATAAAAAGCTTCAAACTTTAAGAGCTTTAGAGCCATCAGTAGGAGAAGGAATATTTTTAAGATTTCTTCTTGCAGAGGGCTTTATTGATATAACAGCATATGAAATGGATTATAATTTGAAGGAATATCTTATAAATTCGTATCCAAATGTAGAATTCAAATTTGAAAATTTCTTAGGTTCAGATTTAAATAAGAAATATGATCTAATTATTGGAAATCCCCCTTATTTAGGCCAAAATTACAATGCTAAGATTTTTCAAGAATATATTAAAAAATTTCCATGCTGTTCTAAATATTTTGTAGGTAATATGGACTTATTCTACTTTTTTATTCATTTAGGGATAGAAAAATTAAACCCAGGAGGACTTCTTTCTTTTATTACAACAAATTACTGGATTACAAAATCTAAGAAAACAGGTATAAAACTTTTAAAACCCCATTTGTTAAAAGAATGCTTTCTATTACAATATATAGATATATCGCATTTAAAGATATTTGAGGGCGCAAAAGGTCAACATAATTGTATTTTTGTAATACAGAAAAAAACTGAAAAAGAAAAGATTCATAATATAAATAAGAATATTGAAATTGTTCAACTATTTGGTAAACATCTGATTAATCAAAATGATAATTCAAATAACGAGAGAATTTTTAATGAACTAAGATATAAAAAAAATTCAAATAATTTTAAGAAATATAGATCAGCATTAACTAATAACAATTTGAAAAAAGATGAAAGTTGGAACCTTCTATATCCAGAAGAAATAAAATTAATTGTAGATGAAATTGAAAATAATTGTAGAATTAATGGAAAGGTCTCATTTATAAAAGACTATTTTATAATCCGTAATGGTTTAATTCTCATTAAAGACTCTATCTTCATTTTAAATGAGGGAAAGAATTTAAAGATTAGAGGGGATGATTATTTTGTCCTTATTAATGGACTATTCATAAAGCTCAACGAATTTGAGAAAGCCAGAATTAAAAAAATGTATAAGAGCAAATCTATAAAAGCATACGGTTATTATGAAGAATCTCACATAAATTACCTGATCTACTTCAATAAAAGTGAGTTTAATTCGAAAAACAATCAAGAAAGAAATAGATTACTTGAAAAAAAATATCCTGCTCTCTCAAAATATTTAAAACAATTTAAAACAGAATTAATAGATATCTTAATTAATGCTAAAGAAAACCCAAAAGATATATATTTCCCAAGAAGAGGTTCTTTCATTCGAAAATTTAATGAAAAAAATCACGAGATATTGTTAGATCTCGAGCCTCTATATGAATCACATCCAAAAATATTTTTTAAATTTATTTCAGACAAAAATATCTTCGGTTATTCAAATGAACAATATTATGCCACATCAGATACTTATTTTCTTTGGCCTAAATCTAAAGAGAGAGATATTGACTATTTATTCATTCTCGCTTACTTAAATTCTAAAATCGTACATTTTTTATATAGATCTAAAAATATTAAAATTAAAAGAAGTAAGACTAAACTCGAGCAAGCCCTACCAATTCCTAATTTAAAAAATTTCAAAAGCCCTGAAAAGATTGAAATTATAAAATTAATTAAAGTCCTTACAAATTTTCTATCTAATAACGATATTCAATGTGAAAAAGTAATAAATAACTTGTTGAGTATAGGAGATGTTCCATTTATGGATAACATTAAATTTAAGATAAAAATTGTTGAAGCTATAAAAGACAATAATTGTATTCTTCTAAAAAACATCATAGATGATCTTTTCTTTCAATTATTCAATATAAGTGAATTCGAGATAAATTCTTTATTAAAGAAATATTATAATCCTTAATAAAATCAGTCTTTATTGCTCTTTTTTCCTATTTTTCAGAATCGATAAGTTTTTATAGTTTTAGTGGCATATGTAAATTGTGAAATGTCAACAAAAAATTGACAGAATCTAATATTAAGGTGAAAAATGTGTCGGATGATTTTGATGATATTATTGATAAAATTAAAAAATATTTTAAATTAGATTCAGATATATTTGATATCGATTTTCTATTTATTCCAGAATCGAAAAATGATTTAAAATTGAACCCTGAAGATAAAAATATAAAGGGGCTTAAGATATCATATCATTTTGAATCAGGGATGGATAATCCTGAAATAAAAATAGAAGGAAATATTGATAAAGAGAGAATTTTTGATTATTTAAAAAATGTTGATTTATCGAGATATCCAACATTAGAAAAGTTATTTGATACAAAATCTATGGAAGAAATTGATGCAAGTGAACTTTCTTTAGAATATTCTGGAGATAATAAAGATTTGGCCATATTAGAACCAATTACTGAGATCAATGATTGTAAAGATTTTACTGAAATAATATTAGAAGTTCCGGGAATGAGGGAAGAAGATGTTCAAATAAGTTATAGTGAAGAAGGGACAAAATTAATATTCAAAGCAGAAAATCAATTTCGAAAATTTATGAAAAATATATATTTACCTTTTAAATCATCAATTAAAGATTCTTTATTAGAAGTGAATAATGGTTTAGCTATTATTAAAGTTAAGAATTCGAAAAAATAAGATGATTTGTTGATTATAATAATCTTTTTGAAAATATAATTATAAAGTTAATTAGAGAGAGGAAAAATAGTGAGTGGAATAACAAGGGAATATAAAGGAAATGGAAAAAAAGTAAGAATAAAAGATGCTTATAAAGTGGATGCTGGTAGAGGGAGGATAAGAATTGATCCAGATGTAATCGATGAATTAAAACTTAGAACGGGAGATGTAATTGAAATATCTCATCATGTAGCAGGAAAGAAAACTGCTGCCTTATTGTACCCAGGAAAACCTGAGGATAAAGGAACGAAAATAATTCGAATAGATTCATCGTTAAGACGTAATATTGGTGCTTCATTGGATGATATAGTTGAAATTCGTAAAATCGAAGCAAGTCTGGCTGATAGGATAACTTTTGCGGGGTTACAAGAATCTGTTATATTAAGAAGATCTGATCAGTTAGTAAGAATGCTAGAAAATCGTGTAATAACAAAAGGGGATATTTTAAGTTTTAATGCGATGGGTAGAAGGATTGACTTTATTGTTATTGATTACTTTCCTAAAGCAGATGCTGTAAGAATTCATTTAGATACTAAAATTACAATCTCAGAAAAAACTCATAAAGAACTTGAAGAATTAGAATCTAGACGAGTAACATATGAAGATATTGGAGGATTAGAAGAAGAAATTCAGAAAATACGAGAAATGATTGAATTGCCAATAAGACATCCTGAATTATTCAAAAGGATAGGGATTGACCCCCCTAAGGGAGTTTTACTGCACGGACCCCCTGGAACAGGAAAAACTCTATTAGCTAGAGCCGTTGCGTATGAAACAGAGGCACATTTTATAACTATTAGTGGACCCGAGATTATGAGTAAATTTTATGGTCAGAGTGAAGAAAATCTTCGCAAAGTTTTTGAGGAAGCTAAAGAAATGGCTCCTTCAATAATATTTATTGATGAGTTGGATTCAATTGCCCCTAAAAGAGGCGAAGTCACTGGTGAGGTTGAACGAAGAGTTGTTGCTCAATTACTTTCTCTATTAGATGGATTAGAAGGGAGGGGTGAAATTATTGTTATTGGAGCAACAAATAGAGTAAATGATATAGACCCAGCACTTAGAAGACCTGGAAGATTTGATCGAGAAATTGAGATAGGGGTTCCCGATACAGATGGAAGGTATGAAATTCTATTAATCCATACGCGTGGAATGCCTCTTCATAGTGATGTCGATCTTCGATTTATAGCTGAAAAAACCCATGGATTTGTTGGGGCAGATATAGAAGCGTTAGCAAAAGAAGCAGCTATGTTAGCTATAAGAGAATTACTACCAAAAATCAATTTAGATAAACCAATCCCTCCAGAGATATTAATGGAACTTCAAATTAAAATGAAAAGTTTTGATACTGCAAGAACTAGTATTGAACCTTCAGCTTTAAGAGAAGTTCTAATAACCCAACCCACCGAAACATGGGAAGATATAGGTGGATTGGATGATGCAAAGCAACAATTAAAAGAAGTAATTGAATGGCCATTGAGATATCCTAATCTATATAAACATTTGAATTCAAAACCTCCTAATGGAATTTTACTGTTTGGACCTCCTGGAACTGGAAAAACGCTTCTAGCTAAAGCACTAGCTCATGAAAGCGAAGTCAATTTTATTTCAGTAAAAGGACCTGAGTTTTTATCAAAATGGGTAGGTGAAAGTGAAAAAGCAGTTAGGGAAACTTTTCGAAAAGCTAGAGCTGCTGCCCCTTGTATCATTTTCTTTGATGAAATTGATGCTATAGCCGGATTAAGAGGTAGATTTGCAGGTTCTCAAGTAACAGAACAAGTTGTGTCACAGCTATTAACAGAAATGGATGGATTAGAAGGCTTAAAAGATGTTATTCTACTTGCTGCTACAAATAGACCAGATATGTTAGATCCTGCATTGTTAAGATCTGGTAGATTTGGAAGACATATTGAAATACCTATGCCAGATAAAGATACAAGGGTTGAGATATTCAAAATTCATCTTAAAAATAAACCATTAGCTTCAGATGTAAATATAGATCAATTCGCTCAAGATTTAGAAGGATATACTGGTGCCGATATTCAAGCAATCTGCGAAGAAGCCACACTCTTAACAATTCGTAAAACTATTGCTAATACCAATATAAATACTCAAAATGCGGAGTCAGTAGAAGGAGTGACCATCTCAAAAGCAGAATTCGATGAATCCATTAGGAAAGTGTTAAGATCTGCAGATAAAGCTAAAAAGTCTTATGAAATGTATGCAAAAGAACCATCAGAAGATCTATATAGATAACCATTAAGGTTAAATAAACATAATAAAAATTAGAAGGGATTAAATTAAAATGGAATTAGAAAGACAAGAAGGAAAGGATGATTTTATTAGTATAGATAACTTGCTTGAAATATTAGGAAATCCCACAAGAAGAATTATTCTATCCAAATTAGCAAAGGTTCCATTGGGTGCTTCTGAATTAGCAGCTTCATTTGGGAAAAAAATTTCAAGACAAGCAATACACAGTCAACTTAAGATGCTTTCTGATTACGGTATAATTGATAGCTTTGGTGATGATCCAAGGAATATTAAGTATCGTATTAAAAATAACATCTCTCTAAGAATTGATATTACTCCAGATTACTATAATATGAATTATAATCTTAAGAAAGTCGATGATGAAAGACAACACTTACAAATTGCTAATACTGATTATCACATCGACTATCAAAAGCTTAAAACTCCAAATAAGAAACTTAGATTTTTAGGAGAAAGAATAAAGGAAATAGAACAAAATATTAAAAATTTAGAAAGCAATCGGAAGGAATTATTGCATAAAAAAGAATGTTTTATAGTAGAATTAAAAAATATAATTCGAGATCAATACGAAGAGGTTCTTAATAAGAAAGAACAGCCAAATTTAGAGAAAGAAATCTTTTATACACTTTTTTATGATCCAATGAAATATTTCAATAGGATAAATATTGATAAATTAATTGATGATGTTTTTTTCTCAGAAATGGGGACAATACGTAGAGACCAAAATAGAGTTTCAATAAGGCATTTATTAAGAGATTTAACAGGTCTAATGGATTTTTTAAGAGAAGATGAGGATGATTTTTGGTTTTTTGATATCTAATTTTTACCTTTTTTAATTTAAGTTAATACCAAATAAACCTATGAACCTACAAGAATTAAAAAAAGAGTTACCCGGTATATTTAAACGGGTTAAAAGGGATGTTAAAAAAGTATATGGGCGGCATCGAGCAGGTTTGAGTCTTGGTCTTGTCGATATGGGCATGTATAGAGGTGGATTTATAGGAGGCATGCACTTTGCTCCAGGAACGGAGATTTTTATGAATAAAAAACCATTAGAAATTATTTTGAGAGAACAACCTTACGAGATAATCTGGTCTTATACATATCACATTCTCTTACACGAGTATGTTCATTCATTAGGGATAATAGATGAGCAACAATGCAGAATTATTACACTTAAGATAAGTGAAAAAATTTTTAAGAATGATGATCATCCTGCTCTAATTCTAGCAAGAAATGGCATTGCAACCTTTTTTCCTAATTTACCTATGATTTATGCTCCTCCAGATCTTAAACCAGAGGGAATTTCAATTGAATATATATATAATTTTGATCAAGAGAGCTATGATTATTATGTATGACTGATTCAATGAGCCACTGTAAGAAAACCCTCTTTTTGAAATTTTAAATATGCAGACTTTTTGGAGTGTTCAAGCACTTATTAAGAGTTGAAATTAATTTATCGTGGGTAAAAGGTTTATCTAAGAAACCCATAGCACCATAAGAATAAACTTCTTTCTTTATCGTTTTATCTGCGCTAGCAAAAATAATCCTTGAATTGTTATCAATATGGAGGATTTCTTTTAAAGCTTCAATTCCATTCTTAATAGGCATTCTGTAATCTAAAATGATGATATCTGGTTTTTCATTAAAATTCTTAAACATTTTTATTGCTTCCTCTCCATTATTGGCTATTCCTAAAACTCGAAATCCAGCCATATTCAATAAGATTTCATATAATCGTTGGAGATCCCTGTCATCTTCAGCAATAAAAATTGTTTTTATCTTCAAGACACCTCGATTCTTAAATGAGCTAAAAATTTATAATTTCTGTCTAAAAATAATTTTTACACACAAACCTCTATATTAGATAAATATTTTAAATGTGAATTTCAATTTATTAATCTTACAACCCTATAACAGAAGTAATGATATTTATGCTTTAACATTTAATAAAAAAAGTTATCGGTACCTAATTTATACTTTATATATATTAGTATCAAAATGGATTAAAAGCCAATATCGAAAAATTTTTTTTTCATTATATTATGAAGAACTTATAGAAATATTTTGCATTTTTCATGATTTAAAATATTTTTTTTTAATATATATATTAAAAATGAAGTAAAATATTTCATTTACCAAATGGAGGAGAAAAACATCTCGAAATCATTATCTGATGAAAAAGACAGTGCGAGTGAAGAAGTAATCGAGAAGCATATTGAAATCACTCCAGAACAATTAATACTTAAATGGAAGTATCAAAATGTCGATAAGAAATTAATCTATGATATCAAAAGATGTATAGGATGCTCGTTATGTAAAATCGTATGTCCTGTAGATGCAATAGAACTTGGCCCTATACCTGAAATTGCTCAGGGAATTTTGGACGATAATAATCCAAAAATCTTGATAGATCATGAAAAATGTTGTTATTGTATGTTATGCGCAATAATCTGTCCAAATGATGCATTTCATGAAAACATTACACCTAAAGAGCAAATCAATCTTGATGAATTCCCCTCAATAGGTAAGTTTTTTAATATAGATATGAAAAAATGTATTGAAGACTCTTCGAATAAGATTTGTCAATTATGTTTAACTGTGAGGGACAGAAATAATATAAAGGATTATTATAAAATTCAGAAAGAATGCCCTACTCAATGCTTTTCTATTATATCTCCATTAAAAGGAGAAGTTATAATTAAAAAAAATATGCTCCATAAATGTGACCCACAGGGATGCAAAGCTTGTGTTAATATATGCCCAACAGAATCATTCTTCATTCCAGAAAGTGCTGAAGATGTCAAAAAATATGGAAAAATAGCTTGTAATGAAGAAGAATGTTTTTATTGCGGAGCCTGTGAAAATTCTTGTCCTGACGATTTAATAATGGTTGAAAGGAAGGAAGTTCTAATCAATAATCCTAAAAAAAAAGGAAATTTCCCTTGGATTGAGGGTTGGATAAAAAGTATTAAAGAAATCTTAAGAAAAGGATTAATCCAAGGTAAGAAACAAATACAAATCCCCATTATTGAAGAAGAAATAAAGAAGCTAAAAGAAGAAATAGAAGAAGAAATTCCTCAACTATCTATAGAAGATCGAAAGAAATTAACCGAATTAAATGAAAAAATTCAAAAATTCCTGAGATCTCCAAAGATTAGATATTGGATCAAGGATAAGAAAACTGAGAAAATAACTAAAGAACTTAAAAAGTTTTTAGAAAATCAAAATTAAGCCCTTTAGTCTTCAAAATAGAATATTTAAAATTATCCTTGTTTAAATACATATTCTGATAACTAATTTAAATAATAAAATCATTTTTAGAGCATTTTTAAATGAAATTAATATTAAAAATTAAACCTAAAAACCAGTCGAAGAAAAAGAGAATTATTGTCTGGGTTCAAAAAAATTCAGAATTAAATGAAGATATTCTTCAATTTTTTCAAATATTTAAAGAGGATATACAAATCTCAAAATTAAGCAAAATTTTAAGATATTATGTAGTAACATCTGAGAATCCAGCAATTATTTTGAATTTTCTTTCATCGATTCAAGAGTCGATCCCTCAAGTTTACTTTAATAATGAAATTCCCTTAGAAGTAGAAGATTTCATAGATAGATTCATGGATTCAAAATGAAAAATGGGAGAGGAGGGATTTGAACCCTCGACCCCTAGGTCCCAAACCTAGAATCATACCAAGCTAGACTACCCTCCCATTACTGAACGGGCTTTTCATTTTCAAGAATATAAATTTAATATTCATTGGAAATATTCAATGAGAATGAATTAAAATAAATCTAACTTGTTATATAATACAAACAATAAAAATTAAAATATTTTTTCAATTTTTATTTTTTTTTACTGAAAATAAATTGAATCTAAAAGTTACTTTTTTATTTAATAGTTAGGATTGATCTTATTTTTAAATTCTAATTGATATTCTTTTAATGAATATACCGTTTTATTTTAAGTTTAATGAAAAGAATTATTGGATTGTTAAAGATAGGAGACTTAGATCACTCAGTTTTAATGAAATTAATGAAAAATCTTGAATTACTTTTTAAAGATTTTAATATATCCGTCGATATTATACCTAAGACAATAATGTTAGAAGAAACAGAATATAATGATATTAGAAGACAATATGATGCCTCAAAGATTTTAAATAGAATTAAATATCAAATAAAGAATACTCAAATTTTTCGAATATTAGGAGTGTTAGATAGGGATATTTATTCTGGTACCTTGAATTTTGTATTTGGTATTGCCTTTAACCCAAATATCAATAATCCACTACTTTCATCCGAAGCTTTAATCTCAATTACAAGACTTAGAGAAAAATTTTATAGAAGACCTGATAATTCAACACTTTTCGAATTAAGAATATTAAAGGAAGCCATTCATGAACTTGGACATACTTTTACATTACAACATTGCAAGAACTTTTGTATAATGCGATTTTCAAATTCATTAACTGATACTGATCATAAACCTCAAGAATATTGTGAATCTTGCTTGAATAAATTAAAAAGTATTTTAAAACTTAAGGTTTAGCCTTTTGGAAAGCGATTTATAAATTTATTGTAAAGTTCGTCGCTAATTTTTAAAATATTCTTATAATTTTTAACTAATTTTATTAAATCATTTGGAATGTTCTGAAAACCGAAATAAGCCCCCGCTAAACTTCCTCCAATTGCTCCAACAGTATCGCTATCCCCCCCAGCTGTTGCCAGCTCAAAAATACATTCTTTAAAAGTAGTTAATCTTTTTAGAAAAATGAAGATTGAGCAAATCACCGTACTTATTGTATATGGATGAACAAAAGCTTGCCCTAAATACTGTTCAATAAAATAAGGTGATTTTACTCCTGCTTGAGAAAACTTAATTAATCCAGGTTCAATGGCTATGTCCAAACTAGATTTTAATTTATCTAATAATTTAATAAATTCATCCCATATTTCATCTTGAGAATTAGAAATCGAATTAGAAATGACTTCAAAAAATTCATTTATAGAAAAACCATCATTAGGATTTCTATTTATTAAATAAGCAATGGCATTTGCAATTATAACAGCCCCTGCTGAAGCAGCGGGATGAGAATGGGTGATTATACTAGATTTTATTGCTGCTGTTTTTAACCCTTTAGGATTTCTATTATAAAATAAGCCAATAGGAGCAATCCTCATAGCAGTACCATTTCCACCAGAATTTGATGCTGCTTGTTCCCAAGGGATACCATATTTTAATTTACGAATTGAAGAAATACAACCATATCCCGGTCCTATTGGAGGATCATCTAACCAATTTATATATTCTCTTATAAACTGATCAACGTTAAAGCCATTACCTTTTATTAAAGCTTTAGCTGTGTGAAGTGTCAATTGTGTATCATCAGTATAAGTCTTGAAAATTGATTTATTTTTATGGATAAATTCTTCAAAATTATCGAAATAAGAATATATTTGAGAGCGAAGCTTTCCTTGGAATGGCCTTCCAAGGCTATCTCCAATGGCTACACCCAACAAACATCCTTGAAATTTATCCTTCAAATCGATTGTCATTCTAATTCATCATTACTTCAGCAAATATAAAATTAACATTTTTTAATCTTTTAACTTTTTTGAATAGGCATTAAATATTCATTAATAAGGCTTATATACGATTTTTACTAATATTTGTTTTAAATAACAATTTCAATTTTAAAGATGATTTAAAATGCCTAAAATTGAAAAACTGAAAAATGTAATTACTGCTATGATCACACCTTTTAAAGAAGATCTAACTTTAGATGAGCAAAAATACCGAGAATTTATTAGATTTCAAATTGAAAATGGATGTGAAATCTTAACAATGGGTACAACAGGGGAAAGTGCTACAATGTCTCATGAAGAACATCACATAGCAATGGATATTGCTTTAGATGAGGCAAAAAAAAGTGGAAAAAATCCTTTTGTCTTAGCAGGAACAGGAAGTAATTCTACTAAGGAATCTATTTCCTTATCACAATATGCTGAAAAGAAAGGAGCCGATGGCATATTATTAGTTGTACCATATTATAATAAACCAGCTCAACATTCTCTAATTGATCACTTTTCTGCTATTGCAGATTCTGTCTCATTACCAATAGTACTATATAATGTTCCAAGTCGCACTGGGACTAATTTAGAACCTGAAACGGTATCTAAGTTAGCAAATTCCAAGGATAACATAGTAGGAATAAAATGTGCGAGTGGAAACATTGATCAAATTACTAAAATTATTAAAACTACACCAGATGATTTTATAGTATTAAGCGGAGATGATGTCTTAACATATCATATTATGGCTTTAGGTGGAAAAGGAGTTATCAGCGTCGCCTCTAATATTATTCCGGCAAAAATGGTTGAATTCACTAATGCTATGCTCAATAATGAGTGGAACAAGGCAAGATCCATGCAATTAGAACTATATGATTTATTTAAGGTTCTTTTTATCGAATCAAATCCTGGTCCAGTAAAATATGCTGCAAATATAATGGGATTAATGAATCGAAGGATGAGATTACCACTTACTCCACCATTAGAAGAGAATCAAGCAAAAATAAGAAATGTGTTACAAAAGCTAAATTTAATTTAATTTGTTATAGGGGAAATAAGTTTGATTAAAGTACTAATATTAGGACCAACGGGTTCAATGGGTAAATTGATTAGCGCACTTGCAATAAAAGATAATGAAATAAGTGTAGTTGCTGTATGCGATATCGCCCATGTAGGCGATGAGTTAGGAAATATAGTAGGTATAAATGATCCAAGCAAAATTAAGATAAATCACATAAATAAATTACAGGAGATTATCAAAGAAACACAACCAGAAGTAGTAGTTGACTTCACTACTGCAAAAGCAACTGAAAAAAACTGTTTAATATGTGTGGAGAATGGAATAAGGTGCGTTATTGGTACAACTGCGTTATCAGAAGAATTTCTTCTTAGATTTAAGGAACTTGTAAAAAATAATAAAGCACCAGCTGTTATTTCACCCAACATGGCTACCGGTGTTAATGTACTATTTAAAACGGTATCAGTATTAACAAATTATTTAAATGATTGGGATATTGAAGTTATTGAGGCGCATCATAATAGAAAAGTTGATGCTCCAAGTGGTACAGCTTTAAAAATTGGACAAATTATAAGTAATACCCTTGATTCTGATTTCGAAGGGATTGCTAAATTCGGTCGCACTAAAGGTACCCATAAACGTTTAGTTGGAGCTAAGAATGAAATAGGAATTCATTCTATCCGAGCAGGTGATATTATAGGCGATCATACAATTCTGTTTGGTGGACCTGGAGAACGAATTGAATTGAAACATCAAGCTCATAGTAGAGAATGTTTTGCTAATGGAGCTATAAAGGCTATAAAATTTATCGCTATAGCTGAAGAAAATAAAATATATTCTACAAATGAGGTTCTAGGGCTTTAATAATAATTTATTAGAAGTTCTATTTATAAACTTAGAATCTTAAGATGAGATAAAATTATAAAAAAGATCAGTGCAGATCAGTATTATCATTAATCTTTTTAGTTATACAACTATATTCAGATTTCATTACGCCAACGCTTCATTGAAAATATTAAAGGGTATCCAGGCCTTAATATTGTCACTTCTTATAATTTTATCTCAATATCTAATTAATTGATTTTAGTTTTTATTTTTATTGTTTCGATTAAATTAATAAAAATTTATTTTAAATAATCTGGAACGGTCTGATTTTGGATTAAATCATCAAATACTTCTTCATTACGAATTTTATACATATTTCCATCATTTATTAAAATTTCTGCAGGTCTTGGTCTTGAATTATAGGGACTACTCATAGTGAATCCGTAAGCACCTGTATCTAGAATGGCTATATAATCTCCTTCACTCAATTCAGATAGTTCTCTCCCCTTTCCAAGAACGTCACCGGATTCACATATAGGACCTACAATATCATAAGTTAAAATTGGCTTCATAGGCTTTTCTTTACAGGGAATAATGTGATGATATGAACCATACATCGTTGGTCTAATTAATGTATTAAATCCTGCGTCAATCCCAGCAAATAATTTAAAACCATTATCCTTTATAGTATTTATTTGTGTTAAAATAATACTCGATTCCGCCGAAATATATCGTCCTGGTTCAAAAAAAACAAATGGTTCTCCAATATCTCCTTCTTGTATCAATTCTTTGAAATTATTAAATATTATTTCGCTATACTTTTTTAAATCAATCGGATCTGCATCAGGATGGTAAGGGATCCCCAATCCACCACCAAAATCTATAAATTCAAATTGAATTTTCAAGGATTTTGCTATTTTTTCAATAATATATCTATAAACTTCAACAGGTTTCTCATAATCATTAGCATTAATTATTCCTGAACCGATATGCTGATGAATTCCAAATTTTTTAAATCCTAATTCTTTTGCTCTTGAATAAGCTTTAACAATTTGATTCTCTAAAATTCCAAATTTTATTTGCCTTCCTGCTGTGATAGTATGTGGATGATGACCCGCTCCAAATTCAGGATTAAATCTAAATGATATGATATTTTTTTCTCTTTTTTTTCTTTCATAAACTTTTACTAACCTTTCTAATTGACTATAACTGTCTAAGTTAATCAGAATATCGTTATCAATCGCAAATTCGAAATCCTTATTGGTAAACATGTTACCAGTATAAATTATTTGATCTGGTGAAATTCCTGATTTTAAGCAAACATAGATTTCTCCTATTGATGAACAATCGTAATTTGATCCTTCAGAATTCAGTATTTTTAAAATTGTGAGATTTGTATTTGATTTTACTGCGAAATATATTTTATTCTTTTTATATATTGAATCCAAGTTCTTTTTTAATTCTCGATATCTCTTTCTTATCATCTGCTCATTTATAACATAAATAGGAGTCCCAAATTTTCCAGCAATTTCAATTGTTTTTAAATTGGCAAAATATAAAAAGCCATCTCTATACTCTAAATCTTTATTGTTTAACCAGCTAATATAATCCATACACCCACCAGATTAGGATATTTAAGAGTAATTTAAATTTAAATTTCAAATAATTCATATATTATAAACCAAATTGTTAAATTTCAATTTTTTCAATTATTCCATCAAATACTTTTTCGATAGGACCTTCCATAAGAACTGTCTTACCTGTATATGTTATTCTCAAGTCACCCCCATCATTGTGCACAGTTATAGGAACTTTCTCATTAAATATTCCAAGAATCGTTCCTGCTACAACAGTAGCACAAGCTCCTGTACCACATGATTTAGTAATTCCCACCCCTCTTTCAAATACTCTTACAATACATTCTTCTTTAGAAATCACTTTAACAAATTCTACATTTACTTTTTTTGGAAAATAATGATGAGACTCTATTGTAGCACCATACATAGTTAATTTATCATCATTCAATTGTTCTTCAACAAAAATAACTGCATGTGGATTACCCATTGAAACTGCTGTGAAATTGAAAACTTTATCCAATATAACTAATGGTTCATTTACACATCGATTTAAAAGGCTGTCCAAATTTACGGGAATGTCTTCACATTTCAAAATTGGTGGTCCCATATCAATCTTAACCGCTTTAACTTTATTATCAACAATAATAAGATTGGCAATCATGATTCCTTTGAGAGTTTCTATTTTAATCTCTTCTTTTTTTATGATCCTATTTTCATAGAGATATTTTGAAAAGCATCTTATCCCATTTCCACACATCTCTGCTTCTAATCCATCATTATTAAATATTCTCATTTTAATATCAGCACGATTAGATTCACAGACAAAAATTAAACCATCTGCTCCAATTGAAAAATGAATTTCACATAATTTAAGAGCTAATACGGACTTTTTTTCCTCTGGAACCCTCCATTTAATATCATTAATGATAATATAATCATTTCCTAAACCGTGATATTTTCCAAATTCTAAATTCTCTAAAATAAAATCTTCCATGGTTCCATCAATTATACTAAATAAACACTAGTTTTTTAATTATTAAATTGAATAAAAAGATATTCAACTTTAAAAATTTCTTAATAATTTTAAGACTTTTATATATTTATTTTCATTGTAATTAGAATCTTTGAGAAAATAAAGTGTAAAAAATGAAAACTTTTAAAATGATATTTATAATATCTATTTTAAATTAATTCGATATTCTGTACTGTAATGAATTTCAAAAAGATTACGCTTATAGGTTTATTTATTTTTCTTTTGGTTCCAGTTATTAATACTACAGCATTCACATATATAGATAATATAAAAGATGGAAATTATATCTTCTTTTTAGTAGATTTAGAAATAGATCAGAATATTGAGTTGAGTATAACTCATGATGAAAGTGGAAATTTTACACTTTTTCTTTTTAATAGAAGACCCTCAAGTTCTAATGTTAATAATGATAAAACACTTAATGGAAGAATTTTTAATAATCCCCCAACTGTAGCTTTTAATCTAGACAATAGTCCTTACATAAATTATACAGCTTTAAAAACTGATATATATTATATAGAAATAATTCTAGTTGGTGGTGGACCAGATACATTTTATTTGACATCAACAATATCTTATAAAAATGGCACTATAGTAGATAAAGATTTAACGAGGTATTATTTACCAATAATCCCTGGTTTCCATTTAGAATATATATTCTTTTCACTTACTTTCACAGTAGGAATAGTAATTATATTAATTAGAAAGAATTTGGGCAAATAAAATAACATTTTTAAAACTTCCAAAAATATCTTTCTTTAAATATTCTTTAACTCTTAACGAGAAAATTTTTTTTGCATTTATATAAAAGAATTGAATGAGAATAAATTGAAATGTATGAAAAAAAACCTTGGCTAAAATTTTATGATAAACATGTACCTGAGCATATTGATTATCTTAGAACTACAATGTATAAAGCAGTGCTTAATACCTCTGAAAAATATCCTGATTCAATAGCATATGATTTTATGGGTTATGAATCTACTTATAAGCAATTAATTGAGGAAATCGATCAGTGTGCTAAAGCCCTATTTAACTTAGGACTAAGAAAGGGTGATCGAATGACAATAGCAATGCCAACAACTCCACAGGGGGTAATCTGTTTTTATGCAATCAATAAAATAGGGGGAATTGCTAGTATGATCCATCCTCTAAGCCCTCCAAAACAGATTGAATTTTTCTTAAATCTTAGTAATAGCACTTTTGCACTTACAATTGATAAATTATATCCTAATTTTAATGCACTTTTTGATAAGACACCCTTAAAAATGTTAATATTAACTCAGTTAAGTCAAGATAAAGTAGAAGTACCTGAAAGTCCTCAAATTGCCTGGTGGAAATACATCATGGCTAAGGATTATAATGAAATTCCAAAAAGTCCAATAAATCCCGATGATATGGCAGCAATTTTATATTCTGGAGGAACAACGGGTCTACCAAAAGGGATAATGCTCTCTAATTATAACTTTATAACAGAGGGAATTCAAGTTGCGACGTGGATGAATTTATCAGATAAGGACTCAGCTCTCGCAATATTGCCAATATTTCACGGTTTTGGACTTGGAGTGTGCGTTAATGCTATATTTATGGGTGGTGGAAAAAGTATTTTAGTTCCCTCATTTACACCTGATCAAGTTGCTGATTTAATTGAGAATAAAAAACCTAACTTAATATTTGGGGTTCCTACTTTGTATGAAGCTCTGAACAGAAATCCTAAATTTCAAACTACGGATTTAAGCTTTTTAAAGGCAGCCTTCTGTGGAGCAGATACTTTACCACGAACAACAAAAGAAAAATTTGAAGAAATTTGTAAAAATAATGGCTCGAATGTCCAACTTCGGGAAGGATACGGATTAACTGAAGCTGTTACAGGGATTTGCGCTATGCCGTTAGGTGAATATAGGGAAGGAAGCATCGGAATTCCTTTTCCCGATATGATGATGAAAATAGTGAATATCGGTACATCAGATGAAGCTCCCATCGGTCAAGAGGGTGAGTTATGTATTCATGGGCCTGCTGTTATGTTAGGTTATTTAAACAATCCCGAAGAAACTGCTAAAACTTTAAAAAAACATAGCGATGGAAAAATCTGGCTCCATACCGGAGATATTGGAATAATGGATAAAGATGGATTCTTCTATTTTAAAATTAGATTTAAAAGAATGATAAAATCATCTGGTTTTAACGTATATCCTGCTGAAGTTGAAAATATTCTTTATAAGCATTCGGATGTTCTTGAAGCTTGTATTATTGGAGTGCCTGATAAAGAACAAATTCAAAAAGTAAAAGCATTTGTAATTTTAAAAGATCCTAAAAAAGCTAATAAAGAAATGGAAATAGAATTGATAGATCACTGCCATCAAAATTTAATCAAATGGAGTTGCCCACGAGAAATTGAGTTTACTGATCAATTACCTAAAACCCTAGTCGGAAAAATTGATTTTAAACAATTAGAAGAACAAGAAAAAGCTAAATTAAAAGCATCTGGAAAATATTATGGAGAAGATTAAAATTGATTTTCTTTGCAATTTTATTCGATTTTGACTGATAAAATGCGTAATATTTATTTTCATTTATCAAATTTTTATAATTACCGAACTACTAAGTTAACCTAAAAATAAGATACAAAAGTTAAAACGACGAAAATCGACATATGTGTCTTATAAAATATTGAGGGTTTCAATAAACAAATTTTATATTTTTTATAATGTTTTTTTCACTATCAATAAAAATCAAACAAATTAAAGTGATTTAAAATTTCTTTTGATGAATTAAGCAAAAAGTTAGCTAAATTTATGAAAGATACTGAAGAGATTGAGCTCACAGACGTAGATTTGTTTGCAGAATATCTTGAATTTCAAATGCTTCCAGGTATTATACAAACTGCTGCCCAAGCTGTATTACCTGGTGTTCCCGGAAAAGCAGAATGGACTCCTGCCAAATTCTCGCTTGATATAGAATTTCCAGGTAAAATTGAGACAATTGAATTTGTACGTTCAAAAGGGAAAAGAGTTGTAATTGGAGGAGAGGTTGTTCCTCCATTTTATAATTTTCTTGGCTTGAGCAAACGAAATCCTAATCCACCTCTCGTAACTTATGATGTATTTGATATGGGTGCTAAAATGATGCTTCCAAAACCAATAAAAGAGGAATATGGTAGCGTTTTAGCAAATCCCGCTCAATGGGCAAAATTTGCTGTTGATAAATTTGGCGCAGAATGTATTACTTTCCACTCCTTAGAAATAGATCCTGCTATGGGAGATGCTCCAATCTCTCAATCCAGGAAATATTTAGAAGATATACTTCAAGCTGTTGATGTACCTGTCATAATTGGATGCTCTGGAAATAAAAAGAAAGATGTAGAATTATTTGAAGTAACTGCTGCTGCAACTGAAAGCGAAGTGTTAATGCTCTCTGCCGCTGATAAAGCTACATGGGAAGAAGTATGCCAATCGAATTTATCGAATGACCTTCAAATCCCATTAGCTGTCAAATATGACCATAATTGCCTACTCTGGACAAGCCTAGATATGAACAACCAGATTAAGATGAACAAGGATGCTCTCGAACTTGGACTCCCCCGTAATAGGATTGTAATGGATCCTACCTGCGCAACAGCTTAATTTGTGTAAATCTCTTACGTGGCTGCGATTTTGGGGTACGGTATGGAGTACTCATTTAGTATCTATCAACGCATGCGCATTGCTGGACTGCTAGGCGAAACTGATCTAGCATATCCGATCAGTGGAGGAACCACGAATGCCTGGGGTGCTAGAGAAGCTTGGATGAGTGAGAAGCAAGCTCCTGAGTGGGGGCTACGACAATACCGAGGACCTATCTGGGAAGTCCTCAATGCATTAAGCTTATCGCTTGTGGGTTTGGATTTAGCAATGATGTTTCATCCAGTTGCCGCAAAGCATGTTAAGGATATTACAAAACAATTTTTTGCTGAAATCCCGAAAATTCTAGACGAAAAGGGTTATTATGATTGGGTTTCAGCAAATTTGAGACGTTAATCAACAATAAAATAAAATTTTTTTCTCACTTATTTTATATTAAATTAGGGATACATTAGTAAGAAATGTCCTTAAAATGGGCATTATAATTCCAACAAGGATTATATCAATCTACTTTCAAGCTTACTACTCAAACATAAAATGAAAATTTGGAATTCCGTAATCCTAAAAGAATTCTTGACACAAAATTTATAAAAATCATTTAGGTAAAAGAATAGAACTCGAATGGTATATTTTTTTGTCCAATAAAAAATGCTAATTGAAAGAAGTTTACCAAACGATTTGTTTATAATTGCATTTATTACATATAATAGATTCACCTTTTGTTGGAAAATGTGAGAGGATAGCACCACAATTAATGCAAACTAATTCAAAAATTTTTACTTTTGATTTAAAATTCTTTTTCATGGACAACTGTTCCATAAGAATTTTAGTAAATGAAGACAAAAATGATGTAAGAATTAAAGGATTTTTAGAAAATGTTATAATATCTATCTGATTTGAACCTATTTTGCTTAACATTAGAATATCATTTTCGGATTGCATATCCGTCCCACAGAACCATAACATTCCCCTTTCTTTATCTTTTGTAATTAATTGAAGATTTTGAGAATGTAATATGTATTCTATAATACCGAAATATTTATTTACATTTTTTTTTTTACTTATAGCAATACCAAAGCTCATTAATACTCTCGTAGTACCAGTTAATTGTGTAAATTCTCTGATTTGTGAACTTGGAATTATCTTAGGTGTTAAAATTAATTTATCAATTTGGATTTTAATTGGTTCAGAATTTAAAATTTTCAATTTCTTCTTATTATTAACATATGTTATAACTGACTTAAATTCACCGATAGCAGGTGAAATATAAGGAGTGAATTGAAGGCTTATTTCTTGCGAACTTTTTTCTTTTAATTCACCAAGTGCTATCTCTATGGTTTTAACTTCTTCTTCATCGTCCTCAATTATAGGAAGCATACGTATCGTCAGAGGAAAACAGCCTAAATAACTTAAGAATTGGGGGGATATTACCTTAATTTTAACTTCAGAAATTGGATAAGAACCATTATTATTTAAAGCAATTGAATAAATATAACAATTAGCTTGAGGGCTTAAGCTATTTACAAATTTAATTTTATCTTCTTTATTAATTTTTTCAACTGTATAGGAATCAATCTTTTTTGAAGGATAGGTTTTTTTACGATTAAATAATACAAGTCCCTGTATCTTATTCGATATTCTTTTTTTTTTTTCCATCTTATTAAATATTGCTTTCTATACAAAAATTCTTATTATTTAACATTTACTATGAAAATAACTCATTTCTAGTTAAATAGAATTTGGACTTTTTATTAAAATATTGTCTTATTTTTTTCTGTTCTTATTAAGAGAAAGTGTTTTCCCCTTAATTAAATTCTTGCATAAGTTATTAAAATAAATATTTTCTTAATTGCAAAATAATTTATTATTAATAAGTGCAAGATATTACAAAACAATTTTTTGCTGAAATCTCGAAAATTGTGGAGGATAAACGATATTATGACTGGGTTTCGGCGAATTTAAAACGTTAGTTTTTTTTTATTTTTTTATAAAATATTAAAAAATTTTAAGGGAAAAAGCTTAAAATAATATAGTAACTCTTCAACCATTATTTCTTCCCATTTGAATATCAAAAAACCTAGAAAGGAAGAAAAATAACGATTTAAGAAAGAATCATTAATATGAGCGAATCCAATTTAAAAAGAAAACCTGAAGAATTAATTCAAGCTGAACAATTAGTTGTAGAAGGCAAGTTTGAAGAAGCTCATAAATTAATGGCGAAAATCAAGGAACGAGGAGAAATTACTCTTAAAAGTGAGTTATTATGCAATCTCCTTAAAACTGATATTATGATTCAGCAAGGGTTATACGAAGATGCAATCAAACTTGCGAATCAAACATATAATGCGAGTTTAGAATTAAGAGAAAATGTCTTAGCATTTGATGCTTTAAATTTTGAAACTAAAGCTCTATTATGGCTTTCTCGATCGGAAGAGGTTCTCACTAAAATTAAAGTAGGAGAAGAACTTCTAAGGAATTTTAAGCAAGAATTACCCGAAGAATTCAAACTTAGAGAATCAGCTATTGAATTTCTTAAAGCTTGGTTTTACCTTTTGATAAATGATAAAAATAGAACAATAGAACATAAAGAACGCTCTCTAAAATTGCGAGAAGAATTATGTGATAAACGGGACCTTGCTGAAATCCTTATAGCAGGATCATGGGTATATTTTACATTTACAGGTGAATTTGATCTTGCTTTACAAAATATAGAGCGAGGTTTAACCATTGCTAAAGAAATTAACTGGAAACATTTTATCGCAGTTGGATTTCAAGCTAAGGGTTATATTTTTCACTTTAAAGGAGATTTTAATCAGAGCAATATATTTTTAGAGAAAAGTCTAAATATTCTCAAAAATCTTAATAATAAATCAATAATAGCAACTATATATAACACTATGGGTTGGAACTATGTTCTTTTAGGAGATTTAACTAGCTCTTCGAAATATTTAAAAAAAAGTTTAGGATTAAACCGTGAATTGGGTTACAATAGAAATACTGCAGATCTGTTAATAAATATAATCATAAATTCAATTGAAATTAACAATCTTAAAGAGGCAAGGCAATATTTTTATGAGTTGGAAGAAATGGAAATTTCCACAAAAGATAAAATCATTAATCTCTGGTATCGTTATGTTAAAGCTTTGTTATTGAAAACAAGTCTAAGGGCTCCCAATCGAGGAGAAGCTGAAGTAATTTTAAAGCAAATCATTGATGAAAAAGTTGAGAATTATGAACTTAATGTATGGACACTACTTAACCTAAGTGAATTACTCCTAATTGAGTTGCGTATGCTTAATGATGTAGAAGTATTAGAAGAATTGAAATCTGTAATTGCTCAACTATTAAATCTTGCTGAAAAAAGTCGTTCTTATTATCTTTTAACTGAAATTTATTTTTTAAAAGGAAAATTAGCTCTGTTGACGTTAGATACAAAAGAAGCAAGAAAATCCTTAACTCAAGCTCACCGAATTGCAGAAAGGTGGGGTTATAATCAATTGGCAACCAAAATTTCGCAAGAAAACAACAAATTACATAGTCAGTTAAATATGTGGAATGAGTTAAATACTCAAGAAATTTCTTTATCAGAACGAATAAAATTAGCAGGAATGGATGAACAAATTGAACATCTCCTTCGGAATCGTGTTTCTTTAACTACTCAAGTTAAAGAAAAGCAAATTACAGTACATAAACAAAGGAAAGTATGTATTGTCTGTAAGGGAGATATATCTGGTTTTATGTACACATGTAAATGCGATGCACTCTACTGTGAAAAATGCGCTCGAGCGTTAACTGATATAGAAAATGTCTGTTGGGTTTGTAATACCGCAATTGATATTACAAAGGCGATAAAGCCATACAAGAAAGAAGATATTGAAGTAAAAGATGAGAAAAAAGATGGATTTATATCTAAGAGATAGAAAATACCAAGAAGTTTTAGCTCAATGTTCTATGCATTTAATAATTAAAAGTATATATCTCGTATAAATAAGAAATCAACAAATTTCTATGTATGTGAATAGATTTCATATTCAATATCCTTTTCATTTAACCATTCTCTAAATTCTGTATCGTTCTTAAAACGATCTTTTAGCAAGTATAATATAACTAAAGTTATTTTTATTAAGGAGGTTCTACATCTGGGCGAGATTCTGTAGCTGGTTTACCTTCTATGCCCCAATGAGTCTTAGGAACTTCATGGACAAGAACCTCTACAGCGTAAGCTGGAATATTCATATCAACGAAAACTTTAGTTATTCCTGCTATTATTTGTTTAACTTTCTCTTCAGAAATTCCTTTCCACATGTTTACATGAATTATTGGCAAATTTTAACAACTCAAATTATATATTATATCATTAAAAATCTAATTGATTTATGTAAAATTATTTTATATTCAATTTTAATTAGTACCTAATAGAAAAGAAACTTAGATACAATTTAAAATAATACTTTTAAATTAATTTATTATCTTATCTCATCATCCAAGCATTTCCAAGAATCTACTAATAATTGATATTCAAAATATTGATCATTAACTTTAGATCTTGGATTTTTGCATGTACCTTCCACTTTGATCAATTTTCCTATAATTTCCATGTTTTTTTCACATGAAATAGAATCCTTGGAGTATATAACAATTTGATACCCATCGTCTAAGTCGAAGTAATTCATATATGGATGAGAATCTAAGAAGGTTGTTAGATGTTGCCATATTTCCTTAGCGATTTTTCCAAAAATCTTAACATCTTTCCCTAAATTATCTTTAAAATCGTAATAATTAACAACTTTAGCCATAATTGAATAATAAAAAGTTGAATTAGATTTCTAATAATTTTTCTTTTTTTATATAAGCAGGTAATTTCGATATTATTTGTTCCGCTTCATTTATTATGCTTTCAAGAAGTTCTTTCACTGAGGGAATCGAATGAATTCTCCCAGTTACAACACCTCCTAGAATAATTGACTCATCCTCGATTTCCTTATATAGATTTTCAAGTCCTTGCATTTCTATTCTCAATATTTTATCATTAGACGGACAAGGAATTCCTCGAAACAAATCAGAAGCTCCAGAAACGGTTTCATCAACAACTTTTAAAGATTGTGGATTTCTAAGAAATCTCATTGGTCCAAAAAATCCACGTGCAACAAGAGTGTCAGTTTCTGCTCTCTTAACGATTGCTTCTTTCCACATTTGTTGAAAATCAGCTTCTATAGTAGCAATAAAACGAGTTCCCATTTGTATACCTATTGCTCCTAATGCTAAAGCTGCTGCTAATGAAGCACCGTCTGAAAATCCCCCAGTACCAATTACAGGTTTATTTACTTTTTTCACAACTTCTGGTAATAAGACCATTGATGAGACATCTCTCCAAGCACAATGTGCTCCACCTTCCCTACCTGAAGCGATAATAATATCAACGCCCGCTTTTTCGGCACGTTTAGCACCTCTAACATTTGGACAAACATGACACCAAATAATATCTGGCAATTCTTTTTTAATAGGAATTCTAACTCTTTCTACACCTTTAGATGTGGCATCAATTGCCCAAGGTAATGGATCTCCTGCTGAAGTTACAATAACTACTAATTTTTCTTTTATTTCTGGTTTTTCTCTTAAAATCTCTATGGTTCCTTTAATTAAACGTCTTGAAGCATAGTCGAAATCTGCAGCAACTGGAATGTTAATTCCAAACTTAGCTTCTGGAAAATCTATTAACTTATCATATACATATTGTATTACTCTTTTTATAATAACCTTTGGGCTCCCTCTTCCAAAAACCTCTTGAGCTATTTCGGGAGTTGCTGAACTGGCACCACCGGTAGCCATTCCGATTGTTGAGATTAATCCTAACGCTCCTTCTTTAGCAACGGCTATACAGAGCTCGGTTGTACTATATGGACCCATTCCAGCTTGAATTATCGGATATTTAGTTCCTATAATTTCTTGAAATTTTGTAGATATCATATATTCAAAATCAATTTTTAAGTAAATTTATACTTAATTAAAACCATTTATTATGAAAAAGGCTTATTTTTCAAACTTATTTTAATTTCTTATTGTTTTGGCATACTCACAGATAATTGAACCAAAAAAATCGCCAATTTTACCCGTTTCTCTAAAACCATGCTTCTTATAAAAATTTTGAGCTCGTTTTAATGGATTAGTAGTATCTAATGTCAAAAAGGAGCATCCTTTAGATCTTGCATCATTCTCAACAGCGAGTAATAAATCTGTTGCTGGACTGTTTTTTCCTTGCCTTTCAGGGATTACAGCCATTCCACGTATGTGTCCTTCCTCAACACTTACTTTTAACCACCCTATTGTCCCTATTATCTTTCCATTTAGATCAATTGCCACGTAAAGAGTCATTTCTTTCATGCGTTTTTTTACTATATCCTCTGACATTACAGTATCAAAAAAACCTTCTGGAGTATAATACTGACGATATTCTTCGAATGCAGCTAATAATACTCCATGTATATCATTTGCGTCATCTAATTCCGCCCGCCGAATTTCATATTGCCTATCCATAATTGCTTTAACTCTTAATCTAATAAAAAAATTTGAGTAAAAATATGCAACAGACAATATCATTTCTTCTTTTTTTAAGGGTATATTTATGATTATAATAATTTTTAAAGAAAATAAGAAAAAAAATACCACCAAAAATAAAAAATTACCACCAAAAACAAAAATATGCCAGTAATTTGCTCTATCAAGCTTTTTATAGTAAAAATTCTCTATAATTTTTAATGGGTAAATCCCAAATTTAAACTAATAAAATTTTGAACAAAAATGAGAAAAAAAACAATCATTATTTTGAGTTTACTACTTTTTTTAACAATACCAATGTTTCAGAGTTTAAAATGGTCTACAAACACATCAGATTTTTATATTGATAATAATATAAGAATTGCTAGTCCAGAAGAGTTTAATTTAACACGAGCATTGTTACACACTACTGGGGATGATCCTGTGATTGATCCAGTTGATTGCTTGGAAACTTCAGGTGCAGAGGTGATTAGACAAGTTGCTGAAACATTATGGTTCTATAATTATTCTGATCCAGCATTACCACGTATAAATATGCTTGCTGAAAGTGAGACTTGGAAAAATTCTACTGCTCTTGAGGTTACCCTCAAACAAAGTGTTTTGTTCCATGATGGAACTCCATTTAATGCGTCAGTAGTAGAATGGAACATAGATAGAATGATGTATTTATTCAATCACACTGGTACCTTACCTTCTGGCAATCTTGGTCGAAGTCATCATATATTTGAAGGACCTGATGGTTCCCCCATTCTATCTGATTTCGAAGTAACTGGGACATATACAGGTATTATTCATTTAGCACAACCTTTTACATCTCTTATGGACTTATTTTGTAGTATAGGTGCATCAATGATCTCTAAAACAGCACATGCTGATCATGCAACATCTTTTATTGATATATCTACAGACGATTTGGTCGGTACGGGTCCCTATATGTATGATTATTATATTACTGATACTGAGATAAAATTTAGTAGATGGGATAATTACTGGCGTGAACCGGTTTTATTCGAGAATATGGTGTACGAAATCGTTTTTAATAGGGTTACGCAAAATTCTATGATGCAAAATGGAGATGTTGACTATATATCTAATATTGAACCAGCTTTTATTAACAATTTTATTGCTGATCTTGATATAATATATGATGAATCAGATACTCCAGGGTTAGTAGTTTATTACCTTGCTCTTAATAATAAAGAGATAAATGTTACATGGAGAAAAGCTATGTCTTATGCTTTTGACTATACTTATATGATTCAAAATTATTATCAGGATACTAAATTTCGATCTTATGGACCTATATCACCTGGCTTTGGTGATTGGTATACTTCTGATGTCGAAGCTCTTGCTCCTTACTTTAATATAACACTTGCAAGAATGATTCTTGCAGGTTTAGATCCAACACCTAATCCGGTACCTGGCATTCCAGAAGCAATAGGTCGAGATCCACTAGATGATGGAGATTGGGGTCTTGGAGGTAATCAACTTATTTCCTTTAATTACTCATATCCGATTGGTAATTATAGGGAGGATTTATTCTATTTGTTGGAATTTTGGTTTGCTGATATATCAATAGAGGTATTAGATGGTGGTGTAGATTTCGCTAACTGGAATTACTTCTATGACAGAGTTTTTGGAAACGTACCTGGAGGATACGATGATTTAGGGATGTTTTGGATAGGATGGGGTCCTGATTATCTAGATCCTATAAATATGATTCAGCCGCTCTTTTCAAATGAATCTTTTGCGAATGGTGCGCAAGTCAACGATACAGAATTGGAAGCAGCGTTTTCAGAATATTTAACAGAAACCAATTCTACTCTTAAGGTTGAGATAATGCAAAATATGTCAAAATATATTGCTTCAGAACTATATTCTTATATATATATACAACATCCAATGACTCAGACTTGTCACTCCGTAGAAATTTTTGATGTATCCTATGATTTGAATAGGTATATGTTCTATGCCTATCCAATAAAACCTTCTTTGCCATTCTATCCTCAAATTAGTAGTTCAGGAGACATTGTATTTTTAGTAGGTGAAACGGGACATGAAATAAGCTGGGATCTGAATGCTTCTGAGCTTTACAATCCAATATATTCTGTTTATCGAGATGCAACCCATTTAGTTACAAATCCATGGGAATTCGACGAATCTATTAATGTTAGTTTGGATGGATTACCTGCAGATCAATACTCGTATAAGATAGTAGTTCAGAATGGGCCATATTCAATAGAAAATTATATAAATGTTGAAGCAGGTGCTAGATTAGAGATATCACATCCTTCCGACATCACTTACACTCAAGGGGATACGGGAAACGTGATAAGCTGGGTTGTAAATGAAGGGTATGGAGGAGGTGCTATATATTATATCTATGATGAGAGTGACACAGAAGTGGATTCGGATTCTTGGAATCTCGGAACACCAATAACATTTAATGTGGATAGCTTATCTGTTGGAACTTATACTTATCGTATAGAAGTTCATAACGCATTGGAATATATAGAAGATACAGTAGAAGTTGAAGTACGAAAAAAGAAACCAATACCTGGATTTCCTGTATTGATTCTAGTGAGTTTTGCATTAATCGCAGCAATTTATATTGGAATAAAATCAAAATATAAGCTAAATTAAAAATCTAATATTTTTTTTAATTTTTACTTTTTTTTATTTCTTGATTTTTTGATATGAAGATTATGATTTTAAATGGACATATCAACTGGACTTTCCTTCATTAAAAATTTGAATTTGCACACATCATCACCATTTGATTTTCGCTTTAAAGGAATTATCTCACCATTTACTCCCATCGCTTTTAGCCATCCTCTATGCCTGAAATTACAAGCACAGATATATTCTTGGGCTTCTTTAGATTTTTCCACTTCTTTCCAGATAAAACATTTTTCAACTAAAGCAATTCCTTCTTTTTTTGAATGAACAATAAATTTAAATTTCATAACTTTTGGAATAATAACATCCATGAATGTGTTCATTATTTTAAAAACTTCTGAAATTGAGTTAATTGAATCTTTTTTGATACCCAAAGCATTTAAAATATGCCTAGCTTCAACTTTTCCCATTGAAGAGACTACCATTTGATTTAGCTGGTTAGCTTCATCAATCCCATATTTTCTTTTTGATTTTAAAAACCATTGTCCATCATGCTGAGCCCAACACATCTGCAATATAAATTTTTGGGTTTCAAGCGGTATTTTATATTTGTCTTTCAATAAAACCTCCATATTTCTTCTCCTTCAATTAAAACAATTCCTTATTTCATTCATCAAAAAATAAAAAATAATCTCTAAAACACTGACCATCAGTATACATTAAACAACCTTCTATTATGGGTTCTACTTCATATTTAATGCCTAAGCTTTCAAACCATCCTTCTATTCGATCAAAAATTCCACATTCATATTGTTCGATTACTCCTAATTTTTTTATTCCATCATAAGCCCAACATTTTTGCATTTCACAGTGTAGGTGGTTTCTTTCTGGAAAATTATATGAAAATCCCATAAAATCTGCTTTAAATAAACCCATTGCATTATCAAAGAGATTCTTTAAATCATTGAAATTTCTTATTTTTTCAATCTTAAAAGCTCTCTGGATTCTCTTTATCTCGATACTAGCTAAGGATTTAATAGCAGCTTTATTTATTTTGTTAGTTTTTATCATACCACACTCTTTTTGGCAGTGATAAAACCACATACCATCATGAGTCATCCAGCATTTAATTAAAAGCTCTTTTAAATCTTCTAATTCCATAATGAAAATACGATTAGATTTGCTTTTATTGTTTTTCGATCATATACAACTTTTTTTTAGTTGAATATAATTGAATCCAAAATTTTATATTCTTATCAAAAATATAACAATATAAGAAAACCTTTTTCTAGTTGTAATTTTTTAATGATGAACTATGTCAAATGAAATAATCCTAGAATTGAAAAATTTCTTGAGAAGTGCAAATCTCTCAAATTATGAAATTAAAACTTACACAACACTATTAAGTTCTAATAACCTAACAGCTAGAGAACTTAGCCGAAAGTCGAATGTACCCACAGGTAGAATCTATGAAATATTAGAAGCTTTAAAAGACAAAGGTATGATTGAAATTCAAGATTCAAGACCAAAGATCTATAGGGCTATATATTTTAATGAGGCATCTCATAATGTTATTTCACACTTAAAAAATAACCAACAAAGAAAAATTACATTTTTGGTAAATCAAGCTAAACAATTAGAATCAAAAATTAACGATGTAGATATTTCTATTAAACAAGACACATCAAAGATATTTTGGTCAACTGCTTATGGGTGGCGCGCTATCTTTGACTTATATTTTAAGAAATTTAATAACTTAAAGGAAAAATTGCTGATGACAGGATTCTTAAATGAAAATACATTTAAAATTCTTCCACATGCTAAAGTTTTCTATAATGGAATCTTAAATGCATTAAATAGGGGTATTACGATAAAATATTTGTGGAGTTTTGAATATGACGCATTATCAGATGAACAAAAAGTTAGGAATGAAATGATTTTTGATAAGTTAATAAAAAAACTTAAAGATTTATTCAATTTATCCTCTGAATTAGAAGGATTTGAGATGAGATTTATACAAAAAAGAATTCCAACCTACTATGATATATTTGATAATAATAGAGTTTTAATAAAACTCCAAAATCCTTTAAAACCCTGGCAAATCTTTGCCTGTATAAACGTACTAGACCCAATTTTGGCAAAGGAATTAACTGAAAAATATGAGAATATGTGGTTATTTGAAGCAATTAAAGGAAACGAATAAAAAAATTTTCTTAAAATTAAGCCTTCTCAATTTTCAAATAATATTTATCTCCTTCAATTTTAAATTCCAGAATTTTATCGTTCTTTTTATCTATATATCGCTTGATATTTTCTCCTGCTTCAGCATAATCCCCAGTGACTTCAAGTATATCTCCGCTATTCATCTCAAGGAGTTGCCTTTTCGTCTTAGCTACTGGCATAGGACAAACAAGTCCAGAACAATCTAGTTTATATGAACCTGTCATATTTCAATCCACCCCTAAAATTAACTAAATAAAACATTATCTGCTTCTTCGCACATTTCAACTAATCCATTCATGGTTGTTTTTTCAATCCCATCTATTAATTCATCTTCAGATAATCCACGAGCTTTCATACATACTCCACAGGCTTTTACGTTTGCTCCTTCTGAAATCACATCAACCATCCATTTTCCTAAATTATCATATGAACTAGGGTCTTGATTTTTTTTCCCAACAAAAATTCCATCTTCTACTAAGAATATATTAACTTTATGTTCCTCTAATAAAGCAGTCAAAGCGAATCTTAACATAGTATAAGGTCGTTCAGAAGTATAAGCACCATCTGCTATTACAATTGTAAATATCTTTCTTTTTTGAGCCAATCTCAATACTCCTCTTTCATTCTTTAGTATAGAATTAGATTATAAATATGTAATTACAAAAGCAATACACTATTTATTAATTTTTTCGTAATTTTCTATTAAAAAAATCAATAAATAATAATAACTTATGTATTTATTATTAACACTAGAAGATCAAATTTTTCAAGATGATTTAAAGTATGAATATTGAATACTTGAGAAATTTTATTAAATTAGCGCAATATAAAAGCTTTTCAAAATTAGCAAAAGAAATTCATATTTCACAAAGTACGTTATCGCATCAAATTTCTCAGCTAGAAAAAGATTTTGGGGAAGTCATCTTAATTGACAGGACTACAAAAAAATTTGAGTTAACTAAAGCAGGTAACCTTCTACTTAAAAATGCTCAACAAATAATCAATTTATACGACACATCTAAACAAGAAATTTGCAGATTTAAAGATCAAATTGAAGAAGATATTATTATATCAGCTTCAACTATTCCAGGCTCTCATATTTTACCACGATATATAGCAGAATTTAGAAACAAAAATCCAAATGTAAATTTTAAAATATTGATTAATAACTCTCAGAAATCAATTGAAAATGTGAAAAAAGGTGTTGCCGATTTTGCTGGTATTGGAAGTTTTATGGACTATAATGAAAAAGATTTTGATTATATCAAATTAGGAGAAGATGAGTTCAAATTTATATGCTCACCTAATCATGAATTGCTTAAACATGGTAAAATTTCAGTTAATTTTAATGATCTTATTAAATTTCCTTTCGTATGGAGAGAGAAAGGCTCAGGGATGAGGGAAACTTTTAAAACACAATTTCCAGATTATAAAAAGCTAAATATTGAATTAGAAATAAATGATAATGATTCTATTATTTCTACGGTCAGTGAATCTAATTATGTTAGTATTATGAGTGAAATGATGGCTGATAAAGCTGAATCTGCTGGTTTAATTACATCTTTGAGTATTAAAAATTATCCTATTATAGCTAAAAGACCTTTATTTTTTATCAAGTTAAAAGATAAAAAACTTAGTCAGTTAAAAAAGAAATTTTGGAATGAGATCGAATTAAAAATTAGTAAAAAAAAGAATTGATTAATAACTGAAATTATTTTATCAACACTCCTGTTTGATCAAAGTTTAGAAAGGCGCTAATCTTCTCTTTGAGAGGATAAATTCCCTCCTTAAACAAGGTAATTATGAAAATTGCGAAAAAAATGATTGAACCTAATCCTGGAGCAAATCCGCTTGCAAAATCTATTAATGTAGAAGAAGTATCCCAAGAAAATATTGTATAAACTAATGAAATACCAGCTATCAAAATAGATATAAACGATATTATTGCAGCAGTTCTTTTACTGAGGTTTAAATGGATTGGTCCAAGTTCCAACTTGAAATATTTTGGTTGTACTATAATTGATAAAATTGTGTGGCTTATTATTTTATCCTCAAATTCCACGTAAACATTTAAGAATCTCCTTTCACTTTCTTTTTTCTTTTTTTTCAATGTCTTCGATTTAATTGGCATGATTGAAAAAATCATAACTGGAGGATTGACTGCCTCCTTGTTGACTTTAACTTTACCAAATATTGGATGTACCTCAAAACCTTCACCTTCAATTTTTAGATCAAGAACTGGTGGTTCTTTCTTAGTAGTGACTATTTGAATTGTTGTTTCATAAATAGTTTTACCCTCTTCATCAACAATCTTTAATTCTTTATGTGAAAAGTATACATAAAATAAGTAACTTCTTTGTTCCATCATAACAGAATAATATTGCAGCCCCATATTGATTTCATACACTATTGGTTCAGGTTCTTCAGAAAGAGTTACAGCTGGTGTAGGTTCTAATTTTGGTGGGGGTAGAGTAGGTCCTGCTAAGGCGTCTGAAGGAGGAGGTGGGGGTGCAGCTGCAGGCATTGAAGGTCTAGCAGGAGTGACACCACCTGGAGGTGATGGTGCTGACTTTTTTTTTTCTTTTGGGGCTTCTTCCATCTTTCGAAATTCTTCTCTTTCCCTAACGTCTCTTTTTAATAACTTCTCTTCTTCATATTCTTCATCTTTATATTTTGCATCATCTGCAATAGAAGATAATCTTGTTTTATCTTCATCATAAGATACTTCTTCCATCAATTCGAAAGCTTCTTGCTTCTTTTTTGCTTTAACTTTGGGTTTCTCTTTCACTTTTTCTTTCTTCTTCGGTGGTTCTTTCTTCTTTAGTAACTTTAAATTTTTTAACTTTGTATTCTCGGAAATTTTTGTATTTGTAACAAAATCAACAAAATAAATGTCCTGACGAGCTATTTGAATTTCTTTCAAAGATACAAAAATGTCTTCTAAGATTTTACTAATCCGAGTTGATTTTTTATATATTCCCACAAACATGAAATTTAAGATCTCAGCAGAAAAAACTTTGGTCTTTTGATCATAAAATATCTTATTACTAAGGATCTCAAGACTAGAAATACTTTTAATAGATTCCAATTTTGAACTTACCTCTTTTTCAGCTTATCACTTTTATTTAGTCTTCATTAATTAAAAATAACCTTTTATAAGTTTTTATAATGATAATATATCTAAAATAGTTATCAAATTCTTTATAAGGAAGAAAGATAAATGATAATGTCAAATTTATAAAATTATTATTTAATATACCAAATTTATTAACAATATAAATTAAATATGAATATTAAAACAAAAAGAAAAAGGGATGAAATTGGAAAGAAAATATATTTTAACTCATGATTTAGGAACCTCTGGTAATAAAGCTGTGTTATTTGATTTAAATTTAAATACTATTTTTCAAGTAAAAGTAAATTATCCTTTAAATTATCCAAAACCAGGATGGGCAGAGCAAAATCCAGAAGATTTTTGGGATGCTGTTAAACATGCTACTACTTCATTAATTCAACAAACTAACATACATATAGATGAAATTATAGCATTAACATTTGATTGTCAAATGAATTGCACTATTCCAATCGACAATAGAGGTAATCCTCTTATGAAATGTATTAGCTGGCTAGATACAAGAGCAGCCTCGATAACGAATAAATATTCAAAGGGAATTATAAAAATTTCTGGTTATGGATTAAGAAGACTACTTATGTTTCTTAAAATTACTGGAGGTGCTCCTGGTTTTAATGGAAAAGATCCCATTTCACATATTTTATGGATTAAGCAAAATTTTCCTAAAATTTATGAAAACACTTACAAATTCTTAAGTGTAAAAGATTTTATTATCTATAAATGCACCAAAAATGCTATAACCTCAAAAGATTTAGGCCACACCTCGTGGATGATGGATAGTAATCTTGGTATGTTCGATTGGTCTGAAAAAATATTAAAAAAATTTAAAATTGACAAAAACAAACTACCTGAAATAAAAAATTCGACAGAAATAGCTGGAAACTTAACAAATGAAGCTTCGAAGGATCTCGGGTTAAAACCAGAAATCCCTGTATTTGTAAGTTCCGGTGATTTAACTTCAGCAGCAATAGGTTCGGGTGCAATTTTAGATAATAAATTTATCATTTGTCTAGGAACCGCTGATTGGGTTGCCACTCACACGTCTAGACGATTAAAAGATATTAGGCACTATGCGGGTAGTATAAGTTCTTCTCAAGAAAATTATCTATGTATTTCAAAACAAGAAACTGGAGCAAGCTGCCTTGAATGGATTGCTCAACAAATGTTTGTAGGAGAGATCGAACAATTTAAAGGAGCCTCTAATCAATTATATTCACACTTAGATTCACTTCTTGAAAAATCTAAAGTTGGTTCTAACAATCTTATATTTACACCATGGATGTTTGGAGAAAGAAGTCCTGTTAATAATCCGAATCTTCGAGGAGGATTCTACAATCTAAGTCTTGAACATAATAGATATGATATTTTAAGATCTATCTATGAGGGTGTTGCTTATAATATAAAATGGGCTTTAATTTATATTGAAAAATTGATAGGAAAAACTGATGAGATTAATTGTATTGGAGGCGGGATCAAATCAGATAAATGGTGTCAAATTCTTGCTGATGTTCTTGAACGAAAAATTATACAAATGGAAGCCCCTGATTTAGCTGCTGCTAAGGGATCTGCTATTATTTCAATGGTAGGATTAGGTATACTTAAAGATTTCTCTAATGCAATTCCATTGATAAAAGTTAAAAAAGTTTTCATTCCTAATACGGAGAATAAAGGAATTTATAACAAAATTTTTGATGAATATAAGAAAATTTACAAAAGAAACAAAGAAATGTTTATACAGTTAAATCTCTGAAATATGACTTAAACATAGCTAAATCCTCTCTAATATCTTTTATTTTTTCAATTTCTTTTTCTTTTCCTATAATTTTTGTAATGGCATCGTTAATTATTTCTAGATCTTTATAAGCCATAGAGTTTTCATACGTTTGATTATCTAAATTTCCTTTCCAAGGCTTTAATTTTGGTGTTGATTCAATGAATCTCAAGTTCCAATTAATTTTTTCTTTATAATCTTCAGTTAAAGGTTTCAAATTATCTTTATTCCATCTTTGAATTACCCAAGGAGCATATTCATGTAATTTATCAAAATCAAATTCCAAATCAATCATCCATTCATATTGATGATCCCAATTTCCAACTGCAATATAATTATCCATTCCCGCTTGTTCAGGAGGAAAATATTTCCAAGAATTCCTAATTACTTTTTCATCTCTAAATGATTTTCCTTCAACATATGGAAAAAAATATCCTAATTTTATTATTGATTGTTTATTATCTTGACTTATTTTGAAATAAATCTCGATTTGAGTAATATCTATCTTACTTTTTATTATCTCTTCTTGATATAGCTTAAAAATTACATTTTTTGCCTCATTTGGTAAGCATTTTCCTGTAAAAATCGGATAGTAGGTAAAACAGTAAAATTTATGTCCATTATCATATTTACCCTCATATATTTCAACCCAACATTCTATTAATTTAATATAGATGTTGGATTTAATGACATTGTAGATCAATAAAACATCAGCTATAGCAAAAATAACTATAATGATAATAAACAAGGTTAAATTGAAAAATATAAACGCTAAGAGATATGAAAGAGCAATATAAATGAGTAAAAACCCTGCAATAAAAAAGAAAGCAATCAGAGAATTATAGGCTTCGTGTTCCTTATCTTTTTTTGAATATAAAATAATTGGAGCATTTTCGATTACTGTATCTTTTCCATTTTCATTTATAAATTGTTGAAACTCAACTTTATTCCATTCAGAATCAGACATTATCGAATAAATAGAATAGTATTTATAATAATTTGATTTTATTTCTTAAAAAAATTGCTATACTAAGAATAAAATAGAGTTTCTCTATAAATTTATTTAAAAATCTCTAAAACTTTAAAAATATGGCATTAAATAAGTCCTCTGATGGAAAGTATAATATTAATGGTTTAAGTGATATGAGAATTAAGATTTGGCCAATGAAATAATTTAGATAATTAGAATTTTAAATAAGATGTCTAAAAATAAATAATTTAACTCTCTTTTGAAATTTTTATTTGGCACATAATATTATTTATTTTGAAGAATTTATGGTAGATTTTGAAGAATTTTTAAGCTTTTTAAGATCTCGAGATTATTATGATGGCCAAATAGTACATATTGAAACCATTCCTGAATCTAAAGCGCAATTTGATGAATTGAGCAAAGCATTAAAAAAAAGACTTCAACTTTGGTTAGACAATAATAAAATTCGATTATGGAGACATCAAGTTGAAGCGATCAATAATATTTTTGAAGGGCACAATACTGTTATAGTTACTTCAACGGCATCAGGTAAATCGCTCTGCTATAATCTTCCTATTTTACAATCAATACTAGAAGATCCCAAAACTACTGCACTTTATGTATTCCCTACAAAAGCGTTAGCAAGAGATCAATTTAGTATTCTCTCAAAACTGCTTGAAGATACGAATATTAAACAGAATAGAATTGGTATATATGATGGAGACGTGGAACCTAATGAAAAAAGGCGGATATTAACTGATGCAAATATTATTATTACCAATCCGTATGGATTACACTTTTATTTACCTTGGTTTAAACAAAAATGGATTAGGTTTTGTAAAAATTTGAAATATATTGTGATAGATGAGATTCATATCTATAATGGAATTTTTGGATCTAATTTTGCTCTCTTGCTTAGAAGATTAAAAAGAATCCTTGAAAATTATAATATAAGACCTTTATGGATATTATCAAGTGCTACAATCTTTAAACCTAAAGAATTAGCTGAAAAATTAGTAGGTGAAGAGTTTCTTGTTGTTGATAAAGACTTTTCTCCAACGGGCGCAAAAAAAGTGATTTTATGGGATTTAATATATGATAATATCTCTAATAAATATCGATCAAGCCATCAAGAAACAAAAAATTTATTTATTAGCCATTTGAGTAAAGGAATTCAAACATTAACTTTTACACTTTCAAGAAAAATGGCAGAATTACAAACTATCTGGACTCGAAATGCATTACCATTACTAAAAAATAAAATATTCAGCTATCGCGCAGGAATTAGTAAAAAGAGAAGAAGAGAAATAGAGAAAAATTTCAAACAAAAAAAAATTATAGGGATTAGTTCCACTAATGCATTAGAATTAGGAATAGATATTGGATCTTTAGATGCAACTATTAGTTCTGGATTTCCAGGGACTATCTCGAGTTTTAGGCAACAAATTGGTCGGTCTGGTAGAGGAACTGATCTTTCAATCTCAACATTGATACCCATGCAAAATCCATTAGATCTATTTTATATCCATAATCCAGATAAATTATTTGGACCAATAAAAGAAGAAGTTCTCATTACTTTGAAAAATAAAAATATTATTAAAAATCACCTCTGTTGTGCAAGTAAAGAGAGTCCATTGACAGCTGATGATTATCTAAAATTTGGAATAAATGGAAAAAGTCTATTCATTAAATATTTAGAGGAGCTAGTTTCAGAAACTTTATTAATGAAAAGAGGAAATCGCTATTACTGGAATAGTGATTTTTTTCCTAATGAAAAGTTTGGACTAAATGATCTTTCAAACCGAAGTTATAAAGTTTTACTAAGAAATACCTCTGGTGAAGAATTTCTAACAATTGAAGATGAGAGTTATGTTTTTCGAGATCTACACGAAGGTGCTGTTTATTTATATGAAGCAGAAACCTATATTGTTGAAGAACTCGATTTAGATGAGAGAAAGGTATATTTAAAAAGATCAAATGTTGACTTTTATACACAATCCTTAAAACATACGGATATAACTCCGCTTGAAATAATATCACAAAATAAAATAGGTCCAAATAAGAATATTGACGCTTTTTTTGGAAATGTGAAGGTTGAGCATGAATATTATTCATATAAAATTATTGATTCTTTAACTCAAGAAACTCGATCGCGTCACTCTTTAGAAAATATCCCTCTTATTGAATTTGAAAGCCAGGCACTCTGGTATTTGATACCTTTTGAATTCCAAAAAGAATTAGAATTAGTAGGTTATGATCTCGGTGGAACCATTCATGCCATAGAACATGCAATGATCGCTATGGCACCAGTATTAGCACAAATTTCTCGATGGGATTTAGGTGGTGTTTCAATTGATTTTGATCCTGTAAAACAACAACCTATAATTTATATTTATGATGCTTATAAAGGTGGAATTGGTATTTCAGAAACATTATATTACAATTTGAGCGAATTAATTGAAATTACTTATTCCTTGATTAAATCTTGTAGTTGTAAAAGCTCTAATGGATGTCCTGGATGTATAATGAGCCCAAAATGTGGAAATAATAACGATCCATTAGATAAAAATGGAGCCTTATTTCTCTTAGAGAAAATAAAAGGAATAAATTAAAAGAATTTTGATTAAAAAAAATCCTTAGATATTTTGAAATTAATGTAAAATTTTTAAAGATTAAAACCATATTTATACTTAACTCCAGATAAGACCTATAAAATTAGGTATTATATTCAAAATTATAGGGTATATTAGGGTTGTCATATAATTCAACGTTTAAAATAGTAATTTTTGGAGATTCCCAAACTGGTAAAACTACATTAGCTCATAGATTTTTAACTAATTTATTTAAAGGCGATATAACTATGACACTTGGAGTTGATTTTCATCTAAAGGCAGTTGAAGTAGATGGAGAAATGGTAAAACTTCAAATTTGGGAT
>JBHLLG010000017.1:46840-55496 GCA_048885925.1 Candidatus Hermodarchaeota archaeon
CTATGACACTTGGAGTTGATTTTCATCTAAAGGCAGTTGAAGTAGATGGAGAAATGGTAAAACTTCAAATTTGGGATTTTGCTGGTGAGGAAAGATATAGATTTCTGTTTCCTTCTTATATTAGAGGAGCTACTGGTGCAATTTTTATGTATGATATTACTAATTATGGTTCACTTGCTCATATAGATGATTGGTTTGAAATTGTAGAAAAGGAAGTAGATTATTATTTACCAATCATTTTTGTTGGGGGAAAAATAGATTTAGTCCATTTAAAAGAAGTTTCTACTAGAAAAGCAATGGATTTAGCAAACAGTAAAGGTGCCGATGGATTTATAGAGTGTAGTTCTAAAACTGGTGAAAATATTACTAAAATTTTCAACTTATTAACAAAACTAATTCTAAAAAATAGAGATTTGCAGACTAATACACTTTTTTAGTCTCTAACTTGAAAAGTAAAAATTATTTATTATCTTTCACTTGACTTTCTATGAGAATTGTTGAAGCAACAGAACCTAATATTCCTGAAATTGTAGAATTATGGAAAGAACTTGTTGATTATCATGCAAAAATCGACTCTTTTTTTACAAGGAGAGAAGATGGTCATATGATGTTTAAATCCTTTATTAGTAAATTAATTAATATGAAAGAAGCAAAAATATTCATAGCAATAGAAGATGAGGTAATTATTGGTTATATAATTGCTAAAATAGATTTATATCCACCAGTTTTTTTGTTAGAGAAGTATGGAGCTATATATGATTTACTTGTTACATCAAAACATAGAAAAAAAGGTATAGGGGAAAAGTTATGGTTAGAGACTCTCAAATGGTTCAAGGATTTAGGTTTAAAAAGAGTAGAACTTAATATTGTGCCAAATAATCCTGAATCTTCCTCCTTCTGGAAAAAACAAGGATTTCAGATTTATATGCATAAGTTATTTATTAAGGCTAATAAGTTCTAATTTCTCTACAATCTTTATTCTAAGTTCAAGGATTTAAGCTTATTTGGACTTGGTAAACCTGTTATGGGATCCCACTCACGATACTTATAAAATAATTGTTTTAGTTTTTTAAAGTTAGGAGCTTTTCCTACTGAACCCCCACTTTCAAAGCATCTCAATAGAATTTGAGGTATCTTATCATCTAATGGGGATAATCCCATTTTAATATTAAAAAGTCTTTTCATATTTGCGATTCTTTCCCCATATGACTTAATTTCATTAATTCCAAATTGTAATCCTGTAGCATATTTAATTATTTCAGCATTTTGAGATGGCAAAGGATTGCAAAAAGAGCACATTATCATTGAACTATATAAAGCTCTATAATCCATTAATCGTGAACACAATTCCACCATTTCAATATCATTATTGTAAGTATCAATTTGTTGAATTCCAATTTCTTCTAAAGGTATCCCCATCAAAACATAATAAGCATCACAAGCATTGTGAGAGGGACCCCGTGGTCCCATGCCATAGGCTATTGCCATTCCATAATTAGAACGACTGTCATGATAAGTTACTTCTAATTTATTGACTGTAGCAATTTCGTTTGGATTGATTTTAAAGGTTTCACCAAAATAATTAGAGCCTTCGGCTAGTATCTTACCAATGCTTTCTTTTTTTACAATTTTTTCTAATAATTGCTCAGCGATATCTAATTTACCCCACTCTGGTTTTAAGCCATCTAAATCTTTTGAATTTATGTTATTTAAATTATAGTGATAAAATACACTAGCGATAACTCCACTAGAACTTATCGTATCGATTCCAAAATCATTACATCTTCGATTAATATAAGCTATTGACTCTAAATCATCATTAAGTATAAGACTTCCATAACCACAAATAGTCTCATATTCAGGGCCTTTAATTTCACTAGTTTTATATTTTCCCTCCTTAATCTTAATTATCCTCCCACATCCAATAACACAAGAATGACAAAACATTTGTTTTACTAATATAGTTTCTGTCATACTTACCCCTGAAATATTCCTTGCTTTTGCCCAATTTGGTTGAGTATGATATTTAATTGATAATTCACTTCGTACATTATACAAATCAAGGGCAGCAGCAGTACCAAATTGCCCTAGTATTTTAGTGGCAAATGAGGATTTTACATAATCCCTTGCTGTTTGTATAGCTTTATCTAAACCTTCCTTGTTTGCTGTATCAAGCTCAATATTAGAACCTTTAACTATAATAGCTTTCAAATTTTTAGAGCCTAAAATGGCACCCATTCCAGTTCTCCCTGCTGCCCTTTGTTCAGAAATAATATTTGCATATTTAACAAGACTTTCTCCAGCTAATCCTATACAAGCAACCTTTGCTTTATTATCTCCAAATATATCTTTAAGTTTTTCAGTTGTATAAAAAGTTCCCTTTCCCCATAAAAATTCAGCGTCATTAATTTGAATATCATCGTCTTTAACGCTTATATATACTGGTTTTTCTGAGCCACCTATTATCTCTATCCCATCATACCCCGCCTTTTTTAGCTCTGCTCCGAACCAACTACCACAATTTGATTCACCCCAAATCCCTGTATATGGTGATTTAGAGCACACAACCCATCTTCCTGTGTTTGGAGCAAAAGTTCCATTAAGTGGACCTGTCATTATCATAATGATATTTTCAGCTGAAAGAGGATCTATATCCCTCTCTAATTTATCATATAAATAACGACAAGCATAACCGGCTCCACCTAAGTAATTCTTGGCAATCTCTTCATTTAGTGGGGCTTCTGAAATTTTTAGGTCTGTTAGATTTATTTTTAATATTTTGTTCCTAAATGATTTTAAAATCACTATATACCAATTTTATGGGTCTTATTTTCAAGCTTAGAATTAGAATTCATTTTTTATATATTTTTGTTATTATTATATTTTCTTAACTTAGTTTTTAAAAATAAAATTTTATGATTAATTAAAAAAATCTTTTTAAAATAAGCCAATTCTATAGTAATTATGAATTTTGTAAAAGAACCTAAATGGAGTGATCTAGTTTCTCCAACAATGACACCTGAAGAATATCTGAAAATCTTTGGAGATAAAGCTAAAAAAGTATATAAAAATTATAAGCCAAAATCAAATGTAATTGAAAAAGCAAGAAATTTGCTTAAGAATGAAAAAGAAAAGTTAAAAATCGTTGCTTTAGGTGCAGAGTGGTGCCCTGATTGTAATAGAAATGTACCCAGTATGATTAAGATTGTAGAAGATATCAAATCAGAAAATATTGAATTCCGTATTTTATATGGTATAATGGTAGATGGTATGCATAAATCTGGAAGAAAAATTTGGCATAAAACACGGTCTCCACCCGAAGCAACTGATCCAAAGTTTGATTTGAAAGCGATACCAACATTTTATTTCTTTAATAATTCTGGTGAATATTTAGATGTCATTGTGGAAAATCCAGGATATCAATCGACTCTGGAAGAGGATATTTTGAAAATATTAGAAAAAAATTTGTAAATTCATTTTTAAAGACAAAATTATCAAATCTTCTTTTAAAATTTTATTTTCTATTGGTAATTCCATTTATTTTCTAAATAATCAATATTTATATTTTAAATATATTATAATAAATTTATGTCAAAATTAAATGTAAAACGAGTTATAATTTTTAAACACGGTGTATCCTATTATATCCTTGAAGGGACATTACAGGGTTCTGGAAAATTTGAGCTTGAATTTAAAATTGATGAGATGAATGATGTATTAAAATCACTTTTTGTATTAGATACAAGTGAAAAAGGTTATATCTCATCCATCTCTTACGATGCTGCTTTAGAAACTAGCCAATTATTAAAGTCAATAATGTTAAATATTCCTGATCAAGATTCTTTTTCTTCGTTAATCACACAGATTAAAGGTGCAGAGGTTAATCTAACAGTTGGCGGAGCTAAAAAGGTTTCTGGAAAAATAATGGGAATAGAATTTGTAGAAAAACTAAGTAAGGAAGAAAAAGTTACTGAAAAATTATTAATACTTTTACAAGATGATGAATTTATCACCAAAATTCCTTTTTCAGAAATTCGTTCTTTTGACATTTTAAATGACGAGATTAAAAAAGATTTGAAATTTTTCTTAGAGACTGTCATTGCTGGAAAAAAGAAAGATGCTAAAAAGATAATTATAAACTGTGAATCTGGAGGAGATGAACAAGCTGAAAGAAGTATTTTCGTGTCTTATATTCGTGAAAGTCCGATATGGAAGACCTCATATCGGCTAATTATGAGCAAACAACAAGCGTTAGAACAAAAATGTTTACTTTCTGGCTGGAGTCTTATTGAAAATACTACTAATCAAGACTGGGAAGATATCGAGTTATCTTTAGTTGCAGGAATGCCAGTTTCGTTTGTTTACGAATTCTATAGACCTATATTTATTCAGAGACCCGTAATACAACCTCCAAAAGTATTAAGTGCTAGACCTACTGAAATAGAAGAAGGATTAGAAATGGAAAGGTTTGAAGATTACACAATGTCCGAGATGGCAGCAGAACCAGTTGCAATGAAAAAAAGAGCTAAGGAAATGGCTTCAAGAGCTTCTGCAGCTCCATCACCTGCTGGTGGATTTGGTTATATGAAAAGTGCTCTTTCCGATACAGAAATATTTGATAAAGTAAAATCTCAAACAACAATTCAAACAAAAGATTTAGGTGAATTATTTGAATATAATATTTCAAAACCAGTTACAATCAAGAGAAAACAATCTGCCTTAGTTCCGATATTAACTGAATCAATTAAGGCTAAGAGAATTTTGCTTTATAATAAAAATGAGAATGATAAAAATCCTAACGCCTGTTTGGAAATCACAAATAATACTCATCTAACACTTGAGAGAGGTCCTGTTACAATTATCTATGATGATAATCTAGCAGGTGAAGCGATCATCCCTTTTTTAAATAAAGATGATACAAGATTATTAAACTATGCTGTAGAACAAGCTGTAATTGTTACTCATGAACAAGATTCTGAAAATTTAAATGTACATAGAGTCACATTTGGAAGTGGGTATTCGTATGAATATTATTATAGCAATTTAATGACTACCTATAAGATTCAAAACAAAACTGATGAACAAAAGGAACTTTACCTTGATCATCCTAAGACTTATGAATATAAATTCATAGAGAAACCTATTGAACCAGAAGAAACTCCTAATTATTGGCGTTTCAAATTAGTATTAAAGCCAAAAGATGCTATGATCTTCAAACTGAAAGAACAAAGAGAAAACTATTCTAGCAATTATATATGGAACTTTAGTAAAGCTGACTTACTTAAAAGAGTTGGATTTTACGTTAAAAAGAAGTTTATTGCACCAGAAATTGAAACTCAATTAAAGGAAATTGCAGAATTAATTCAAAATTTGAATGATTTGCGAGCGAAAGAAGAAAAATTGAATGAAGAAAGAAATATAATGACTGATGAACAATCTCGCCTTCGAGAGAATATTTCTGTTTTAGGGGAAGATACCCAGTCAATTTCGCTAAAGGAACGATATATTAAAAAATTGAGCGATCAAGAAAATAGATTTGAGGAAATAAATAAAGAACTTCAGTCTCTGGATAAAAAAATTAAAGATCTTAATAAAAAAATTGAAGAAAAAATAAGTTCCCTTTCAGTAAAATAATTCTAGGTAATAATTTCTTTTTTTAATAACTTTTTGGATTAATATGGAAATTTTTTAAAGAATGAGGATATTTTATTTCTATTAATAGATTCAAATTCATGATAATCCTATTATTATTTTAAATATGGAAATAAAAGTATAGATCGTTAACGATAAAAAAGGTTAGATGTAAAGGTGTATAACTAAATATGCTGAAAGTCACATTATCGCTTTGGGATACTGGGGGTCAAGACCGATTTGATTTTTTTCAAACTGACTTTTTTAAAGGCGTTGCAGCCCTTGGTCTAGTTTTTGACGTAAGTCGTCCAAATACTTTTAATAAAATCGATGAATACTTCCATGAAATCCGTGAAATATCTGGTAATATTCCTATTTTTTTAATCGGTAATAAGAACGATCTTAAACAGGATGTAGGAGAAACCATACCAAAAGAAAAAATAATCCAAAAAATTAATCAATATTATTTATTTGAATATATAGAAACTTCCGCTCTCGAAAATATAAACGTAGAAAGGTTATTTTATAGATTAGCTCTAACTGCACTACTTGATTTTAAACCAAGACTAGGAGAGGTAATCGATAGTGACCACTTACGATTTAAGATACTCCTTGCTGGAGCTTCTGCTGTCGGAAAATCTTCACTAATTAGAACATTTACAAAAAAAAGTTTTGAACAAGATTATAAACTCACCGTTGGTCTTGATTTCATGACACAAGACATTGAGATTTCAGAAGAAGATATTCCAAAAGAAGCTCTTGACTATATTAAGAAAGGTATTAGAAATTATAGAAGGCAAATTAGAAGAATTCGCAAAAGAGAAGAAATAACGGAAATTATTGAAACATTAAAACACGCAGAAGAGTTTGATTCCATTATTGATGAAAGCTTTGGTGAAACTGACAAATTGAAAGAACCAAGCCCTGAATTATCTAAAAAATCTCTTAAAAAATTACTCCGTTATATAATATTGATTATTGTAATCTTGGTAATTCTTTATATTGTTCTAAGATTTTTATTTTAGTTATCCTAAATTATATAAAATGAGTATGACTAGCGGTCATATCTGCTTCATGGATTAAAATTGCTAATTCATTCATATCTATTGGAAAATACTTACTCCATCTTCCATGATGGAATATAATTGCTTTAAACATCTCATCATCTAAAAATAAAATATCCTTGTACTTTTTAAGAACTGCTAATCCCTCCTCAACATGATAATCTCTCCCCTCATACTTAAACTTAGTTATAATCTCCTTGTTCACTTTATCTAACTCTTCACGTGGCACTTCTATTTTTGGAATTATACCCTCTTTCTTCAATGAATAGTATGAAATTTTACCAAAATCATGATAAATTGCTGTTAAAACTGCTTTTTTCATATCAACATCATATTTCGCAGAATTATTCAATCTGTAGGCATAATTTGTCACCAATAAAATATGATCAAATAACCCTCCCTCATAAGCACCATGAAACCCTCCTAATGCTGCTGGTAGCTTTTTAGCTTCTATTAAAATTCCTCTTATGCATTCTCTGACTGAATCATTTAATTCCAAAATATCAAAAAAATAATCAAATCCTTTATAATCAAAATCTAATTGACTTTTAATTACTTCATTAATAAAATGATTAAGATCAAAGAGATCAGTATCCCTTTTTTGAGTTTGATTCGGAATCTTAGCATAAATTTTATTTAATAATCGAGTTGCTAACTCAGAATCTTGATTATTCAAAATAGAAAAAAATTTTACAATGTGCTTACAAAATTTATTATTAGGTTTTTTTCTGGCTAAGTAATCCGGACAATCATGACGAATTGCATCATGAATGTTTTGTTCAGAAACATTTATGGTTAAATTATAAGGTATTATCTCATTCCCCTGAACTAATGCATTTATTAAACCAACTTCCTTATTTATTTCAATAATTTGGATGCAATCGTTTTTAATGGAATTGGCACGTTCTAGTATGGTTCTAGAACTTAAACTTCTTAGAGTTTGCCAAAATTCGTCTTTTTCAATCATTATTATAATTCCTAATCATGAAAATTATTTAAAACAATAGTCCCTAATTAATTTAAGTTTTTAAAACCAAAAAAAAATTAAATAATAAAATCTTTATAATCTTAAAAAAAAAGGTGTGAAATTTGAGTATTGATGAATTAGAAGCTGAAGTTGATAAATTATTAGACAAAATGGATGCACTCCAAGAAAAATGTGACACTTTACCCCAGTGTGAAAAGGATGATGGATGTGCGACATGCGAAATCAACAAGAAGATCGAGGCTCTTGAGGAAAAGATCGAGGCACTTGAGAATAAAATAGAACAATTAATGGGCGAAGAAGAAGAGGATGAAGATTAAAATTCTTCATAACGTGAAATTTACGATGTTGCAAAGAAACTAAAACTTAACTTAAATATCTTTTTTCCTTTATTTAATGAACCAAAGTATTATTTTTGGTAATTTTTTTATAAGTTCTAAAAATTCCTTACGAACTATTTCAAAATTTTGTTCTACTGATTGATTATATCATGTTTTTCTAAGTTCTTTTTTATGATGTTTTAAAGGAGGGTGATAGGACCAGTTCGTTGTTCGATGTGGGCTTTCTTTATTTTAAGAAAACTTTCAAGAAATTGATAATTATTTTTATATACTTTAGAGAAAACCAATGTTTCAGCAATTTAAGAGTATATTAATAGGGATTTTCTACCATAATTATATGCGATGAAAACTTTTTTTAATGCATGGCTAAAGAAATGTCTAAATCATCTTTAATGGTTGTTGTAGTAATTGTTACTATATTACTGGGGTTAGGTTTATTTATTCCTGCTGGAACCATATTTTGGCTTGAAGCATGGATTTATCTTATTATTTTCTTAACCTTTTTCACAATAGTAATATTGTATTTTAGTAAGCATGACCCTGAATTGCTTCAGAAAAGGGCTAAACCTAAATTCAAAGAAAAATGGGATAAGATTGTTATGGTGCTAATGTTTTTCGGATTTTTTCCAACATTT
>JBHLLG010000018.1:0-51952 GCA_048885925.1 Candidatus Hermodarchaeota archaeon
AGAGTTAACCCTAAAGTGGCAACAATTGCCTGTTATTTACTCATTCATGGAAAATTGACTCAGAAAGAATTAAAAAAACTAACTGGATTTTCAATGGGTACAATATCGACATATTTATCGGTCATGGCAGGTACAGGATACTTTTTGAAACAGCGTATTGAAGGTACTCATACATTTGTCTATTCTTTTTCGGGAGAACTTGAAGTTCTTACTACTCAAGCGATTGAATTCGCTATTAAGAATATAGGTTCTTTAGAAAAGTTCTTGGAAAATAAGAAGCAAGAATTAAAAAAGTTGATTGAACAATCAAAGGAAGGAGCGGCATTCCTTTCATTAAGAATTGAAGAATTATTAAACAGTTTTGAAATTTATAAAATCGTCTATCCTAATGATACGATTCCTATTGAAGAAATACAAAAAAAGTACTCTCCAAAATCTTTTGAGAGATTAAAAAGTGAGGAGAAAGAATTAAGGGAGATAAAATACGATCCTGAGGTTTATATAATTGAAGATGATTTAATCAATGAGCTAATAAGTTCACCAATGTTTTCTACTCGCGATCCAATGTTCATTAAAATTTTAGGGTATTTTATGACAAGGAAGTATCTCACTCAGAAGACACTTAAGAAGGTTACGGGGTTATCAGTAGGGAAAATTTCTGAAGAGGTGAATCAACTTTTAGAGAACGAACTTATCTATATTGCACATACTTCAGAAAAAGGTAAAATTACATATTGCGCGGATTCACTGATAATTCTTAGATTCTCAAGACATATTATCATTCGGATGACTAAATGGGTTACACAATTAGAAAAGATAAAATTAGAATTAGAAAAAAAAAAACCTGAATTAGAACATTTAAATGGTTATGCACAGATTTATAAAATCTATAATTATATTTTGAGCGCAATTTTAGTGTATAGTAAATACATTAATAGAATAGAAGCTGCAGTTGATTTATAACAAAATCTAATTTAATTCCAATTTTCACATCCGAATCAAGTTTTTTCTTGGTAAATTTTGTATTTTTGGGTCATTAATGAATGAATCTAGCTTTTTTATGAACGTTTCTCTATCTTTTTGTATATTAGAAGTTTCGATGGGGCAATAATTCGATATATGGTCATTAAAAACCTGAGAAGTAACATTATCCCCTAAGTTTGCGATGATATCCCGTTCTTCTTTTAAATTTTCTAATGGGCTTAACAATTCAAAATTTCCTTCCTTCCACTCATCCCATAACTCCGAAAAAGGAACAATGTTCAATGTTCGAAATCTGAATATGGTAGGATTTATTTCAGTTAACACTCTTGCTGTTTCTTTTACATGCTCTTCAGAATACTTTTTTCCTCCTAAACCCAAAATAACATATAAACTTAATTTAATTCCTGCTTTTAGGATTTTTTTTCCTGCTTTAATCATGGCAGCCGCATTTGTACCCTTTCTCATTATTCTTAGTATCTTGCTGCTTCCGCTTTCTAATCCCATGTAAACAATACTTAATCCTGCATCTGCTAATTTTTTAAGTTCTTCATCAGATTTTCTCAAAATATCTAAAGCTTTCGCATAACAACTTATTCTTGCAACATTCTGAATTTTTAATCGAACATATTCAATTATCTCTACAAGAAAATCTGTAGGTGCTGATGTTGGATTACCACCAGCTAAAAATACTGGAAATCCATTCAAGAAGTTTTTCCCATAATAATCTATATCTTTTTTAACATCTTCCAAAGAACGGATAGCATAGTCTTGAATAAATCCATACATACCACTATAAGTTCCACAAAATCGACATCCGCCTGTTAGAGTATTCCAGCTGCATCCACCGGTAACTGGAATCAAAATAGACATAGATGTTCCTTCTACAGGAGGTCTTATTACTATTTGGCTTGGAGGTATTTTTGGTAACATATTTTTAAATTAATATTATATAATTTTTACAATTTAATTAAAACAGAATACATTTTTAGATATTTTTATTATAAAATAATAATTTGCTATTGAAGTGAATTTAATAAAATATTGATCTAAATTGTTAGTCTTCTTATCTCTCCTTAAGAATATTATATTAATATGTTTTTGATAAATCTGAAAATAGATATTTAGTGATTCTAATTAACTAAAAGATGATCAAACTATTGTTGCTTAATGAGAATTGATTTTAAAAGAAAATTTTATGTTTAAATGTTATATTGGTCAGTTTTTCCATCGCTTTTTATTACTTTAGTGTATAGAGAACAAATCTCAAACTATTTAAATGTTTGAATATTCAATCAATTAAATAAAGAAAATGTAACATTCCAATATCTAACGTAAAATTTTTATAAGATAATTCCCCTAGTGTTTAAAAGGTTAACAAAATATGAGTTATGAACAAAAAAGTGTATTATTTAATTTTAAAACCGTAATTTGCGGTGCTAGTTCAGTAGGTAAAACTTCATTATTTAATCGATACTGTTTTAACTCATTCAATTTTGATACTTCTCCAACCATAGGTATAAATTTTCATTCAGTTTATTTACAGATCGATTTTTCAATGGAAACAGATGATTTAAAAGAAAATTATGTAGTAAATTCTATATTTGACTTTGGAGGGCAAGAAAGATTTGCTCCTTTAATTCCTAAGTTTATAGATGGTGCTAATGGGGCATTATTAGTATTTGATTTAGTTAATTATCTTTCTTTTGAACAGTTGGATTTTTGGTATGAGAATTTAAAACAAAAAGCAGTAAATTCTGAAATTCCAATAATTTTAGTTGGAAGTAAAGATGATTTAATTAAAGCATCTCCTAAATCTGAAATTATAGATGAAGATTTGATTTATCGTTATGTAAAAGATAAGAATTTAGATGGTTTTCATAGAACCTCAGCGTTAGAAAATCATAATGTATTGGAAGTATTTAAAAAATTAAATAATCTTATGTTAAAAAGATTACATAAACCGTATGTTGTAATATAATAAGATTTAGTAGATGATTCTAATAATCTCTTTGAAATACAAAATCTGAAAATTCATTGAAGAATTTTTTTTGTTCTCTATTTAAATCAGGATAAATATCTTTTAAGTAATTCTTAGCTTGTTCAAGTAAATTTTTCGCTAAATGTTCTGCAATTGTTAAAGCATTAGTTTTTATAAAAATATCTTCTATTTCATTAACATCATTTTTAGTTAAATTACTTTTATGAAATAACTCGTTTAATTGTTTGGATTGCTGTTCATCCGTATTTTGGACTGCTAAAATATATACAATTTTCTTTTTCTTTGTTTTAATATCATTTTTAAGATCAAGGAGATCATCACGAATAGCATGAGCTTGGCCGATACTTAACATAGCATCACTTAGTGGTTTAATTTGATAATGAAGATTTCCTTTTCCCAAAATTGCTCCAATTTTTGTAGATTTTTCAAATATCCTGGCTCTTTGATATTCTGCTATATTTAAATATTGTTCTAATGTCATAGTAATATTGTTATAATTCATATATTCTTCTATTAATTGACCTTTCATTAAATAATCCATGGCTTCAGTATATTCATTAATAGCAAGCAGTTTAATTTTTTCTGGAAACTTAGAAGACTTCAGGATGTCTAATCCTAGAAGATATCCTTGATTTCCAGCAATTATACTCATATCTCTACCATAATATATAATTAGTTCTTCTTTGTTTGGGATACTTAAATCTTTATAAACTGTATTTATTTCATTTTCTAATTGAACATGAAAAGTGGGTTTACCTCTTCTTGTTTTATCATCATCTAAAAGATCATCATGTATTAAATGCCCACTATGTAATAATTCAACCGATATAGATACCTCATGAATTTGTTCTATTTGATCCTCTAAGTACATAGGATTAGCAATACCTGCAAAAGCCGCATTTAACAAAATCGGGTGAATTCTTTTCGCTTTTTCATTTAATATAAATTTTTCAAGTTGATAAATAAAGTCATTCAGAAATAGGTCTTTTTCTTTTTTATGAATATCTTCAAAATATTTTTTTAATTGCTCATCGACTATTGCTTTTTCAGTATTAAAGAATTCGTCAATCATAAAAGAATCACAATTTAGCTTTAGTAAAACTCATGCAATAATATTAATATAAAACATATTATAATTTAATTTTATTATGTATAGAATTTAAAAATTCTAAATTGAATAAGAGTGTTAAATATGAAAATTGCGGTAATGTCAGATTCACATGATCATAAAACCAATATTTTAAAATCAGTTTGTATTATAAATGAAAGAAATGTAGATGTTGTTATACATTGTGGAGATTATGTTGCACCTTTTGTTAAACGATGGTTTGATGATTTAAATGATTCTATAAAAAAGAATTTTTATGGGGTTTTTGGAAATAATGATGGAGAGCGAATATTTCTAAAAAAAAATTTAGGAAAAATATGTAAATTTGCTCAAAATGGTAATGAACTAATTTTAGAATTGGGAGGAAAAAAAATATTTGTTTCTCATATGCCAAAACAAGGAACGATAGAAGCATTAGCAAATTCAGGAGATTTTGACATAGTTTTGTCGGGTCATACTCATTCGTTATCTATTAAAAAGTTAAAAAATAAAGTATTAGTAATAAATCCTGGTGAAGTATGTGGTTATTTAACGGGAAAAGCAACTTTTGTGATTATTGATACAGAAAAATTGGAATCTGAAATAATTGAATTATAGAATTTTTTATTTTTAATAATCAATTTTAATTATCTTTTTTTTTTATTATTATGTTAGCACCTTTAGAAGGAAAAACAATATTAGATCTATCAAGATTATTGCCTGGACCATATTGTAGTATGATCCTTGCTGATCTTGGAGCAAACGTGATCAGAGTAGAAGATCCTTCGTATCCTTACAAACAACCTCCACCTTTCTTTCAAAAAGGAAGATATCGTGAAAGCGCTTTTAACTCAATTATCAATAGGAATAAGAGATCTATTACTCTTAATTTAAAAAAAGAAGGAGCATTAGAAATTTTTTACAAATTAGTACTAAAAGCAGATGTTATTCTTGAAAGTTTTCGCCCAAAAGTTACAACTAAACTAAAGATTGATTATAATACCTTAGTTTCGATAAATCCTTCAATTATTTATTGTTCTTTAACTGGTTATGGACAGCACGGTCCATATGAGCAAATAGCAGGTCATGATTTAAATTATGTGGGAATATGTGGAATTTTAGGATTAAATAGAGAAAGAAAAATATATGGTAATGAATTTAGGGAAAAAAAGCCGATTAATCCTGGAATTCAAGTTGCTGATATAGGAGGAGGTTTGATTTCAACAATAGGAATTTTAGGTGCGATAATAGAAAGAGAAAACAATCCTGAAAGGAGAGGTCAATATATAGATATATCAATGACGGACAGTGTTTTTTCATTCATGCCCCTTGTAGCAGCATATCATTTTTCTAAGGATTTAAATGACGGTGTTGAAACACAAAATCCTTTACATGGAGATTTTCCTTTTTATAATGTTTATAAGACAAAAGATAATAAATTTCTATCAGTTGGAATTTTAGAAGTAAAATTCTGGCGGGTGTTATGTAAAGCTTTAGAACGAGATGACTTATTGTTAAAACAATTTGCCCAAGGAGCAGAAAGAGAAGAAGTTTTTAAAGAGTTACAAAAAGAATTTTTGAAAAAAACTCAAAAAGAGTGGATGGAAATTTTTCATAACTTAGATGCGTGTGTAATGCCAATAAATTCATTCGCGGAGGCTTGTGAAGATCAACAGATTAAAGCAAGAGATATGGTTATTGAAATGGAACATCCAAAATTTGGTAAAATTAAAAATGTAGCCTCACCAATAAAGTATTCGCGAACACCATTAAAGATTAAATTTTTGGCTCCTAAAATTGGACAACATACAAAGGAGATTCTTAAAAGTCTTGGATATTTAGATAATGATATTCAAAATTTTAGGAAAAAAGGAATAATTTAAATTATAATATCTGTAATTCTATCAAAAATTTCAATGATGCGATTTATTAAAATAGTATATATTGAAGGAATTATTTCAATAAAGATTTTATTCACCTTTCATTATTTGAGTGAATCAAGCCTAAAAAGTATGATATTTACTTAAATTTTCTATAAATAATTTTATATAAATTAAGATTTGAAATTATTTTATTATTTTATCATTACGGTTTAGAAAATTCAAATAATACTTTAACAGCATGAGTTTTCGATTTATGATCTAATGTATCAAATGCATCCTTGTAGGCATCAAGTGGAAATTTATGAGTAATTAGTATTTGAGGATCGATTAATCCATCTGATAAGAAATTTAAGTAATGCTGAAATGCATGTAAAGATTTATCACGAAAAAATTCTAAACCAAATCCATTTGATCCAATAACTTCGAGTTCTTTAAAGTAATGAAGAGTATTTTCAAACCTTTTTGGAGGGCTTACCCCCAAAAATACTAATTTACCTTGTGTGCAAAGGATTCTCTGTCCGATTTCAAAAGTTTCTGCTGAAGCAATAGTATCAATTATACCATCTACACCATCTAAAGTCCATTTTAAACCCTTTTTAGGAGTATATAATTCAACATTATTGTATGCAGCTACTTCTTCAATTAATGAATTACCTGAACTTAAAAAGACATAATCAGCTCCTAATTTAATTGCTAAATCTTTCTGAAATTGATATCGCCCAATCCCTATTATATGTTTTACTCCAAAAATGTTTTTTAAACAATGTATTGTTAGTAGCCCTATAATACCCAAACCATAAACTAAAATTTGAGAGTTGGGTTTAGGATTTAACATTGTTAAAGAATGAAAAGAAACAGAAAAGGGATCTGCTAAAACTGCTTGTTCAAATGAAATTTTTTCAGGTATCAAAAAACATTGTGATTCATGAACTGAAAAATATGGACTAAAGGCGCCATATCCGGTTGTAACACCTAAATGCATTCCTATTGGAATGTTTCCTTTCTGGAAATTTTGACAATGTTTAAAATCACCTATAGAACATCTTGAACATATCGGTAAGATTCCTCTGGGAACGCATGAAAACCATGGACTTATTGCTACTCTATCTCCTTTTTTAAGCTTTTTAACTTTAGGGCCAACACTTTCAATAATACCAACAGGTTCATGCCCCATTATTTGAGGAAAAGAAATAAAAGAGCGTATAGGATTATCAAGTGAACCCCTAAGTTTTAATTCAGTCATATCACTACCGCAAATTCCACAAAAAACGGTTTTAACAATTACCCAGCCTTCTGCAATTATTTTGGGATATGGAATTTTTTTTAGGGTAATTGGCCCTCCCGATTTCCAGAATCTTTTAGGATTTATTTTTCCTTTGATAAATGATTTCAATAACCTAAATTTATTTAACTCAAACATTAATGCAGGGATATACCTCTTCTCTTCTTTTAAATTCATTTGAATTTACACTCCATTAATTAATCAAAATAAAATTCAACTTTAATAGATTTAAATTTCTCTTGATTTCTTGCAACTACAAACGCTTTTTTATAATCTCTTAAGGCAAATTTATGTGAAATTATTGGTGTTGGATCAATTCTTCCCTCTTCTAACAATCGAAAATAATGATAATATGCATGTTTTCTTGCACCTTCAAAATTTTCTATTGCAAAGGCATTGCTACCAATAATATTTATCTCTTTAAAATACCATGGCGTCCATTCAAATCTCTTAGGAACATGGACTCCTGTTAATACAATTACTCCGGATCTCTCCATATTATTCTTAAAATCTACTAATCTAGATTTTACAATACGTAAGCCTGTTTCTAGTGTTTCTGAAGATGCAACAGTATCAAATAAGAAATCAATACCCTCCAATAACCAAGGTTTATTTTTTTTTAAATAATAAATATCGCAATTTAAGTAATCTCCAAAACTTTCAATGACTTTACTTGGAGGGGATGATTTGATTACTAAATCTGCACCAAATTTTTTCGCCATTTCTATTTGATGTGGAAATCTAGCAATAGCAATTACCTTTATATCTTTATAAATACTCTTTAAGAATTGAATTGTTAGTAGTCCAAGATTTCCACACCCATAAACCCCACAAATCGATCCTTCTCTAAGATGTACTTTTAATATAGAATGAAGTACTACTGCAAATGGATCTGATAAAGCAGCCTGCTCAAATGAAATTGAATCAGGAATTTTAATTGCCATGGTTTTATGTGCAGGAAAAAATTCTGCAAATCCCCCTGTAGCATCTCTACTAGTACCTGAATGAATCCCAGGGGTGAGAATACCTTTTGTGAAATTTCTGCAAAGATATTTATTTCCCTCTTCACATGGTTTACAAATAGGTGTAATTTCTCTTGGTTCGCAACTTATCCATGGATTTAAAGCAACTCTATCACCTGGCTTTAAATTTGATGATTTTCCGACTTTATTAACAGTCCCAACAGCTTCATGTCCTAAAGTTTGAGGCCATGAAAGTAAAGCCGTAATGGGATTATCATAATTTCCATCAAGAAAGATTTGTTTCTGATCAGAACCACATATCCCACAATATTTCGTCTTCACAATTAACCAATTATCAGATTTAAGTTTGGGAAAAGAAACTTCTTTCAAATGTAATGCTCCAAGCTTAGAAAGATATCCTTTTAGATAAAATGTTCCCAATATTTTAGATAATGCTAATCTGGAAAGTTTATAATTAAATACAAGTGCTTTCATAATCCATGTTCATTAAGTAGCTTATATTCAAATTAATTTCAAAAATTAAAGATGTTTAAATATAAATTGATATGAATCCCCTAAAAAATTATTAATTAATTACAACTAAGACAAACAACAATTATAATTTTATTCAATAGAACTATTATAATATTTTAGAGAATTTACAATTCAATTTTGAATATACTTGTGTAATAATATAGATCTAAAAACCTTGAAGCCATGAATGTTGATATCGCATTATATGAAATGATTAAAAATTCTGAAATAGATTTAATTTTATCGCTGCCCTGCATTTTATTAGAAGGCCTTTTAGAAGTGATTGAGGAAAGAAACGAGATTCAGCATATACCAATAACACGTGAAGAAGAAGGGGTTGGAATTGCTGCGGGGGCTTACCTAGGTGGAAGAACCACAGCAATCTTAATGCAAAATTCTGGTTTAGGCAATTCGGTAAATGCTATAAAATCATTATTGCAATTATATGAAATTCCGGTTATATTTATAATGAGCCATAGAGGTACTGAGGGAGAAAAAATAGCTGCTCAAATTCCAATGGGAAGGCTTACACCAGACCTATTAGATTTATTAAAAATTAAAAAATTCATTATCAATTCAAACAATAAGCTAGAAAAAATAAAAACAGCAGTAAATCATAGTAGAAAGTCAAATAAATCAGTAGGTATCCTTTTAAAGAAAAGTTTATGGAGGAAATAGAGTGAAAAGATACGATGCTATAAAAAGAATAGTAGAAGCATTAAGTGACGAATTAATTGTTTGTAACCTAGGAACCCCTTCGAGAGAATTATATAGCATATCGGATCGAGATGAAAATTTCTATATGTTGGGATCGATGGGTCTTGTCAGTAGTATTGCATTTGGAATAGCAATCTCTCAACCTAATCATACAGTCTGGTGTATTGATGGAGATGGTTCTTTGTTAATGAATCTTGGTAGTTTATGTACTATATCAAATAATAAACCTAATAATTTAGTACTAATAGTTATTGATAATTGTTCTTATGGTTCGACTGGTAATCAAAAGACATATACCAGTAATAAAACTCGACTAGAAATTATCGCTAAAGGAGCTGGTTTTGAGTACATTACCGTTATTGATAAAGAGGAAGATATTATCCCAACATTAAAAAATCTTAGCTTGGATTGTCATTTTGTACTTATTAAAGTTGAGCCAGGTAATGCTAAAGTACAAAATGTTCCATTGAATCCTATAGAAATAAAGAGGAGATTTATGAAAATGTTAAATAAAAAATAATTAATATGAAGCTTAAAAAATTGCTATTAACAGCTATTATAATCTGATTATACATAATTTTAATTAATTACATACTTATTATTCTTTTAGAACTAAATATAAAACTAGGAAAATTAAAATGTCAGAGGATTTCAAACGTCAGAATGATCAAGATTCGAATAAAGAGAAACTAGAAAATAGTAAGGAACATGAAGAAATTAAAGAACAGGAACCATTAGAAAAAATAAGTAAACCTGTTTTAATAAGGGCAGAAGCCTACAAGACTATAATTTTATACGCTAGTAGATATGCAAATAAATCAATACCTCCAGAAGAATGGAAAGAAATATATGGTATATTAATAGGTCGATCTGATGAAGAATTAGTGTATGTCGAAAGCGCGGAAGCCTTAACCTTTGGTCATGCTACAGACGTTCAATTGGATGAAAGACATTATGGGTTTATTGAAGAAATTCAGGAAAAACTTGATAAAGAAGGAAGAGGATTTTACATGGTTGGATGGTTTCATAGTCATCCAGGGTTAAACCTATTCTTTTCTTATATAGATTTAATTAACCAACTAGGTTTTCAGCAAAATAATGATAATTTTTGCGGCTTAGTGTTTGATCATACTCTTCTAGGTACTAAAAAGGAAGAAATTATAAAAAGAGAAGATGGTTCCGAATATACTATGACAAAATACGATACTGGCTTTGAAATCTATAGAATAACTGATATAAACATGGATATTAACGATCCGGAATATGATAATAATTATCATAAAGTTGATTATGTTGTTGATGGATTGAATAAATATTTTTTCGCAAATGTTTTATCAGAACTTTCTGCGTTAGTGACAGAAGGAAAACCATTACAATCCGCTTATAAAGAAGAATTTTCACGAGAAAAAGAACCTCATTTATCATCAGAATCAAAATCCATTGAAGAGTTAAAATCAGTTCATTATCCTTCCGAGCCAAATAACATTTCAAATAAAGAATTCTTAACTGAAATCCCCATGGTTGATAATATTGAATTTGGTGTTGATGATTTTTTTTATAGTGAAATAGATGTGAAAAAAAAACAGAAAGAGTTGAAACTAAAAAAGGAAGCTGAACAATTAATTTATGAGGGAAATAAAGCTTTTGAAAATAAAGATTCATTTACAGGAGTTGAAAAATTCAAACAAGGAATTGAAAAATATAAAGAACTTAAAGAATTTGAAAGAATCTTAGACTTATTAAGAATTGTATCGCAAAAGTGCATTTCAAATAATCATGTAAAATTTGCTGGAGAATTTGCTGATGATTTATATAAATTTGCTAAAAAGCAAAAACATCTTTTTTATTTAGGGGTGGCATATTATATTAAAGGGTATCTATTGTTAAAAACTGGAGAGAATGAGGTTTTAGAAGTTGCCTTAAATAAAATTCAGGATGCTGCTGTAAATTTTGAAAAAGAGGGTGATTTTGCAGGAGCAGGGATGTGTTTTAATAAAATTGGATCAATTTATCAATCAAGACTTAATAATATAGAAAATGCTTGTTTATTTTACTCAGCCGCAGTTGAGAATTTTAATAAATCAATTCTAAAAATGCATCCTTTAAGAACGGATTTTTGGAATAAATCAGAACTTCTTATTCAGAAGATTGTAGAATTAAGAGATATCATCGAGGAACTATTACCAAATTTTGATAATCTTGAATTAAGGAATAAAATCCTTAAAGATCTCAAAAATTTACATTATAATTTTTAAATAGAATTCTAAAATTCTAATATATTTGATTTTCTTTTATTGCATTTCATAAAAATTAAATTTTAAGAATAATTATATTAATTACTCCTTTTGGTGAATTTCATGCCACGACGTAAACAAAAGATCAAATACTCAAGGAAAATAGTTTGTAAACACCTTGAACCTAAAGGTGATATTAGTAATTCGCTTCAATCACTATGTTTTTGCCCTACAAGAGATTTAGTTTTAGGTAATCGAGCTTATGTTTGTCAAGTTTGTTCTTTATATGATGCCGCAAAAAATAATCGCCGATTTTCTGAATTATATGAAGAAAGTAAAAAATTGGCAGAAAAAAAAATTCAAGAGAAAAAAATAAAGTTAGAAGAATTTGAAATTGCAGAAATAAAGTCAGATGATGAAATCGACCTGTCTATTGATGAATTTGAAGAAGAAGACGAAGAAACACCATTGAAATTTGAAAAAAGAAAAGCAGGAAAAGCCGATCTTGAAGGTTCAGATACATTTGAGACTACTAATGAATGCCCATTCTGTGGAGATTTTTTTGAAGATTTAGCATCGCATATTCAAACCTGTGAATTTGCTCCTGATGATGCTTCTCTCGATGATATTGTACCCTCCAGAAAGAAAAAATCGAAAAAAAAAAGAGCTAGTAGCGAATCAGATACAGAACGAAGTACAGATAAACAGAAATGCCCGTATTGTAAAAAAGAATTTATTCGATTAGGACGTCATATAGCTTCTTGTCCCGAAAAACCTTCTGATGCAGATGATTCATTAGAGGATGAAGAGGATGAAGAATGATTTATTATTAGGATAAACATTAATTATTATCAATTTTATAAGAAATAATGTTTAAAAAGGAAGAAATCTACTACTGTAAACCTGTCTTTCGCCCTCCTAGCGAAGCATACTCGCTATTAATTCAAGTCACTGAAGGTTGTAGCTATAAATGCGACTTTTGCGTTTCGAATCTTGGAAAAAAGTTTCTAATAAGAAAAGTTGATGAAATTAAAAAAGATTTAGATACAGCTAACCGAATTTATGGCTCAAATGTGCAACGTATCTTTTTTTTAGATGGAAATGCTATGATTACTCCAACAGAAAAGCTTCTTGAATTAACTGAGTATTCTATGAAAATTTTTCCAAAATTAGAAAGATGTGGAGTTTATGCCCATGCGAGAGATATTTTAAAAAAATCTGATAATCAATTAAAAAAGTTATCAGAAGCAGGGTTGAAAATAGCTTATGTTGGATTCGAATCGGGCTATGATGAATTGCTGAAAGAAGTTAACAAGAATGCAACGAAAAATGATTATATAGATGCATCAAGAAAACTATTTAACGCAGATATTACATTATCAGCAACATTTATTAATGGTTTAAGTGGTTCTATTAATCCTGAAATAAGTGAAAAACATGCAATAGCATCTGCCGACTTAGTAAATAAAATTTGCCCTGCTGATGATAGAATTTGGTATATAGCATTCTTATCTCTAATGATACCTTCTGGAACAGTAATTTTTAACAAGAGACTTAGAGGGGAATTTAAAGAAATGAATTCTTCTGAAATATTAAAAGAATTGGAATTCTTTGTAATAAATGTAAAATTTGAAAATAAGAATGCTACATGTGTCTTTCGCTCGAACCATGCTTCAAATTATCTCCCAATTAAAGGTGTTCTTGAGAGAGATAAAGAAAAAATTTTGAAGATAATAGAATATGGACTTAATCATCAAGAAATATTGAGGCCAGAATTTTATAGAGGATTATAATATCTCTAGTATAATAAAATGATTTTTTACGTTCTTCATTCTTTATTTTTTAAAGATTATTTCCTGAGTACTAGATATATAATCTTGAATAGGACTCTTTGGGTTTGATTTAATTAGGTTAATAAAATCAATTAATTGATCTTGATTTATTGCCATATTTTTAGAAAGCGTAGAAATTGAAACTTTGTCAAATTCTCTGGAATATTGATATAACCTATTGCTTATTAACTTTTGATAAATTAATGAAATTAGCATTTTAAGATTAGGAAAATTTTCAGTTTTAATTTCTCTTACAAATTCGAAAATTCTATCAGAAGCATCATGATAATTTAACACCTTGTAGCAACTTAGAATTTCATATATTTTCTTTATAAATTTAAAATATTTAGTAATAGTAACACTAATATCATAAAGATTATATCTGTCAAGATTATGATCTACTTCATTTTTTAGTATTGCTAATAGTTTAGAAAAATTTTCTAAATTGGATTCATTTAATTTTTCTTTCAACATGTTATTGAAGCGCCTCTCATAAATTAATCTATGTTTTGATAATTCTGATTGAACTTTTTTGTGTAATTTATAAAAATCATGAAGTTCTTTTTCAATATTAAAACTTCCTTGATGTTCTTCAATTAAAACCAATGCTGAATTTACTTTTTCCAAGGCGGAATTATAGTTTCCATTTTTTACCTTCTTTAATATGATAGATTTGTAATAATTCAATTCTTCAATAAGTTCCCTTTTCTTTTTGAAATTTTCAAGATTCTTATTAAAGTCCATAATCTTTCATCAATAATGTGAATACTATATATTCTTATTACTTCCTACTATATTATTTACATAATTTAAATTTAAGATTATTGTTTTAATAAAACAATTATATCAATATTAAGTAAACTTTAGGAAATGCTGTTATTGAAGAAAATATCCCTGTAACTAGTTTATAAAAAGATAAATAAAAAGAATTTTTAGGAAAAGACGAAATACATGAACAATGAAGGTTGATTGCTAACATTTTGGGTAAAAGAGTTGCTGAGCTACTCTTGAAATTAAAAAAGAAAATTTAAAATAAAAAAGAATTAAACCTTAATTTCTAGAACCACATAAAGGACATACATCAGCATCTCCGATTGGATTACCACATTCTTTACAACGCCTTATACTATCTACTACATCTTCTTCAATTTTTTCAAATTTGTCCTCTAAATCTTCTATTTTATCTATACCCTTTGAGAATATTGTTCCTTTAATATCACCTGGCCAAATGATATTAACAATAATCCCTGAAAGGACAAGAATCACGCATATAACAATGAATATACTTAAGTCACTTGTAAAATTCTCTTTAAGAAAATCTATAACAATTGTGATCCAGCTAACCATAAACTCCCCAATTGGGGTTACGATTGGTTTTAAAAAAAGTAAGATAGCACCAATAATATCAGCAAGAGTTTGTAAAAAATTTTCTATTGTTTGAAATATCATTTTTTTCACCCTTTTTACGCTTTCATTCTATCCTCTCTAATTTGTTCTCGATTAATTGTAAAATCAATTATATCATATACTTTTAATACAATCGTAAGAAAATATATCCCCATATACATTAAAATCATCTGTTGTATATTTAAAGAAAAATATCCAACATCTACTATTACAAATTTTACTTCAGTTGCACCTGAGAATTTATAACTCCAAATATAAAGACAATTTACAAGAACTTGAATTAAAGCAAAAACAGCTCTACGAATCGATTTTTTTGGAGAAGAATATGTGAAAAATGCGCATCCACTGATGATTAATCCAAAGGCAGTTATCCAGAATATAACATTTTGATATTCCTGTTTTTCAAATTGTAATGGTAACCCTTGAACAGTCATCTCATAAAGAACGGAAAATAAATACAAAGGAATAATAATTGTACTAGCTACATAAATTCCAGCGAAAATAAAACCTCTTATCATATTTTTAACTGAACCCATTTAAGACATCACCTATGGATATGAAATCTCTCCTACAGATAATTCTAATATACCGATTGTAATTGAATGCATTCCAATTGAATAATCTAAACTAATTGTTAAATTTGCAAAAAATTGAATAATAGGCGGACCTGCGTACCAATCTATTTCTGAACCAGTTGGTAGATTTTCAAAATCAGCAAAAATTCCAGAAAAAACATAATTTCCCGTCATTCCTTTTGCTATATTTCCAAAAAGTTGGGTTTTTGAGAAAATAATTCTTACTCTTGTTTCATTGACACCTAATGAAGGATAATCTACCTCAGTATAATTCATAGCCATATCTATTTTAAGTCTTAGGTTTTCTAAATCAAAGTAACCTTCATTAGTGAGATTAAATGGTAAGGTAAAATTCATATTTTCAATATTGTATGTAACATTGTTAATTTGGATATTAAACTCTGCATTATCAGTATCTATTCCGAGATTATTTTGATTCGAAAGAATTCTAACAGCAGATAAAAGCCCAAGGGAAGCTACAATAGTAACAGATATTGATAGTAGAAAAATAAATATGCGAAATATTAATCGAAAAACTCTTGATGGTCTCATGAGACAAATTGTTTAGTATAGTTATTAATTTTTTTTTATTTAGATAAATTAACTTTTATTAGATTTATTATATTTATAAATTTTATATTTATAATTTTTCACAATTTATGTTCCTTTGAATTAGCAGAGTATTTTGAATTCAATTTCTTTGATATTTATATAAGAAAATTAAATCAGTTCTTTTAATTCGAATAGCCTTTCTATTAGTTAAGGTTTAAGAGATTAATAGATTATTGTGATAAAATTCATATATTAATATCTATAATTGAATTTAAATTTGTTAATTAAATAATTAGTTTATATAGGTTAATAAATTATTATTTTTTACAAAAAATCTAAAAAAAATTGAACTAATTATGATAGATTTGAAAGAAGTATACGCGCATTCAATTGAATATGAAGAAGTCATTAAGAAATTGAATACATCTATAGAAAGTGGTCTAACTGAAAATGAAGTTCAAATTAGGATTGAAAAGTATGGAAGAAATGAATTAATTAAAGAAAAAGGAAAAAAAGCTTGGCAAATTTTCATAAATCAATTCAAAGATTTTCTTATATATCTTTTAATGTTTGCTATTGTTATTTCGGTAATTATTGGATTATATGAATCAGCTAGACCTGGCGGAGAAGAATGGTCTTCAGAATATACAGATGCTATCGTAATTGCAGCTATCTTAATCGTGAATGCAATATTAGGATTTTATCAGGAATATCAAGCGGAAAGAGCATTAGAAAGTTTAAAGAAATTAGCACCACATTTTGCTAAAGTTAGAAGAGGAGGACGAGTTATGGAAATAGATATTGAGGAGGTTGTTCCTGGAGACATAGTTTTAATAGAAGAGGGGGATAAATTTCCAGCAGATCTTAGATTATTTAAAGAATTCTCACTGTATGTTGATGAGGCGATCTTAACAGGTGAATCAAAACCAGTTAAGAAGCATATAAAACCAGTTGAAAAGAAAATGATCTTGGCAGACAGGACTAACCTTGGTTATATGAATACAATTATTACAAGAGGAAATGGAGAAGGTATTGTAATTGGTACTGGAATGAAAACTGAAATAGGAAAAATAGCAGAGAGTTTACAAGAAGAAGAAATGGAGCTTAGTCCTTTTCAACAAGAAGTAAATAAGTTTGGAAAACTTTTAGGAATAATTATCTTGATTATATGTTTCACGGTTTTTGGTGTAGATCTTATTATATTATTATTAACAGAATTTAATTTTGAAGAACTTATTCAAGCATTTGAAATCTCAATAAGTTTGGCCGTATCCGCGGTTCCTGAAGGTCTTATTGTAGTAATTACTGTTGTAATGAGCATAGGAATGAGGAAAATGGCAGAGAGAAATGCATTAGTCAGAAATCTCACTGCTGTTGAGACATTAGGACGAGTAAATGTAATTTGTTCAGATAAAACAGGTACTTTGACAAAAAATGAAATGACCGTCGTAAAAGTTTTTTTAGGAGGTTTGGAGTACAATGTAGAAGGTGTAGGTTATGCGCTTGAAGGAAAAATTATAAATGAAAAGGGGAGAGTAGCCGAAATTGATGATAATTTAAAAAGATTCTTAGAAGTTTGTATGTTTTGTAATAATGCTAATGTTACACCAAAAAACGATGGAACAAACGATACTGATGTAGTTGGAGACCCAACAGAAATTTCCATGAAAGTTCTAGCAATGAAAATGGAACTTGGGACGAAAGCAGAAAAAGTGGATGAAATTCCTTTTAGTTCTGATAGGAAAATGATGTCAGTTGTTATGAGGATAGATAATAAACTATATTCATTTATAAAAGGAGCTCCAGATGTTCTTTTAAAAAATGCGAGTCACGGTGTTTATAATAGAACTATAAAACCTATTAATGAAGTTAAAGATACAATCATAAATAAAAATGAAGAGTTCGCTAAAAGTGCTTTACGAGTTTTAGGAGTTGCCTATAAACCACTAAATGAAGGATATAAAGAAGAAGAAATTGAAAAGGATTATATATATATTGGTTTAGCAGGAATAATTGATCCTGCCAGAGATGAAGTAAAAGATGCTATTGAAGAAGCTAGAATGGCAGGCATCAGGACAATAATGATTACAGGAGATCATAAAATTACAGCAATAGCAATTGCTCATGAAATTGGATTAACTGATTCCGATGAGGCTATAACAGGTGCAGATTTAGAAGATATGGATGATGAAGTACTTCGAGAAAAGGTAAAAACTGTAGATGTTTTTGCTAGGGTTACCTCTGAACATAAATTAAGAATATTAAGAAGATTAAAAGAATTAGATTTAGTAGTAAGTATGACAGGTGATGGTGTTAATGATGCACCAGCTGTTAAGGGTGCTCATGTGGGTGTTGCTATGGGGATGAAAGGAACTGAAGTGACACAAGAAGCGTCAGATATAATCCTTATCGATGATAATTATGCCACAATTGTAAATGCTATAGAGGAAGGAAGGGGAATTTTTGAAACAACCAAAGGCTTCTTTCGATATATGTTAAGTACTAATTTTGATGAGATCTTTTTAATTCTTACAGCTTATATTGTTATGAAATTATTACCTAATATCTTTCTGGCCCTTCCAGTCATCCCAATACAAATTCTCTGGCTTAATATAGCCACAGATGGTATACCAGCTATGGTTCTTGGTTTTACTCCTACAGATCCGGATGTTATGAAAGAAGAACCACGAAAAGGGTTTACATTAATTCCGGAGATAAAGGGTCCTGTTTTATTACTTGGAATTTATACGAGTATTACAGATATAACGCTATATTTACTTTTATGGAGTGTATTACTTCCTGCTTGGTTTGATGCAGGATTCGATCCAAAATTAGTTGCTGAAGGTCTTAATTCTACTTATGCTGCATCATTAGCTCAAACAATATTGTTTACAAATTTAGTAATTTGTGAGTTAATGTTTGTATATGCCTGTACATCCAATATTAAACCATTCTATTTATTTCCAAATAAACATTTATTCTGGGCTACTGGTCTTTCTCTTGTATTACAATTATTGATTCTATTTACACCCATGGGGATAGCATTTCATGTTGTACCCTTGTATCACTGGGAATATTGGGTCGCCCTTTTCTTAGGAGCTTTTTCCGTATTTGTTGTAGATGAAATAAGAAAATGGAGAATTAGAATTAAGAAAGGAATGAAGATAAGAAAATAATTTTTATTTAAGAGTAGAAACTCTTATCTAACAATTTCTTTTAATTAATTTTAAATTTTTATTATAATTTTATTAAATAATTTGAAATTAAGATTTCAATATTCTTAAGCGAGATAAAAAATATGAATATTGCTGAAGTTCTAAAAAATAAGATCAAATCAGATCAAACTGTTCTAACTGAATTTGAATCAAAAGAGCTATTACGAGAAATTGGAATCCCAGTTCCAGCTCAAAAATTAACTGTTTCTAAAAATGATACCTTATCTGCAGCAGAAGAAATCGGTTTCCCCATAGTATTAAAACTAATAGCGGAAGATATTGTCCATAAATCTGATACTGGCGCTGTAAAGCTTGGTTTAAAAACAAAAGATGATGTAGAAAAAGCTTATGATGACCTAATGAAAATACCATCTCAAAAAGACAAAAAAATCTCGGTACAAAAAATGGCAGATACCCCTATAACAGAACTTATCATTGGTATGACCACTGATCCTCAGTTTGGACCTGCTTTAATGTTTGGAATTGGTGGCATTTTAGTAGAGCTTTTGGAAGATGTTAGCTTTCGAATAGCCCCAATTACAGAATATGATGCCAATGAAATGATTCATGAAATTAAAGGATTCCCTATTCTTGATGGATATCGCGGTAAACCAAAAGCAGATATCCATGCAATTGTAGAAGTATTAATGAAAATATCAGATCTTGTTACCAAACATGAAGAAATCAATGAAATGGATTTAAATCCAGTATTTATTTATGATAAAGGCTTAATTTGTGTTGATGCAAGGATTATCTTAAAAAAAAATTAAATTTCAACCTAAGAGATATTGTTAATTTATCATTCTCTATTATTATTTTTAAGCTTTTATTAATTGAATTTTTACGTGAAAGTTGAAATAATTTCTCTTATTTTCATTAAATATATATTAAGAGATTTTTATTGATTTCTTAATTATATTTTAATTTAGAAAAATTATTTAAGGTCAAATATACAAAATTATAATAAATATTACCTAATTCTATTTTAAAATTAAAAAACAATAAATTAAACTGATTTCTATGAATAAATCTGAAATAAAAAAGAAGATAAAGGCATTAGGCTTTCTGATCTTGATTTTAGGGTCATTTACAACATACTTTAATATAATATTAAAGAATATTCTCTCTAACGATTCTCAATTTGATGATGATGTGAATGAGAAATCTGAAAGTTTTGATTTCAGTTTTGGAAACCTTGAAGTAGCAGCATATTCCTCAACTTCTAGTGGTACTGGAGAGGAATTAAATATTTCTTTACAGCAATCAATAGTAAATGAAGGTTCTCCTTTATTTAGAATTACAAATGCTTCGGATCCAAATAATAATACTTTTAATATTGATTGTCCTGATGATAATACTTTCAATACAACATTCTCACAAATTACTATGCAAGATATATACGCCCCAAATGCAAGTTTAATAATCGAAGACTACTCTTCACATAGTTTTAAAGAATTTGTAACATTACCAAGGTTAGCTTCTTTTACAGTTACTGGTAATGGGTATTTAGAAAATATATCAATAGAAATAATAGAAACAGGTGCAATTTCTGATACAGGTAATGTTCGTCTAAGATTATATAACTCAACTTGGGATTCAACTAGAAGCAAACCAGGAGGAACTGTTAATGATTATATTACAATAGGAGACATTCCTACCCCAGATAACCCAAATGGTTGGTATAATTTAACAAATGCTCATATATTCTTAAATAATTCTAAAACAGAAAATAATACATGGTTTATTGGTTGCACCGACCAAGGCAGTAATATTGTTTTGAATTGGTGGTACACAAATGATGATGCAGGAGGAGTGAATGATGGAGATGATGAAACTGATTGTTGGGAACACGATGGGAGTAACTGGGTATTTAGCACGGATGTTACATGGGGTTGTGGAATTGATTTTCATTTAAAAGTAGACTTAAGTCCTGAAGATAACATCCCTCTTCCAACTGACATTAATCTTAAAGTAAATAATTCTATTGTGAATAATGCTGGATCAGGTTCAGGAATTTGGACTTATGAAAGAGTTTTTTCAAGTCTTCCCGATAAATTAGATTATATATTAACGGCTGACTGGTGGAATGTATCGTGCAATATTGTTAAAATTGAAGCGAATTATACAAAAACTGATTTAAAGGCAATTCCCAGTTTTGAAGTTTTAGGAAGTGGTCTAACTATACAATGGAATGCTTCTGCTGGTAATTTAAATTATTTCGATCCGGATTACCTATATTATAAAATAAATTTTACTGTTCCTTCAACTTGGAGTAATTTAAAGGCATTTAATGATACAGTTGAGTTAACAGATAATACAACATTAGGAGAACCGCTAGGGGGATATATGGAATATCAAATTTATAATGCCAGTAATGGCCCCAATTGGTTTATTACAGCAGAATCTCAAAACTTACTTGACGATATTAATATGTTTGTTGATACTATTGAAACTACTATTACGAATTATGACAAGACTATCGATATTATAGGAAACTTTACTGAATCAATTAGTGATGGCAATGCTACAGTTGAAATATATAGCCCTGATTTCACAGGTAATTATTTGAACTTTACTAATTTTAACGATACAATTACAACAAATGATGAAGTTTCTCTTGGTTCTTGGACAATAAAAAACACAGCTAAAAATTATGGTCAATTTAGAGTTCAAGTATTTTGGAGTAATAATACAGCAGTAGGTTTTGTTGAAAAGAATTTAACAATATGGGCAATAACAGATTTACTATTAATTGAACCTGCAATTGATGAAAGTTATTATAGTAATGATGTTTTCAATATTACTTTTTATTATAATGATACCGGTCAAAGTTTACCAATTGAAAATGCTCAATTTAATGATAATAGCTCAGTTCCATTAACATATTCTCCTAATGGGACAGCTGGATTCTATACAACAGAAATTATTGTTGATGATTTTAATTGGGGTTGGAATTTTATCGAATTTAATGCTTCAAGAACTTATTATAATGAAGCTTCTGTTGTCTTCTCATTTCAAAAAATAATCAATACCACTATTTCGCCATCGAACATTAAGAATTTTGGAGACATTATTAAAGGAGATACGGTGTCTTATGAATTTAATTATTCAGATATAAATGATGATTTTATTGAAGGAGCAGATATTCAGGAGGTTGATGTAGATTCCAGCTTTATTTGGTTTTGGACTCCAATAGGCCAAGGAAATTATTCTATTGAACTTAATACTACGAATGTAGATGCAACTCCGTTTAAATACATTTGCAATTTCAGTATTTCTGCTACTGGAAATGAAACACAAATTATTTCTTTACAACTCAGAGTAATCAACACTCAGACTTTTATAGATATACAATCGTATAATTCAATGCTTATTAGAAAGGATCGCCTTAATCAAACAGTTGTTTTCTATTTTAATGATACTGATAACAATAAGGTTATCACGGGATTAACTACAAATGATATTATTGTAAAAGACAACCAAACAGGATCATCAAGATCTAAATGGCTATATCTGACTGGAACTCCAGGCCTTTATGAGTTAAATATAAGTACATCTGGGTTAAATTCTGGCTGGATAAGGTTTGAGTTAAATGTATCACTCGAACCAAATTATAATTGGAGCTTAAACTTTATTACTTTTTATCTGAGAGGAAATCTTACTGATATACCTAACATTTTTCTTTCAGACCCTGGAGGTGAAGGAACTTTAACTGCAATAGCGGGTAAATATCCTATATTTGAAGAACGCGATTTGTATGTAGATTTCAATATAACTGATACAGATTATAATAATAATTTGATTAAATCAGAAGTTAATTCCTACTTAATAGAATATATTGAAATAGGAAATCCTACAAATCAAGGAACTCTAACAGAAACTATAAGTTTTGATGCAAATACTAATTCATTCAAAGGATATATTTCAATTACGGATTTACCTTCAATAGGCAATTATGCATTAACAGTTAAAGTTAATAAAATTAATTACGAAGAAGCTAGTATTAATTTTAATATAACAATAAAAGCAAGATTTAATGTAGAGTTACAAATAATCTCTAAACCTTCTGACGTAACTGCCGGTGATACATTTAGAATAGTATTTAGAGCACAATATAATAATGGTACTAATTGGCTACCTTTAATTGGTTCTACTGTTATAATTACACCTACTTTCGATGGCATAACATCATCAGAAATTCTAACCAAATCTACTAATAGTAGCGGTGGGCTATTTTTTGATATAACTGTAGATGCTGATGTTCGCAATATCAGTTTATCAGTTAGATTAGAAGGTGAATATTATCATGTTGGGGAAATTTTAACCATTTCTGATATTAACATTATTCCTTTACGTCGTGGATTGACTTTTGGGGACCTCGTACCAGGTTTAATAACCACTCTTATTGTTATTGCTGCTGCTGGAGCTTCAGTTTCAATCTATCGAGGTGTGATTGTTCCCAAAAAACGTGAAAGAACTCGAATTCTTACCGAAGTAAAAACTATCTTTGACGATGCTATAAACTTAGAACATATTTTAGTACTTTATAAGGGTACGGGTACATGTATCTATTTCAAATCATTCGGTTCAGAACAGATTGATCCTGAATTAATTTCAGGCTTCATTTCTGCTATAAGCAGTTTTGGAAAAGATTTGGTAAGCCAAGAAGAACTTAATGAAATAACATATGGAGATAAAATGTTGTTGCTTTCAGATGGTGAATTTATCCGAGTGGCTTTAGTTCTTGGTAAAAAAGCTTCAATTATTTTAAGAAGAAACTTGATGGACTTTATACATGTTTTTGAAAGACATTACGACAAGGACCTTCCAAGTTGGAGGGGTCAATTAAATATCTTTAGAGATGCGGGAGTTATTGTTGATGATAAGTTGAATACTTCAATTATATTACCACATGAAATCACTTACGAATATTCTACCATAAAGGTATTAAAAAAGTCTCAATCAAAAGAAGTGTTAAAAATCGCGAATACTTTAATGAAGGAATCAGAAAGAAATTTCTTCTTTATTGCAACCCTATTAAAAGAAGCTGCAGAAAAAACAAGCAAAGATACACCAGAAATTTTTATGGGTATTAAAGAATTACGAGATACGAAAATACTAATGCCAATAGAGATATCTACCATTGAAACCAAACCAATTTCTCAACAAGAATTAAACCTTATTAATCAAAAAGTTTCAGAATTAGTGAATTTAAGTCGCGAAGAACGCCAAAAACTAGTTAATGACCTTTCCCAGATGGGTCCTGCTGAAAGAGAAGCATATTTTGTAAGTTTAACTGAACGACATGAAATTGTTTCTGCTCCAATTGAATCAAAAATTGGAGCTGCTGTAATTGAAACTCCAAAAGGAGCTAAAAAAGAAATTAAAAACTTAAAAAAGAATGCTTTAGCAGCAAAAAAAGAGAAGGATTACGAAAAGAGCATTAAAGTCTTTCAGAATGCTTCAAAAATCGCTTTAAATTGGGAATTAATAAAAGAATCCCAAGAAATCGATGATCTAGTGCGTTTGACTAAGATTGAGGATCTTACAACTAAAATGAAAAATCTTGAAAAAGAAGCAAAATTAGCTGTTAAAAAAGAAAGCTATACTGAAGCAGCCCAAAAATACAAAATATCTTCAAAAATTGCATCAGAAATATTTAAATTGGGAGTAACTGATATGACAAAAGAAGTTAAGCGACTATCAAATAAATCGAAAGAATATGAAAAGCTAGTTTGATTTTTATTTTTTTTTCTTTATTTTTTTTTGTTTTAATATAAATGATATTTTTTCCCTTTCATTAAGAGAATAAAATAACAAAATTCGATTGAAATTAATTGAAATAGATATTAAAAGTAGTAAATACATTTTTATCTTAAAAAAATTAATAAATTTTATAGAATTCCAAAATTTTAACTTTTAAAATATTACCAGCTTTTTATAAGAAGAAAAGTATGAAAAAAGAAAAAAAATATGAAGAATAAAGAAATTGAAAATGATGAATTTGAGAATTCAAATTTGATCAACCAAAATAGAGCTATTAATGATATAAAAGATAAAATTATACGCATTATAAATGATGATAAAAGCATTGCTGAACTTGAGGAAACCAAAGGTATACAAAAAGCAGTAAAAGTTAAAACAACCGTAATAGAACAAGATGAAAAGCAAGAATTAAAAATTTTATCTTTAATTTCAGAAAAAGATGAAAGTCTCAAGATTCCATTAAGTTTAAAGGAAGAAGTCGAGAGAATTATTTTAAAAATCCTTTATGATGAAAAATCAGTTAAATCATTAAAGCTTTTTATTGAAAAAGTCTTGGAGAGAGCAATGGAGAAAAAAATAACTATTTCTGAAAAATCTATAAGTTTAATAATTTATCAAATGGATAATGATAAAAAAATACAATTCACTCAGAGAGAAGGCTGGAAAATAAGAATATAGGTTTTAATAGATTTTAACTCATCCTATTATTCAAAATTTACTTTAATATAAATTAATCAGAAATTCCGTTTTCAGTTATAGAAAAAATAGCTTCTCCTTCAGGTAAATGGGGTGCATCGACAATTTTAGCAATTCTCTGTTCTCCTTTACCTTTTCTTAAATAAACTCTAATTGTTGAACCATGGGCTACTACATTTCCTCCAGTTGCTTGAAGAGGATTACCATAAAAGACATCAGGTTTAGCTTGAACTTGATTTGTTATAAGGATCGCTAAATCTGGATAAATATCACATAATCTTAATAAATCATGTAAATGAGAATTTATAAGTTGTTGTCGATTTGCTAAAGTACCACGTCCTATATATTCACTTCTAAAATGACCAATTAAAGAATCAACCACAATTATTTTAATATTTTTTTCTTTAACTAGATTTGCTGCTTCTTTAATAAGGAGAATTTGGTGATCGCTGTTATATGCACGCCCAAATATGATATTTTTCAATACTTCTTTATGATCCATATCTAATCCTTCAGCCATTTGGATAATCCTTTCTGGTCTAAATGTACCCTCAGTGTCAATGTATAAAGCTCTCCCATTAATTCCTCCCTTTTCTTCCGGCATTTGAACATTCACACATAACTGATGCATAATTTGTGTCTTTCCTGTTCTAAACTCCCCAAAAAACTCAATTACACTACCTGTTTCAACACCACCCCCTAATAAATCATCCAATTCTTGACTACCTGTTGTAATTCGAGTAATATTTTTTCTATGTTCCCATACATCTTCGGCAGATTTGAATCCAATATTAAGTTTTTCCATTGAAGCCTTAATTAATTTAATTGTGGTTTTTTCACCAAGACCACTTTCTTCTTGAATAATACCCGGAGGTGTAAAGGCGATTGATTCTAAACTAGAAAATCCTGCTTTTATCAATTTATTTAAGGTGGCTTCCCCTACTCCAGGGAGTTTCTTTACAGCATCAACGCATTCATTTAACTCAATTTCATTATTAGGAATCTCATTAATATTATCATCTACGTCATCTTCAAATTCCTCATTATTTTCATAATTAATTCCTTCTTCCTCTAGTTCATCAAATGCATCAATAATTTCTATTTCATCATCATAATCTTCAGTATTTATATCTTCCCTACCATCATCTTTATTATTATTTTCGAATTTGGCAAAATTTAGATGTTCCTTATAGACTTTCCCTTTTGTATGATTACGTTTACATTCTATACAATAATAGGGTTTACCCATTTCAAATTCATTATTATTGTTATCTTCTATTTGAGTTGCTTTAGCCATGAATATTCACTTTATAATAAAATTAGTGCTTTTTTTAAATGTACTTTTTATTATGAATATTTGTTAAGCTCTTTATTTTAAATAAAATAGAGTTCAAATTTTCAAATTTCTGTTAACTTGTAAAAGAAATAGAATCGACAATTTTCAATAAATAATCCTAAAAATTAATTAATAAAATAATAAAAACAAGATTGAATTATATAAATGTATTAATCAATTTTCTAAAGGTTTAGGATAGAAACTCATGAATTCAAATATTAAATTTGAATATTATCCCGTAGTAAACCAATCCATTATAAAAGACTCAATAAATACAATTGTTGCTAATAAAGATAATTGGGATGCTCCTTTTTTCATCGATACTAAGACTTATCTAAATATTGATAAGATTCAAAAAACAGTAGATCAATATTTAACAGATAGGCTTAAAAACATTATTGTTTTAGGAACAGGAGGATCAATTCAAACTCTACTTGCCTTAAAACACTTAGCACAGAGAAAAATTTTTCCTGTGACTAGTTCAAGATCGGTAGAATTAAAAGGATGTTTAGATAAAACGTCTCCAGAAAATTCTATTGTAATACCAATTTCAAGAGGAGGAGAGACATTAGATATTAATTCAACAATTGGTGTTTTTTTAAAAAAGGAGTATAAATTTTTGGGTCTTTCTTCAATGGGAACTATGTATAATATTTTAAAAAAATTAGATTATCCTATTTTAGACGTACCAGATCTTTCTGGACGTTACGCTGGTTCTGTCACAAATGTGGGAATTGTTCCTGCTTATATGGCTGGTATTGATGTGAAAGAATTCTTAAAAGGATTGGATCAATCCTATCAAATATTTTCAAAATATGAACATCAATCTGCTATAGAATTTGCATCTTATCTTTTCTCTTTATATAAAAAGGGATATAGAGTAGTTTTTTCAATGCCATATTCAAAAAATATTGAGGGAAGTGTTGGATTATGGGTGCAGGCTATATCTGAAAGCACTGGAAAAGATAATAAGGGAATGATGGGTACTTATCAGCCTGCTCCCGTTTGCCAACATTCTACTTTAGAATTCTTATTAGGGGGAACTAAAGGAATAGTTATCCCTGTTTTGTGGACAGTTAGTAATGAGAAACCTGGAATTATATTGAACTCTTCAATCGATTATATTGATGGAAAAGGTGCTCAAAACATTGTCAATTATCAAGCTAATGCTACATTTCAAGCATTAATTCAAGAAAGAATCCCAGCAGCTCAAATATCAATTCAGGATCCAACAGAAATTAACATTGGATACACTATTGCATTTATACTATCATCAGTATATTATCTTTGTTTATTATTTAATGTAAATTGGGCAGCGAATCCAAAAGTCATTATTGGGAAAAAAATATGCAATGAAGCTCTATTAAAAAATATTTCCCCAGAACAAGGAGAGAATATCAGAAAAGAAATTGCTAAAGAGAAATTTAAAAATTTTTACTAATCTAATTTATTATTCTAAAAATTTTTTTTCTTATTGAATGAATGCATTATATAGTATATTAATTGCTTTTTTACAATTTTTTCTTTCGATTATAGCTGTAAAGTTTAACTCTGAAGATCCTTGAGCTATAGCTAAGATGTTTATATCATTGTCACCAAGTGTAGTAAATACTTTACCAGCGATTCCAGGAGTATGAAGCACACCTGCACCAATAACTGCTACTAGAGAAATCTCATTGTTTATTTTAATACGGAACCACTTTTTTCCAAAAAATTCTGAATTTCTTAGAAGAAAACTTACTTTTTTTGAATCTTTAAAGTCTATACCAAAAGTTAAATTATTTTCTGAAGAACTTTGTGAAATGAAAACAATATTAATTTTATTATCTCCCAAAAGTGAAAAAAGCTTAGAGGCAGTTCCGGGTAAAGGAACCATTGTATCACTTTCGATTGTGACCATAGAGAGTTTATATATAGATGTTATTGCTTTTATTATTTTTCCGTTATTAATAATTTCTTTAGTTACAGATGTAAATTCGTTTGACATTGGATCATTAAAGTCTCTAATCTCTGATGCAATATTTCCTTTTTCACTTACATCAAGGCATAGGGGATGTAATACTTTTGATCCAAAGAAAGCTAGTTCTTTTGCTTCTACATATGAAATAGATCTTAAAAGAGAAGTTTTTTCAGCAACTCTTGGATCCGCATCTAAAAATCCTTTAACATCTTTCCAATAAATTACTTTGCAATTAAAGGAAGATTGTAGGGAATATCCAAGTACAGCAGCAGTTAAATCACTTCCCCCTCTGCCAAGAGTAGTTATTTTTTTATCGCTCTTTGTTGCTCCAAAGAAACCTGTAATACAAATAACTTGATTACTATTTCCTTTTATCAATGGTATTAACTTTTCATTAATAGCAATTTTACAATCCTCTAATAATGGCATAGCATTTCCAAAATTATCATCAGTAATAATTAATTGGTGAGATAATATAAAATCAGCTTTAATACCAATCGAATTTAAATATTGAGTTAATATAAAGGTACTAAGTTTTTCTCCATAGGAAATAATTAGATCTTGGATATCGACACTGGGTCGAATTAATTGGATTACTTTTCCTAATTGTGTTAATTCCTCAAAATTTTTTCTCAAATAATCTAATGCTTTCCCATACTCCTCTTTATTTGAATTAAGTGTTTGATTAACTATTTTCTTATGAATCGTATTAATTTCTGAAAGAATCTGTTCGCAATTTTCGTTTTCACTACAAGATTTTTCATAAAATTCAAGAAGTTTATCAGTTATTCCTTTGATAGCAGAAATAACAACGATTATTTTTGATTTTTTTATGTAAAATTTTATAATTTTAGTTGTTTGTTCAAACATTTTGGCATCTTGAAGGCATGAGCCTCCAAACTTCATAATAACTAGATCTTTATTTTTTGGAATCAAATTAATCAATGGATTGACTAAACAAGTTATTTGTTTTTTTAAAGAATTAGAAAGTATATTAACACTTAAATGTTAATTTTAAAAATTTAATAAATCAAATTATTATTATTTTTAGAGTTTGTTTATATATTATTTAGTGATAAAAAATACAATAAAAAGAAATATTCATTATGTTATGTTCATATAATTTCAAGTAAGAACTTGATCAAAGGTTTTTTATGTGGAAAACGATAAGAAAAAAAAGATAATCGAATCAGTCCCAAACTACAGCGAAGGAACAGATAGTGAAAAACTTGAACAAATTGTTTCTAAAATTAGAAATACTCCAAATACCCGTATTGTAGATGTTCAATATGATTCTAACTACAATAGGGCGGTAGTTACTTTTGTTGGGACTCCTGAAGCTGTTTTAACTGCAAATATTGATGCCGCAAAAAAAGCTATTGAATTAATTGATATGAATATACACAAAGGTCAACATCCTCGAATAGGAGCTGTTGATGTAGTCCCATTTGTTCCTGCCCAAAATGTAACCATAGAAGAGTGTATAGATCTATCAATAAAATTTTCGGAAGCAATGGCAAAAGAAGGGGTACCCATTTATCTCTATGAAGAGTCTGCTAGGAAAATGGAGCGAAAGAATATTGATAACATACGAAAAGGTGAATATGAAAAATTAAAAGAAAAGATTAAAACTGATCCTGAACGAAAACCTGATTATGGACCATCGGAATTCCATCCTACTGCTGGTGCAATAATAACTGGAGCAAGATACCCATTAATTAGTTTTAATATCAATTTAGGTACAAACGATATTAGAATTGCTAAAAAAGTTGCGAAAGCTATACATTTAAAATCAGGTGGGCTCGTAAATATTAAAGCGATGGGAACAGAAATAAAGAATCAAGATTATGTACAAGTTGGGATTTCAAATATTAATTATCAGAAAACTCCACTATACAGACAAATGGAACTAGTAAGGATTGAAGCTGCTCGTTTTGGTGTTTCTGTAATAGGGTCAGAATTAGTAGGAGTATTACCGCTAGATGCCGTTCTGAATTCATTAGAATATTATTTACAACTTGAAAAACCAGATAAACTAGAAGAAAAACATTTGCTAGAGTATTATTTCGATTTTTAAGAATTCAAGATGTTGAATCATGATTAACTACGATAATCCCATTTTTTATAACCTTTGAAACTAAATTTACTCCAAAATGATAAGGTAAGAATTCATGGTTTGGCACATTAAAAATTATTAAGTCAGCTTTTTTTCCAATTTCAAGACTTCCAATTTCATCTTGTTTTTGAATTGCACAAGCTCCATTGATTGTCGCAGCTGTGAGAGCTTCTGCTGGTGAGAGTTTCATATTATAACATGCTAATGTAATAATCATCTGCATTGATTCCGTCCAACAATTAGGATTTAGATCTGTTGCTAAAGCTATCGGTAATTCCATTTCAATCATTTTTCTTGCAGGAGCGTAATCTTTCAACATTAAGCAAAAAGGAGTTCCCGGTAAAAGAGTCGCTATAGTGCCAGATTTTATCATAGCATTTAAACCTTTATCATTAGATTTTAGTAAATGACTAGCTTGAATTACTCTTAACTCTGAAGCTAATAAGGCACCATTAGTATCTTCAATTTCATCTATATGGATTTGAGGTTTTAAACCGTATCTAATTGCAGTTTTTAATATTTTGCGTGTTTGTTTAATTGTAAAGATTCCTTTTTCGCAGAATACATCGCAAAATTCAGCTAAACCTTCTTTCACAACTTTAGGAATCATATCCGAAATAATTAAGTCAACGTATTTATCTGGATTCTCTTGATATTCTGGGGGAATAGCATGTGCTCCTAAGAATGTTGGGATTAGATCTAATGGATGTTCTTCTTTTAAGATTTGTATTGCTTTTAATTGTTTAATTTCACTTTCCGTAGTTAAACCGTACCCAGATTTTATTTCGACGGTAGTGGTTCCATAAGACATCATCCTATCCAAGATATTCTTTCCATTTTCAACTAATTTTTCTAATGATGCTCTTCTAGTATAATTAACTGTCTTTAAAATTCCTCCTCCTGAATTTAAAATATCCATATATGTTTTTCCAGCAAGTTTCATTGAGAAATCGGTTTCACGTGTACCATCAAAAATAAGGTGAGTATGCGGATCAACGAATCCAGGTGTTACAAGTTTATTTGTGGCATCTAATTTGATTGGAATTTTTCCAAATTCAAATTTTGATATTAATTCTGCCGTAGTACCGATAAATACAATTCTATCCTCTTTAACTGCTATTGCCCCATCATTAATAATTGCTAACTCAGACATATTTTTACCAATTCTTGGGGCTCCTAATTTAGTATTCATGGTAACTAATTCATTTATATGAAACACAACAAGATCAGGCTCAATATCAGAGAAAATTTCTTTTTTTAAATATGTTGATGCTACAAACAAATTAATTTACCTCAAAAATTCTTGAGTGATATTTAATAATTTATTACTTCTTATAATTTCTATTGCTGAATCAATATATTCCGAAAGAATTGTATCTTCATTTATATGGGGAATCCTCTCCCGGATATATTTATAACATGCTTCTAACGTGTTGCTAGATTTTAGAGGTCTTCTATAATCAAATGCTTGTGTTGAGCATAAAAGTTCAATTGCTAAAATTTTTTCAAGGTTGCATATGATTTTAAGAGCTTTTCTAGCACTTATAGGACCCATACTTACATGGTCTTCTTGTCCTCCACCTGTGGGTATACTATCTACACTTGCTGGAAAACAAAGAGATTTATTCTCACTAACTAAAGCAGCTGAAGTATACTGAGTCATCATAAATCCTGAATTTAATCCTGCATTTTCAATTAGATATAATGGTAAACCCCATTTACCTTCTAATAATAAAAATATACGACGATCAGAAATATTTCCAAGTTCAGAAGCAGCCATGCTAACATAATCTATAGGTAAAGCTAACGGTTGACCATGAAAATTGCCACCGCTATAAGTTTCATTTTCATTAAAAACAATAGGATTATCAGTGACGGAATTTATTTCACAATCTACTTTTTTTTTTAAATGAGTTAGGGCATCTCGAGATGCACCATGAACTTGTGGAATACATCGAATAGAATATGGATCTTGTACTCTTCCACAGTTTTTATGGGATTCTACTAATTGAGAATCTTCTAAAAACTTCCTCATTCTTTTAGCTACAATTACAGCACCTTCGTGGGGTCTTAAATTGATAAGTTTTTCTGCAAATGGTTGAGGAGATCCTAGATAACCTTCTAATGTTAAAGCTCCAATCAGATCAGCATGATCAAGACAATTGGAAAAGTTTTCAATAATTTTTATAGCACAAGCAGCCATAAATTGTGTTCCATTAATTAATGCTACTCCCTCTTTTGCTTGTAAATTTAGTGGTTTCAAATCGTGTTCTTCAAGAATTTTCTCTGTTGGAATGAATTCACTGCCATTTTTCGATAAAAATCCTAATCCAATCAAAGGAAGGAATAAATGAGCCAAAGGTGATAAATCTCCTGAAGCTCCTACTGAACCTTGCTCAGGAACTAATGGAATAATATCGTTATCAATATGCCAACATATTCGTTCTACTACGTTCAAAGATACTCCAGAATTACCCATAGATAATGCTTGTACCTTCAAGATCATCATTAACTTAGCAATTTCAAGATCAACTGGAGAACCTACTCCAACACTATGACTCTTAAGAAGATTTTCTTGTAATTTTCCAGTTTCCTCTTTTGAAATTCTGGTAGTGCAAAGAGATGCAAATCCTGTATTTATACTATATACTAATTTTTCTCCTTTAGCTATTGATTGTACGATATTATAATTTTTAACAATTTGCTGTTTTACCTCATCATTTAAAACCGCTTTTAGATGACCTCTTGAGATTTTTAAAGCAATATCTGGGGTCAAATGATCAATTCCATATTTAAATTTATCATTCATTTTAATTCTATATTTTATTATTAAATAGATCAAAATGTTGATATATTCCAAAATTAAAATTTTTTAAATAATTTAAATCGATATGTTTTTCATGTGAGCTTTTTTAAGTATTTATCTACAATATCTTCTAAGAGTTTATCTTTTGCAATAAAGGGTAATGTTATATGACCTCTCTCTTCATTTTTGATATTCCAATTGTAAGCCGTCTCAAAAGCATTAGGATTTCTAGCCCAACTTCTTCTAGCTATACCTCCCATAACATCCCATTCAATTGCATTTTTGATAACATTATCAATCCTTTCAGATCCATCTAAAACTAATCCAAAACCCCCATTAAAACATTTTCCAATACCAACACCACCTCCATTAGAAAGAACTACATATGTCATACCTCTAACAGCATTTCCAGTAAAACAATGAACCGCCATTTCTGCCATTACATTACTTCCGTCTCTAATATTGGATGTTTCTCTAAATGGTGAATCTGTTCCAGAAACATCATGGTGATCTCTTCCTAACATGATTGGTCCTATTTCTCCTTTTCTTACTAAAGCATTAAATTTAAGAGCAATATTTTTGCGTTCTAAAGCATCGGCGTACAAAATTCTTGCTTTAGTTCCAACGACTAGTCTATTTTTTTTAGCATCTCGAATCCAATAATAATTATCCCTATCTTGAGCTCTTTTTTCAGGGTTAATATAACTCATTGCTGCTTGATCAGTTTTATCTAAATCTTCTTCTTTGCCTGAAAGGCATACCCATCTAAATGGTCCATATCCATAATCAAAACAAATTGGACCCATTATATCTTCTACATAAGATGGAAAAATAAACCCTTCTGATGGATCTATTCCATTTTTAGCAATATCTATAACACCAGCGTCAAATACAGCTTTCATAAAGGAATTCCCATAATCCCAAAAATGCATTCCTCTCTCTGCCATTATTTTAATAAACCTGAATTGGTCTTTTAAAGAATCATCAATAAGTTGTTTAAATCTCTCAATATTGGTATTAATTAAATCTCTACCTTCTTTAAAAGATATTTGGTAAGGTGTATATCCACCTTCATAAACAGCATGACAAGATGTTTGATCTGAAGCAAGTTCTACTTTAATATTTTTCTCAACAACATATTTCCATAAATTAACAACATTTCCATGATATGCAATTGATAAAGGTCTTAATGTTTTTCTTGCATCTTCAACCCATTCAAATATTTCATCTAAATCATCTGAGATCCGAGAAACCCATCCTTGTTCATGTCGAGTCTTTATTCTAGATTCATCAACTTCTGCTATAACACCAATCCCTCCAGCTATTTCTATTGCTTTAGCTTGTGCTCCACTCATCCCGCCTAACCCAGATGATAAATACAATTTACCTCTTAAGTCTTTATCTTGATGTATATTTAAATATAACCTTCCTGCATTTAATAAAGTAATATAAGTACCATGAACAATACCTTGAGGTCCAATATACATCCATCCGCCAGCTGTCATTTGACCGTAGTTAGCAACACCTAAAGCTGTAGCTAAAGAAAAATCATCAGGATTATCAAACATTCCCACCATTAAACCGTTTGTAGAAATTACTCTTGGAGCATTAGAAGAAGTTGGAAAAAGTCCCACTGGGTGTCCAGAAGCGATAACAAGTGTCTGAGTTTCAGTTAACAGTTCAAGATATTTTTTCACAAGACGATATTGCATCCAATTTTGAAAAACTTGACCGCTTTCACCATATGTTGTTAATTCATATGGATATAACGCCACATCAAAATCGAGATTGTTGTCGATCATAACTTGTAAAGCTTTTCCCTCAAGAGTATTTCCTTTATATTCATCTATGGGTTTTGCTTTAATATTCCCTTTAGGTCTATAACGATATCCATAAATTCTTCCTCTTTTAATTAGTTCATCCAAGAATTCTGCTACCAATTTTTCATGTAACTCTGAAGGAATATATCTAAGAGCATTTTTTAAAGCTAATTTTGTTTGAGTGGGATTTAGATTATATCCTCTAGATGGTGCTCGCCTTATACCCTCAATAAATCTAGGATGTATTGGTAGTTCATTAGATAATTTGATTCTCATTGCTTGTGAAATATCCATATTTTTAACTAACTCCAATTAATATTTAAGTTATATTATTTATAGCGTATAAATAAATTATGTGAATAATATTTCAATTAAATTACTTTTTCAGAAAGAGAAGATTAGAAACTTATAACAAATTGTAAAAAAATATTTGAAAAATTGAAATCATTTTTTGAGTTAAAACTCATTTTAATATTTTTATGCCTCGAAGTTCAAGCTTATGTAAAAAATCTAGATAACCCTTTAAATTATTTTTTTCTATGTTTAGGTATTTAATAGATGGCAACGATTCGAGCGACTCTGGTAATTGGCTTAAATGATTTGTTCTTAAGAATAAAAATTTTAAAGATTTTAGGAATCCTATTGATTCTGGGAGTGTAGATAACTTATTGTTTCCTAAATATAAATATTTTAATGATTGCAAGGATCCTATAGAATCTGGAATTTCTTTTAGTTCATTATAATAGAGATATAAATGTTTAAGCGATGTTAAAGCACCAATTGATTCAGGAATACTTGATAAACGATTCTTACCTAGATCAAGAACTTCAAGACTTGTTAAAAATCCAATTGATTTAGGGATAGTCTCTAAACGATTAAATCCTAGTATTAATGTTTTTATTGAAGGAAGATTTCCTATCGACGTGGGAAGGCTTTTTAGTTGATTTGTAGATAAATCTAATTCAAGAAGTGATTCTAGTGAACCTAACGAATCTGGAATTTCTTGTAATTCGTTTTTACTCAAATCCAATATTTTGAGAGATCCGAGCTTCCCAATTGCATCTGGAAGCTTTTCTATTTTATTGTCATACAAATTCAATTCTTTTAAAGATTTTAAAAAACCAATAGATTCAGGGATTTCCTCTAAATCATTATTTTCAAGATTTAATGTCTCAAGATTTTTAAGATTTCCTATAGAATCGGGAATTTCGGTTAATTCATTATTATCAGATTTTAAAATTTGAAGAGTCTTAAGATTTGCTATTGATGATGGAAGTAATTTTAATTTATTATTTGATAATTCTAATCGAAGTAATGACTTCAAAGAACCTATTGAATCAGGAAGCTTTTGTAAATTATTAGATGAAAGATTCAAATTATTTAATGAAAATAGTGATCCGATTGAATCTGGGAGTTTTATTAATTTATTTGATATCAAGCCTAAATATATTAGATTTCCTAATTGTCCAATAGAGTCTGGTAATTTGCTTAAATTATTACCTTTTAAGAAAAGTGAGGTCAGAAAAGATAACTTACCAATAGTTTCTGGAAGTTCAGTTAGCATATTGTTTCTTAAATTCAATCTTTTCAATGATGATATATTACCTAATGATTCTGGAAGATTTATTAAGTTGTTATTTCCTAAATATAGAATTTCTAAAGAAGGAAGGTCGCCTATTGAAATAGGTAATTTTTCAATATTATTTCCACTTAAATCTAGAGTTTTTAAATTTCTCATCTTACCCAAAGTGGTAGGAATACTTTCTAACTCATTTCCGCTTATATCTAAAATTTCTAGAGATTCGAGAGATCCAAGGGATTGTGGTAAATTTTTTAAATGGTTCGATTCTAAATGTAATTCTTTTAGTTGGGTAAGAAATCTAATCGAGTCAGGTAGTGTATTTAACTCATTTTCACTTAAATCTAAAATCTCAAGAGAATTAAGGGAAGTTAATTCTTCTGATATGTTCTCTACATTATTTCCTCTAAGATAAAGATGTTTAAGTGATGAAAATTCCTTTATTTCCTTTGGAATATTTGATAATCTACAAGAAAATAAGCTCAAGCCAATTATGGTTTGATCTCGCATATTATATCCGAGAGAATATCGTTCTAAAGGATAACTTTCTGATATTGACTCTCCAATATAATCTTCGATTATCTCTAGTGCTTTTTGTTCTTTATCTAAAAGATTCATTTTTATATCAATTGATCTAATATTTTACAATAATTATTATCAAATATAGTTTAAAAAATAATATAATCTGATAATATTTATGTTTGATATATTTGTAATAAAATTAGAATTACTAAGAATGTAAATATATAACTAGAAAAAAATAAAATTTAAAATAAAATATAGAGGTATAATATCAGAAGTCAACATCTTTCCCTTCATATGCATAAGTGAATAATTTTTCAAATTCTGCTTTATTTGGAATTCTAGGTACTAATACGCTAGTAGCTTCTTGAAAACATAATGAAATTAGAGTTTTAAAATTCTCATCAAAATCTTTTTTAGATACACCTGTTTCTCTAAGGCTTAAAGGAAAATTAACTTCTTTTTGAAGTTCTTTAATCTTACCCACTACGCTATAAGCTGCTTTTTTATCATCCTCGTCCCATTTAGCCCAACCTAATTGTTTGGCTAACTTCCCATAGATTTTTATAGCCTCAGAAGTCACACTAGGATCATTTAAAATGTACTGTACTGCATAAGGAAGAGAAATTCCACAGGCTTCTCCGTGCGGTACATGAAAGAGTGACCCAAAAATATGACCTAAAGTATGTGCAAGCATAACTTGAGCATTTCCAAAAGCTAATCCTGAGATAGTTGCTGCTTGATGCATCATATCTCTTGCTTCCTTATTTTCTCCATCTTTATATGATAATGGTAAAAATTTAAATATAAGCTCTATAGCCTTTAATGCTAAAGCATTACTGAATTCATTTCCCCAAAGAGAAACTAAACATTCAACCGAATGAGCTAAAGCATCAAATGCAGCGTATATTGTTAATTTAGGAGGCATACTTCTAGTAAATATAGGGTCAACAATTGCATAGGTAGGAACTAAGCCTTTATTCATGCAAAAGACTTTTTTCCAGATATTATCTTCATATCTAGATATAACTGCAACATTTGTTGTTTCTGCTCCTGTTCCAGAATTAGTAGGAATTGCAACTAAATTTGCTTTTTTACCCATTTCAAATAATTCATAATTATTAATTTGAATATTATCTATATTGTAATCTGGAAATTCATATAAACACCAAATTGCTTTAGCAGTATCTATAACAGAACCTCCACCTAATGCAATAATTAAATCAGGGTTAAATTTAATACATTCTTCTTTACCTTTCATAACATCCTCTTCATGAGGATCTGGAACTATATCTTTAAATATTGCATAACTTCTTTGATATTTGTCTAGTTTATCAGTCAATATTCTTAATAGTCCAACCTCTTCAATACCTTTATCCGTAACAATAAAACATTTATTTCCCTTTATATTTTCCAAGAAGTCTAATGCATCTTCACCAAATATAATGTTAGGACTGTAAAAGTACCACATTTATATTTTTCACCTTTAAATTTAGAATTTCTAGATTTAATATAAAAAAAATATTGTTTTAAATTGTAAATAATATTTTTGTTAATAATATTATTAAATTTAACAATTTAATGAAAATTATATTAAATTATTGGTATTTAATTAAAAAGGAATAAAAGGGGATATATTTAAAATTAGATAATTTGGTTAGGTAAAAATGAAAGAAGAAGAAATGGAAAATCTTTATATTACTTTTCAACAAACAATTGAAAGTATAATAAAGGATAAACGAAAATATCCCAAAAATAAAAAATTGCTTGATAATTTTAAAGCAAAGATAAATTTAGGTCTTCAAATTGAAGAGGATTCTTATTTTTGGGTAAATCTGATTACAGGAGAAGGAAACTTTAACTTAAACAGGGGAAAATTAGAGGAGTATGATTTAGAAATTACATCAGCTCCAGAAGATTTATTATTCTTTGCAAATGGAGAAAATTCAACCATTCATATGTTATTTAAAAAAAATAGATTTGGAAATAAGAAGTTAAAATTCTCAAAAGGTTCGAATGGAAAGCGTAATTTTGGAATTTTATTAAAGCTTTCAAAAATCCTCGTTCTTGATTGAATAATAATCTAGAGATTTAATGTTTTTTTCTTAAAATTCGATATAATTAAAGCAAATAATGAAAATTTTTAATACAATAACTTCTTTTTTTTAAATATTAAGCTGAGGGTTTAACTTGGCTTAATATTGAAACTTATTTCAATGATTATTAATGAAATTGATTAGTAATTGTCTAATTTGTAATTCAAATAAATTAATAGTTAAAAAACAATATAGTTTTTTACGATTTAAGAGAATTTTCACTGAAACTTTGAAATATAAAGAAAAAATTAGCTTTAATATTAATCTGTGTAAACAATGTGGATTTATTTTTCTTAATCCAAGATTTTCTGAAGAAGATTATAAGAAGATATATAAATATGAAGAAAAAATCTTGTCTTTGGATTCAAGTGTTGTAGAAAACTATACCAAGAGAATAGAATATAACTACAATTTTATTAAAAAATTTTATAGAAATAATCTGAAAGACAAACCTAATATCTTAGATTATGGAGGAAATGCTGGTTATATGCTTTTACCTTTCTTAAAAGAATATAATTGTTATTTAATCGATTATTTTGAATATGAATTACATGAAGGAATTCATTATTTGGGAAGAACTTCAGCTGACTTAAAAGATGATATTAAATTTAATATTATTTTTTCTGTTCAAGTATTAGAACATGTGAATAATCCAAGAAATTTAATTGAAGTTCTGGGTCAAAAGTTAAGTGAGGATGGAATTCTTTATGTTCAGGTTCCTTTGGGTTGTTTAAAGGAATGGAAATCATTAGATACTCCATTAAGACATATCAATTTTTTTTCAGGGCAAAGTCTATATAATTGTTTCAGATATGCTGGTTTAAAAATTATTTATTTAAAATCATTTTTTCATTATGGGGGTAAAGTACCTTCAAGGTGGATGCTAAACATAATAGGTACAAAAAAAAATCGTGATCAAAAACAACCAAATATAAAATATTTATCAACAAAACAACAATATGTATTAAGGTATTTCTATTTTATACCATATTTTCTTTTAAATAAAAAGTATAAACTAAAAACAATTAAAGAAGATTTGAAAAAAATATTAATAAAAATTAGAAGGATTTCTGCTTAATAATAAGATTTGCTATTAATGTATATTTTTTTTGAATTTTCAAGTCTCTAACTTATTTCTTATGCAATGCATTTTCTTTAAAAATATAATAATATATTGTCTCTTTCATGGTTTCTATGTTCGTTTTTAGTTGTAGCAACTTAATATTAATTTCTTTCCTATTTTCACTAAGATTGAGTATAATAAATGAAGGAATTCCACTTGCAAAAAAAGACCAGGCTCCAGTTACGCTTCCAGGATTCAATAATAAAATCCCCTTATCTGTAAGGAATACTTCCTCTTTGTGTGTATGACCAGATATTAAAATATTATAACTATTGTCAATTGCTAGTAATTCTAATTGCCTAAGATCACCTCTTGGTGTTATCTGGTGCCCATGAATTAACCCAATAGTAATTTTTTGAGTATCTAAAAAGGTAAAATCTAATTTTTGATAGACTGGTACATCATTAATACCATAAAAATAATCCATATTTCCCATAACTTTAAATAACACATTTCTTGTTTTCTGGTTAAGAAATTCTATTAATATTGGGAAATTAACAATGTCTCCAGTGAAAAATGTGTAATCAAAAGGATCTGTTTCAGTTAATTGATTTATTTTATTGTAGATTTGATTAGGGAGATCTTGAGCTCGATTAGGTATGTGAGCATCTCCTATACATAATATTCGAACCATAATTCTTATATGTAATTTACAATCTTACTTTTACTTTTTGATTCTTGAACTAAGATTCTAAAATTCTTAACCATATCCTCTAAGCTTGGAAAATCTGGTATACTATGCTGGTTTAATAATTCAGAGACTCTTTGAACCTCTTTAACTTCACCAATTAACCAAAAAAATACTGGTTTTGAAGTATGATTTATAATTTCTATTAGATTATCCCAATTATCCATGTTTCTAAAATGTCTTGAACAAAACATCATATTAAAGATTCCCTCAATTTGTGGCTCATTAAGTATAATTTTATATACTTTATCCAATACAATTGCAGGGTTGATTTTATTCATCATAGCTTTTTCCATTGTTGGCCAAATGTCCACAAGTGCAAATTGATTTGGTGGCATCCATTCAGGAAATAGTCCTTTAAGTGTTTTATATGCTTTATCTCCAAATAAAGGAAAATTTAATCCATGTTGCATAGTAAGATCGGCTGATATGGTACCAGCACCACCTGAACCTGCTATCATTGATACATTACCATGGATAGGCAAATTTTTCCCCGTTTTATATATCATAGAAAACGTTCTAGCAAATTGAAATAATTCATTAAAATCTTTTGCTTGAATTACACCAGATTGTTTAATTATTGCATTTATTAATTGTGTATTTTCAGCAAGTGCCCCTGTATGACTTAGTGAAGCTTTTTTCCCTTGAGAAGTCAGTCCTCCTTTAACTAAAATAATTGTTTTATTTGGTATACTTTTTACTTTTCTACACAACTCTATAAATTTTCTTGGATCTTTAAATGATTCAAGATACATAGCAAAAACATTTACAGTTGGATCTTCTATCAAATATTCAAGAAAATCTATTTCGCTCAAATCCATTTTATTTCCGACTGAACATGAATATCTGAAACCAATTTCAGGATATTTTTCCATTATATACATAAGATAACCTCCATTTAACATCCCTGATTGGCTAATTATAGCTATATTCCCGCGTTTGTAGTTAGTGAAAACACCAAAACTAGAAAAGAATCCACCTTTAGACTCACTATCACTATCTCCATCAATCCTAGTTAATCCCATGCAATTTGGACCTACTATTCTGATTTTTGAGAAATTTTGTGTAATTTTTAGGATTTTATCTTTTAATTCTAACCCTTCCTCTCCAACTTCTTCAAAACCTGAGGCTTCTATTATTGCTCCTTTTACACCTTTTTTAATACATTCCTCTAAAAGGCTAGGAATTTTTCTATTTGAAACATAAAAAATTGCTAAGTCAATATTATTGTCTATATCTAAAATAGATTTTTTAAATTCTAAATCAAATATCTTACCATTGGAGTTGGGATTAATAGGGTAAATTTTTCCCTTAAAATTATTTTGTACAAGATTATTTACAATTCGATATCCTCCTTTTACTGGATTTATTGAAGCACCAATTACAGCTACAGATTTTGGATTTAAAAATAAATCAATTATATTATTTTTCGCCAATATAATAACGCCTTCTTGTTGATTTGTATCTAATTTCCTTTATATTTTTTATATTCTATCTGAACAAATTTATATAATTTCTTTGCACTTTCATCTTTTTCAAAATGTTCCCTCACAGGAGCCAGAAATTGGTTGAGATATTTTATTACAGCAGGCTTTAAATCGGGAGGATTTAATTTACCCTCCAAATAATCCTTTTCTAAATCCTCATAAGATTTATATTCGATATTCCCGCCAAATTTTTCTGGTCTATCAACCTTAAAGACGTCTATAAGTTCAAAAATGATGTACTTACAATATTCTAAAACTGGATTTTCATTAACTTGCTTTGGAGGGCAATATGCTTTGTTTATTTTACGTTTAACCTCATTAGAAGAATCTAACATAAAGACAGCTGTATCAGGATCAGATTTTGACATTTTAAATTCAATAGCTCGGTCGAATCCAGTTAAATCTGTATCTGGAGGTTTTGTTAATCCCATTAACATATGATGATGAATGGCAACAGGCTTAGGTCTGTCAATTTTCTTCGCAACTTCCCTTGCTAACACATTTACTTTTCTTTGATCCAAACCAAGTTGACAAATATCTGCGGGAAGATAAAAAATGTCGGCTGTTTGCATTAGGGGATATAATATTTGAGAAGCATACAATTTTTCAGATTCACTTCTCCCCATTATTTGAGTACATCTTTTAACTCTTTTTAAAGTTGTTTCTATACCAATTTTTAATACTAACTCCCAATATTTTGGATCTTTAACTAGATCTGAAGCATAAATAAACTCTATTTTACTTAAGTCCATCCCACAAACCTTCCAGAGTTCTATGAAAAAATCTCCAACTTTCTTAATTACTTCCAAATTACCACCAAACTTTTTATTAGCAGCAGCATGCCAATCAGCAATTAGAAATTTAAATCGAATTCCTGCCTTAGTTATCTTATTTACATTAATAGTTCTTAAAAGCCCTTGAGCAATGTGAATATTTCCAGAAGGCTCAAAACCATCATAAGCGTAGACTTCTTGGTTATGTTCTATTTTCCATTGAATCATATCCCTTAATTCATCTAAAGTGATAATTTCTTCTCCAACTTCACTTAACAAAGCAATTTTTTCATCTAGACTTAATGACATATCATTTTTCACTCAACACTATATAAAGTAGTAAATTGTTTGGTTGATAAAACTTTTACGTATATTAAGATTATAAAAGTAGACAATTGAGATAAAATTAGATAAATTTAAATTACTCTTTTTTTCCTTCAATTGCAGCTTGAGCAGCAGCAATTCTCGCAACTGGAATTCTAAATGGAGAACAAGAAACATAATCCAAACCAATAGAATGGGCAAATGTGATAGATTGTGGTTCTCCTCCATGCTCGCCGCATATTCCTGTTTTTAAATCAGGTCGTGTTTTTTTGCCCAGCTCTAATGCCATTTTCATTAATTTTCCAACGCCATCTTGATCGAGAATTTCAAATGGATTATTTTCCAAAATTTCTTTATTAAGATAGATTGGTAAGAATTTGCCTTCAGCGTCATCACGAGAAAAACCAAAAGTCATCTGAGTTAAATCATTCGTCCCAAAACTAAAAAATTCTGCTTCTATAGCAATTTCATCAGCAGTTAAAGCTGCTCGGGGAATTTCTATCATTGTGCCAAATTTATATTCTAGATCGACATTATATTTTTGAATTGTTTCCAACGCTACCTGCATTAATTGGGCTTTTACATACTGTAATTCAGAAATCATTCCTACTAAAGGAATCATAACTTCAGGTATTACATTAATATCCTTCTTTTTAAGTTCACAGGCAGCTTGAAATATTGCTTTAACCTGCATCTCATTAATTTCGGGCCAAACAATACCCAATCGACAACCTCTAAGGCCCATCATTGGATTTTCTTCCGATAAAGACCTAACCAAGGAAATTACTTGATTTTTTTCATCAATTTCATTGTCTAATGGACTTATATTTAATAATGATTTTGATAATGCATTTGTCATTTTAAGCTCTTGATTTTCAAGCAACATGACAGATAATTCAGGTAAAAATTCATGTAAAGGTGGATCAAGCAATCTAATAGTAACTGGTTTTCCCTCCATAATTTTAAATATCTCAATGAAATCTCCTTTTTGCATTGGTAATATTTTGTCAAGAGCTTCCTGTCGTTCTTCTTTAGTTTTTGCCATTATCATTTGCTGTACAATAGGCAATCGTTCTTGTGCCATGAACATATGTTCAGTTCTACATAATCCAATACCTTCTGCACCAAATTCTAATGCTTTTCGAGAATCGGTAGGTGTATCTGCATTTGCTCTAACTCCCAAAGTTTTAATTTTATCTGCTAGTTCCAATAATTCAAGAAATTCTCCCTTAATTTCAGGTTCAACTAATGGGACTCTCCCTTCAATAATTCGTCCTGTTGTTCCGTCGATAGTAATCCAGTCACCCTCTCTTACAACCATTTCAGCAACCCTAAATTCTTTATGTTCTTCATCAATTTGCACATCTTGAGCACCAACAACTGCAGGTTTCCCCATTCCTCTCGCAACTACTGCTGCATGTGAAGTTTTTCCTCCAAATTGAGTTAAAACTCCACTTGATGCATAAAGTCCGTGAACATCTTCAGGTTTAGTTTGTGGGCGTACCAATATAATTTCTTCATGAGTTTGGTTTGCTAATTCTTCAGCTCTATCAGAATCAAATATAGCAATTCCTGACACTGCACCTGGAGATGCATTAATACCATGAGCTAATACGTGCACAATTGAATTCTCATCAATACTTTTAAATAATAATTTAGCAACTTTATTTGGATCGATACTCATTATTGCTTCTTCTTCTGTGATTAAACCTTCTTTAACCATGTCTACTGCTATTTTTACCGCAGCTGAGGGTGTTCTTTTCCCATTTCGCGTTTGTAAAATATTTAATTTTCCATCCTCGATTGTAAATTCAATATCTTGCATATCTCTATAGTGTTTTTCCAATTTATCCATTGTTTTTAGCAAATCTTCATAAATTTCTGGAAACTCATCTTCCATTTCCTCTAACTTTTTTGGTGTTCTTATTCCAGCAACAACATCTTCGCCTTGTGCATTTGTTAAGTATTCCCCAAATTTGTTATTCTCTCCAGTAGAGGGATCTCTAGTAAATGCGACTCCAGTAGCAGATTTCCAACCTTTATTTCCGAATACCATTGTTTGAATATTGACAGCTGTCCCAAAATCAGGAATATTATTAATTCTTCTATATGTTATTGCTCTTCTATTGTTCCAAGATTTGAAAACAGCTTCAATAGCCAGAAATAATTGCTTAAATGGATCTTGAGGAAATGGAGAACCAATCTCTTTCTCATACAACGCTTTATAGTCAGCTATCACTTTTTGTAAATCTGACACTTTTAAATCTGTATCTTGAGCGTCACGAGAGATTGATCTTTTATACTTATCAAGTAATCTCTCGAATTTTTCATCACCTAACCCCATTACGACGTCTGAATACATTTGTAAAAATCTTCGATAACTGTCATAAGCAAAACGCGGATTATCTGTTTGTTCTGCCAATCCTTTAACAGATTCATCATTTAAACCTAAATTCAAAACAGTATCCATCATGCCAGGCATACTTTGCGGAGCTCCAGAACGAACACTAACAAGCAATGGATTTCTTTTATCACCAAATCTTTTTCCAGTTTTTTGTTCTAATCTTTTTAAAAATTCCTTTATTTTAGGTTTTAATTCTTCCATTATTTGAATTGGATTCCTAAAATATATTAAACATGCTTCAGTTGTTATTGTAAAACCAGGTGGAATACTAAGCCCTAGTTTAGTCATTTCTGCAAGATTTGCTCCCTTTCCACCTAGCAAATTTTTTAAGCTCTTATTCCCTTCATCAAAATCATAAACAAATTTCTTATTTTCAGAGAGTGTCATTTTAATTAACCTAATTTACTTTAATCTAAACTTTTAACTAAGAATAAGACAATAAATTTACTTTTTAAATTTTTTGTAAATAGAAACTCTAGTAATTTAATTATTTTAATATCTATTAAGAAATAAAATTTACGAGAAGTAAAAAGACTAATTATAGATATTTCTTTAATACTTATTTAAATTCTTTTAAAAGGTCCCAGATTCCATTTATTATAAAATCTGGTTTATAATCACTTTCATTTATCATTTCCAAGGTCATTTCTCCGGATAATACACAACATGTAGTAACTTCGGCATTTATTCCCATTATAATATCAGTATATAACCGATCTCCGAACATTACAGCATCTTTGGGAGAAATATTTAAAGATTTCAACTTAAATAATAGCATTTCTTTATTAGGTTTACCAAAAACTTTAGGCATTCTTTCTGTTGCTTTGAATAAAAGAGCAGCAATCCCTCCCGCATCAGGAATATAACCGTTTTCCGTAGGGCATCTATTATCCAAATGAGTGGCAATATAAGGGAAATCTTTTCTTAGTAGTAATTTAGTTGCTTTAGCAAGTTTTTCATAGGTTAATTCTTTATCAAAAGCAAGTACTAAAATTTCAGGATCTTTATCTGTTAATTCAAAACCTTCTTTTTTGAACTCTTTTTTCAATGATGTTGTTCCAAGTAAAAAGATTTTTTTGAATTTATTTTCTTTTAAATAATCTATTGTTGGATGCTGTGATAATATAATATTATCACGATTAATGTTTAAATTAAAATTTTTTAATTTCTCAACATATTCACTTGTAGAAATACTTGAATTGTTAGAAAGAAAATAAAAATATTTTCTTTTTTTTCTCAATAACTCAATTAATTCTTTTACTCCCTCAAATAGTCTATTTCCAAGATAAATTGTTCCATCTAAATCAAAGAAATAAACTTGCTTAGTTGTTAATTCAAATAAGTCTTTTTTTTGATAAGACATATCAGTTTTTAAAAAATAGTTGAGATACAATAAAAAAGAAAAAAAAGTAAATAAATTTTCTTTATTTTAATAGAATTCAGTTTCTATGGTGGTTGTACTATTAACAAGTTCCATTGCTGCCCTTGTAGCTTTTAAAATTTTAGCCATATCGCCTTTGAGTCTAAACTTACCAGCGAGTAATCCTCGGATTGGATCTAATTCTTTCTTTAAAACCTGCAACCATGCATCATAGGGCCCTGCCCATTCATATGCAGCCTCCATTTCTTCTCCCTCTTTTAAAACTTTAGCATCTGTACACTCACCATGATATAAACCTACAAACATCCTTATTTTATGATCTAAATTACCAGCAGGCTCAACAATAAAAATAAAATCTCCTTCCCATCCAATAGGAGGAAAACCTTCGGGTCCTGCGGCATCTCGATAGTTTTCGTTTTCATTAACTGCTTTTTTATAGGCATCTGCCCATTCTTGAGTACCAAATTTCATTATATCCCCTAAATTGAGTTTATTTATATTATATTTGTTTATTAGTTTTTTATTTTGCTATTTTATTTAATTAAGATTTCAATAAATATTCTAGTTTTTAAAAAAAAATATGTTAATTTATATTAAAAGGTTTTTAAATTTCTCCTCTTTCCTTCATCTTAGTGATTTCTTCATCTCTCAGTTTTCTCTTAAAAAGTTTCATGGCTAAAGTTAATGGTAGATCATCCTTAAATTCCACAAATTTAGGTACTGCATACGGTTTTACTTTGTCCTTTAAATAATTGATTATGTCCTGTTCAGAAACCTTTCCTTCATATTCCTTATTTAAAGATACAAATGCTTTCACCCTTTCACTCCCAGGACGCTCTGGATCTGGAATTCCAATTACACCAGCAACACTAATAGCTGGATGTTCATGTAAAATATCATCAATAACTCTTGAATATACTTTATTTCCAGATACATTAATCATGTCTTTGATACGGTCTTCAATATAAAAATAACCATCTTCATCCATTCTTCCAATGTCGCCCATCCTAAGCCAACCTTCTTTGGTTAAACCTTTACCTGGTTTAGGCCAATAGCCTCTCATAACTTGCGGACCACGGACCCATATTTCACCTGATTCACCAAATGGAACTTCTTGTTCTGTTTCTGGATTGACAATTTTAATTTCTGTATCAGGTAATGGTACTCCTACACCTAATTTCTTTTTGAGCATAAATCCTGTAACTTTTGAAAGGGGAGAAAAATTAACAGTTACAACAGCATTAGTTTCTGTGGCACCATAGCCTTCCCCCATAGGAATACCCGTTCTCTTTTCAAATTGATCTGCAACTTCGGGAGGCATTGCTGCAGCTCCAGATATATACACAATTGGAAATTTAGGTATATCTAATTGAAGAAATCGCATATAATGAGCAGGAACACCAGCAACTAAAAAGGGACGATGTTTTTTTATTATTTCTACCATTCTTTTCATGTCTCTTGGATCCATTAAATATCCCTTAAGACCCCAAGAAATACCAATATGGATGGAAAAATGACCATATGCATGGAAAACTGGCACACATATCAAAGCTGCAGCTTTTCCTATAATTCCCGCTTTTATAGGATCTGCCATCCAATGTAGGAATTGAATTACGTTAGTAGTGATATTATAATGCGTAAGCATAGTTCCCTTTGGAAGACCAGTAGTTCCACCAGTAAAAGGTAATAAAGCAAGGTCTTCAATGGGGTTAATTTTTACTGTTTTTTCAAGAGGCTCATAATCATTTATCAAATCTTCTAAAAGGTAATAATGTTCTGTTGAGATTTTCTTCATTTCAGGTAAATCATAGTCTGGAAAGAGTCTTGTTGGAGTATAAATAATATGATTAATATCATACTCCTTTTTTACTTCATTAACGCGTTCAATACGTCTATAGGAGCAGACAATTGTTTTAGCCTCGCTTTCTTTAATCTCATGAGTTAAGTCATCTGTTTTATGTAAAATGCTTAAAGGAACATGGATTGCTCCTATTTTCATTGCAGCATAATCTACAATAATAAATTCTTGGCAAGAGGGTAGAACCGTAGCTACTTTATCTCCTTTTTTCACTCCTAAATCAATAAATGCATTTGCTAGCTTATCAACTTTTAATTTCAAATCTTTATAGGTAATTTCTTCATCTAAATAAACACTGGCTATATTATCCGGATATTTTGAAGCACTATCTTCAAGAAACTCATAAACATTAATTTTAGGATATGGTTCCATTGAATGTTTAAGCTTCCAAGGTCCTAAAGAATAGGATTTTAACCAGGGTTTATCTGCATAAGTCTTTTTTATTAGTTCACCCATTATTTACACCTATAATTGAATTTGATTCAAGAGTCCTTTATTAAAAAATTAGATCAATACACCAATCTAATCCGAGTTCTTTAAGTTTTTCTTTAGTGGGTATACCATTTTTATCCCAACCTCGAAATTCATAGTAAGCGTCTAAAAGTGGATCTAAGTTAACTACTTGTCCTTTAGCTGGTCCTTCTGGCATTGGTTCATTTAATAGTCGTTCTGGAAGAGTGTCATCTTTTCTAGTCATCCCTTCTCTAATGTTGTAAACTCTAGTAAGATTAAAGAGTCTCTCCCCAGTTTTTCTGAAATCAGCTGCGGAATATTCATAACCCAAAAGCTTAGAAATTAGAGATGCCCAATCATCAGCAGACAGAACTATTCCCATGAATTTACAGCCTCCTATAGCATCAAATATGCCAAATCCATCCTCTAAATCTTTGAGGATAAAGGTTTTTTCTGGCGATTCTTGAAGTGGATCACCGACATCCGCATCCTCAATAAGCATAAAAGGCATTGATAAAAATGCTGGACCCTCAATCCAGGCAGCCATATGATCCCCGCCTCGAGGAGCTGTGGCATATGCCAATCCTGTTATTTTAGCAGCTCTACTATCATATGCAGGGAGTTCTAATCCTTTAACCTGCATTGCAAACTTAATTGAGTCCTTACCAAGTTTATATGCCATATTTCGTGTCCCTTCAGCCAATAAATCACCAATTCCTTCTCTATTTCCTATTTTAGGTACAAGATCAACAATTAAATCAGGATCACCAAAATTAATAGCTAATCCACCAGTGTCTTTTTCAGTTAAGATCCCCTTTTCATAACATTCCATAGCAAAAGCAATAGTATTACCCGTAGAAATTGAATCTAATCCATATTCATTACAAAGAAAATGAGCAAGAGTTATTGCTTCTAAATTATCAATCCCACACATAGTACCAAATGTTCCTATTGACTCATATTCTGGACCCTCCCCTTTACTTTTATACTTTCCTTCTTTGATTTCAACAACTCGTCCACAAGCTATAGGACATGCAAAACAAGGCTTTCTCTCAATAAGGATGGTTTCATTAATTGCTGTTCCATTTATTTTATCCATATTAGGGAAAACTCCTGTTTGCCAATTCCTTGTTGGTAAACCTCCTTTAACACCAACTAGATCAACCATAGTAGGTGTACCAAATACTTCAAGAGTCATTTTTAATAGACTTTGGTTAACCCAATCATATCTTTGTTTAGCTTCTGCTTTATATTCTTCTGGATTTGCTACTTCAATTTTTGCATTTCCTTTAGAAGCTATAGCTTTTAATTTTTTAGCACCCATTACAGTCCCCATTCCACACCTTCCAGCTGCTCGTCCCCGATTAGGTTCATCACAGTCATTCATTACTGCAGCGAATTTAACCAGATTTTCTCCACCTATGCCAATACAAGCTACATTAAACTTCTCACCAAGCTCTTCTCTAATTAATTTTGTGGTATCCGATGTGTTTTTACCCCA
>JBHLLG010000019.1:0-49127 GCA_048885925.1 Candidatus Hermodarchaeota archaeon
GATGAACCTAATCCTATACCGATGGGTGATAAAGCACAAACCACAAGAATGATTTGTAGGAGATATAGTAATGATACGTGCAATAATTTAAAAAGGAGCCGTGAGATCGGTTATAATGCTTTAATCAAAGAGATAAAAGATAAAGTTGCTAATGGATGGAGAACTTGGCAAGTCGTCAGTGATGAGATGGTGTTTACAACTGCTATTAAAAAGTGATTAAGAAATTCTATTTTAAGTTTGTATAAAATTCGTAAGAAAAATTATAATATTCGCCCTTCACGCCCTTCAGAAACCTTAATAGGACGAAGAACAACGCATACTCTCTCCACACTTTTTACGTCTGCACGTGCACGAAATGATTCTATTAAAGCATCTAATTCAACAATTTCTGGAACATTTACTTTTACTAATACTCCACATTCCCCCGCAAGAAAATAAACTTCCTCACATTGTGGAAGAATTTGAGCCTCCCTTAACAATTCTTTTGTTTCAGCTTGTGTTTTTGGTATTAATGTAAGGAATGCAATTATACATCTTTCGTCTTCACGACATACTTTTATAGTAAATTTCTCAATTACTCCTTCTTCTTGAAGTCTAATAACTCTTTTTCTTACAGTAGATTCAGATAGCTGTACCTTAGGATCTGCCCCTATTTCATGATATGGCCTTCTAGAATCTTCAAGAAGCATTTCAAGGATCCTTTTATCCTTATCATCAAGATTTTTCATGTTTCTTCCTTATTTTTATTTATTATTAAAAAAATATAAAATTTGATAAAAAAAATTTTAAATATCTATTACTTATTTGACGTATTCTGGATAATCTCCTAAGAGGGGTGCGAATAACCGTTCATATTCAACCGCCATACAATGAATCCCAGCAGCCTTAGTGGTTTTCTTAATTTCATCGATAAATGGTTTGAAGTATTCAATATTGATTTTATCTATGGCCTCATACTTTGCTGACTTATTTCCTTTAGTATCTTTCTCTGCTTTCTTTAGTGATTTGAGAAGATCCTTCGGAACACTCACGCCGGGAATAAAATTATCGAAATACCAAGCTATTCCGTGTGATTTAAGAGGAAAAATTCCCAACAGCACAGGTACGTTGAATTGTTCCAAATCTTTTAGAAAATCTTTTGCTTGATCAATATCAAATGCAGTTTGTGTTTGGATAAAATCTACACCTAAATTCACCTTTCGACCAACTTTAAGGATCTCAGGTTCGCGCGGATCACTATTTGGATTAGCAACACAGCCAAAGTTCATCTCAATTTTACCACCTTCAAGTTCATTACCTTCATAATCGGTCCCCTCATCAATCATCATTGAAAGCATTTCAGCAAATTGAGTACTGTCAATATCATATACTGGACGACCTTTTTTATGATCTCCTAAAGCAGTATGGTCTCCTGTGAGTGTTAGGATATTTTTTAACCCAAGAACAGCACCTGCAATTACATCTCCAAAAAGGGCAACACGGTTTCTATCTCTAACAGTTACTTGCCATACAGCTTCAATATTTGCTTTTTCTTGAACCAAATAGCTTGGAACCATTGAAGACATGTATGCATCGCCTTGCGGACCATCTGTCACGTTAGCAGCTACTATTCTGCCTGTCTTTTTCATTTCTTTAGCAGAATGGATAATTTCATCGAGATTTAAGATTTTTTTTGGTTCTAGTTCTCCAGTAAAAACAAAATGGCCTGCTTCTATTGCTTTACATAAATTACTATATGCTGGTCTTTTTGCCATTTATTTTTTCTCCTCCTTTTTTTCTTCAATATTCGTATAATCTTTATAAATTTTGTTATACCCAGGGCTTGTAGAGGTCCTATAGTCTCTAGGGCCCCGATATTTCATGAAGAGATCGAGTCTATCAAATTCTTTTAGTCTTTGCCAGATACGAACCCATGCGCAAGGAATCGTATATCCACCGACTTCACACATTCCTTCAACCATTCCTCCACAAGGTCCATTACTTAGATGCTTAGCACATCCTGCACGTGGACATACTCCACCTGTTTCACCGATTATACAATCTCCACAAGTTTCGCATAATTCGATATAATTATTTTGGCTATTGTCTTGAGCTCCACCGAACATGCTATTTTGAGAAGGGTAAGTTAAAATTTTCGGGAGAACTCTATTCATCATTACAACACCGAGTCCACATGCGAGAGTAACAATTGCATCAAAATCTTCTTCATAAGGACGGCATGTTGTTGCGGCAATTCTGTCATCACATTGTCTAAGAACAGTTATTGCTTTCCACTTAAGCTCTTTTCCCTCCGTACGGGCTTTTAGTTCTAAAAGCTGTCCAAGTACTTTTGCTTCATTAAGCGATCGAGGTGGTTGGCAACATCCATCACAACCAGTTATTAAGATTTTATTGTATGGCTTTATAAGTTCATATATTTCACTTATGTCCTTTTGTTGTGTAATTATCATATTATTATACTCCTTTTTTCACATTTTTTTTGGTTATTACTTTTAATTTTCATTTTCTATTAGTTTTATTAGTGTTTAAAAAATTCACACATCTTAAATTGTTAATTTTTCAATTAACTTATTCGGTTTCACACTTCTGTTCGTTAGGCTGAGATCTTGTAGATCAACTCCTAAAGCAACTGCCATAATTTCAGCTAAGTATAAAACAGGTATATCAAGTTCCTTTCCAGTCTTTCGAGCAATAAGTTTTTCCTTTCTATCATATTGAGTTGTACAAGCTGGACAAACAGCGATTAAAGCGTCTACTTCTTCTTCAAGTTCACATAATTCTGTCATCTTATCTTCAACTAATTTTTCTCCTATTTCTTCTTGTAATCGCGCACAAAAACCACAGCATTCTAATTTATTAGCAAACTCAATCGTCTTAGCACCAAGTGCTTGAAGAATTAAATCTATTTTTTCTGGTTTCTCAGGGTGGTCAAATCGCATAATTTTACTAGGTCTTACAAGATGACAACCATAATGAACAGCGAGAGTCAAATCATCCAGGGGTTTTACAGTTAAACTTTTAATTTTTTCTAACCACTCTGGTTGACTAAATAATTCTACAAAATGATAAACTTTAGTCTTTCCTGTATAATGGTAATTAATTTTTTTTAGTATTTTATCAATTTTCTCTAAGTATTTATCGTCTTCTTCTAATAACACACTCACAGTTTTTAATGTTTCATAGCAACCTGAACATACGGTGAGAATATCTAAGCCCATTTTCTCGGCTATTGCTAAGTTTCTTGCGCCTAAAGTAATCCATGTGTCTATATTTAGTGATTGTAAAGATACTGGTTCAGGACAACAGCTTACACCTTCCATTTCTTTCAATTTTACATCCAATATACTTGCTACATCTCTAAATGCTTTCTCCAAATGAGGCATCTTTAAAGGTATTGTACATCCTAAATATAATGCGAGTTCCTTCATTTCTCATCCTCCTTTTTTTTTGCGAGATCTCCTAATCCCGTTTCTTCTATTATTAGTCTAATTTCATCTAGATTGGGGGGTATAAGTTGGGGTAGTCCCATCCTATTCCTTCTCCTATCAATATTATCCTTTAGTCCACCTGTATATGGTACTACAAACCCGTTATCATATAATGTTACAACAGTTCCAGAATATTCTTTTGGGATTCTCCCCTCCTTAACACACATATTTCTAAGAAGAGCAAGAATGAAAGAATAATCCACATTCTTAGGACATCTTTCGGTACATCTATGACATAAAGAACATGTCCAAATTGCCTGACTTGAAAGTACTTCATCCTTTAAACCTAAAAGGCAAGATGCAACAACTCTATGTGGTTGCATGTCAACGTATTCCGTTACAGTACAGCCAGAACTGCATACTCCACATTGAATGCAATTTAGAAGTGATTTAGCCCCTACCTTTTTACTAATTTCATAACGAAAATTATGATCTAAATCTTTTGCTTGTTTTTTTATCATTTCTACCATTTTTATGCACCCTCCTTAGCTTTTTCTTTTTTTTCAATTTTATCACCTGCCTTTGGAAGCGGTCCTAACTCTTTAATTTGATTAACAAATTCAGTTACCACTTGGGAAAATCGTTTTCCTTCTGATGCACTGACCCATTCGAGACGATATCTATCAGAATTGATTCCAACACTTTCAAGTATGTCTTTAAGCTCATTATAGCGTTGCAACATGTCGTAATTGCCTTCCAGATAATGACAATCACCGATATGACAGCCTCCAACAAAAACTCCATCAGCTCCCTCTAAAAACGCTTGTAAAATAAAGCTTTTTGGTATTCTACCAGTACACATAACTCTTATTGGTCGAATGTTGGTTGGATACTGAAAACGACTTACGCCACAAGTATCCGCACCCGCATAACTACACCAATTACATAAGAAGGCAACAATCCTAGGCCTTTCATCTACATATTCACCTTTAACAGCTTCACGGATCATCGGATAAATTTGATGATCTGCAAAATGACTCATTATTATCGCTCCTGCTGGACACGCAGCTGAACAATCTCCACAACCTTTACATAAGAGTGGATTAGACTCTGATACCAAGATATCATTATCAAAATTAACTCCTATTGCTCCAAAGTTACATACTTCTTCACACTTTTGACAGGCAATGCATAAAGCAGGATCTACAACTGAAACTAGGGGTTCATTCTCAACTTCGCCAGATATTAAGGGAATTAATGCATGAGCTGCCGCACCACGACCTTGGGAGATCGAATCTGCTATTCCTTTAGGACCATGACAGGTGCCTGCTAAGAATATACCCTCTGTTGCAAAGTCTACAGGTCTTAACTTAACATGAGCTTCTAGAAAATAGCCTTTTTGATCTCGGGCACATTTGATCATTTCTCCTAATTTTTGTGTATCATGAGGTACTAAAGGTGTTGATAAAACCACTTTATCAGCTGTAATTGTAAGGTCAGTTTGAGTTAAGATATCTTTAACATTTACATTTAATTTCTTATTTTTTATCTCAACAGTAGGATATTCATTAAATCGAATGTAATTTACATTCTCACGTGCTTTCCAATAATAAAGTTCCTCATCAGTGCCTACTCGGATATCTCTATATAAGACATAAATAGTAGAGTTTGGATATGTTTCTCTTACATATAAAGCATGTCTAATTGATTCTGAACAACAAATTAGTGAACAATATGTAACCCCATTTCCATCTTCTGGTTGTCTAGATCCCACGCAATGGATAAAAACAAGAGTTTCCCCATCCTTCAATTCATTATTTCTTAATTTTTCAGATAATTCGAGCTGGGTCATTACATTTTCATTTTCACCGTAATGATACCATCCTTTTGGTTTATACTCATAAGCTCCAGTAGCAGTTACAATTGTACCAACATTTAGACTATGATCCTTCCCTTCAGTGTTATCTTTGACTTTTACTTTAAAATCCCCAATTGAGCCTTTTACATCAATAACTTCGGAATTAAGATAAACGATAATATTTTTCTGTTTATTAAACTTTTTTAGTATTGCATTTAAGAACTCTTTTGAATCAATTCTATCGAAATTTATTTTATAAATTAAGTTTAATTGACCTCCCAATTTATCCTCTTTTTCAATTAAATGTACTTTAAACCCTTTGTTAGCGATTTCTAAAGCAGCACTCATTCCGGTTATTCCGCCCCCAATTACTAGAGCTTCAGGAACAACATTACCTTTGATTTTTAACTCTGTTTTTTGTGCTGCTACACGAGCGACGCCCATCCTAATGAGATCCTTTGCTTTATCGGTTGCTTTAGGTTTATCATTCATATGCACCCATGAATCTAATTCTCTGATACTTACAAAATTGAATAAATATTCATTTAGACCTGCTTCTCTAATGGTTTTTTGGAATAATGGTTCGTGAGTTCTTGGAGTGCATGCTGCAACTACAACTCTATTTAACCTTAATTCTTCAATTTTTTCTTTAATAGTATCTTGAGTTAATTGTGAGCAGCTATACTTATTTTCCATAGCATACACTACATTTGGAAGTGTTTTTGCATAATCAACTAACGTTGGAACATCCATATATCCAGCAATATTAATACCACATCGGCAAATGAAGACACCAATTCGAGGTTTGTCCTTTGGATTCACTGGTTTAAGAGGAGGCAGCTCAACTTTAGTTTCTTCACCACTTAATGGAACAGCATGAGAAGCTGCTAAGGCTGCTGCTCCGCCTGCTTTTGCTACTGAATTTGCGATATCATCTGGAGATTGACATGAACCAGTTACATAAATTCCATCTCTAGTAGAACGTAGATCTTCTGTGGAGTTACTGGTTTTGAAAAAGCCTAATTCATTTTGTTCAATACCTAAAATCTTTGCTAATTGCTCAGCATCTTTTCGTGGGGTAACTGCATTTGCAAGAACAACTAAGTCAAACTCACTAATTTCGACCTCACCAGTATCAAGATTAGCATGTTTAACATAAAGATTATGATTTTCTGGATTTTCTCGAACATCTCCGGGAATTCCCCTATAATAAACAAGACCATATTCATTTTTCGCCCTTTCAATAAATTCCTCTTGATTTTTTCCTATAACTCGAGTATCGTTAAAAAAGATTGTTACATTCGTATCAGGAGCATGCTCTCTTGTAACTACTCCTTCTTTAGTTTGATACATACAACAAAATTTAGAGCAATAAGAACATAAATCAATGTTTCTCGATCCGACACAACTGATAAAACCTATATTGTGTGCATGTTTGTTATCTGAGGGACGTAATAATTCACCTTCCGTAGGACCTGAAGCGCTCAATAATCGTTCATATTGCATAGCAGTAATTACATTTGGGTATTCCCCATAATGATAACGATCAAGAACGCTTGGATTAAGTTGATCATATCCAGTAGCACATATAATAGAAGCAACATTATATTCAGCAATCTCATCTTTCAAATCCCAATTAATAGCTCCTGCTTCACATTCTTTTTCACAGATTTTACAAGCATTTTTTGTTAGAAATAAGCATTTTTCTGCATCAATAACAGCTTTCCTTGGCACTGCTTGTGGAAATGGAATGTAAATCGCTGTGCGGTTACCCATGCCTTCCTCAAATTCTGAAGGAATTTTCTTCATAGGACATTTTTCCATACATAGTCCACAACCAGTACAAACATCCCAATCTACATATTTAGATTTCTTAAGGACTTTTACCTTAAAATTTCCTACTTCACCAGAAACTTCTTGTATTTCAGAATATGCTAGCAGTTCTACATTAGGATGTCTTGATACTTCTACCATTTTCGGTGCAAGAATACATATACTGCAATCTAAAGTGGGAAAAGTTTTATCTAATTGCGCCATTCGGCCACCCACTGAAGGTTTTTTTTCAACAAGTATTACCTTATATCCTTGTTCTCCCAATGTTAAGGCTGCTTCAATTCCAGAAATTCCGCCACCAATTACCATAATATTACTATTTGGCATAAGTTTTCCTTTTCTTTCAACTTTTCTTTATTATTTTATTATAGATTTTAACATGTTATTGAAATATTTAATTAAATTTGAAAATTGTTTTTAATTCCAATAAGATAGAATTTTATAATGATTATATTTGACAAAATCATTTATAAGTGTTTTTATATTTGACTAATTTAGACAGAACAAATGGGATTTTTATCAGAAAAAGTTACTAAATAAACAATTTTTTTGAATAATTATTGATTTTGATAATTTTCTTTTCGACTAATTAATTCCAAAATCATTCTTATTTTTACTTAAATACATACGTTTATGTCATAAAAATTTTATAAAGAAATTGAAGAATTCACTAACGAGCTTTAAATTCACCAAATTTTTATTATTCCATGTTTTCTTTAGTCTCAGACAAAAACTTGAAATGAAAAATAAGATTTTAATATTTAAACTACGAATTAACTATTAAAAATATTAAAAAGGTAATAATTAAATATATTATCCAAGTATATTATCCTTTTAAATATATAAATAAAAAAGTAAAATTAAAGTTACAATTGCATCAATAAATTTTGGTGAAGCGACAATAAAAATACTGGTGTCTGGCCCGTTACAGTGTGGAAAATCAAGTTATATCAGAGCCTTAGATCCGAATGCATTAAACGTAGAAGCAAAAGGGAAAGATGAGAAATATTATACAGTAGCAATGGACCTTGGAAATGTAAGGTTAAATGGTTTTGATTGTTATTTATTTGGTACTCCAGGTTTATTACGCTTTTCAGTAATGAGAAATATTTGTACAAGTGGATCAGATGGTATAATTTTTATGTTTGATGCGGCTGCTCCAGAAAAAGATGATAGTGCTATTGTAATATTAAATTCTATTAGAAAATTATTACCTTCAAATATCCCGATAGTATTTTTAGCAAATAAGCAAGATATTGAAGGTGCTCGCCCCCCAGAGGTAATTCGTTCTCAAAATTATTTACCTGAAGGAAGTAAAATCTTTCCAACGAGTACAATATCCGGTCTGAATATTACTGAATCTATTACTTATTTGGTTAATCATATTTTTGAAGAATATTCCTCATTGCTTCAAACTCTTAAAGTTTATGAGAATGATATTAAAGGATTAGGATATGAATTAAACAAGGATGTCGATGAAATGCGTAGTTTTTTAAATAATCTTGAAATAAAAAGATTTATTGAAATAGACAGAGTTAAAAAGACTTATAAGGTAAGATCTGGATTGAAGTATTTAGTTTAATTACTTGTTTTAATTTTATTATCTTTAAATAATAAAGGGGAGATCTCCTCACTCTTATATATACCTATTAAATTATTTAAAGCTGTTCTTTGATTATTAAGTATTTTCCAGAAAAATTCTGGAACATTCTGTTCTTTTTTATACATTACTTCTATGCGATCTAATTTTTCGAGGATTTTATTAGGTCTTATAGAGAATTGTTGAATATAGTCTTGCTCTGAATAATTTTTATCAAGATATTGTTTAAATAATAATTTCAAATCGAGGAATTCTGGTAAATACCCAATGGGCGTATTGATCGCATCAAAATCATTATGAGCTCGTCCTTCTGCCCAAATAACCCACACAAGTTTATCTAAAATTCCATTTAGATATTTTCCATCTTTGTTTTTAAGAAAATAATTCGTAGCAAATACTTTTGGGCAGTGCTTCAATTTATTACCAAATTTCTGGTGATTTTTAAGATATTTTCCCAAACTTACAACCATGAAATCTAAATTAGCCATCGGTTGTTGTGTTCTTACTCCTTCTGCACCTAATGTGGCAGAAGTGGTTTCTGATTCTATTGAGGCACCTAAAAAAACTCCTTCTTCCCAATCATGACTCTCAATTACAGGGGGCATTGTATCACTATCACGACCCCCATAAAAAATACCAAGTATAGGCACTCCATCTAAATTATGGAGATTAGGATCTGCGTTATTTAATTCTTCAATTCGAATAGTATAACGGGCATTTGGATGGGCATGAGGTATTTCTTTCCCATTAGCATCTTTCTTACCTTTATACCATTCACCTGAAAAATTGAAACCCCTACTTGGATTCTCTCTTCCATCTCCCAGCCAAAAGGGTGTTCCATCCTTAATCAAAACATTAGAAAAAATAGTTTCTCTAGGTGTAGTTAATGCTTCAAATATGACTGGATCGTCTTTAGCATTTACATCTTTAATTATTCCAAAGATACCTCGTTCTATGTTAACTGCATGAGCATAACCATCTTCCCAGATTCGAAGATACGCTATATCATCTCCAACTATTGTTTGTCCTGGCAACATTGCAGTACTAGTTTTGCCACATGCAGAAGGAAAAGCCCCGCAGAAGTATGATGTTCTGTCTTTTCCCCTCGGGTGAACTCCCATTATAAAGTAATGCTCCGTTAACCAATCTTCGTTATTAGCTTTATAAATACCCAAACGTAAGGCTAGTTTTTTTAATCCAAGAGAATTTCCGGCATACTGATTGAAACAAGAAATCACACGTCCTTCCTTTAAGTCAATATAAATTCTCCTATTATTCAGGTTTTTTGTTACCGGTGGTTCACCAGTTAATTCGCCAGAAGAATGAATAAAATAGAAAAAGTCATCAGATCCATCTAACTTTTTAAATTCTTCATATCCAGATCTATAAAGCAGGTCTTCTGAATGAGCAACGTAAAATGAATCCGTTATTTGGAGTGCAAGTATGGAGAATTTTGAATTCTTAGGTCCTAAACAAAAAAATCTTACTACACATTCATGACCTTCCATACACCCATCCATAATTCCCAAAATTTCATTTAGCCCTTTTTCTCTATCCATTGTGTTTATCCAAGGATACTGATCTAATTCTTCTTTTGGCACCAAAACTTGAGTATTTTCTTTATCTCTTGCTTGATCATGATTTTTCATTGTAGAAAAGCCATCAAAATGTATTGTATGTCCTTTTAGATCTAGTTTTTTCTCCTCACCCAGCTCAATAGCTCGATTTCTAACATAATCAATATCTTCTTGAGAATCGGTTATAACTGTAACAGTGGAAGGTTTACACAAAGAAACAAATTTATTTATAATCTCTAAGACATTTTGATTATTTAATGCCTCTATTTTTGCCAGATTGGTTTTATCAATTAATTCCATTTTACGATATTTAATATTTTCAAAATATAATTAAATACAATTGTCTCACGTGTGTTATAAGAAAAGTATGAGTATTTTTAATTTTTCCTTTTTAAGGTTTTTAAAGTTCTAAGGTATTTTACTATATTCGATTGAGAATTCTAATATGAAAATTAATTAAAAAGATAAAATAAAAGGAAAAAAAATTACAATTTATTATTCTAATCCTCTAGACTTTGTACCTTTTGCACTAATAATTCTGTCAACTCTTAATATAAGATTAGCAAGCTCGCTGCCACTCTTGATAATATGGTTAATTAATTCTGCAGGTTCTATGATTCCTTTTTTAAAATTATCTCCAATTGTATTTGTAATTGTATCTATTCCGATCCATTTGTCAGCTTCAGTTTTATGAGCTGCTCTTAGTTCGGTCATTTTCTCGATCTCTTCCAATCCAGCATTTTTGATTAAAGTCTTAGGGATCTCTTCAAGTGCTAAGGCAAAGGCATTTACTGCGAGCTGTTCTTTTCCGCTTACTTTATTAGCATAATCTCTTACTCTTTTAGCTAATTCCATATAGATTGCACCACCACCGGCTACAACAGTTTTAGTGTCTACTATTTTTGCAATAACTGATAAAACATCATGTAATGATTCCTCAGTAGTACTTAAGATTTTATCGAGTCCGCCTTTAAGTAAGATCGACACAGATTTAGGATTTTTACATCCAGTAAAAAAAGTATATTCATCATCTCCAATTTTTTGAAAATGAATTTTTTCAGCAAAACCTAAATCATCCTCGGAAAGTGAAGTTAAATCATCAACTAATTTCGCCCCTACTGCTTTTAAAATTGATTTATAATCACTTTCACCTACATTTTTAATACCTGCAATACCTTCTCTGGCTAAATAAGCCCCGAATTTGTCAGAAATGTCGCTACTGTTTACAACCAAATTAACTCCTAAACCTTTAAATATTCTTAAATAATCTGTAAGAATTTTATCTTCTTGATCAAGAAATTCCTGAACTTGAGAGGGACTAGATATTCGAATTTGAGCATCGAATTCAGTCTTCTTTATATCTAATTTTCTTCTTATAACCGCAATCTTTGCGTTTTTTATTGTATCAGGCATCATAGTATTAACCTTTTCCTTTTGAATATATACCCCATTTATTAGTTCCGTTTCTTTAAGGGATTTTCCAGGAGCTTTGACAATTTTAACATTACTTACTTTTGCAAAAGTATTTCCCTCATCATCTGCTATATGTTTAATGGCTTTAAGCGCTAAATCTGCGAAAAAATCTTTCAAAGGAGCAATATCCTTAGCATTCATGGCTGTTTTTGCAGAATTTTTAAGAATTTCATCATCATCTTTCGAAATCTTTGTTGCAATTTCTTTTATAATCGAAAGTGATTTATCAGCTGCTAGTTTATATCCATGCGTAATTGGTTTTGGATGAATATCCTGTTCTATTAACTCTAAGGCATTACTTAACAATGCAGCAGAAAAAATTACTGCTGATGTAGTTCCATCACCAATATCATCATCTATTGATTTAGCAACGTTAACCATCATATTTGCTGCTATATTTTCGATATCTAGATTCTTCAAGATTTCGGCGCCATCATTAGTAATAGTAACATCACCCAAAGAGTCAACTAACATCTTTGCCATTCCTTTTGGTCCAAGAGTGGAGCGGACAGTCTCTGCTATGGCAACCATCGCGTTAATATTCTGCTGTCTAGCTTCTTTCTCACGAACTTCTTCTGTTCCTTCTTTAAGAATTATTATTGGTACTTGTGACATTTTTTCTTCAATCTCTTCTATTTTTTTAAAATTTTTTATTTATAATCAGAATATAACCTTTTGATTAGAAATTTCTTTTAAATTTCTTTTTAAAGATCTCTAAATCATAAAAATTAAAAAACTTTCTTATTTTATTAAAAATCATTGGTTAATTACGTTTCAACAATTTCTAAAAGAATGTATACTAGATTATTAGAAAAAGTAACTTGTTCACTTTTTGGATTTCTGAGGGGCTATTTCTACAAAGGATGTATTTTTGTATTCCTTAAGAATCATATTAGAATTGGTTCTTGTAACGTATTCTTCCTGGTTTAATTCCCTTATAAAATTATGAACATCTTCGCTCTCCTTAAAACGACAAATTAGCGCGGCAGACTGTTCTCCTGTTGTATGGAAAATTGAACAAACTTCAGGTTTTTTCGTGAGATTTTTTAAGATCTCTTCAGTGAATTTACCATCGCAGTTGATTCTTATTAGAAATGGTAACTTATACCCTAATTTTTCATTATTGAGCTTTAGTGTATATCCTTCGATGACATTATTCTTCTTTAGTTTGGAGATTCGATTATGTATTGTCCCAATTGAGATTCCTAATGTATTTTGGATTTCTCGATAGCTTGTACGTGCATCTTCTTGAAGAATCCTCAGAATATTTCGATCAATTTCATCAAGAACTTTTTCTTTCTTCATAAACGACCAATTCTAAAAGAAATATAATGCTAATTAAGATCAATATATTTTATTTTGTGAAATATATAAAATTTTATAAAAACTTTAAATAAAAATTAAGTTTTAATTGAAAATTGTTTAGATGAAATTATTAAAACTTAGTTCTATCTATATTTTTATCTTATAATTTGATATTTTTTAACTTTAGAAATTCTGAGGAAAAAAGATTTTTTACATTTCAAGGAGCTCAAAATTTATTATTCCGTATATATTTTTAATATCAAAAGATATGAAAAGAATGAAGAAAATCATGGATGATGATTTCAAAATAGACCCATGGGGGGGTTCAGCTCTCGAAGATGAAGATTATATTAAACTTATCCAGGAGTTTGGGATCGAGGAGGTTACAGATTCTCTACGCCTTAAGATGGAAAAGAATCGTTTTATCCGTAGGAAAATTATCTTCGGTCACCGTGATTTAGGTCTTATTTTTAAAGCTATAGAAAAGGGTCAACCATGGGCTGTGATGTCTGGAATCAAGCCCAGTGGACCATTTCACTTAGGAACATCAACTACCGCCTTGGAGATCGTGGAATTCCAGAAAATGGGTGGAAAAGCTTATTATGGAATCGCTGATATTGAATCATGGGAGGATAATGGGATTCCATGGGAGGAAGCAGAAGAAAATGCGGTTGATAATCTTGCAGATATATTAGCACTTGGTTTAGATGCTTCTCCAGAAAAAGCGTATATTTGGAGGCAATCAAAAGAATCTCATGTCAAGGATATTTGTTTTAGGGTTAGTAGGTTAGTTACCCAAAATATGTTAAATGCGATTTATGGGGAGCGGACGTTTGGGCTTTATATTGCATCATTAGTTCAAGTTGGTGATATAATATTACCTCAGGTAGTGGAAGGTCCACAACCAACTCTTGTTCCTGTAGGAATTGATCAAGATCCTCACATTCGTCTTACTCGAGATTTAACTAGGCGAAATTATAAGAATTTCTTCTTACCTGGAGCAACCTATCATTATTTATTAGCTGGAATAGATGGTTCAGAAAAAATGGCAAAAAGGAATCCAAATAGTTATTTTACTTTTAATGAATCATTAGAATCAATTGAAAGAAAGGTTAAAGGAGCGCTTACCGGTGGCAGGAGGAATTTGAAAGAACAGAAAGAGTTAGGTGGTGAACCTCAGAAGTGTATGGTTTATAAAATGCTCATGTATCATTTTGAAGAAGATGACCAAAAATTAGCTAATGATTTTGAGATGTGTATTAAAGGAGAATTGATGTGCGGAGAACATAAACAGGAATGTGTTGATAAAGTATTAAAGTTTATTAAGGAGCATCAACAGAAAAAAAAGAAAATGATAGATAAGGCTCGAAGTATTCTTAAAATTGATTAAAAATATTGTTTTTCTTACTGATGTTTAGTTTTATATTAATTGCTTTAAAATCTTAACTAATTCATCAAGAAATTCAGGGAATTTTTCAAAGAAATTATCTTTATATTTATCCTTAAGTACTGCAGAAACAAAAAACAGATCATTCTTTATTTTCATTCTGAGCAAATATGAGAATAATATACCTTCTGTTGAAGCAAAATCAAAATTTCCTTCAATTTTTTCTTCATCCATCCGTTTAAGCAAAAATAAATGTTCTTTCATTGATTCTAGTAACGAAACATACACATCTGGCTCTATTTCACTGTAATATTCAGAAATAATGATCCCATTACGATCAAAAACGATTAGAGCTTGACTATTAAAAATTTCTATATAATGTTCCAAAAGTTCGGAGAGTTCAAAAAATTTCTTATCAAAAACAGAAAGCCCGTATGAGACTAATTGGACAATAGATATTATGTCATATATCGAAGATTGCTGGAATAAGATGTTAAAATCAGGATATTCATCTAATATCTTTTCTCTTAATTCATCAATATTAGCTAATATCTTTTCATCATCTCTTAATTCAGGGTCATATTTATGAAAAGTAATAATTAAGGGAACATCCATTTCACTTTCGGAGAAAAAGGTTAAAATTGCATTTAAATATTCAAGAGAATCATTAAATCGATCTGGATCTTGAATATCTATGACATAGATAAGTAAATCAGTAGCATCGAAATAAACATCTTGATAATTAATGTAAATCTCGCGATATTGATCTTGGCCTCCCATGTCCCAGAAAACAGTGTTATTTCTTAGAAAATTCATTTTATGATACTCTACCCTAATGGTGGGTTTAAGTTGAACAATATCCTTTTCAAAATCATACTTTTTGTCTAAAGCTGTTAAGATTGAAGTTTTTCCAGCATTATCCAATCCACTCACAATAATTTTTAAAAAAGTTTCCATTTAAGGGTCACATAATCTATTTAGCTAGTTATTGATTTTAATAATATAATAGACTCATATAAATTTAAACTTCTGTGAAAGCAAATATATTAGAATTTTAAATTTTAGAATGTAAAGCTATGAGATATAATGATCTTTATAGTATTGAGATCTTATCTAGATATTACTACTATATCTTTATTTTCATTTTTTCAAGAGAAATTACTGAAATAATACTGATTTTAGAGGAATTTCGATGACATATAAATGATATTTATATTTTTTAAAGGCGTTCATCTCATTTTACTCAATGATATAATTCATAAAAAAGGTTGAGGTAATTAATAATGCAAGAAAATAAATTTTTAGAAAATTTGGAGTATCAAATTAGTTTAAAGGAGAATTCTTATAAAACATTAAAAAAAATTCCCGTTTTTACTGAACAAGTAAAGCAATTTGATAAATCAGTAATGGATCTTACAGAAAAATTTGAAAAAATTAGGCTTCGAGATAAATATCATATTATTATAACTGAATTAGATAATTTGATAAAACAATCCAAATCAAAATAAAACATTCTATTTTTTTTTAATAAATTTCACTTCTCAATCACCGATAATCGTGCAAAAAATTTTTCTCGATCTTGCTCTTTCATCGCACTCAATGAAAACAATTTGTTGCCAAGTTCCTAAAATGAGTTTTTGATTTTTAAATGGAAAAACTTGAGATGTTTTAATTAGAAAGCTTCGTAAATGTCCAGCTCCATTATAATCATGCCAGGTTTCGTGATGTTTATAATTATCCTCATATGGTATTAATTTTTCTAAAAGATTTTTAATATCATGCTTTACTAATCCAGGTTCATATTCTAAAGTAGAAATAGCTCCTGTAGATCCTGCGATATGGACATTAACAATTCCATTATTTATATTACTATTGTTTAAACATTTTTGAACATCTTCTGTAATATTTATTATATCGAAATATGCTTTTGTCTTTAAATCAAAAGTCTTTAATACAGTAGTCATTATTTATTTCCTTATTATTTCACATGTGTTTAGATTTTTAATTTGTCTAAGTATTGATTTAGGTAAATTTATCTCATTTCCATCCTTTAATGCTAGTATTTTAGTTAAGATAAGGAGTTCATTTTGATTAAATCCATTAATATTAGTCCATCCATTTGATTCTCCCGATTCAATACATATAAAAAAAGGTGCTCTCTTACGTCTCACGCATTTACTTTCTTTGCATTTTTCACATACTTTAGGATAATAATATACATTACCATTTTTAAGAAAAATTGAAAAAGTCCCAAGGTTTTCATTTTTAACTTTTATCCAATTTGATGATTCAAAATAAACATCTAATTTTAAATTTAAAATGTAACTTACTAGTTGTTCTGTATTTATAGTTTGATTAATATTAGTATCACGTGTTTGTGGTTCATAGTAATCATTGCATTCATCTAATATTTCAGAATGAACAAAAAGTCGGTCTAATTGGATAAGATCGATTATATGAAAGTTATCTAATTCTTTATTTTTATGTCGTTTTATAAAAATAGATGAAATTTGATTTAAAATGTCAGATGGTTGTTCAATTTCATTAATTTGTATATGATTTGATCTAATTAATGATTTAAAATCACGATTACTGAAACATTTATTAAAGATTTCTTCTTTGTTCAATTTTTCGAGAATGATACAAAAAATTAGCGTAAGAGAGGAAAAATTAGCTTGTATTTCATTAAAATAATGTAATATTTGTTCTATTTTTGATTCTGATATAAGTATTATTACAGCTTCAGCTCCATTATAGAAAATAGTTCGTAAATAAGCTCTTTCTCGTCTACAATCAATATTCCATAGAAGAAATTCGAATTTTTCACGCTTCTTAAATGAAAAATCAATTTTGCTTATATTTACACCAATATTTTGTTTATTTTCTATAGGCAAAGAATTTGAGCTCAAAATTTTTTGAAATTCATTCTTATATTTTTCAAGTCCTCCGAGTAAACATACTTTTTTTTTGAAGAAATATTTTTCCTGAAGAGGAACTTCTAAAGAGCTCATTTTGCCATACTTTAATTAATAAAGAATTTAGGCTGAATCTATTAAATAATAAATTTATTTATGAATTTTAATTTATTCTTTTAAGAATTAAAATTTTTTAAATCAAATATGAGTGCTAAAAGACTCGAAGAATTTTTTAAAAAAATTCATAACCCAAAAAATAAAATTCCTGAGTATGTAAGTGTGATAGTGAGACCAGGTAAAAAACTACTCGACTTTAAGATAAAAAAAGAAGAAGAAAATATCTTAAAGGTCATAGCTCATGATCAAAAATCAGCTGGATGGTTTTTACATTCAGTTCATATTCCTTTAAAAAATTTAGGTTTATCATATGAATCTAAAGATAAGGAAATTTTAGAATATTTATCTGATCCTAATAAAATTAAAAATAAATCAACAAAAGAATATATTGAAGATATTTTACGAAAATATTTAGAGATTTTACCAGAAAAGAAAAAACATTTTTTTAGAACTGAACGATTTAAGAAGAAGAAAGAGTTTAAAACTGGGGCTCAACTGAAAGGATTTTAACTATTTTATTTTAGTTCCAGGAGGAATTTGTTTTCTTTCATCAATTTTTAATAAGAAAGGTTCATTATTAAGATCCGCAGCGAGTAGCATTCCTTGACTTTCAATACCCATAATAGTTCGTGGCTTTAAATTTGTTAAAACAATGATCTTTTTATTAACTAATTCTTCTTTATGGTAAAATTGAGCAATTCCAGTAACAATTTGCCTTAGATCTTTTTCTCCACAGTCTACCATTAACTTATAGAGATTTTTTGATTCATGTATTTTTTCACAACTTCTAACTAATCCTACTCTAATATCTAATTTCAAAAATTCTTGATAATCAATCTCCGTTGATTAATCACCTCTAAGTGGCATTCCATTTAAGTTAATAAAAATATCTGATTTTGATTTTCTTTCGCGATATGGGTTTTTGACATTTTTTATTTTTCTACCAAATGTTAAATAACCAGTGTGTCCTATCATTCTCACTTCTGGACGCGTAGCATTTTCTTTTACTTGGATTCTTCTCTTCATTAATTCATAGGTATTTACTTCAATAAAGTCATTACTTTGCATGGATGAAACGGTTTTTTTAACTTGCTCAATTGTAGGAGAAAAAGATATAAGAGTGCCACTTAATTTTAAATATTCCTTTACCTTTTCTATGGCGTTCCAAGGGGTAGCAAGATCTAAAACAATGGCATCAACATTCTTATGTTTTAAATTATCATTTATAATATCGCCATATTGAATTGTAATGACATCCTCTAATTTAGCCTTTCTCACATTTAATTCTGCTCGTTTAATTGATACTTCTCTGATGTCATATGAGAAAACATGGCCATTTGGACGGACATTGTTTCCTAAAATGCATGTTAAAGCACCAGAACCGCATCCTGCCTCAATTATGGTATTTCCTGGTCCAATACCTGAATAGATTAAAATTAATCCGGCATCTTCTGGATAAATAATCTGGGTTTTCCTTGACATATGAAGGATATAGTCAGAGGGTAATGGTTTTAATATATAAAATTTGTACCCTTGAGTTTCGAGGGGTTTTGAAAATATTACAGAACCATACTCTTTTCCAATTATATCATTGAACTCAATAATTCCTTTATGTGTATGAAAATTACCACTAGATTTTACTTGTACTAGCCATCTTCTCTTTTCATCGAGAATTAAAAAGATTAAATCATTTTCTTTAACAATTTCAGAGCTCATTTTGAAAGTTATCTCAAATTATTACTAAAGTATTAAAACCTCTAATTCTTTAAAAGAAGATTTACTTTTATTATTAATTTATTTACAAAAAATATATAAAAAATCTATAACTCTCAAATATATAATCTTATAAAAAACGTTTTCTATATATACTCGTTAATGAAGTAATTTATGAGTAAAGAGAGACCCCCTCACACATCTCGAATGTCTTTTAGAGAACTTCAGATTCAAATAGAGGATTTGAAACAAAAAAGAGATGAATTAAATAAAAAAACAAAAGATTACATAAATGATCTACAAAATATAGAATTAGAAATTGATAATTCTCTAAAAATTGCGAAAGAAAAATTCAAAAAAAAAAGAGATTACTGGAATAATAAGGTTAAATTATTAAAAGATAAGAAAATTGAATATAAGACTTTATTAGATAATTTATTAGAAGAAAAAAAGAAATATCAAAATGAAAATAATGATAACAAACAAATTTTCTCAATAAAACAAATTGAACGCAAAATTGATAATTTAGAGAGAATAATTGAGACTGAGAAATTAGCTATTACTGAAGAAAATACAATAGTAGATAAAATTAGAGAATTAACTGAAATGAAACAAGAATTTTTATCAGAACAGCAAAATAGTGAAGTTCTAAGAATTGAGAGAAAAATTGAGATTGTAAAAATAAATTTAAATAAGATTTATGAACAATTAAATAAATGGTCTAACAAGTCTCAAAAAAATCATGAAGGGATGATGGAAATCTATCAGAAAATAGACAAATTAAAAGAAGATAAGAAAAATATCGAAGAGGAACTAATTGAAAATAAAAAAACTGCTGATGGATATCATGAGCAGTATTTAAAGTTAATGAATCAAAGAAAACATACGTATAGAGGGAAAAAACCCTATCGATCAAGTAGAAAACCCACTCCTAAAATTGATCAAATTACTAAAAAAAATGAAATGATTGAAAAAATTAAACAGGATAAACTAGCCACAGCTTTAGAAAAACAGAAAGCTGGAAAAAAATTGAACTTATTTGAAGCTCGATTAATTTTAGAGAAATCTAAAGAATAAAAAACTTAAGCGTCTTATTTTATTCAATATTATTAAACTATTTATGTATTTGTTTCTACTCATTTTATCAAAATTTTTAAAAATTGAATTGATCCTGAAAAAGGTTTAAAAAAATTGTAGAGTTATTATTTTAATAAAGTTTATTATTAAAGAAAAAGATTGATAGAAATTGAAGAGTAAAATCATAGAAATCCGAAATCTGTTATTAGAACACCATGAATGGTTTCAGAAATCTATCCCATTAATAGCTTCAGAAAACATAACTAGTCCTGCAGTAGAGGAAGCTTGTGCAAGTGATTTCTCACATCGATACGCGGAAGGATGGAGTGGCGAGAGGGTTTATGCTGGATGTGCATATATCGATCAAGTTGAAGATATTTGTATGGAACTTACTAAAGAGTATTATAAATGTATTCACGCAGATGTAAGACCTGTATCGGGAGTTGTAGCAAATTTAGTTATGTATAATGCATTTACATCAGACAACAATGGGAAAATGTGTTGTATGTCTATTGTTCGTGGAGGTCACATCTCACATGGTCCCAGATTTGCTAAAAGTGGTAGAGAAATCTTTGGTACTGCTGGAACTACTCGAGGTATAAATGTTGAATATTTAGAATTCGATAATGATGAGATGAACTTGGATATTGATAAATCAGCGAAAATTATTAGAGATTTCGAACCAGAATTGGTTTTATTTGGTGGTTCAGTGTTTTTATTTCCACATCCAGTCAAAGAACTCGGTGCTGTTGCTAAAGAGGTTGGAGCTTATGTTGGTTATGACGCTGCACATGTAGCGGGGTTGATAGGTTCTGGATACTTTCAAGATCCTCTAAGAGAAGGGGCAGATGCCATGACAATGAGTACCCATAAAACACTTCCAGGTCCTCAACATGGGGCTTTAGTATCCAATAGGGAAGATTTAATCCCAACATTGAGATCGTGTGCATTCCCTGCTTTATTATCGAATCACCATCTGCATAATGTTGCTGGATTAGCCATAGCATTAGCAGAAATGTTGGAATTTGGTAATGAATACCATGGTAATGTCATTAAAAATGCAAAAGCTCTTGGACAAGCGTTATCTGAACAGGGATTGAAAGTATTAATGGAACATAAAGGATTTACTGAATCTCATCAAATTGTGGTTGATATTACAGAATTCGAAAAAAGTATAGGATTGGGTGGAGATGTTGAAGAGCTCTTAGAAGAAGCAAATATAATTCTTAATCGTAACCTTTTACCATATGATATTGCAGAAGGTAGACATTATCAAAACCCAGGTGGTCTAAGAATAGGAACCTCTGAAGTTACCAGACTAGGTATGGGTAAAAATGAAATGACTGATATTGCAGAATTTTTTAAAAAGTTGATAATTGATAAGAAAGACCCTAAAGTAATCAAAAATGAAGTAGCTGAATTTCGAAAAGATTTTCAAGAAATTAAATATTGTTTTCAATCTAATAGTAAAGCTTACGAATACTTGAAGTTTTATTAATTACAATTATTCTTATTTTTTGTTTAGAATAATAAAACTTATCTTAAAATGTTCATTTAAGAATTATTATAATTTTAGAATATTAAAAGTCATGAGTATTGAAGTTCTAGAAAAATCCGACAGAAATCTTACATTCGTTGTAGAAGGAATATCTGTTGATATGGCTAATGCTATTCGAAGAATTATTCTTTCTGAAATACCTGTTATGGCTATTGATGAAGTAATAATTTTGAAGAACGATAGTCCGTTATATGATGAGATAATTAGTCATCGCCTTGGAATGATTCCTTTAACTACTGATTTAGAAACATATAAACTTCCACGTGATTGCTCTTGTGGGGGATACGGGTGTCCAATTTGCCAAGTTTCTTTAACATGTGAAGTTACTAATACATCAAATGCCCCTATAGAAATCTATTCAAAAGATTTGAATTCAAATGATCCTAAAATAATCCCTGTTGATTCAAATATTCCTATAGTAAAAATTGATAAAAATGATAAAGTAATTATAGAAGCTTATGCTGTATTAGGAATTGCTAAAGAGCACGTTAAATGGCAGGCAATTTCAAACATTTTCTATAGATTTTATCCCCAAATTGATTTTGATGATTCTAAGTGCACAAAATGCCCGGATAAATGCCTTGTTTCAAGAATGTGTCCTGAACGATTATATGATTTTTCAAATAAAAAAATCCCTATTCTTTTAGAAGATTATTGGAAGACTTGCACACTATGTAATTCTTGTGAGAAGGACTGTCTAGAAGCTGCTATAAAAGTGGGATGGAAAGAAAACACATATATTTTTTCAATTGAGAGTGATGGAGTCCTTCCATTTGATACAATTATTAAAAAAACCTTTGAAATATTTTTAGAAAAAATTGATGAATTTGTAGAAAGACTTGGAGAAATAGAGATAGAATCGTGAATTATCAAAAAATTATTAAAATATTAAAAATTTAAGATATCAGAAATAATAACTAAGAACGTTGTTTTATATGTCTCATAAAATTTCAGGTCCTTCAAACTATTACGTGAGAAAACTAATAAGAGATTTATGGAAAACAAAGATAAATATCTGGAAAAATGTAAGTCGTAAATTAAGCGGTCCAAGAAGAAATTCAGTTAAAGCAAATTTGTATCGTATTAATAAGAAGACGAAAAAGAATGATATAATTGTTATTCCAGGAAAAGTTTTAGGGATTGGAGATTTAGATCATCCTATCACAATTGCATGCCTAAATTCTTCAAAATCAGCGAAAAAGAAGATCGAATCATCCGGAAGTAAATTAATAACAATTGAACAATTATTAGAACAAAACCCTAAAGGTAGTGGAGTGCAAATCTTTTATTGAAATTTAAAATAATTAACTAAATGTGAACTTCTTATGGTAATTGAATATCAATTAATAGATGCTACAGATAAAATATTAGGACGTTTGTGTAGTCAGATTGCTAAAAAGGCTCTTTTAGGCGATTATATAGTAGTTATTAACGCTAAAGATGCAATTATTAGTGGGACTAAAAAAAACATCCATGATCATTATTTAGCAAAATTAAGTATATCAACTGCAACTAATCCCCGGAGAGGACCGTTTCATGAGAGAAGACCTGATACTTTTATGAGAAGAGTTATCAAACAAATGCTACCGAGAAAGAAGATTAGAGGAAAGGAAGCACTTAAAAGAGTTCATGTATATATATCAGATATTCCCGAGCGTTTTAAAAATAAATATCAAAAATTAGTACCCAAAGAAATTTACAAAGCAAATAAAACGCGACTTTCATATTATAATAAGTATATTACTCTAGAGAATTTGTGTGAACGAATTGGATGGAAAAAGAGCGAGATTGAGGCTTAAAACATGTCAATGAAAATAGTTCAAGCATCAGGAAAAAGAAAATCGGCAATAGCAAGAGCAGTATTGAAACATCCAGCTAAAGGACAAGTAAAAATAAATAATGTTCCTCTGCATTTATATGAACCAGAAATAGCTCGGTTAAGAATTCAAGAAGTTTTTGAAATTATAAGTCATCCAAAACTTGAAAAATGTGATATTGATGTTCGAGTTATTGGTGGCGGTCAGATGGGTCAATGTGATGCTGTTAGGATGGCAATAGCTAAATCTATCAATAAATTTATTGGAACGAAAACAATTGAGAGATCCTTTAGGGAGTATGATGATTCACTCTTAAGTGGAGACTCACGTAGAACAGAACCTAAAAAGTTTGGAGGAAAGAAGGCTCGCTCTCGAAGGCAAAAAAGTTTTAGATAACTATTTAGAAAAAATTAATTTTGCTCTATTTGAATACCTAACATTTTTAAATCATCTAAAAAAGAAGGATAAGAATCTTTTACAATATCAATATTCTGAATCTGCGAACTGGAGTTAGCGTGCAAAGCCGCTATACTACAAGCCATAGCAATCCTATGGTCATTATCATGATTGATAGTTGTTCCTGAAATTTTCTCACTTTGAAATATTGTCAATTTATCATCTTCTTCAATAACCTTTACTCCCATTTTATTTAATTCCCGAGCCATAGCCCTTATTCGATCAGTTTCTTTATGTCGAAGATGAGAGGCGTTATAAAGAACTGTTTCTCCCTTCGCAAAAGCACCAATTACAGATAAAATTGGAAAAAGATCAGGAATATCTTTACAATCAATTTTCATACCTTTTAAGGGATTACTTTCAAGACTTCCATTTACTATTACTTGATCCTTATTTTCATCAATTTTTATATCTGCACCCATAGATTTTAGGATCTCAATAATTTTTTTATCTCCTTGAGAATTATTAATATTTAGATTATTAATAATTACAGATGATGGATCTTTAGATAATACAGCTGCTCCTAAAATCATTGCAGCAGAAGAAAAATCTCCAGGAATCTTAAATGACTGAGATCTATAATTTTGCTCACTTGTTATATAAAATCGCCCAATTTCTAAATATGCTTGAATATTAATCCCAAATCTTTCTAGTACATCTAAAGTGATCTCAACAAAAGGTTTAGAGAGTATTGGAGTTGGAATCTCTATTTCAATATAATCTTTAATTTTACATTTTAATAAAGGACATGTTATTAACAATGCACTTATGAACTGGGAACTTAAATTCTCAGAAATCTTAATTTTATTACATAGAATTTTCTTACGTTTAATTTTGAGTTTTTCATCAGATAAATTATATTTTCCGCCCACTTGTTCTAAGGCTCTGAGAAGTGGAAGAATAGGTCTTTTAAGCTTTAAAAATTCTCCTGTAAGAGTAAGACCACCCTTAATTAGTAGACTTAAAGAGCTAAAGATTCTTAAAGTAGTTCCAGAGTTCCCACAATCAAGTGGTTTTTTAATAGAACTAAAGGAATTTTTTTCACGTTTCACAATAAATGTATTATCGCTTCGTTCTAATATTTTAATACCTAAGGATTTTAATAGATTCATAGTAATTTTCACATCACCGTCTGTCAAAGGATTTTTAATTATTGAAATACCGTCAGCTAAACTTGCAGCAATAAATGCTCTATGAGAATAACTTTTCGATCCAGGGGCTGTTATTTCTCCATGTAAACCGTTTGAAATAGGATTAATTTTAAGATCCATTAAATGATAAATAGAAACTTATAGATATAATATTAATTAAATAATCATAGAATATTATTTTTCTATTTTCTTTAAAAAAAGGTGAAAATTTTGGATAATTCATTTGGCACTATCTTTAGGATTACTTCATTTGGAGAAAGCCATGGAAATTTGATAGGAATTATTTTAGATGGTGTCCCAGTGGGATTAGAATTCGATTTAGAGTGTATCCAAAATGAATTGGATAAAAGAAAACCAGGTCAATCATATCTAACAACTACTCGTATTGAGGAGGATCGTGTTAAAGTATTATCTGGTATCTTTAATAATAAAACGACAGGAGCACCAATCTGTTTAGTAATTGAAAATAAAAATGTTGATTTGGCAATATATGAAAAATTTAAAGATTTCTTACGTCCATCGCATATAGATTACCCTGCTTTAAAAAAGTATGGCGGATTTTCTGATTATAGAGGTTCAGGACGATTTTCTGGGAGAATCACTGCTGGATTTGTAATGGCTGGTGCTTTAGCAAAACAAATATTAAAAAGATATAAGATTACATTATTTGCTTATACAAAGAGTATTGGAAATGTCATTGATGATGAGATTCTGCCTAAAGAAGACTTTGAGAAATTGATTGAATTAAGAGAAAAATCTCCTGTTAGATCAATTAGTTCAAGCAAATCAAGTTTAATGGAACATTTAATTAAGGAAATCAAACATCAAAAAGATTCTATTGGAGGAACAATAAAATGTATTGTTTCAAATTTTCCTGAGGGTAAAGGAGGACCAATTTTTAATAGTATTGAGTCAAATATAAGTAGGGCAATTTTTGCAATTCCCGCAATTAAAGGTATTGAATTTGGAGCTGGTTTTAAATCATCTGAAATGAAAGGTTCTGAACATAATGATCCTTGGATTTTGAAGAATTCATTAATTCAGACAATTAAAAATGATGCAGGAGGAATAATTGGGGGAATTTCTACAGGAATGCCGATTGAATTTACAGTTGCGGTAAAACCTACTTCCACTATAGGAGTTCTCCAAAAAACAGTCAATATTAGGACAATGGAAAATGTAGAAATTGAGTTTTCTGGTCGCCATGATCCTTGTATAGTACCAAGAATAGTACCGGTTGTAGAAGCGATGACAGCCAATGTTTTATTAGATTGTTTATTAGTTGAGGGTTATATCCCTAGGATTCTTAAAGAATAATTTAAAATTAAAGTTGTAGTAATAAATATTATTTCATGATTAACTTCAAAATTTAAAAATATAATCGTTAATAATTAGATTATAATAATTTAAATATCATGACGCTAATAAATCAAGAAAAATTTATCCAAGAGATCATGAAAATAGTAGATAGATGGTCTTTTGAACAGTGTGCTTATTGTGATGATGGAATTCTAGTTTCAATCGACGGGATGCTTGATTTCAAATGTAGTAAGTGCGGAAAAACTATGGCTCCTATTGAGTATCTGGGTCAAATTGCTAAAGTTGTTTTTAATTATAGAGAGAATAATATGAATTTTAAAAATAAATATAAAATTAGATAATAATTCATAATAATTTCCTTCTGAGTTCAAATTTTCTAATAAATGAGTCAGCCTTAAGGTTTTTATGATGAAAATGCCAATCACAGCAATATTATTAGGGGCTGGAAGTAGGGGATTTCATACTTATGGGAAATATGCCATAAATAATGAAAATAAGTTAAAATTTGTAGCTATTGCAGAACCAATCAAATCAAGACGTGACAAATTTGCTAATTTACACAAAATTCCCCCTAATAGGTGTTTTAAAAGTTGGGAAAATTTACTCTCAGAAAATAAAATAGCAGATATTGCATTAATTTGTACTCAAGATCAGATGCATACAGAACCTACATTGTTAGCTTTAGATAAAGGATATCATGTATTATTAGAAAAACCAATGGCGCATCGACTTAAAAACTGTATTGAAATAGTGAAAAAGGCAGAAGAAACAGGTAAAATCTTAGGGGTAAGTCATGTATTAAGATATACCGAATTCTTCTCAACTATTATCAATATTATTAAAAAAGGATTATTAGGAGATATTATCAATATCTCACACAGGGAAAATATTTCATGGTATCACATGGCACACAGTTATGTACGAGGACCATGGGCATGTGTAGAAAAATCATCGCCAATGATTCTATCAAAAGCGTGCCATGATTTAGATTTACTATATTGGATGGTGGATTCTCAACCAAAAAAGATAAGTTCTTTTGGTAACCTTTTGCATTTTAAATCTAAGAATGCACCTCCAGGAGCACCAGAATTTTGCTTAGATGGATGCCCAATAAAAGACAATTGTAAATACTATGCTCCAAGGACATATATTGATATAATACCTATAATTCAGATTATGCTTAAAGGAAAACGTAGATTTTTTAGATGGTTAGGAAACTTGAGGAAAAACCATATAAGATTATTAACAATTCTGGCTAAAATTATTCCTATATTTAAAAAACTAAGGTATTGGAGTGAATGGCCTGTTAATTATTTATATACAGAACAAGAAGAAGATTACTCAGATGGAGCAAAACTGAAAATTCTTAAGACAAGTCAATATGGCAAATGTGTTTACTATTCTAATAATGATGTTGTGGACCATCAAGTAGTAAATATTGAGTTTGAAAATGGTGTTACAGCAAATTTCACCATGCATGGATTTAGTGAAAAAGAGGGCAGAACTCTCAGAATTGATGGAACAGAAGCAACATTGATAGGTGAATTCCATGATGCTTATAAGAAATTAATTCTTTATAATCATTTTTCAGGAGAGAAAAAAGTCATTTTAAATCAAAAATTATCCATTGGCGCAGCTGAACATGGTGGAGGTGACTCAAAATTAATTGATGCATTCCTTGAATCCTTAATAAATCCTAACTTTGAACAACCTTTAACAAATGCAAGGAATTGTCTTGAAAGCCATTTAATGGCTTTTGCTGCTGATGAATCTCGTATTAAAGGAATTGTTATAGATATGGATGACTTTCGCAAGAAAACAGAACTTCTTTAAGTATTTATAAAAAAATATAGATAAGTTATTATTGATAATATCATAAAAGATCTTATAGTTAAAACCAAAATTTGGATAGTTTTATTAGAATGGATAAAAAGATTGATACTTCTGACCAATTTATTGAATTTTATAAGAAAAAAGGAGACTATTTAGTGTCTCTTTCAGAAAATCATTTTAAAAATATAGAATATCGTAAATGCCTTGAATTGTTAAATCAAGCTTATACTATGTATATGAAAGGGAATTATACTGACCTTGCTGAAAAAACTAAGCAAAGATTCTTAGAAATTAAAGAAAAATATTTTCAAAAGTGAATTTTTTATCCAAATTCTAAGTTTTTATCTAATTTCTCTTCTATATCTTCAATATGGGAGCCTTGCCAATAGACTTTTTTACAATTAAGATTTGTGCATTGATAAAATTCATCATAATTATTATAGGTGTCTTCTAAAACAAAATCCTTTATAGAAGATTTTGATAAGACTCTATTTAAATTTGAATTACAAATTGAACAACGAGCTTTTTTAATATTGAATTTGAAAATTAATCCAAAGTTATTATTAAGTTGATTAAGGTAATTGTATATCCCTTCCCCTTTTAGGAAAATTGTATCATCCTTATATTTATTATATAAGGGATAATCTTTTGTGATAATAATCCTTTTATTTTTTTTAGCATAATCCACCAATTTTTCATCCGGAACAGGATCCATCTTATAATATGATATTAAATCATTTGCGTATATTGTATCAAATCCGAAAATTCTTAAGAAGCGCGCTAAATTACCTAACATTGAATCAACTAAAAATCTCATAATGTTTAACTTAAGCTCTTTTCAATATTTTTAGATTAAATGTAATTAAAGTTAAATTTCAATTAAGAAAAAAGATTTAGGATGAATAATATTATATTTAACAATAGAATGATTATAATAATAAATTATTTTAATAATTGAAATTATTCAAAATAAAAAAAATTTTTTTCAAATGGAAGCTAAAGAATTAATGGAGAAATCGGTAAGATTCCATGGACATATTTGTCCTGGGTTAGCAATAGGAGTAATAGCAGCAAAATATGTACTAGACCAAGGATATAATTTTTCTCCAAATGAAGAGCTAGTTGCGGTAGTTGAGAATGATAATTGTAGTGTTGATGCTATCCAAGTTTTATTAGGTACAACTTTCGGTAAAGGTAATCTTGTCCATAATGATTTTGGCAAATTTAATTATTATTTTTACGATAGAAGAACTACTAAAGCAGTACGATTGGTACTAAAAAAAATTGATTTTGGTGATAAGAAATTAACAAGAGATGAAAGAATCCAATTAATTTTAAGTTCTAAGCCTGAAGATATATTTAATTTATATGAAATTGATTTCAATCCTCCTGGATTAGCTCGAATTGAAGAATCAGTACCGTGTGAAATATGTGGAGAGCTTGTTATGAATAGTAGAGTCTTAACGTATAACAATTCCGAAATGTGTATTTCTTGTTACAGAAAGATGAGAGAGAAATAAAAAATTGGAGTTTATTTACATTTAATAATATAATTTTCACTGATTTTAGAAAGCAATCTGTATTACCACACTTACCATTTTAAATTATGAAAATTAAAAAATCGTAATAGATGTGAAATAGAATGGAGCTGAATAATCAAAAATTCATACCTGGGGCAGGTCCTTTTTATTTAAGTGGTAATGATGTTGGCATTGTTATGGTACATGGGGGAGGTGGAGGAACATCTGCCGATTTAAAAGTAATAGCAGAAGATTTACATAAAATGGGAGGTTATACTATTAATGTTCCTCTACTTCCTGGATTTGGGACTTCACCTGAAGATTTAAGAAAAATATCTATCAAACAATGGTTTTTTGCTTTGAATAAAGAGATATCCTTATTGAGAGAGAAATGTAATAAAATAATTGTAGGAGGTCATTCTATGGGAGGTGTTTTGACTTTAATTTTAGCTTCAAAGAATCATTTTGATGGTATTTTTACGATTAATGCTCCATATGGAATTCAACATTTCTTAATTCATTTAGTACCCTTCTTTAAAATTTTTGTCAAATATTATAATATAGAATCAGAGAAATTTAAAAAAGATACAAATGGAAAATGGGTAGGTTATGATAAGATTCCTTTGAATATTGGAACAAAAATGAAACACTTATTGAAACAAATGAAGAGATCATTATGGAAAATTAATTCTCCAGCATTATTATTTCAAGGTCTTTTAGACTCTGATATTAAAAAAAATAGTATGGATAATATTTTTTATAAAATCAATTCAAAGAAAAAGAAAAAAGTTTGGTTAGAAAATAATGGACATCCAATATTGCTTTGTCCTGATCATGATCAGATTGTTATAGAACTTATAAATTTCATAACTGAACTTTGTCCTTAAATTATTTATTTATAATTAAATTAAATAAAATATTAAAGAATAGACTTTTAGATTTTTTAAAAAACTAAATTATGATTAATAAATATTTACTATACATTGAAAAATATTCCTTAAGTTTTTTGAAGGAAACCTTAAAGGAAAATTGTAAAAAATTATTTTAGTAGATGAATATTCTATGATAAAAAACATAAATAGTGGGCAAACTTTATTAATAAAAGGTCCAGCAAGAGTAACAGTTTTAGAAGGAAAGATTGAGGTATTAGGGAAAATATTTCGTCCAGAAAAAGAATCATTTAATAATCCACTAACAAATAATACAAATGTATTAATAATCCCTAGTGCTCAAAGTTATCCCCTATATGGTGTAGAAAAATCAAAATTAGAGATATATACTAATATTGAAGAATTTGTTAAACTGATAGAAGAAAATTCGATTTCTAATGAATGGATTGAAATTAAAGATTTAATTATTAAAGCCTTAAAAGAAAATACGAACACTCCTTTGAAGATTATGGTTTTAGGGATTAGCAGTGGTAAAACTACATTTATTAAATACTTAGCAAACAATTTTCTTAAAGAAGGATTAAAGGGAGGATATCTTGACTCCGATCTAGGCCAACAAATTATATATATACCTACTACAATTAATATTGGTTCTATTTATGATTATATTGTTTCAAGCGAGAATATTAATTCTGAAAATACTGTTTTTATTGGTGCTACTTTTCCGAAAGGGGATTATAAATTTATAGTTTCAGTTGCAAGTAGGCAATTAATAGAAGACTATACCACCAAAAATAAAAATGTTGATTTTGTTTTAATTGATACAGATGGTTGGATTAAAACTGAGGCAGGAATTCTATATAAAAATTTTTTCATTAAAAAAGTTGATCCCGATATTTTAGTTGTTTTTCACGATGAATCTATTGAAGAATTAAAAATTATTGAAAAGAACTCATCAAGTTTGAGAAAAGAAAGGAAATTATTCTTAATTAAGGAGATAAACAAATATTTTTATGAAAAAAGTAAAGATGAGAGAAGATTTTTACGCCAAAGTCAATTTTCTAAAAAATTTGAGTTGTTTAGAAAAATTTCAATTCCTTTAAGCAATATAAAATTTGTTAAAAACGAATATGATAAAGAAAAGGATGAAATCATCGAAAAAGAAATAAAGGTAAATGATCTTGTTAATCTTCCTTATCATTATGTAATAATAGGTTTAATGACTGAAAAGTCGAAATTGATAGAGATAGCTCTTCTTTTTACTATAAATATTGAAAAAAATTATATGTTATTATATTCCAACTTGACGTACAAACAACAAATTAAGGTAAAGAAAATCTTACTTGGTAGTCTTAGATTATCAACAAAAGGAAATCATCAGGGATATTTATATCTATAATTTATGTTATGTAATATTTGAGTAGTTTTCTCAATATTTTATATCTCATATTAAGACTAATTTTTTTAAATTGTGTTATAATAATAATAATTTATGAATGAGAATCTTCTCACTAAGTTTCTAAATTTGATGAGCTCAAAAATTACAAATTCAGATTTGAAATTGATTAACCTAGGTAAATCATTAGGGTTAGATTTGGTATCTTTTGCTGATTTGAGAGCTTCTCAAGAAGATGGTTTTGCCGATGAAATAAGGAATAAAGCTTTAGAGAAGATGGAAAAAGAGAGAGATAACTTTTTAACAAACCTTAATTCGTTTTATACAGGAAGCATTGATTTTATGGTCTCTGATGAACCAGAAGGAAAAAAATTTTTTCTTTTAGAAACAAATGGAGGATCTCACAGGGGTCTTTCGATTATTACTAAAAAACAGCAATCCCTTTTATTTGATGGATATTATGAAGCAATTAATCAAGCTGTAAAGAAAAGTCCAAGAAGAAGTAAAAAAGTTTTGATTTTAGTTGGAGTACCAGTTAACGATGCATTAATTCATGAGAAAGTGTTAATGATAGAATATTTGAGAAAAAAACTTAACACCAACGGCTATACAGTAAAGATTTTTAATACTGATAATTATGATAAACATTTTCAGGCTGAAATTGTGTTCTTGATAGCAGATTATAAACAACTATCTACTACTCTCTCGTTTTCTAATAATTGGATTAAATATAAAGGAGAAGAAATTAATGTTATTATAGGAGATGGCATTACAAGGCGTCTAAAGGATAAAAGATTCATACAAATTATTGAAGAAGATTTTCATAAAATAAAATCAATTATTGTTAATCCCATCTTTAAAGTAACTGATGATAAATCTTTAACATATTTAGCAAGCTTTTTTAGTAAAAGTTTGCTTATGAAATACAATCTTAGATATCTCTTATTTACTAAAGCATTTACAGAAAAGGAATTAATAGAAAAATTAGAATACCTTATAAATGCATACCAAAGATCTTTTATCATCAAACCTAGTGGAGGCTCTGGTGGTGCAGGAGTTATGCCAATTTCCAAAGATGAAGATTATTCTAGCATTAAAAATATTGTGAATGAAAGTAAAAAGGAGTTTTTTGCGAAATTCACGAAAGATCGTGATCCATATCCATACACTATTCAAGAAATGGCAAATTTTTCCTTAATTAATTGGCGAGAAGGAAAACATACATTTGATTTGCGAATATATTTAACCCAAAGAAATGGGATAATTGTACCCGTAGGAGGTTTAGCAAGAATTGCTCGAGGAAGATACAGTGGAAGTTTAAATAAACAAGAATTTGTAGTTAACTTATCAGGTTATGATGGTCAAATTGAAGTTGAAAGAGGAATCGGGTTTTCTGAAGATAATTGCATGTTGTTAAATTTAAAAAAAGAAGATTTTGTGAATATGTTTTGTATAGGCTGTGTATTATTTACAAATATTATTAAAAATTATAATAGAATTATTAATTTCTCTAATTGGAGTGAAGTTCTCGATTGAAATGGACCTTGAAACATTAAAATCGTTATTGGATATTTCTAATCGACATATATTATACAAAAAAATTCTAATTGAACTAGAACAAGTTAAAAGTTTAGATCTAATTACTTATCAAACTTATAGGACTGCTGAAGGAATTATCCCCGTTATAAAAGTTTCAAATAATTCTAAATTTGATAATATTCACCATGTTAAAATCTTTATAGGTGCACAGCATAATGAGTATAACGGTTTATTTAGTATTTTCAAGTTTTTTAAATTACTGCGAGCAGGAAAAATTAATATTAAAAAGATCATTCGAACTAGTCAGGTTCTCTATTTTCTACCATTGATGAATCCTTATGGATTTCTAAATCCTAATAAAAATAATAAATCAGGGTATTTCTTAAAAAATGGTTCAAATCTTAATAAATTTTGGCGTAGAACATTTGTTCCTGAATATAAAAATGGAATGAAGGATTTGGATAAATTACCATTACCTGAACATGTTTTAATTGTGAAAAAAATACTTAATAAATACTGGGATAATAAAGAAATTAAAATGTATATACTTGATTTTCATGAAACCTCTTTATTGAAAAGATTTCTCATAGAATTAAGTATGAATCTAAACTTATTTTATAAGTTTGATCATTGGCTTAAAGAAGGGATTATATTAAATATTATAAAGCTATACGAAATATCTTACCATCAAAAACCTCTATTTTTCAAGTGCAATCCATCCATAGATCATACCCATCTAAATCTATCTCAAAAAGAATTTCAAACCATTTTAGAAAAACTTCAAGATTATGTTTTAAAAAATCTTAGAAATAATAGATTACCTTTTTATTTTTGCTACAGCACCAAAAGTAAAAATTATTGTCAAAGGTTGGCTAATAATGTCTATAATAAATTAAAAGAAAAATTATGGGAAACTTATTTTCCAGCTTTCAGCCATAGCTTTCAGAATCATGGTTGTTTTGTAAATATGAGTGATGCAACCACTCGCCCTTGTGTATATGCAATGTCATTAGAATCTGAGAAACATTTCTTAGACTTATTTGAAGAAATTCAAAAATTAAAATCAGATCCCAATTATTTAAATAATAAACTTAATCTCATTGATGTTAGTATAGAATTAGCCCTTGAAGCTATAAAACAAATGATCAATCTATTCTAATCCTTTTAAAGAAGCAAGATAAAAGATATTTACTAATTTATGAATTAAAATGCCTTAGGGTTGCTCCCATTATAACACATTCGTTTTTCTTTTGAGAATGTCCTCCTTTGTTTAAGATAAGCAGATTTTCCTTTACTGATTCCAAAATTGTTTTATTTTGTTGAAAATTTTTGAATTTTATTATTCTGTCATTTTTACAATGGATTAACATAACTTTCTTAGAATAAATCTTCCAATCTTCTAAGGTTGATTCGTTTTTTGCTTTTTGTATAAATAAATAAGGTGATAGCATTTTATTTTCCACATCATTAGGGAACATTTTTACTCTTTTCATTAAGTAACTTAACATTACAATAGGATTGTATTTAGGTATATTTTGTTTGTAATTAGATATTGAAGAAATTGCGACAATTTTTTCAATATTTCTATCTAGAAAACCTCCAGATAAAACAGTTATAGCACCTATGCTGAAACCAATACAATAGATTTTAATTTTTGAAAATTCTTCTTGAGCTTTTACCCATTTAATAATTTTTTTAAAATCCTCAATTCTTTCTAAAAAATCACCTCTCTTTCCAGCTTTTTTAGATTTTCCCGTACCTCTTGCATCATAGGCTAGAATCATGTAACCCTGATATGCAAGTGGATAATATAAATACTGAAGTTTTTCCTTTGTGTCTGAAAAACCATGACAGACTATAACTAAAGCATTTTTTAATTTAATTTTTGCTAGATTTTGATTCTTTACCAGATTTGCTGATAAAAGTCCATTGGAAACATTTATTTTTATAGTTGTTACTTCTAAATCTTTATGATAAAGTTTTGGCCAACGATCGAACCAAAGCTCACGAAAACTGAAGTAGATTTCAAAAGGTACATAAATTATTAAGAATGTTGTAACAGATAAAGTGAAACATCTTGAAAAAGCAGTTGTATAACATGGATTTCCTAATGATATATTTACTTCCCATATGTACCAACTAAATAAAACATCTACAATTATTAATATGATGCGTTTGTATGTATTTGAAAGCAAATTATTCCACTAAAAAATATAATCAAGAGTGAATTAAGCGTTTAAATAATAAAAAAATAAAATTTGTATTTTTATGGCTTTTTAGGTTTTGGACATCCATAATCATGAGCAATTTGACAACCAGGTTTGCTTTTTAAACCCGGACAAGGATTACATTTTACTTCACGCAAGATCTTAACAACATCATCGATTTCCATTCCAAATTCTTCATCTTCTGTCTCATCCTCTAGCATATCATCTTTTATTTTAGTGAGATCATACTCTATATCGTCATCTAAGTCATCTTTCCAATCAGAAAGATCTAAAACTTCTTCTCCCTCTTCATCTATTTTTCCATTTGGAACTTCATAATCTTCTTCATCTTCAATTGGAGCTTTCTTTTTTTTAGCCATAATATATATTCACATTTATAGTTGATTTTGACTTATTTATTTTTTTGAATATATAATCTTTGTTAAAATTTAATTTTAATTCGATTATATTTCAAAGAATGAAGAGGTTAAAAATATTTTTTGTGGTAATATATTTTGTGTAATCTCCCTTATTTGCCTTGTTAAATTTGAATTATTATAAAATTTGGTATAAATCCCTTCTAAATGGATTAAAATGTCTTTTAATTCATTTAATTGAAAAACTTGATAACTATTTATATGGAATCTTGGAAGTAAAAATTTCAATTGAATTTGGCTAGATTCAATGTCAGAATTTAAAAGTCCTCTTAAAATGTCATAATTAAGATTAGCTTTTAAGTAAAGCTCATCTAAATATAATAAGTTCACTAAAGCATTGCTTAACTTGTTAAAAAAGTAAAAATATGTTGTAATATCTCTATAAGATTTTTCTTTAAATGTTTCTAATTCAGGAAAATTCAATATTTTAGATTTATACGAGTTAAGGTCATATTTTAATTGTGAAAGCAGTTGCAAAATTTTTCCTAATTCTGATAAAAACACAGGAAATTTTCTTGGCATTGGTAATCTTTTAATGAAACTACCGTTGACTCGCAAATAGCCTCCAGACATATGAAGAGTACCAAATAAAGATTTAAATATTAGATCCATTAATTCTGAATTCATTATTGTCAGAATACAAAATAAGGTATTGTTATCTATAGAAGTGATTTTAACAAAATATAATCCCGTTATGTTCGCGAATAAACCTGGATCATAAACCCAAGTTAATTGTTTTGCTATTTCTCTAAAAACTAGTTTTTCACTTTTTAATACTTCCCAAATTTTCCTAAAATCTTTATTAAATTGAAAGTAAGATACTTTGAGATTTTTTCCCGATATTTTAATATATTTATCGAATTTTATATGATACTTACCGATATTACCTGTCCCAATTAATAATAAATCTTTTTCAGAATTTTTGAAATTTCTTAAATTATCAAAGTGTTTTGCCCAATTTATAAACCCAAATGGTCTATAATATATTCTTAAATCTCTAAATGTCTTTATAAACGGTAAAAAATGAGTATACAGATAATTTATTAAATTTATATTACCAAAAATAGGAAAAACAAGAGAAGGAACTTTCTTTATTGATTTCTGAGATATATATGTCGAGTTTAGTCTATTATTTTCTAAAAGATTATTTAGATTATCATAATACTTGATGTTAATAAGAGTATCTTCTTTTGGTTCATTTTTTTTAAAAGAGAGGATTATTGGATAAGCTGCAGTTTTCCTAAAAATTGGAATTGAAGATATATTGATTATTTCTTTGAGCTCTGTATTATTTACTAACAAACTTCTGATTTTAACGCCGTAATCTGCGGATAAAAACTTATTTGTTGTTACCATTGAAAAACATCCAATAGTAGATTTTAATAATTCAAATGATCTTTCTATAAAAACTATAGAAAGATCAAACAATCGATAAGCTGATTTGAACCTATTTTTCAATTTCTTTTTATATTCAATATTTTTGATCTTTTTGTTTTCTACATAAGGTGGATTTCCAATTATAATATCAAATTTGTCAGAATTAAATTCTAAAAGAAAGTCTGAATTAAAAATATTTAATTTAATTTCTGATTTTTCAATAATGTTGTTAAGATCTGTCAGTTTTATATTCTCTAAATTTAAGCTTTTAAATTTTACGTTTTTTATATTATTCGATAACAGCCACTTGAATAATCTTAATTTTGAGAGGATATATGCTGAATTTTCTATTTCAATTCCATAGAGGTTATTTTGAAGTATTTCTTTTTTTATGTTAAAGTCTGATAATTCAGGGTCTATTATTTTATAAAATTTATATAATCGTTCAACTATAGAAATTAAAAATCTCCCAGTACCACATGAGGGATCCAAAATCCTCATATTTTTAATTATTTTATTTAAAATTTCCTTAATTTTCTGATTTTCACATAATGAACGTAAGTTTTGTTCTAAATTATGGCTAAATTTGGACTGATTTTGAGAAGTAATAAAATTATTAAAATAAATTCTGAAAATATTAGAAATAATATAATCCACAATTTGATTTGGGGTATAAACTATTCCAAGACTGCGATTTTTGTTTTTCTCTAGAAACTTTTCATTTTCAAAATCTTCAATAAAAGTATCTATAATAGTTAACAGTTTTCGAGCAAATGATTCTTCCATGGAAATTGAATTTTTTATTTTAAATTTCTTTTTTATTTATATAAAATTATTAGAAACTATTATAAAATAAATAGAACTAATATAAAAAAGTTAGAAAAATAACCTTTTGAATCAGTTTGAAATTGATTGAAAATTCATTTTTACAAGATCTAATAGACAAACCGCAAAAAATCTCTAACTTAAAGTTTGATACCATTGCAGAAGTATTAGAAATGGCTAAAATCATTTTAAAAAATGAAAATTTACTGCTAGAGTTTAACATTTATGAAGATGAAGCATATATAATTGGTGATATCCATGGAAATCTAGAAACGTTATTACAACTTATTAAAATTATTAATGACAATAATCCAAAACTAATCATTTTTTTAGGAGATATTGTTGATCGAGGTACTAAGCAATTAGAATGTCTTTTAGTCATCTTAGCTCTAAAAATTCTTTTCCCTCAAAAATTTTATATTTTAAGAGGAAATCATGAAACAATAGAAATGAATCAATATTATGGATTTTTCCAAGAATTTATATCAAGATTTAAAAACCATAATAAATTCAATAAGGTTCTGACCATTTATAATGTACTTCCATTATGTGCACTAATTAATAAAAGCATTTTATGTTTACATGGAGGGATTCCACAGGATAATGAAATACTTAATACTTTAAAAGGAGTTAAATGTAAAAATTTTAAAGAAATCTTTAACTTAATTTCACAAACTATATATCAAATTATGTGGAATGACCCTAAATCAGAATTGCAAGGTTTTTCTGATAGTTTTAGAGGTCCAGGAATTAAATTTTTTGGAAATGAAGCTTTTGATAAATTTATGAATTATTATAACCTTATATATCTTATAAGAGCGCATGAATGCTTTCCTGAAGGATATCGATGGTTTTTTAATAAAAGATTGCTTTCAATTTTTTCATCTGCAAATTATCGAGGTCTTTTTTCACCAAATCCAGCATCTTATGCAATAATTAAAGATGATAAAATAATTCCAAAACTTATAGAATTATAAGAATATTTAAGAGAATTTTTTTTCTCCATAGGATGCTAAAAATAATATCTATAAAAAAGATCCCAATAATCTAATTCTAAATTTATGTAATTTGTGAAGCATCTGGTTTAATAAATAAGAGATTATTTCCTCGTATAAAAATCTCGTTATATTTAGCTATTGGAGATCCATCCATGATTTCAGTACAATCTTCAAGGATTAAATTCATATAAGCATCAATTTCTTTGAGCATACCCCTATATTCAGTCCCATCTTTTAATCTAAGCAATATTATTGAGTTTTGGGCGTTCTGGAGTATGGTAAGTGGATTTTTTGATTTATAATGGTTATTATCTTTACTTGACATTTTTAATTCTTTTATCAAAAAAATTATTATATTAATTATTGAAAAGATAATTTAAAGTTAGAATTTTTTAAATTAAAACCTTACGACATAATAAAAGCTTGAGAAATCTTGTTTGATAATCACATTGGGCTCTAAAAATCATAAAAAGAAGAAAATTTCAATAAAAAAATATAACTTTTATGGTAATGTTTTTTGAAAAAGTCAAATAAAAAAATCGATAAAAAAGAGAAGATTATTAGGGATTATAATGAAACAGCTACATTTTATGATAAAAGATATAAAGAATTACAAGGAGAAAAGTATGAATTACTATTAAAAAATTTTAGAGCTAATGGTAAAACCATATTAGATTTGGGTTGTGGTACAGGATTATATTTCGAATATATGATGAATTCAATCTTAGATAATCAGAATATAAAAACTAATTATATTGCCGTAGATTTTTCACGGAATATGCTTTTAGAGTTCAAGGCAAAATTGATTATTTCTAAAAGTCTGAAAAAGATTCCAAATTTACTATTATCTGATATAGAATATTTACCCTTCAGAGATAATACCTTTGATTCAATTTTTTCGATTACATCTTTTCAGAATTTACCCAAATTGGAAAAAGGAATTAATGAATCCTTTAGAGTGAGTAAAAATAATGCTGATTTCGGATTTTCCATATTAAAAAAGAAATTAAATTTACACAAATTATTAAAGATATTAAAATCCAAAATTACTGATCTAAAACCTATAGAAAATGAAAATGTAGAAGATTTTGTTATTAAAGGCAGATTCATTAAAGATTAACTAGTTAAAGCTTTTTAATTATAAAATGATTGAATTATATCCTCTATTTTGCTTTCAATATTAAATCTTTTTTGAAAATACGAGCATATATTAGTAATATCTCTTTCTAAAAGTAAATTGGCATTAGGATGATCAATTGGAACCCATTGCAACCAATCAATAATTAAAATATCTCCTTTTTCATCCAATACAACATTAAATTCACCTAAATCTCCATGTATCATACGCGCCTTTTTATAGATTGTTCTATATTGTTTTATAATTCTATTAAATATTTTTATAGGCTTTTTAATACTTTTAAAATAAACTAATTCTTTTCCCCTTAGATATGACATTATAATTATATGCCGATTATAATCAATTGGTTTAGGTGTGTTCAATTTGAGGATATATATCTTTTCAAGAGCTTCGTATTCTTTTTTAGCAGCAAGCCGATTTATATAAAGCCAAGAAAGATGAGTTCGATCCCCTATAAGATCCCTATATTTTTTGATATTCTTGAAACTTGTTCGTCCCATTCGATAAAATTTGGCTACATAAATATTCTTATCGTCATCCATACAACTATACACATCTGATTCTTTCCCTTGACCAATTAAAGGACCTAAATGACTTATAATTTTTTTTTCAACTAATGCATGCATTGCAAGGAGATCATATGCTTTAGAATTAAGCGTATAGGCAATTTCGTACTGAGATGCATCTCTAATTACTAAATCATATTTATGGACTTTTTTCAAACGAAAGAGAGTTTCTTCCATCTTATATCTTGAATAAAATTTAATATTGTTTACAGTAACATATTCTGATCTTTTCATCCCAATTTCAATTGCCATAAGTATTCTAAGATCCTCTTTATCCAATTGAGTGAGAAGATTTGCTACTTCCACAACATTTCAACTAAAATATAAATTTGTGGTATGTTTTGAAAAAAGATATTAATTTATATATATTCGGAATTTCCAAAATTAAAAATGCAATAAAATTTAATAACAAAAAGAAATAAATATCTCGATGGGAAATTAAAAATCTAGTTAAAGTAGAGCCCTCCTGAAAAATAAACAAATAAATTCCTTGATTTAGATAGATTAGCAGTCCAAAAGAAATTAATAATCCATTGAAAGAAAATATTATAACCTGACTTTCTTTTTCAATTATTCCAATTAAAATGTTGATAATGATAAAGATCAAGCAAATAATAATGTAAATTTTTGAGTTATTTATCCATTTATTATACATAGTATTGCTAACCTGATAATTTCCATTCAAACTTGACCAAAAGAAAGATGTGCTTAAATTCAAAATAAAGAAAATCGGTAAAAACACAGCGAACAGTATTGAAATAGAGTAAATTCGAATAGTAGTAAATCTAGTGAACTTTAAAACTTTCCTTTTTGTTAATTTTGTAGATTCTATCATTGAATTAACTATTTCCTTAACTTCTATTGGAATATTTTTTCTTGCAATGACATATTGGATATTCAATTCAGGAAAATTAGAACCTAATTCTTTAATTTGCTTATAGCCTTTTCTAAAAGCTTCTTTACTACTCTTAGGACCGTTCCATAAGTAGATAATCTCTCTTTCTTCGTCTAAGATAGCACATATCTCTTGTGGAAGCAAAATGTGTTCTTCTTCTACCCATTGAGATTTAATTTCATTAAATATGAAGGTTCTAAGCATTTAATATCTACTTATTCTAACTAGAATTATTATTTATTTTTTTCTATGAACTAAAAAATGAAATATTTTTTGGATAATAAAAAAGATTTTAAAATTAAATTTTAGTCTTCAATTCTTCTTTTAATATCTGCCCAGTTAGATTTGATATAATTTTTATAATGTTCTATTTCTTCGGGTGTCATCTTACTGAATCTTTTTTGAGCTTTTAGATAGTCTTCAATAGGTTTACGTTTTGATGGATCTATATATTTACTACTTGGCTTTGATAACTTTAAAATGCCATTTTCAACTTCATATAAGATCCAAAACCCGGTTTGAACAGCTAATCTGCCAATCAGTATGGTATCCTTAGGTTCATATCCCCATCCAGGAGGGCAAGGTGACAAAATATGGAAATATTTGGGTCCATACATGTTTTTTGCTTTTTTGAATTTTTCGTACAAATCTAAAGGATAAGAAGCAATTCCTGTTGCAACATAAGGAATGCCATGAGCTTCCAATATTTTTGGCATATTTTTCTTATGTCCTAATTTGCCTTCAGGTGTAGTAGTTGTTTTTACTCCTAATGGAGTGGAACCACTTCTTTGAACTCCAGTATTCATATATGCTTCATTATCATAACAAGCATAGATAAAGTTTGTTCCTCTTTCTGCAGCACCACTTAGAGCTTGTATACCAATATCAGTTGTTCCACCATCCCCTGCAAAAGCAAGAACAGTGATTTCATCTGCTAAACCTTTATCCTCAAGCGAAGCTAAAATACCTGAGGCAGACGCTCCAGTAGTTGCAAAAGGAGTGTGATACACTGACAATTTCGTTGAACAAAATCCTTGCATTCCATGTAACACCGTTAAACATGATGCGGGTACAGTTATTAGTGTTTTTGCTCCCAAAGCTTTTAGAGCAATTCTATAAATCAAAGCCATCCCACAACCAGCACATGCTCTAGTACCTGGGTAAATAAATTCTTCTTCAGGAAGATCCATAACATTTACCATTATTTTTCACCTCTTTTGAAGTACGTTGATTCATCGTAATCACTCAATTCATCCAAATTTAAACCTAAAAAATCAGTTTTATTTGTAAATACTCCTTGTTCAAACTCATCTAAAGCTTTATAAACACCATTAATAATGTGCTCGGTCTTTACATCTCTTCCACCTAAGCCAACAATAAAACCCTTAATATTTGGTCTATTATTTAAACCATAAAGGGCAGCCTTTAGTTCATAAGATAGAACTCCTTCGTATCCATATCCAATATCTCTATCAAATACAACAACATTTTTTTTATCTTTGAAAAATTCTCTTAAATCTTCAGATGGGTAAGGTCTGAATAATCTAAGACTTACTAAACCGACTTTTATTCCTTCATTTCGAAGTTTTTCAAGTGCAATTCTTGATTGTGAAGCAACTGATCCCATAGCAAAAATAATTGTATCAGCATCATCAGTTTCAATCGTTTTATATATCCCATTTCCATAGGATCTGCCAAATTTTTTAGCAAATTCATCGTGAACCTCTTTGATTATATAAATTGAATTTTCTAAGGATTTTTGGAGTGAATATCTATATTCATAATATCCTGGAGCTGTTCCTTCTTCTCGTTTAACAATATGAGGTGTTGTAACAGGATCAATTCCTTTTATGTGTGAAAGATCAGATAAATTAATATGATGTTTAAGTGGGGGTAAAAATTCATCAATATCTTTTTGTTTCTCTAATTTAACAGGCATTAATGTATGGCTTAATATGTATCCATCATACGCACAAATTACAGGTAAAAATACTCTTGGATCTTCAGCAATTTTAAAGGCTTGAATATTATTATCATATATTTCTTGATTATTCTCACACATGAATTGAATCCATCCAACATCTCTTATAGTTATGAAATCTTGATGATCCGTCCAAACACTCCACGGAGCTCCTAATGATCTTGTTGCTAAGTTTATAACTATAGGTAATCTGTTTCCCGAGGCCCATGGTAACATTTCATACATCAATTCTAATCCATGAGCTGACGTTGCTGTACCAACTCTCGATCCTGTTGCGGAAGCGGCACAACAAACCGCCAACGCGGAATGTTCAGATTCAACTTTTACAAAATTTGCTTTTAACTTTCCTTCATATATGAATTCTGCTATTTTTTCAACTACAGGACTCTGGGGAGTTATTGGATATGCTGAAACGACACCAATTCTTACCTGTCTAAAGGCATGTGCAGCAGCATGGTTACCTGTCAAAATCATTACATCTTCTTCGGAACTAACTTTTTCTTCTTTAGATATAGTCATTTAGATTTCTCCTCCTCCATTGAAATAGCTTTCACAGGACATTCTTCCATACAAATACCACATCCTTTACAATAATCATAATCAATTTTAGGGGGAATTGATCTTGAAACGACAGCCTCAGGACAATAAAGCCAACAATTGAAACAACTTGGTTTTCCAGATTTAGCAGGGATGCATTTACTTTTATCGATAACTGGTATCCATTTTGCCCACGATCCTGTTTTACCAGCTTCACCTAAAACAGGTTTTTGAACTGATCCAAGGATTTTTTGATAGTCTTTTTTCGACTCATTCATAAAACATCAGATTTGAATAAATTTGAATTCTGTATAAATTCAAAAGCAGATAAGTTTTTAATTCTTATCATTTATAAAAATAAAAGTAGGAGGCAAATTTCAAGTATTTCATTTTCAATTATGAAAATAATTATGGATTGTTAAGTATTAGATATTATTTGTTTTTAAATAAAAAATAAATAGTTTATATTTCATTAAACACATAAGAAAAAATTACTTATTTTGGGAGTTTGAGCTGTACTCCTAAATTTAGGTATATTTTTAAGAATTATTAAAAAAATAGCAGGTTAAGGTATAAGGTGGAGTTTTCTAAAGATAAATTTCTGCAAATTATTGAGAATATTAAAGAATGTTATTTTGAAGTTGATTTAAAAGGCAACTTAACTTTTTTCAATAAATCATTGTGTGAACTTACTGGATATTCAAGAGAAGAATTATTGGGGTTAAATTATAAATTTATTACTGATGAAAAAAACAAAAATGTAATATTCAAAGGTTTTAATACTGTTTACAGAACAGGAGAACCTCTGACTGATTTTGAATATCAATTCAAAAAGAAAAATGGAGAAAAATTAATTGGTGAAACCTCTGTATATTTAAAATATGATTCGCACAAGAATAAAGTTGGATTCTACGGACTATTTCGTGATATTACTAAGAAAAAGGAAGAAGAGGAAAAATTTAAAAAAGAATTGGAACAACTAGTTGATTTAAGAACTCAAGAGTTAAAAGAATCAGAAGAAAAATACAGTAATCTCTTCCATCACTCGAATGATGCTATTTTTCTTCATGATCTGGAAGGTAATATTATAGATGTTAATCAAAGAGTATTAGAACAATTTGGGTATACAAGAGAAGAAATATTAAAACTAAAGATTCCTGAACTTCATCCAATAAGCGAATTGGAGTCATCTAAAAAAGCATTTGAAGAAATAGAAAAAAAGGGAGTTATAAGATTTGAAATAAGTTTCAAAAAGAAAAATGGTAAAATTTTCCTAGCAGAAGTGTCCTCAAGCTTATTTGAGGTGGGAGGGAAGCAAGTGATTCAAGGAATTGTTCGTGATATAACAGTTCGAGTTTTAACAGAAAAACTGTTAAAGGAATCAGAAGAAAAGTATCATCAATTATTTAATAAAGCTCCTTACCCTATTGCATTATTCAGTTTAGAAGGCAATATGTTAGATTGTAATAGTGCTACAACTAGTTTACTTTCAACCCAAACACTGAAGGATTATGTTGGAAAAAATTATAAAGAATTTTGGACTTATCATGAGAAAAATGTACCTCTAATTGCTTTATTTAACAACAAGTTTAATGAAATTATTAAAGCAGGTAAAACCTTAAATTTTGAATTCCCAATCCACCAAACAAAAGGGGGGATAATTTGGTGTTATACTACAGCTTCAAAAATAAAGATTGGAAAGAATGAATTTATACAAATTATATTAATGGATATTTCTGCACAAAAAGAAGCGCAGCAGAGATTAAAAGAATCTGAAGAAAAATACAGGAACTTAGTTGAGAATGCTCACGAAGGGGTTTGGGCAGTAGATGAAAAAGATGTTACAATCTTCGTTAATCCAAAATTATGTGAAATGATTGGATATACCAGAGATGAGATAATGGGTACTAGTTTAAATAACTTTTTAGATGACACAAATATAGAATTGATCAATAGTTATCGAAAACGTAGGGAAAAGGGTCTGAAAGATACTTATGAACTTGAATTTATAAAAAAAGATGGAACAATATTAAGCACAAGTATAAACGCCGCTCCAATTTTTAATATTAGTGGAGAGTTTAAGGGTTCTTTCGCATTCATTAATGATATTACAAATAGAAAAATGGCGGAGCAAAAATTGAAAGAATCTGAAGAAAGATATCGGAATTTAATTGAATCGGTCCCATTTTCAATCGTTCTAATTGATCAAAAAGGGAAAATCGTTTATTGTAATCCTCCTACTGAAGTATTGATAGGGTACAGTCGAGATGAATTAATTGATTATGAATTTAAAAATCTTCCTGCTATACATCCAAAATATTTACCAATATTGTTGGAAAGATTTCAAAAAGTTTTGAAAGGCGAAATTTTAGCTCCACTAGATATAGAATTATATAAAAAAGATGGACGCACAATTTGGATAAGATACCAATCTACCTTAGTTAAATTAGGAGATGATATGTTATTACAAACAATTATAAATGAAATAACTGAACAAAAGAAAGCAGATTTCCTTATAAAAAGAGAGCTCGAAATATTAAAAGAATTGGATCAAATTAGAAAAGATTTAGTTTCAAGAGTTTCACATGAGTTAAAAACTCCTTTATTTACTGTTTGCGCAGCTGCTGAACTTCTTTTAGATTTGTATATTGATCGATTTAAAGATGAAGAAAAAGAGCTAATTCAGATGATTGAAAAAGGAGGTAATCGGTTGAAATACTTGGTCGATAATCTCCTTGATGTTACAAGAATAGAATACAGGAAATTTGAATTAGACAAAAATTCTAATGATATTGGTCAAATTATTAGAGAGTGTTCAAGAGAAATGAACCATCTACTTAAAAAGAGAAATTTGACTTTAGAACTTAATCTAAAAGATGAAGTAATTTTAAATGTTGATAAGGTCAGAATAGAACAAGTACTATTAAATCTCATATCAAATGCTATAAAAAATACACCTCCTAAAGGAAAGATTAATATAAAATTAATTGAAAACAAGAAATGGGCAGAAATCTCGATAAATGATACTGGAATTGGTTTAACTGAAGAGGAAATGGAAAAGCTATTTACAAGATTTGGTAAGATAGAAAGATATGGAGAAGGTTTAGAATATATTGATATTCAGGGGACTGGCCTTGGTTTGTATATTTCTAAAGAAATAATGGACTTACATGGTGGTCAAATTTGGGCTGAATCTGCTGGTAGAAATAGAGGTTGTACTTTTACGATTAAATTACCGATAATTAAACAAAATATTTAACAATTATAGTAAAATGAGAAATGTAAATGATATATAATAGAGAAGAAATAAGAGAAAAATATAAGGATTTGTTTGATCATTCATTGGACTTGATCTATGTAAATGATCTGAAAGGTAATTTTTTGGATGCTAACGAACTTACCTTAATTGCTTTGGGTTATGAAAGAGAAGAAATTCTGGATATCAAATTTATTGATATCCTTGAAGAGGACGAATTAAAAAAAGCTTATGGCGTTTTAAAGGAAATATTGAAAAATGGAAAGCAATCTAAACGTAGAGAATATAAAGTTAAAGCAAAAAATGGTAATTTTATATTTATCGAAACATATGGAATTCCTTTAAAAAAAAATGGTGAAATCTATGGAATATTAGGGATTGGAAAAAATATTACAGATTGGAAGAAAGCAGAACAAAAATTGAAAAATTCAGAAGAAATGTTTAGAGCACTTTACCAAGAAGGTCCAATAGCTACTTATATATGGAAAAAGTTTAATGATGACTTTGTTTTCATTGATTTTAATAATACTGCTGAAATTTTTACCTTTGGAGGGGTCGAAAATTATTTAGGTCACAAGGCTTCAGAAATGTATAACAATCGACCAGACATTATAGCAGATTTAAATAAATGCTTTAATGGGAAAAAACGTATTACAAGAGAGATGAGATATAAATTTCATCAAACCGGAGAAGAAAAATATCTTCTAGTAAACTATGGTTATGTTAAACCGGATTTGATAATTATTCAAACTGAGGATATCACCGAAAAAAGATCCGCAGAAGAAAAATTAAGAGAATCTGAAAATAAATATCGAGATATGATTAACAATTTAGACATTGGTTTTTATCAAGTAAGTTTAGACGGAATTCTTCTAATTCATAATCAAGCTTATAATAAAATTTTAGGTTTTGATTTATCAGAAGATTTGAGAAATTCAATTGTTACTGAACAATGGCAACAGCCTGAACTTCGAAAAGAATATTTGAAGCAATTGCTTATAAATAATTTTGCACGAGGTTATATTTGTCATGCATTAAAAAAGAATGGGGAAAAAATTGTACTGGAATTGAATTCACATGTGATTCGAGATAAACAAGGAAATCCCGTCAGAATAGATGGAACATTCATAGACATTACTGAAAAATT
>JBHLLG010000020.1:0-46391 GCA_048885925.1 Candidatus Hermodarchaeota archaeon
GTCATTGATAAAAATTATTTACTCATTGATGGATTAAACGTCCGTAGAAGAAGAGTGAATTATAAGCATGTTGAACCGATTTCAGAGCAAATTGATATTAAAAAAGGTGCTTCACATGAGGAAGTTGAGGCAGCAATTAAAAAGGCTAAACTTGAAAAGAAAATGAAAGAGATTGTCTCTTTCCCAATCAAGTAATTTAAATAAATAATATATCAAATAATATTTTAATTAACATTTTTTTTAAATGCAACGGTTGCCTAGCCTGGTACGGCGCTGGCTTGGAGTGTTGGTCTTCCCAGAAAGCCAGTGTGTGAATGCACTCGGGGGTTCAAATCCCTCCCGTTGCGTACTTATAGTTATATATATTTATACCTCAGGAAATTCTAATGCCTTAGCTTTTTGTCCAGCAAACATGCCTCCCATACCTCCAGAAGCTTGTGACTGCAATTTCAACAATCTTTGTACAATCGTATTTATTCCAAATGAACAGAGAAAATACCATGCTGTAAAGTTTATCCACATAGTATTACCAGCACTTATAAAATTCCCAATTAAGGGTACATCATTAGCATGCATAGGTGATAATGCGACAGGGTTATTCTCAAAAATCATTCTGACTAAAAAAAATATTACTAACATTGGAACAAAAGTTATGCAAGTTGGTTTCATCCTCTGAAGTGCCATTCTCTGTTGGGTTTGCTTAAACATTGCATCTTTACGCTCCCATTTCTTTTTAGCTTTCCTGTAACGTTCTGTGTCAACTTCGGCTAAAGCAATTACTTTTTCTTTCTCTTCTTCATGGCCTTTTATTTGCTTTTGCTTCCGAGCTATTGCATCGGTATCAACTAACCATTTTGTTAAAACAGCACTAATTAATGCTGTTGCTACAGCTAATAACAAAACAAATATCATCGATCCAGGAGGAGAATCAATCAGATCTATAAATGCATTTTTAAAGATTAGAAACAACATCCTTATATTGTATTTATATTGAAATTATTTTAAACTTTTCAGATTATCTCCAAAATATCAAATTCTTTAGAAATTTTAGTATTTTTTTATTAGCTAATAATTTTATAATTTACAATTTTAGGTATATCTTAAAAGATTTAGTCCATTCCTAACAATGAACGCATACCAGGATATTGATATGCAGCGAGTTCTTTAGCAATTGTTTCACCGTACTGATGCACTATACCTATCGCGATCAATAATCCAGTCCCAGAAGTTAAAGCTCTTAAACTATCTGCTGTGAAACTCAAACATGCTATAATGATCCCATTTAAAATTACCAAAGTAGGTATATAACGCTTAAGTATTCGCTCAATAATCTTAGCTGAACTTCTAAATCCTGGTACTTGCATTTGTGAATCTATTATCTGACCAGCAATATCTCTCGGCGCTAAACCTGAGACCTCTACCCAAACACGGCCGAGCATTACACACAAAAATATAAATATTACGAGATAAATAACAGCTCTTAGAGGACTTTCTGCTAATTGATCAATTCCTAATGGTGGAGTTAATAAATAGATGAGTCCACCTGTTGGAACAAGCTGGCCACCCATTCCTTCAACACCCGATTCTTGGAATCTAAATTTTCCTATTAAATTAACCCAAAAATCTGGAATGGCTCCCCCATTACTTGCTCGTATTGCAGCTTCTGGGCCAGCTAATAATTGCCCAAAAAATAAAAAATTTGCATATAAAGCATTCACTAAAATAACCGGAATATTCGATACATAAAGAAGTTTCATGGGGTACTTCCCCTTAAAACCTCGATAGCCTCGATATGCAAGTGGGATTTCAACTCGAGTAGATTCAAACCAAATTACAAGAAATAATATAACAACTGTCGTGATAATCCCTAACAATGAAGGATAATTACCTCGTACTAAAATGGTTCCAAGATGTGTAGAAGGGTCATCATCAAACAATACTTCAAAAAAAGCAAGGACAATACCTGTATATAATCCATCTTGTGCGGGTACAAAACTAAATGAATTCCAAAAAATCTGACCTGCTACACCTGCAGCAATAAATAATGAAACTCCACTCCCAAGACCCCATCCTTTTTGAAGTAATTCATCCAACAATATTATAATTATTCCAGCAAAAAGTAATTGGAAAAAAATAAAAAAGGCTCCTGGTAATCCGATACCATCTTCACCTGTTACTTTGCCAAAAGCTCCTCCAGCAATATAAGCTATCGCATTGAAGATTGTTAGGAATACTGCAAGTACTTTTTGGGCACCACTAAACATTGCTCTATCATATGGATCAGCCATATTGACATTAATGAGCCTTGAACCTAGGAGTAATTGCATAATAAGACCTGACGTTACAATGGGACCTATCCCTAATTCTGTTAATGTTCCCCTTTGACTTGCAAGAATGACTCTTAACCAATAGAAGTAATCAGTGGTTTCTGCTAGATTAACTCCATAAAGAGGAATATTACTAATGATTAAATAGATTATTAATACAATCGCGGTCCAAACAAACTTCTCTTTGAAAGAAACCTCCCGTTGGGGTTGCTTAATTTCTGGCATTGCACGGACGAATGGAGAGAAAAATCTAATAAACTTTCCAGCCATGGGTGATCAGGATACACTTTTTTTTATTGAAATTAATTTGTTGCTTTTGAGTATTTATTTTAAAGTTTGTATAATTGAAATGTAATTTAAGAAAAATTGAATTTTAAAAAAAGTTTGCGATTCAAAATCAATATTATTTAAATAATTTTAAGTTAAAATAATAAAATATTGAATATTTAATATTAAAATTTCATCTTCATATTTTTGCTTTTGTACATTTACTTTTAAATTATTCCTACTTTACTATTAATTAGAAAAGGGAACCAATACCTGTTGGTTCTTCTTCTTCAGGTTCTTCTTTCTTCTTCTTTTTCTTGTCTTCTTTTTTATCCTCAGCAGGACTTGCAACTGGAGTCATTGATACAGGTACTGCACTAGCGGATTTAATTAATTCGTCAATATCTGTTCCCTTTAATCCAGCAATAAGTTTTGTGATTTCATTTTTATCAATTTTTGCACCTGCGGCGGTTAATACCTTTTCTACACTTGCTTCAGTAATTTTTTTATCAGCTTTATGTAATAGTAAGGCAGCGTATATATTTTCCATCTTATCTAACCTCTATTTTATTTTTTTTTACATTATTTTTATTATATTTAATTTAAATTCAAAAAAACTCTCTTAATTTATCCAAATAATCCTCCGATACCAACTTCCTCAGTATCTTCCTCTTTATCTTTTGATTTTTTCTTATCAATTTTAGGTTCTTCTTTAATAGGAACGTGGATTTTTTCACCATAAATAAATGCATTTAGTATATTAGCTTGAGAAGCAGCTTTTCGAATGTATTCCTCTTTCATATCTTCAATTAAGAAGGGCATTTCAAAAAGAACTGCTAAAGCTCCTCCATAAGCCTTGGCAAAATCTTGTTTGAACTTATTCATATCCATATATAAGACATCCTCTGCAATAATTTCACCATTGCTCCAAGCAAAATTAATTTTGATTAATGATTCAATAGGTGTAATTCCTAGTTTTTTCAGAACCGCAGCTTGTTTAACTGTCACTAATTCACCAGCTTTATGTGTTCTTGTATCTTCACGGATATGTATTGTATCATTCATTATTCTTGTTGGTAATCGTAAAGTCATGTTTAATTCGCTTATAACTTGACCTGTGGGAAGTCCTGTATCTCCTGCTGGAACCCATATATCTACTGAGGTAATCTCATCTGGTTTTGCAGGAACCATCCACTCATTTTCGAGAAAAATATTTTTTAACTCAAATAAATCTAGATTGGTAAATACTAAACTGGATTGACCTGTTATATGATGTGCAAATTCATCTAGATTTTCCTTCTCCGATTCTTTTTTAAATATATCTAGCGCAAGTAGTTGAAGTGATTTTTTTGACATTCTAAATACTGCTTTTCCCCTCAAAATTTTTCTCATACTCTGAAATTGTCTATCATTTATATTGCCAACTTCGATAACAGCAACATTTTTATTATTTCTAAATAAATCAACTAAAAGATTAACTTCCTCTTCTTTCCATTTAGGGATATGTTTGCTCTTAATCAAATTTTTACACCTCAATACCTTTTAGGAATTCTTCTGTTACTTTTACGGGTTTTCCCATTGTAGATTTAAGATACATGGATTTAAAATTATTGAATTTATGTGGCATTTTATCGGCAATAAAGTTCACGACGGTCTTCATATTTTCATATAACTTTTCTTTACCCATAGATTTTTTCCCTATCTTAGCAAAAATTATTGGTTGTTTTTTCATTTGGATTCGAATGACTCTTTTATACCGATCATTTGCTACTTTTAAATCCTCAGGACTAGAAATAATACCGTATCCTGTAGGGAAAGGTTTTGGCATTTTACCGACAGGACCAAGAAATCTTGCTAAGTATCGAGCAACATCCCTCATCATTTTATCTTCTACTACAAAATATTCATATTTTTTAGCAAATTTTTTCTTATATTTTTTCTCTTCATTATTTAATTTAACTAAACCTTCAGAGTCTAGAGTATCAACACCAAGTTTTTTTGCTTCAAGTAAGATCTCATCTGATGCTATAACACATATATTAGGTGTATTATCGGTGATTATTTCATAGGGTAAGATAATTTCCTGTTCTATTCGGTTTGTTGGATCACTTAGATTAATATCCTTGATATTTAATATAAGGTCAATTGATTCATCAAATTTTCTGACCTTATCTTTAAATCCTTCTTTTTTAATCACAGAAAAATTAATAGCAGTAGCTAAGGATTTCTTTAATAATTTATCATCGACTTTCACTTTTTCTTAATCACCTCTTACTTTATCAGCATACTCTCCTTCATCTATTCGTTTCTGAATTATTCTCGGATCTTCTCCTTCTACTGTTAATCCTACCGACAATGCTGTTCCTAAAACAGTTTTAATTGCTGATTTATATGTTTTATCTAAGAACTTCTCTCTTTTGGCATCAACTACATTTTTAATTTGTTCAAGTGTTAAATCTCCTATTTTTTGCTCTGAACATGAAGAACTACCTTTCTCTACACCTGCTTCTGCGAGTAATAGTGAAGCAGTTGCAGGAGTTTCAATAAAAATTTCAAATTCTTTTGTTTCTGGATCGCATTCAATTCTAACTGGAACTGTCAAACCCCTGAAGATTTGAGTTTGTTTGTTAACCTCGTCGACCACATCCTTAATGTCTACATGGAAAATCGAATTGATTTTCGTTTATGCCAGTTGGTCCAACTGCAGGTCCGATGGGCGGTCCTCCTGATGCACTTCCTCCGGTTACGAGAGCTTTTACAATAATTTTCCCTTTTTTACTCACATACTTTCACCGTAATATTCTTTTTTTAGTTCAAAAAGATTATTCAAAAGGTTCAGAACGCGAGATTGCATTTTTAAACTTATTTCAATATCATCTCTATATTGAAACCGCTTTAATTTGCGTCCTAAGTCCTTTAGAAATTTTTTGAACTTAGTAATTTACTGAATTAATGAAAGTTAAAAAATTTTTTTAAATTAGATTAAAATCTGCAACACAATCTTCTTCCAAAATTTAAATCATGTTTTAAATATTCCTCACACAAAACATTTAAGATTGTTTCGTAATCTAAATTAACTTCTTTAACAATTTCCTCGATCTGAATTCCAGGAGTAGCTATTAAATCAAAGATTTGTTTCTTAGTTTCGTTACTAATTTCTGAGGTCATTATGGTAAATTATAACTATTTCCTAATAAATTTTAACTATAAATAAGTTTAATAATTGAACCTTAGTTCTCTCCTTCTAAGATCACTTTATGCGTAATTTTACCAATCTTTTCTATGCTAGCTTCAATAGTATCTCCTGGTTGAATTGGCCCTACTCCGCTTGGTGTTCCAGTAGCAACAATATCTCCAGGTAATAACGTGATAAATTTAGAAAGATATGCTAAAATATCTGGAATTTTAAAAATCATATGTTTTGTATTTGACAGTTGACGAATTTCGCTGTTAAGCTTTAACTGAATGTTTAAATTATGAGGATCTTCTATTTCACTTAAAGGTACTATGCGTGGTCCAATAGGACCAAAACTGTCGAAATTTTTACTTCTATACCAGGGTAAATTGATATTTCTATCATTGATCTGCATTTTCCTAGCAGTTATGTCAAGGAAAATAGAATAACCTTCTATATATTCATAGCTTTGTTCTATGCTAACATTTTTACAAACCCGAGAAACTATAAAAGCTAATTCTACTTCATGATCTACATGATTATATTCTGGATTATTGTATAGAATTTTTGGATATATTATTGGATTCCCATTAGTTACCAAAGTATTTGTTGTTTTTGCAAAAAATACTGGATTTTCAGGTATCTGTGCTTTCATTTCCTTTGCATGATCTATATAATTTCTCCCTAAACAAATTATTTTAGTTGGTTCTATTAATCTATTTCCTATTTTAAAAATCATAAATTATTCACCTTCTAAAACAACCTTATTTGTGAGGGTTCCTATTTTTTCAATTGTGGCTTCAATAATATCACCTGGTACTATTGGACCTATTCCACTAGGTGTGCCTGATGCAACTATATCTCCAGGTTCAAGAGTAAAAAAAGTTGAAATATACTCTATCAATTTGGGGATTTTAAATAATAAATGTTTAGTATTAGATGATTGTTTAATTTCTCCATTCAGCTTTAAATTAATATTTAAATTATGCGGATCTTTAATCTCATCTGTATTAACTAGTCTTGGTCCTATCGGTCCGAAAGTATCAAAGGATTTAGAACGAAACCATGGTAATTTAGATACGATGTCTTTTGCTTGCATTTTTCTCGCTGTAACATCATTAAACACAGTATATCCAAGAATATGATTGTATGCTTCTTCTTTTTGAATGTATTTACACTTATCTTTTATGATAAATGCCAATTCAACTTCATAATCAACTCTATTATATTTTCGATTGCTATAAAGAAATTTTGGATATATAATAGGTTCATAATTTGAAATTAAACAATTCAATGTTTTTGGGAATATAACAGGTTCTTTTGGAACAGGTAATTTAGTTTCCTCAATATGATCCATATAATTCGTTCCTACACATATTATTTTAGTAGGAGTGATTTTATGAGTTCCGAGTTTCATATTGTCTATAGAATCTTTTTATGATAAAAACAAAAATTAAATTAATTTTATGAATGATTAAAGTTTAAAGAAATTTATTCCAAGAATTACGAATTAGTTAAAAAAAATCTTTAAAATTATAATGATAAAATGAATGAAGTTAATACCAATGAATTAAAAGAAAATAAACAAGAAAAACGTATATTTCAACACATTATAAGTAAAAAGGTAGCAGCAACAGGAATTTTTGTTGCTGTGGGATTAGTTTTAAGTTATTTAAATCCATTTGGTTATTTTGAAATATTTGGTACTAAAATAAACCCATTTGCTCATTTTATAAATGCTATTACCGGAGTATTAATTGGTATTGCTTTTTCATGTATAACAGCACTAGGCATTGCTATTCTTCGATTTTCATTAACAATTGGCACTATTCATGCATTTCATGGAGGAATAAGTGGAGCATTTATTGTGGGAATCGTATCATACTTTTTTCGCAAAAAATTTCCTAAATATGTTGAACTAGCTGCTTTATTAGAGCCATTGGGAACAATTTTTATAGGCGGGACTATTGGTCACCTAATTGCCCCTATTGGAGGCATTTTTGTAATTGAGAGTTTATTTACATATTGGATTCTATTTGCTTTAAGCTGTATTCCGGGATCTATAATGGGATTTATAATTCTAATGGTCTTGAAACAAGCAAGAATAACTTGGGAAGAATTTTTTGAACCTCAATGATTAATATAACAAATCTTATGAAAATTGATTTATCTTTCAATTATAAAGAATTCATTGGACATCATACACTTCTTTTTGGAGAAACTAATACTAAAAAGACTTATTACACAGCAAAATTTGTTCAATTCCTAATAGAATCAGAACATATTAATCCTAAAGAAATAAGCATTTTAGATTTTGCGCCGCCTCAAAATGTAATTAGGGGTATTAAAATCGGAGGTAAAATAAAGGATTTCTATAATCGCAGTATTATTTGCAATAATATCTATTATAAAGGAAAGATTATCCCACCACGACTTAAAGCAATAAATAAAAAAGACTTATATCGATTTGCTTGTAAAAATTTCAAGAAAACATTTAAAATGTTAAATAGGTTTAGCGAGAATCCAACTCCAATATTAATTGTAAATGATATATCAATCTATCTTCATGTAGGGAATAAAAAACTTTTATGTAACTCAATAAGTAAATCTAATACTTTTTTTGGCAATTGCTATTATGGAAAATCTATTCAAAGTGATTTTACTACTCTTTTTAGTTTAAGAGAAAAACGATTAACCGAATACTTAATTAAAAAAGTAGATTTTTCCTATAATACGGGATAAATTTTTCTTATATAAAATTTCGAAATTTAATTTTAAAAATTACAAATAAATTTCTCCCTCTTAAAATTTAGATATAATCATTTAAGCAATAGTTATTATAATTATATCAAGAAATTTTGTTAAAAATGATTATGCTAGATAACTTTTCAAATTTCATGGTATTTGGATTAAAAGATACTGGTGAAAGAGAAAGGATAAATATAACAGAGCAAGAATTTTCTCAAACTAATGGACATAAAATCCTACATAATTCACAAGTTGTAATAATAATAAAAGAAGAGTTAAGGCGAATATATATTTGGAAAGGTTACCAATCGAATGTCAGGAAAAAGTTTATTGCTTCACGTGTAGCCCAAGATCTCCAAAAAAGATTAATAGATATCGCTAATTTTCATAGATGTAAAATAGTTTCAATCGATCAAGGAGAAGAGCCTCAAGAATTCCTAAACGCATTTGGATTTAAATCACAAGAGATACCTAAGAAAAAAGAAATAAATCAACCCTTCTTTTCAAGATTAAATACTCGTATAATAGAAGAAGTAGCTCAAATACCAAAATCTTCTGGTAATTCGAGAGATAAGAATATAAAGACTATAAAAAATTTGAATCCGATATTAAATAAATCGAGAGAAGAAATCATCAATAATATCATTCATACTCAACCTTCAAATGGGTATAAACGAAATCATATCTTAATAGGAAATATTATTCTCTATGGAATTGTAACAAAAAAAACTGAAATTTTTGGTAACCCTATTGAAGAATCCGTATGGGAACCTTTTGAAAAACTCCCAAAAGAAATTTTTGAATTAAATGGTCACAAATTAAGAATACATTTTAATAAGAATTCAAATTCCATTGAAGCAATTGAAGTTCTGGAAAAAATTTCTAAAATAAAAAAAGAAGAAAAATCAGAATTGAAAGTAAACTATAATAAATGGACAGTTAAACAATTAAAAGATTTTTGTGTTAGGAATGATATAAAAGTCCCTTCTTCATATAGAAAAGCACAAATCGTAAGTCTTGTTGAAGAATTTAATAAATCCTAAATATAATTGGATGAATTTATTTAGATTTTAATTATTTATTGAAACTTTAAATTCTATTTTTAACTTTTCTTTTTAATGTTACATTATTAGATAGCAATTTAATAGCTTAAAAATGCAAAGATGATTTGTCATGAAAAAAGTAATATTATTTGGTCCTCCAGGAGCCGGAAAAGGAACTTTTTCCTCCCAGATTAAAGAGATTTTACCAGAAATTATACATATTAGTACTGGAGATATCTTTAGAGAAAATTTAAAGAATGAAACCCCTCTCGGTTTAAAGGCTAAAACTTATATGGATAAGGGTGAATTAGTCCCTGATGATGTTACAATTGAAATGGTAAGAGATAGACTAAACAAAGATGATGTTAAGAAAAATGGATTTATTCTTGATGGATTTCCTCGGAATATTTCTCAAGCAGAAGCTCTTTCTAAGATGACAGAAATCGATAAAGTTATTTTACTTAATGTACCGCAAGATATAATAATAAAAAGAATACTTGGACGCTACTCTTGTCCAAACTGTGGAGAAATTTATAATAAATACTTTATGAAGCCAAAAAAGGAGGGAATTTGCGACAAATGCAGTAATAATATAGAATTTAAACAAAGACCTGATGATACAGAAGAAACTCTAAAAAATCGATTAGAAGTATATGATAAAAATACAAAACCCTTAATTAAATATTATAAAAACCAAAAATTAGTCAAAGAAATTGATTACTCCAACAAATTACCTGAAAAAAAAGTAAAAAAAGTTATTGGAATATAAAATTTTTATATTTTTTTTGATTATTTATGAATCCTAATATTTGTATAACTATTCCCATTAAAACAAATCAGTTTGATAAAATTTCTGCTTCCATTAAAAGAGCATTAAATGAAAAACCTGAATTTATTGAATTAAGATTTGATTTTATCAAGAATATAGAAGAATTAACCAGTGAATTAATTATTAATTTAAAAAAGATGTGCCATCCTACAGCATGCTCAATTTTTACATTTAGAAATTATCTTGAAGGAGGAAATATACAAATTAGTGAAGGTAAACGATTTAGTATTATTGAATCTCTTATTAATGCTAAACCTAATTATATTGATGTTGAATTACAGAGTAATTTTACTCAGTTGAATCAAATATTAAGCAATGCTAAAAAAAATGATGTAAAAATTATTGTTTCATATCATGATTTAAAAAAAACTCCTTCTTATAAAGATGCCTTGGATCTTATAGAAACGTTAAAAATGGAATTCATTAATAAATGTTTATCTAATTTGGAAGATAGTGAGGATATTATCTATAAATTTGTGTTCACGGTTCAAAATTTTGAAGATAACATAATACCACTAAAAATATGTAATTATTTTAGAGAAAAAAACCAGAAAGTAATATCTTTTTGTATGGGAGAAATGGGAATTTTCTCAAGAGTTCTATGTCCTTTAGTGGGTTCATTTTTAACATATGTTTCGTTAGATGAAAAAGTAGCACCAGGGCAAATTAATATCAAAACAATAAAAGAACTTTTTAATTTATTGATAAATAACCTGTAACTTTTTAAATTAATAAAATTAGAACTATAAAGATTAAATTGTATATTTTTTACTATATTATATGGTAATCCATTTTGCTTTTTTGTTTCATATATATCAACCCCCCGTACAGATTCCTCTCGTAATTAAACAGATTGTAAATGAGTCCTACAAACCTATTATGGAAGCGTTAAGAGATCATCCTGAGGCAAAGATTACTTTAAATATCAACGGTACTTTAACTGAACAACTGCATGATTATGATTATGACGATTTGATTGGATTAATTACTACCCTTGCCTCAAATGGGCAAATTGAATTTACTGGGTCTGCTAAATTTCATCCTCTGCTTCCCTTAATTCCAGAACCCGAAATTAAGCGTCAAATAGAATTGAATAATCAAACTAATCGACACTTTTTTGGAAAACTTTATAATCCTCGTGGATTTTTTCCTCCTGAAATGGCAGTGAATGGAGAAGTATTTAAAACAGTTAAAAAGAGAAAATTTGATTGGATGATTATGAGCGGAATTGCTAATACATTGCCAGAATTTCCTACTAATAATATATCCGTACATCCCAATGGATTAAAAGTGTTATTTAGAGATGATTACATCTCAATTGATTGCGCATTTGATAAAATAAATAATGTTGAAACGTTCGTTAATAGATTAAGATATAAAAACACTAAAGATGATATGTACATAATCATAGCAATGGATGGAGAAACATTTGGACACCATGTTAAACATGCTATACATGACTTTTTAGTCCCATTGTTTCAAACTCTCCCTCACAGAGATGATGTTAAAATCTGTACAGTATCAGAAATTGTTAATAGATTCCCTAAAGGATTTACACAAGTTCCGCGAGATTCAAGTTGGTCGACCATGCCGTATGACATCGCTAATGATGTTCCCTTTCCATTATGGTTCGACCCTGACAATGAAATTCATATAGAACAACATAAATTTTTCATGTATGCTCTTACGCTGATTCATTTAGCCGCTAAATATAGGGATAGTATGAATGAAGATAAGAAAAGAATTTTCAATAATGCAAGAAATCTTTTAGATCGAGGAACTCACAGCTGTCAGCAATGGTGGGCATCACAACGACCTTGGTATTCTCCTGATATGATTCTACGCGGATTAAATGAAATTCTTATGGCAAGTGTGAACGCTAAGCGTAGTATTCCTGAGAATATTCCAGATATTAAAGAAGCTATGGAATTAATAATGAATGATATGCTAAAAGCTCAAAATAAAATTGTATTATCCTTAATGTGAAAATTTGATGCGTAAAAAATAGAAAAATAAATAAAAAAAGTCATTTTTTACATATTTTTAATTCTTCTTGAAAAGATTTCCACAATCTCCACATTTAACGCTTCGAGAGTCTCAGCGGAAGAAGCTGAACTAACTTTTCCTATACTGGTGTGCCCTGCCTCAGCGGTAGGCTGAATTAGCTTTACCAATACTGTAGTATAGCACATTATTCCTATCTGGCTCCTCATGAAGCTTACGTGGATTTTCATTACCACATTGAGGACATTTTACTCGTGAAAATTTATATTCTGTCATGTTTTTTTCCCTTAAGTCTGTTATAGATATATAAATATTTAGTAGAGTTTGTAAATTTAAATTTAGGTTTTTAATTTAGTTTTTATAACAATCTCTCGCACAATATTCTTAATTTTTTTATTTGAAGTATAAATAACAATCTCTGCTGCATCATCATAATAGGATTTGCGAAGATTTAGAATTTTCTTTATTTCTCTTTTAGGATCTTCTTTATCAAGAATTGGTCTAGTTTCTTTCCCATTTTTTAATATTCTTTTATAGATTTCTTCTGGAGTTGCTTTTAATAATACAATATGACAATTTTTTTTTAAATTTTCAATATTGGTTTTATTCAAAACTACTCCACCTCCACATGAAATAACAACTTTCTTTAAGTTAGAAACCCTCTCGCATATTAATGATTCATACTCTCTAAATTTACTCTCACCATCTGTGGCAAAAATTTTTGGAATTAATTTACCTACTTCTTTAATGATAAGTTGATCTGTTTCAATAAATCTGTAATCATTGCCAAGAAATTTAGTTAAGGCATTTCCAATTGTGGATTTTCCAGTTCCCATAAATCCAATAAGCGCAATAGAATTTTTGCTCATAATTCACATTCCTTCTTCAATCAGAGTTCAAAAAGATCCAAGAATTACTCCCAAACATATTATGGTACCTTGTCCCATCATATATACCATTGTAAAGTATTCAGCCAATTTTGGTGTTGGTCGATAAAAAAAGAAAAATGTAAAGATTAATCCAGAAACAATAAAGATCATATCTAAATAAAGATAAAATATATTAAATTCCCCTGTTAAATAAGCTAAAAAACTAAATAAATATGCAAAAATTAAGCAGAATCCCGAGATTTGTGCTGTTCGCTTTATACCATAACGTTTAGGCCAAGTTTTTACTGGAGTTACCTCATCTTGAGAAAAGTCGCGAATATCGATCATTCCCCGACCACCAAACATAGCAAAAAAGAACATACAAGCAATTAGAATTACACCTAAAGAGATTTTTCCTGAAGATGCTCCCATTAATAAATAAAGAGCTTGTAAACCTCCTAAAGTTATTGCCCGTCCTATTGGGGTTTCGAACCAATGCAGTGCTAAACCTAAAATTATCGCTATAACAACTCCCCATGCAACCAGTGACCAAATAGAAAACAACGCAATAACAATTAAACTCAAAATAAGTGATATTAATGAAAATACTAGGCCAGATCTGGGTGGAATTGATCCATCCGCTAAAGGATTCTTTCGAATTCTAGCACGGGGGCCTTTTAAATCTAATTCGCGGTCTGCATAAAAATCTAGAGAAAACCCTCCAACAGCTAAAAGCCATCCCCCAAGAGTCATCCATAAAGCTACTTCAACACTAGCTCCTGCGGCGAAAGCTCCTGTTCCTGTGATCATTGCCACCATAAAAGTTCTATTAGGGCGAAACAGATATAAAATCGATTTTATCCTTGAGTTTTGTGTTTTTCCTTCTTGCATTATTGCCATTAATAATGATAATTTTAAAATCAAAAATTGATGTTATTAATAATTTTTTATTTAAAAATAATTCCAGAAAGCCATCAATTAATCTAAAGAGAAATGAAATATTAATCCTCTTTTGTATAACCATGCTTTCCTAATATTCCTTTATTTAGACCAATATAATTACCTGCTATATATGCATAAAAATTAAAAGCATCAGGATTTAAGGTTTCATCAATAACATACTTAGGATCAGAATGAGTTGCCATAACTTGTCCAAAATAACATACATGAGATCCTAATTTCAATTTATTAACTACTTTGCATTCCATATTCCATGGAAATTCTTTTACTAAGGGTACTTGAACGATAGATGCTTTCTCTTTTGTTAATTTTAATTCCTTCCATTTATTTACATCTCTTCCTGATCGTGTACCTATGTAATCGGTTTCTTTTAGTTGATCTATAGTTGGATAATTTATTACAAATTCGCCATGTTTTTCAATTAATTGATAAGAATAACGATCAGGATTTATTGAGATTGCAATAATTGGTGGGTTATAACATACTTTACCAACATAAGCAAGTGTAATTAAGTTAGCACTTTCCCCTACTCCAACAGAAATTACTGCAGCTGGCATTGGAAATGTTGAAATTCTAGGACTTAAAACTACTTTTTCCATTTTCTCACCATATTTACATTATTTTTTTTTTGAGTAATTATTTGTTTTAATCTATAGTAAATTAAATAGTTTTAAATTGAATTAATCTAAAATTTTCCTATATAAAATTTTAAATAATTAAGAATTAGTAAATGATCAAGTTCTTTAATTAATAGTATTAGGTGAAAAGAGAATTATAATAAAACATAGAGGATTTATCCCTAAATTCGATTCCTCTGTATTTATCGCACCAACAGCAGCAGTTATAGGAAATGTCTTGATCGGAAAAGATTCAAGGATTATGTATGGTTCGGTTGTTAATTCAGAAGGTTCTGCGATAGAAATAGGTAAATGCTCAATAATATGCGAAAATGCAGTTCTTAGAGCTACAGCATCAGGAAACCAGGATTACCCTGTTTTAATTGGAGATCATGTTTTTATCTCACCACAATCGACTCTAATTGGATGTACAGTTGAATCTAATTCATATATAGCAACGGGTGTAACTATTTTACAAGGTGCTAACATTCAATCTGGTGCTGCGGTGGCTGTTGGAGCTTTTATACATGCAAACACAGTTGTTCCCGCAAATTTTTTTATTCCTCCGAATAATATTGCTATTGGAGATCCAATAAGAATTTATAGTCCAAAAGAGAAAGAGGCATTAGCTAAAGCTATAAAGTCCATTGAATTTGCGAAGGTTGCTTTTAATGTAGATGCAGAATGGGAAAATCGCTTTGAGAGATATAGACAAGCTACTGCAGTAAGATCAAAAGAATTTGAGAGTCATTTTAATGACGAGATAATAGATTGAGGTAATTTTACCTTTTAATTTATAATGATCGAGAAGAACTTTGTAACAACTCAAACAAAAATTTTATGTGTGATTGGGTATCCAATTGAACATTCAATGAGCCCTATAATGCATAATGCTGCAATACATGATTTGAACCTTGATTATATATATTTAGCATTCAATATTTTACCCGCTAATTTGAATCATGCCGTTAAAGGAATCAGAACATTTAATATCATTGGAATTAATGTAACAATTCCATTTAAACAAAAAATTATGAGATACTTAGATGAAATTGAACCTCTAGCAAAAAAGATTGGAGCAGTAAATACGCTAAAAAATGATAATGGATATTTGATTGGTAAAAATACTGACGCAGAAGGAGGTATTAAAGCTCTATTAAACACGGGTTATGAAATTTCAGGAAAAAATGTTTTATTGCTAGGCGCTGGTGGTGCCGCAAGAGCTCTAACTCATGCAATAGTAAAATATGTTAATAAAATAGTTATAGTAAATAGAAATGAAAAGCGGGCATTAAAGCTCTCAAAAGAAATAAAATCTAATTTTGGAATAAATATTGGGGCAAACAAAATGAATAATTACATTTTAAAAGACGAATCTGAAAAAGCAGACATTATCATAAATACAACCCCAATTGGTATGTTTCCTAATATAGATAGTACACCCATACCTGCTGAATTTTTGCATAAGGATTTAATTGTTTATGATATAGTGTATAACCCATTAGAAACTAAATTGATTAAAGATGCAAATGAAATTGGATGTAAAACACTCAGAGGAATAGATATGTTAGTTAATCAAGGAGCTTTAGCATTTGAATGGTGGACTAACAGAAAACCAAATATCAAATTAATGAAAGAAAAAGTTATTGAATTTCTTCAGAAAAAACAAGTAAAAAGTATATGATTTTGATTAAAAAAAGGAAAAAAAGAATTTATTCTACAGGGCTACCGCAAAGAGGACAATATTTAGCATGTTCTCTTTGGTTTAGCTCAACACCACAATTATAACAAAATTTAGATTTTTCATCAACTGGTCTTTTTTCCACTATAAATTGTTGACTTTGCATTTGATTAGTAGAACTTACTAATTGATAATTCGAAGTTACTAAATTGTTTTCTATTTGCTCATAACAGATACTATTACAGTGAATACAGCGAGGCTTGTGCTCTTTATCTAAATAAATCGCAACATAAATTAATAAACCTATTCCACCAGTAAATATTGCTAAGAAAATTGCTAAACCAATATTGAAATCATTCTTTTTTGTATGTACATTCTTATCACACTTATAACAATACATCATTGACATTTTTTTACCTCCAATTTTTTTTAATACATTTATATTTCTTTAATTAAATAAAAAAGAAAGAAATACTAAAATGATCTTTAGTCCAATTTTTAATAGTTAAGGAGGCTTTTAATATAAAAAAAAGAAACGAAAAAAAAATTAATTTTCTGTAATTTTACTCCCACAGTTAGGACAAAATTTTATCCCAAACTCTAATTTTTCTCCACAAAGTGCACAAAAATTGACACCACTTACTTTAGTTTCTCCAGATACACCTACAGGTGTAATATATGATTGTTGTTGAGTTTGTGGTTGAAATTGATATGTATATGTACTTGATGGTTTTAAAGTAGTAATTTTACTACCACAATGCACACAAGTATTCTCTTCCTTAGAATAATACCACACCAGATAAATTATTAAACCAATTCCTGCAGTAAAAATTAATAAAATAATTGCTAAACAAACATCAATATCTTCACGAGTTAATAAAACTTCTTGATTACATCGAGGGCAGAAGCCAGTAGGATTTTTCGTTGTCATTTTATAAATCCTTATTTTATTTTTATTTAATTCCAATAAATTTTAAGTTAATTAATTGTTTTCTTCTTATATACTTTTATTCTTTAAGAGACGCACCACAATTTGAGCAAATTGTTTCTTGAGTACTTATTTCTTCTTGACAATAAGGACAATTTATTTTTACTTCTTTCTCTTTTTTTTCTTGTTCAATTGTTTCTAGAATTCTTGAAATTTCAGCTTTTGGATTAGGGATTTCTTCGCGAGAATTATAAAAATTTAATTGATTTTGGCAATTTGGGCAAAATTCCTTTTTCAAAATGATATAATGATAAATTAGAAAAGGAATTAGTCCAAGCCCTAATGAAGCAATGATAGCAAGAATCCAGACATTATAATACATACTATCAAAAGACTTTTTTTTTGGATTAAAAATCTCCTTCTCGCATTTATTACAATAAGCAAATAATTGTGAATCCATATCTCTAATTTTAAATAAAATAATTTAATCATTTTAATTTTTCTGCAATGATCTTATAAAAATTTATCTTATTGGAGTGGTGACTTTTTGTTAATTTTTTAATAAAATGAGTTAATTAAAAATAAAATTAATAAGACCTTATTGATAAATAATTCTTCAAATTTCTGATGAATTTAGAACTAGCAATGAACTAAAGTTTGGGAGTAAACTGATGCAAAAATCTTTTTTTATAGTATTAGAAGGTACTGATGGATCAGGTACAAGCACTCATAGTCATCTTCTTAAAGGATTTTTAGAAAGCAAGGGATTAAAGGTTTATTTAACACAGGAACCAACAAAAACTAAAATTGGAATATTATTAAGAGAATTTTTGAAAAATAATGAAATTCCACCAACTACAGATGCATTATTATTTGCTGCTGATAGAGATTTACATTATCATAACGAAATAAAAAAAAAATTGCAAGAAGGTTATATTGTTATATCAGATAGGTATTTAGAGTCTTCAATAGTTTATCAATCGGTTCAATCTGAAAAAATTTCAGTCGATTGGGTTAAAGAAATAAATAAATTTATAGAACTCCCTGATATCACAATAGTTTTAGATATTGATCCAAAAGTAGCATTAGCAAGAAAAGAAAATGAAGATTTAGAGAAATTCGAGGACACTAAATTTTTAGATAAAGTAAGAAACCTTTACTTAAGTCGAGCTAAACAAGAAGGATATTATGTTGTCAGCTCTGATGATATTATAGAAGTTGTTCAAGAGAAGATCCAAAGAATTATTATTAACAAATTAGAACATTTTGGCTAAAATTATAGAATTAAAGGATAAAACATTTATTTTCAATATTATAATAAGAATAAGATATATCTAATCTAAATTTAAAACTTCTTTTATGATTAAATTTGAAGAAGGAAAACTCTATTGACAATAATTCTTTTGATATAAGTAGATTATTTAATCATGTTAAGGATTTTAGCTTTCCGCGACTTGCTGGAACAAACGGAGAAAAGAAAGCAGTTGTATTAACAATACAAAAATTTCAAAATATTGGCTTTAAAGATTCGCAAGTTTATAAAGAATCATTCAAGTTTTCTGATTTTTACTCTACTACCCTTATAAAATTAATAATGATAATAAATTTGACTTTTTCATTGTTTATTTTGATGTTTGCTTATATAAATCTCTTTTTCACGACTTTTGTATGTGGTATCATGGCATTAATTGTTTTATTAATCTTCAGGGGTTTAAGACATCCTGAACATCCAGGATTTTGGGGAGAATATTATGGAAAGACGATCAGTGCCTCTAATATTTTTGTAAAATTAATATCAAGAAATTTACCAACAGATGTAGCTGGAAACATTATAATTTCAGCACACTTAGATTCTAAATCTCAAACCTTTAAAACCTCTTGGAGAATATTTTTTTATAGAGTTTGGTTGTATAGTGGGATTTTTCTTGGAATTTTTTTGATAATTTTGTTTATTCGTACATATACTATAATAAAAATAAATATTATATTAGTAGGGATTAACATATGGATTTTTACTATACTTATTTCAATTTCAAATGTATTTTTATTGTTTTTAAATACTCATAATAAATCCCCCGGAGCTTTAGATAATGCATCTGGTATGGCAGTAGTTTTTGAACTAAGTAGGTACTTTAAAGATAATCCTCTTCATAACTTCAATATTTGGTTTTGTCAATTTTCTGCAGAAGAGCTCGGAACAATGGGCTCACGAGTTTTCGTTAATAGTCATGAAGGTGAATTTATCAAAGGAAGAACGTTTCATATTAATTTAGATATGATTTCATGCGCTTGTAGACCACAAAACCGAATTGAATACTTAAAATCTTATGGAGTTATCCCTCGAAAGAAAATTGCCCCCTTACTTAGTAAATATTTAGATAACGCAGCAAATGAAGAAAATATGAAAATAAAAGGTTTTCATTTATCTACAGGGGCTCATACAGATTCTGTTCCATTCCATCTAAGAGGATATGATTCGGTTGATATAGTAACAAGAGAAAGTGGTAGATATACTCATAGTAAATTAGATACTCCTGAAAAAGTTGATCCTAATATATTATTAGAAGCATGTATATTAATTAAAAGAGTAATTCTTTCATTAGATAAAGACTATAATATTTTATGTAGAGATAAAGAACTTTTTTATGATTCTGATTAATGGAAATTAGAAGAAATTGTAATAAAATGATTTAGATTAACTCTTGAATTTCTTTTTGAATTTCTTCGATTCTTTTCTTGGATTTTACTAACATTTTGTTTCTACCGTATTTATAAAACCATCTATTAAATCTATCTTGGATTGACACTTCTTTTGTACCTGCTATACATTTATCTGCTAAACATATTATTTTTTCTTCCAAAGTAATAGGTAAATAATCTCTTTCAGGTAAACCGACTTTATTAGCATCTTCTTTGTCTAATCCCCCTAAAATATGGGTTTCACAGATTCTAGCAAGTTTTTCTGAAAAACCTCTTTGTCTTAAGATTTTGCCACCTATTATTGCATGTTTAAAACCATGAGTCTTAGTTCTGCCAATATCATGTAATAAAGCACCAATCTCAATTAAATTCATATCTAATTTAGCTTTCTTTACTTTACTTGCAATTTCTATAGCTTTATTAGCAACTTTTTCTGAATGACGTCTCACTGAAAGGGGAATTTTCAAACTCTTCAAAAAATTTAATGTAAATTCCCGATCGGGCAAAATTTCTTCTTTCTTAACCATCATAATTTATAATTAAATAATTAACTTTAAGTTTTAGTTATTAACAATTTCGCTAAATTAATATTCTAACTAAGAAATCCACAATCTTATTATTTGAAATATTAATTGATTGTTAAACCATATAAAAAATATAATAAATTTATAAAGAAAAAAGAATCTCAATAGAATTCTTCATAAGGACCACTTATTAACCCACCAACTAATCCTCCTATAAGTCCTCCTATAATAGCGCTAATTATTCCTCCTAATGTCTCAATTAATTGAGTTCCTTGGAATAATGCCATTAAATCTTCACCGGAAATTATGCTTAATATTATCCAAATTAATAAAACAATAATAACTACTAATACACTCGCAATTGTACCTCTTCTCAAACCTTTTGCTATTGTACCTGAGATATAACCTATAAAGATCCATGCTAAAATTTCTGGAGCAAAAAATCCTAATACTGAAGGCTCAATAATCATAAATGAAATCATATCAAAATCAAAATTTGATCCAATCAATAATGTTAGCGTTTTTAAAGCATTTTCTCCCGCATATGATTGAATTTGATTTAATATTACTGTCATGTTAAAAAAAAACACAGTAAAAAAACTAAAGATAACACCAACAATAATACCAATTACTAATCGATATGAAACCATTATGCTACCTCACTAAAAATAAACCATTATTTTAAATTTATATTCTAAAAGTTATATTAATATTTAAAATCATTTTGCTATATTAATACTTTAGTCCTTAAGGTTTTAGAAAAATCTACTCAATAAAATATTAAAGTTATTGTATATTCTAAAATATATTCTTTAATTTATTAGACTCTAAAATAATTTTGTTTAATTAACGTTAGAATAAAATAAACAAGGTAACTAATTTGGCAAGAAAGAAAAAGAAAACAGAAGATTCCGAAGATAAGAAAAAATCCGAGAAATTAGAAGAATTTAGTGAAGATTTTGATATAGATTTTGAAGAGGATTTAGATTTGGAAGAAGAACTCGATTTATTAGATACTGAAGATATAGAAGCAGGAATGGAGATAAAAGAAGAATTAATTGATAAGGATGAAGAAAGGAAACAACTTTACTTAAGTTGTGGTATTCATATTGGCACAAAATTGTTAACAGGAGATGCTCGACGATTCATTTATAGACAAACTAACTATGGATTGTATGTAATTGATTTAACTCAAACGGATGAACGTCTCAAAATTGCAGCAAAGTTTTTAAGCAAATACGTTGAAGAAGGAAGTGATAAAGTTATTGTTACTTCTGTTCGACGATATGGAAAAGAACCAGTAAAAAAGTTCTGTGAAATATTGGGTTGTAGAGCAATAACTTCTAGATTTATTCCTGGCTCACTGACAAATCCTATAATTGATACATATATCAAAGATGCAAATGTAGTAGTAATTGTAGATCCTCATGCTGATAAGGTAGTATTAAGGGAAGCCAAATTAGCTCGGATTCCGGTTGTTTCTTTATTCGATACAGATGATACACTTGAAGGTATAGATCTTGCGATTCCAGCAAATAATAGAGGTAAAAAAGCTTTAGGTTTAGCATTTTATCTTTTAGCAAGGCAAATTATGTTTTCACTAGGGAAAATCTCAAGTGAAGACGAATTTCCATACACATTAGAGGAATTTACCTCAAAAATCGTCCCTGTTTATAAACAAGACCAATAAAAGGTATAATTTATTAAATATTAATCTTTGTACCAATAAAGCTTACAATTTTTATTGGAATATTCCTTATTCTTTTGAATTATTTATAGTAAATTTTTAACATAAAATCAATTATTTTTACATAAAGTAAAAACATATATAGCAAGAAGATTTTTATGAAAAAAATTATTTCATTTTCAGGAAAAGGCGGTGTTGGGAAATCTACCCTTCTCGTGTTAATGCTCAAATATCTCCTCGAAAAATTTAAACATCTCAATATCCTCGTAATTGATGCCGATCCAGATGCAAATGTTGCAGATATTATCGGGAAAGAAATTCATTTTAAAGAAACTATCGGCGGGAAAATGGCAGTGCTTAAAAATAAAATCCAAAAACGACAAATCCCCCTCGATGTTTCAAAAGATCAAATTATTGAGTCTGAAGTTTTTGATGCGTTAATTGAAATGGATGACTTTGACATTTTAGAAATGGGGCGTAGCGAAGGTGAAGGGTGTTATTGTAGCGTAAATAATACTTTAAAACGGGTGATCGACATTCTCTCAAAGAATTATGATGTTACATTAATAGATGCTCCCGCAGGGTTAGAATATTTTTCCCGAAAAACGGGTCGAAACGTCACAGACTTAGTAATAGTAAGTGATCCTTCCAAAATGGGTATCCATACTATGAAACGGATATTAGAAGTATCTAAAGAGGTTGAATTAAAATTTGAAAATATATGGATACTTGGAAATAGGTTCCCAGAAAATATAAGAGACATCTTAGAAAACGAAGTTGCTAACATTAAAGAAGAATATGTAAAGCTCCTTGGTTTTATCGCTAATAGTGACGAAATCAGTAAAATGAATTTAATAGGTGAAAATCTCTTACTCCTCCCTAATGAAAATGAAGCATATCAAAAAGTTAAAGAATTATATGCGAGAATAATCTAAGAAATTAGAGATAATCATTAATCTTTTTATTTCGAAAATTTTTTTCTACACCACCTCTCATCCCTGGCAATTCAAAACACTTATCAGGAATCATTCTTTTAAAATATTTTTGATTTTCTCTTTCAGAAATAAGCTGAGACTTATAGAGCGTTTCAAAGATTTCTCCACCAGAAAATTGAATATCTTCGAAATAGGGGATAATTGGTCTATTTTTGCTAACTTTATATACAGCTTCTTTTAGTGACAATTCTATCTCTTTTATTTTCCCTCTTTCATTGATAATGCTAGTTTTTTTGTTATATTCATTATATAAGCATATAATACATTGCGGCCATCTTTCATGAAAATAGCTTAAGACTTTATCTATAACTTGATGTTTAAGTAAAACTACACCATATAAAACACCACGATTATTTATCTCGGTTCGAGTAAATTGTTTGGCACGATAAGCTTCAGTAGAAACTTCTCGCATCATTCGATTAATTTTTTTTGCAAATGGGGATCCAGAATTACGAAAAACTACTTCTGGCACTTTTTTAATTTGTACTAAAAGATCTGGATAAAAATTACTATGACGTGGGAGATTTTGAATTATTTCTTCATAAGAATATCCTTTAGCTCGACCTATAACTTCCATTGGATCTTGTTGACAATTTTTATTCATATAATATCCCTTATCAATTTAAATTATTTTTACAAAATCATGAAGAGTTGTTTGTGAATTTCCATTGAGTACCAGAAATGGATCTGCTCGCTTTAGAACAACGCCAACTGATTGAAGATCCTTTCGTTTGCTAAAAATGAATTTTTTGGCTCTTAAATTTATTATTCTTTTGGCAGAAATAGGACCAATACCAGGAACTCGTAGCAATTCTTCATAGGATGCTTCATTAGGGTTTACACGATTATGATCCTCAAAATATTTATGTGCTAAATGAATTTTTGGATCTCCATTTGGTAAATTTCCATCATCATTTAAAATTTCCTTAATATCCTCCAACTTATAATGATAGATTCGTAATAACCAATCGCTTTGATACAAGCGATGTTCTCTTGTTAAAGGTGCTTCTTGCTTACCAGCTAAAGGAGTGCCCTCGATTGGTATAAATGAAGAAAAATAAGCTCTTCTTAGATCAATTTCTTTATAACCCCAGTCAATTCTTTTTAGCAATTCATAATCACTTTCGTTTTCCGCAGCTCCTACTACAAATTGAGTTGTTTGACCACTATTGAGAATAGGAGCACCATCCCAACGGAATTTTTTATACTCATTTTCTCGTCGATCTTTTATCATTTTTTCTTGGAATTTCAATTCGTTATCTTGTTTTGAATCTTTCATAATTTTTAAGATATCTTCATTATGCTTAATACGAATTTTTTTTAGCCAACGTTGTCGTGTTATTATATCATTGTTAAAATCTTTTTGATCAGCAATCTCCACGAGATGAGCCTTAGAAGAAGCTTCCATGTTTATCGAAATACGATCAGATATAGTCACAGCCTCTTTAAGAAGGGATTGACTTACACCGGGTAAACACTTAAAATGTATATATCCTCTGAAATTATATTTAAATCGAAGAAGTCGAATTGCTTCTAGCATTTCTTCAGTTGTATCATCAGCACTCCTGCAGATACCTGACGATATAAATACACCCTCAGCAACATTCATCGAATAGAGCTTCATGAATGTACGAGCATATTCTTCTGGGGTGAAACTTATCTTATTTTTACAGGTATGGGAAAAACAATATTTACAATTATAAATACACTTATTTGTATAAAGAGTTTTAAAAAGGCTCATGCAACGCCCATCAGGAGTATAACTATGACAAATACCTCCACTAGCAGTAGCACCAATCCATTCTTTCGAATCTCCGAAAAGTTTTGGATATTTATCTGTACGACTGGACGCTGTACTAGCACAGATGTCAAATCTTGAATTTTCTCCTAAGATTCGTATCTTTTCTAAAACCGAAGGCACTTTACACATCGACCTTGTATAATTTCATACCCACATGACATACTTAAGTTAAAATTTTGATATTTACCTTATAAAAAGAGGGGGCATATTGAATTTTCAAAATAATTAAAATTGGCTTATAAAAATTTCTCTTATCAGAAATCCCAATGATACACAAACTTAAATCTATTTTTAGTTTATCAGATTATATTTAATAACAATTAAAAAATTCAGTAGATTTTAAGATGGCTAAGCATACCGGTGGAGAAATAATCACTAAGTATTTAATAAAAGAGGGTGTAAAATATGTTGTTGGAATTCCTGGGCATGGGAATCTCCCCCTTGTCGATGCATTTTACAAGGATAAGGACAAGATTCAATTAATTCAACCTAAAACTGAAAATGCTGGAATTCATTTTTCAGTAGGATATTACCGAATTACAGGACAACCGCTATGTGTTTTTACTTCAATTGGTCCAGGTGCAATGAATACAGCAATAGGATTAGCAGATGCTTATGTAGATAGTTTTCCTGTTCTATGTTTGACTGGAAGTACTCACATTCATATGCGTGGGAAAGGAGTTCTTCAAGAGATTGAGAGAAAAAGAGATTCTGATATGCATCGTGTTCTAGAACCTATAGTTAAACGGAGTTGGCAGGTAAATTCTGTGAGCCAATTACCCATGATAATGCAAAGAGCATTTAATCTAATGTTGACAGGACGAAGAGGACCTGTAGTAATAGATCTTCCTATGGATGTACAAGCAAATTCTATAGAAGTAGAAATTCCAGAACCATTAGAGAGAAGATCAATTGGACGTATCAGGGGTGATCCTGAGAATATTGAAAAAGCTGCAGAATTAATTAAAAACTCAAAAAGACCTGTTTTATTTATAGGTGGGGGAGCAATTTCTTCGCAAGCAAGTGAGGAAATTAAAGAATTAGCAGAAAAAGTAGGTGCAGCAGTAGTAGTTACGATGATGGGGAAAGATATTATCGATAATTCTCATCCACTTTATTGTTGGTCGGCAGGTTCCAAAGGTACGACTGTCGGATTAAAAATGACTTCAAATGCAGACGTTATTTTGGCAGTTGGTTGTAGATTTGCTGATGAAACAGCGAGTTCATATAAATATGGAGTAAGTTTTTCGATACCACCTACAAAATTAATACATATAGATATAGATCCTCAAGAAATAGGTAAAAATTATCCTGTTTCTGTAGGAATAGTCGGAGATGCTAAAGCTTGTTTAATCCAGATTATAGAAAAATTAGGAGATTATTCAAGAGATTATAAGAATTCTGATTACTTTAAAGAAATCCAAGAAGAGAAAGATAAATGGTTTAAATTTCTTGATGAAAATCGAGATGATTCAAAAATTCCAGTCATGATCTCTACAGTTTTAAGAGAGGTAAGAAATTTTTTTGACAGAGATGCTGTAATTGTGACTAGCTCGGGAAATGTACAGGCTCAAATGCTACAAGAATTAGCATTTTACGAATCAAATACATGTCTTACAGCTGGGGGATTTTCAACGATGGGTTACAGTGTTCCAGCTGCTATAGGAGCCAAATTAGGTTCAATAGATATTGGAAAACCAGATAGACAAGTTGTTGCACTGGTGGGAGATGGAGATTTTATGATGACGATATCTGAATTAACATTGGCAGTACAGCTTGGTTTGGATAACATATTTTTTGTAATTCTAAATAATCATGGGTGGATTGCAATTAAGGATTTACAGCAAGCAGCTTTTGGGGAAGATCGGGGTTATGGTACAGCTTTTGAAGACAAAAATGGAAAAACATATTCTCCTGATTTCGCTAAAATTGGTGAAGCATTTGGCTGTTATTCTGAAAAAATTTCTAGAAAAGAAGAGATAATTCCCGCATTTGAAAGAGCCGTTAAATCGAGGAAACCTTCTGTAATAGAAATTGAAGTTCAAAGAGAATATCCCTTTACTGGTTCTCCTGCAGTAGGCTGGTGGGATGTTCCGCGCCCCGAGTATCTTACAGAACAAAGAAAGAAATATGAGGATGAAATCAAGGGAGAAAAACTTTAATTGGAATAAATTGAATATTTTCTGTCTAGCTTAATTTTTAAACTGTCTGGTAAATTAAATTTTTCAGCATAAAATCTAAAAATTACTTCATCAATAATTTTTTGTTCATTGGTGTAATTGTATTTTAGATTTTTCTTCTTATTTTTAATGATTGATTCTACCTGTTCTTCTACTTTCACTTTAATTTCATTTTCTGGTTCTACAAAAGGTAAAGCATGAATTCCAGTTATTTGTATGCTATTTGTATTATTTATTATTCCTTTTGCTAGATAATTATATAAGGAACTATTTAATAGTCCCAACATATATGAAATGGATATTTTTTTCTTATTTTTAATAAATCCAATTGCTTTATTAGAATCCCAATAACATCCTCTTGGCATAATACGTGCCGCCAATTTTGAACTTACACCACTTATTATGATACCCTCTTCTTCAAATGGTACATTTTTAGGAATATCGTAGTTCTTTATTGAATCTTCCCTCCAATCTAAAGCTTCTATAATAGGTCTAAAATATTGATCTGCACCTCCCCGTTTTAAATAAGGTTTCCAATTATCTTTTCCTAAATCAACTTGCCTAATTACTTTGTATTTTTTTTCAGAATCCTTAATCGTTAGATTTCTTTTCTTAAAAAGTTCTGCTAATTCCGTACCATCAATAGCAGCTATATATTTTCTATTATCATGGGTATGCATTCCTATAAATCCCTTTAAATATACGCTCAATTTAGGAGCTTTCTCAAATAACTCAATAACTTTATCTTCAACGTCAATATAAAAAAGATAAAAGGGTAAAGAATTATATTTGACTTGTTTTATTTTCTTAACATTCTTAGGAGCTTTATATTCTTCCTCACTCTTTAATCGAGGAATAATTCGCATTAGATTACTTTCTCTGATATTCTTATATTTTTTACCAGAACATTTTGTTAAAATTATAATTACCGGACTAGTACTTACATTTTGATTGGAAAATAAATTTTTTGGTGCTAATAGAATCTCATTAATTTTACAGTTATTCAATATAAATCTCCTTAGCTTTTTATGAGTACTAAGAGTTAGAAATGAATCACTTGTGATGAATCCTAATTTTCCTCCTTCCTTTAACCTCCAAATGCTATTTATAATAAACATTGCATAAGTTTCATGAGCATTTATTTTCCCATATATTTTTCTCAATTTTAATTTATTTTTGCTTACATAAGCACTCGCTTTATTAAGGTAAGGTGGATTTCCAATAATAAAATCGAACTTGTTATATGAGTCCGGGTATAAAGCCAAAAGTGTATCTTGCTCCTTAAATGAAATACCTAACTTTTCAACTTCAAATTTAAAATTTGAATTAATGTCATAAGCATATATCTGATTTTTATCAACTCCAGACTCTAATAATTGTTTTATAAATACTCCAGGTCCTACACATGGATCCAATATCTTTTGATTTTTTTTAATCTCCCCAATTTTTGATATTATATATTCAACTGTTTTAGATGGGGTTAAAATTACTCCTAAATCTTTATTATTAAAATTGATTATTAATCAGCACTCTTAAATATAATCTGGTAATTACTTATCAATATCTTTTAATAGGATTGTATAGAAATGGCAGAGTTTCTTCAATATTGTTGTATCCACTTTATCAATATTATCATTGACAGAATGAATATACTTGTAAGCGCTTTTATCACCATTACCAAGGCCCTGGAATTTTTTGTTTAGAAGAAATAAACCATCGCTATACATACCAAAATAAATTTTTTTAGCTTTTTCGAGACTCATTATATCATTATTTTCTAAAATATAATTTTGAGCCTTAAAATTTTTTTTATTAATGAGACCATGATCCCATAAATATACTCTTTTAGCGATTGAGTCAAAATTAATTATAAAGGTCTTGTCTCTATTATATTCCCTTATTATATTATAGAAATTTCTAATTCCCATTGTGCCAGATTCTTCTGCACCCGTAAAAACAAACCATAAATTATAATTTTGAAGTTGATTTTCTGGATTTGAATAAAAAAGAACTAATTCTAAAACACACGATATTCCAGAAGCATTATCTATTGTGCCACTAGAAACGTTATTTGTAGTATTTAATGCGATAATTAATGTAGCAAAACAATTTATAATTAAAAATAAAACTGCGAATATATAGACTAAAAAAAGAGCATGACAAAAAACAAAGGAATCAAATATAATAAAAAATAGACTAAAAGGAAAAGAAATAATCCAAATATAATATAGCATAATTCGAAATTTAATTGAGAGGGCTTGTCCTTTTGAATCCAAATGTGAAAAGAGGAAAATATTCTGATCAGAGTTGATTTTATTAGATTGAGCTGATATTTTTAAAAATATATTTTGGGAATGATAAATCCTACCAATTTTAATTTTTTCAGGATTTCTTGTAAATTTTATTAAAATTAGAATTAATAGCAAAATTAGTACTAGATTTAAAATCGTAAATATCACTTGAATATTTAAAAAAAGGACGATAAGAAGCCAACTTAATACTGTTAAAGAAATTTTTGGATAGATCCTTGAGTAAAAGGTACTATACGTAAATTCTTGGATCTTTGGTGTAAGTTGTAATTCTTCTATTTTTTTTTTAACAAGGTTGAAACTTTTTTTTTCAAATTCTGTTCCAGATAATCTAGGAAAAGAAAAATCCTTTAAATTTTGCACTATACGCTTTTCATCAATCATAGTAAATCTCACATTCTTTCAAATTAAATAAGCTCCATCTTTCGCAGAACTTACCATTTTTCTATACATATTTAAGTATCCAGTTTTAATTTTAGGTGTAGGTTTTACCCATTTTTTTAATCTTGCTTCAATTTCATCTTGAGAAATTAATAAATCTAATTTGCGATTTAGAATATCAATTTCAATTATATCACCATCTTGAACGATAGCTATAGGACCACCTTCTATCGCCTCCGGACATACATGTCCAATACAAAGCCCCCTTGTAGCTCCGGAATATCTTCCATCAGTTATCATTGCAATTGAATTTTCTAATCTCATACCTGTTATGATTGCTGTTGGAATCGATAATTCTCTCATGCCAGGAGATCCTTTAGGTCCTTCATAACGAATAACTAATACCTCTCCTCCTTCAACTTTATTTAATATTAGAAAATCTCTTAAATCCTTTTCACAATTAAATACTTTAGCTGGACCTTTATGATGCATCATTTTGAATTCAACGGCACTTTGTTTTATCACGGCTCCTTCAGGTGCTAAATTTCCTTTCAGTACAGCAATACCCCCCTCATTTGAGATTGGATCTTCTATATTTCTAATGATGTGGTATTCATTGAATTCTATTTTATCAAGATATTCATAAAGACTTAAACCTAAAACTGTTTTTGTTGATAAATTCAAGAATTTTGATAGCTTTTTCATTAAAACTTTAACTCCACCAGCTTCATGAAACTCTGATAGATTATATTCTGAACTCGGTTTGAATTTGGCTAATAAAGGAATAGATTTGCTAATTCTATCAAAATCAAAATGATTTAGATTACCATCTATTTCATGTGATAAGGCACATAAATGTAGTATCATATTACTAGAACCACCAAATGAAAGTGCAACCTTAATTGCATTTTCAATTGAGTCATGTGTGATTATATCTAAAGCATTTATTTTCTTTTCAATTAGATTCATTAATACTTTTCCCGTATCCTTACATAGCTTTTCTCTTTCCTTACTTACAGCACTTAAGGTTGCACAATCGGGCAAAGAAAGCCCCATTGCTTCTACTATACACGCCATAGTATTCGCAGTACCCATCATATTGCAAGCACCAGGAGAGCAACACGTTTCTGATTCAATAAGAGATAACTCTTCTCTCGAGATCAACCCCACATTATACTGTCCTATAGCCTCTTTAATATCAGAAGTTACAAACATCTTTCCCTTAAGAGGACCATCTTGAAATGTTTTAGGTAGCATAATACCTCCTGTTAAAAACATTGAAGGGATATTACATCTTGCTGCTGCTAAAAGCATTCCAGGTATGATTTTATCACATGAACACATTAATACCATTCCATCAAAATCATATGCCTTGATTGTACATTCTATTGAAGAAGTTATAATTTCTCTTGAAGGTAAAATGTACATTGAGAAATTACCAGAGTTAGCAATTCCATCACATGGAGCGATTGTATTAAATTCCATAGGAATACCACCCGCTTCTCTAACACCTTCTTTAACAAATTCAGCTAACTTACGTAAGTGAATATGTCCTGGATTAATTTCATTCCATGAATTTACAATCGCAATTTTTGGTTTTTGTAAGTCTTCATAAGAATAACCACATCCATGATATAAAGCTCGTTCATAAGCCTTTTTAGGATCCAATTCATCTATTTTAAACAACATTTAGATTTGTAAATTTAATTGATTAATGAAATTTCCTATAATAAAACAATTTTCTACTATCTAAAAAATCTTTATAAATTGAATAAAAAGTGTTATTTTTAATCATTTTTCATCGGATTTTTATCCATACAAGGAACTCCAAATTGACAAAATGCACATCCAACAGGATAAGTAGGAGGTCTCAACTTCCAATTAACACGGCGAATATGTGATTTTAAAATTGGAGCAATACGATTTATCATTTTTCTGGCAATTTTTTGACCATATTCATGGCATTTAATTTTATTGTGACCATTTTCATCAATAGCATTTCCAGGACATCTCTTTTCGCACTCTCTACAAGTTCCTTTTGAATAATATAAGCAATTTGCATAGGGATCTTCATTTTTTCTTTGAGTAATTTTAAGAGGAGCTTTAGTTACAACGGAAGCTAATCTAATATTACAACCAGCATCAGTAATTAATCCTTCATGCAAACTAAATGTTCCTAATCCTGAAGCAAATGCAATATGGCGTTCTGACCAAGTAGAATAAAATTTTCCCTTTAACAATATACTAAATGACTCACTTAGCATACCAGATACGGATTTATATCCATTATCATTAAAAAAACCTATTATATGTTTACACGTTTCTTGTTTAAAAGAGTTAGCATAATTTCTTCCTACCGAATAGATTTCAGCAGGAAGTTTTAATTTGCCTCGTTCTTTTATATTTTTACTCTCATTACGAATTTTATCAACATAAGGAAAAACTATTGAAACAACTCGTAGTTCTGAAGCATGTATCTTTCCTTGTCCTTCAGCTAGCCATAAATCAAGAGGATTCAAATGTTCTGGTCCGACAACCTCTTTAAATTTTTGAAAAATTGGATCATCTCCTTTAGCAACACCAATTAAGGGATCATTAAAAATTCTACCTGCCCCATAATTCTCATGAAGACGATTGAGCTCACTCGATTCAAAGAAAGAATTGAGATATCGGTATAAATCATCTATCAATGTGATTTCCTCTTATTCTGATTTAATTAACTATATTTACTAAAAGAGATTTTATAATTTTAAGAATAATTTTTAATGTATAAAGTTAGTGTTTAAAGTTGGAATTTAGAAAAGTCGGAATAATTGGTACGGGTGTAATTTTCGATCTTAATATATTAGGTTATTTAAATCGAACTGATGTTGAGATCACTTGTCTTTGTAATAGAACTGTTGAAAAAGCAAAACAAAAAATTAAAGAATTCAAACTCGATGAAAAACTTCCTATTTATTCTAATTATAAGGAAATGATAGATCGAGAAGATCTAGATCTTTTAGAGATACTTTTACCTCATCATCTTCACGCAGATGCAACAATTTATGCAGCTCAGAAAGGAATAAGTGGTATTTCTGTTCAAAAACCTATGGCATTAACTTTAGAAGAAGCAGATAAAATGATTAATATTTGTGAGAAATCAGGTTCAATTCTTTCAGTTTATGAAAATTTCATATTCGCTCCCCATATTTTGAAAGCGAAAGAATTATTAGATAATGACTATATCGGTGATCCATCGTCAATTCGGATTAAAACTGCTATTGGAAGCAAAGGCGGATGGAAAATTCCCGAAAGTGCTGAAATTTGGAGAAAAGATCCTAAAAAAATAGGTGGTGGTTCTGTTGGTTCTCCTATTCTTTTCGATAATGGATGGCATGCTTTTTCATTAGCTAGCTGGTTTTTTAATGAAGAAATTGAAAAAGTGTTTGCTTGGACAGGTAACTATCAAGGTCTCGATGCGCCTGCTTATGTTATGTTTAAATATAAACAAACCAAAGAACATGTGGTTCCTCAATATGGGAATATGGAATTTACTCTAATGCCAGAAATGGATTTTTCTGATTCAAAATATTATCCTGTTGATGAATTCATTGAAATCATAGCTAGTCGAGGAATTATGAAAATTAACCAAGGCACATCAATAGGAAATAAAATGTCAATTTCTGAAATATTTCCCCCAATCGTGATTATACGAGATGGCAAAGTAGAAACGTATACAGACTTTAAGAAAGATTGGAAATATAGTTTTATAAATGCGACGCATTATTTTATAGAATCTATAAAAGGAAATAAAGAACCAATACTTTCTGGTAAACAAGCAAGATCCATATTAAAATTTAATCTAGCGGCTATAAAATCCGCAGAACAAGGGAAAGAGATATTTTTGGAATAAAATTATTTTTTTAATAATAAATCTTTATCATATTTCAATTCCTTATGAATTAAACCTTGAGTAATCCCTTTTCTTAAATCCTTTCTTATTCTCATAAAATATTTATGCAATCCTGAACCACTGATATCTTTTGGTGCTTCAACTAAGCAAGATCGATTTTTTTCATTTTTAGAAGTAATTTCATCCCAAAATACAACTCTTTTTTGCTGATCTGAAAGATGGGCCATTTTAGCAAAAATAGATAAATTTTTTCCTTGTTCACCATTATATATGGGTTCCCCACCATTCTTCATAACCGATATAAAATGATCGGTTGAATTTATAAAAGAATATCTCCAATCTCGTGGAAGATCATTTCCATATACGTTCACTTCTCCATTAGTATATACAATAATAGGAGGGAACTGGGGACTTTTTGATATAAAATTACCACCACATGTACATTGATTTATCCACATTAATCCTTTTGTTCCAGATATTTCAATATATTCATCGCATATGTAATAGTTGCTGGGGTAATATAAATTTGGAGCAATTGTAATCTCCATGATGCCAAATTTAGCAGGCTCCTCAGCTTTTTCAATTGGATATTTCCAAAATATATAACTTGGTCCATCATAACCCGCTGAGAAATAATCAATCCAACTATAAACTTCTTCAACTTGTTCTTGGCCCATTAACCAAAGAGCCGTTGAAAATTTATGAATACCATCATCATAAACCCATGGACCCCCACCACATAGGTTGAAATTTTGACGCCATAACATTGATTTTAAATCTCTTGGCATACTAGGTCCTCCAGCATGAATCGTATTAATTCTAAAATTCAACAATTCTCCAACAATTCCATTATTTAATAATTCCTTTGCTCTTAAATATACAGGATAGAACCGAAAATTTTCATATATTTTTAATTTTACTCTCTCCTCCTCACAAACTTTTATCATCCTTTCACAATCTGTTATAGTATGAGCCATTGGTTTCTGAATTGAAATACCTGGGATACCTGCTCTTGCACAATATTCAGTCATAGGTCCATGGAGATGATGAGGAGTTAAAATTTCAACTATATCTAAATCTTCATGATTAACCATCTCACGATAATCTGGGTAAACCTTTAAAGTTCTTAATCCCCATCTTTCTAGTTTCTCTGCTGCCATCTTTATATCAGTATCAGATATAGCAACGATTTCTGTATCTGGTGAATGGAGATATCCTAATATATTTAAATCTGCGATTGTACCACAACCAATTATTCCAACCCTTAACATATTCCTCGTAAATTTATATATTAATCAATATTTTATTAAATTCTACCATTAAATAGTCAAATTTTTCATTCTTCTTTCATTTTATACCAATCTTTCATCTCATTTAATTGCTTTTCATCTTCCATAAGAAGCACTCCTTTAGCATCTCTTTCAATTATATTAAAAAGATCATTACAAATATCTTGATTATCTTCGGCTATATTTTTACTCCAATCCGGATCTTTTGACAAATCAAATAATCTCTGATAAGATCTATCATTAGAAGTAATAAGAGCATAGTTATTATCTTTGTACAATGTGCAAGCATGAAAACCGCATGTAACGTAAACACGATCTTCAACATATTGTCCATTTTCCTCGATCAATATTGAAAGATCTATACCCTCAAGGATATCGGGTTTTTCTTCATTCAAAAAACCAAAAATTGTTGGTAATATATCAAAATCGTAAACGTAGCGCTCCTTTATTCTTTTAGGACCATTAATATTATTTGGTGGTTTAATCATAAAAGGAATATCTACCAATTCAGGATACATATAGTAGGGAATTTTGCCTGTTGCGTTATGTTCTCCTATAGAATGCCCATGATCGCTTATGAAGATAATCAAGGATTCTTCATATAATTCCATATTTCTTAGTTCATTTAAAAAATAACCAAACCATGCGTCACATAAGGAGACTTCTCCAGCATAACAAGCTCTCATATACTCTAACTCTTCTTGAGTAAGATAATCAATATCATGACGATAAGCAGGAGTAATTACTTTTTTACCTTTATAATTTTCATCTATATAAAGATCAAGGTACTTTTGTGGAGGATCCCAAGGCTCATGTGGATCAAATTCATCAATTAAGCAGAAAGTCTTTTTAATTCCTCGAGTATCTTTAGTAAATTCAATTGCTTTTTTGAAAGTTTTAGCAGGGAAATAATGTTCCTCATTTTTTCTATTCTGAATATTTGGAAAATATCTATTTAAAATAAATTTTTGATACTTTTTACTATCAGGATCTCCACTAACAATATGTTCATTTACCATTTGATCAAGTTTGGTTTTACCCTTCCTTAAAATTGCTCTAAATTTATCATTTTCATGACCTCTAATCCAATTCCATTGATCATATCCAAGATGAAAATTCATATTTGGTTTAAATTGATGATATGTGCTGGTTATAAATGCAGTTTTATACCCAAAGCTCTTTAAATATTCAGAGAGATGAGTTTGTTGAGGTGGGATTGGATGCCATCCTGGAGCCTCAACTACATCATCAGTTCGAAGTATTGGTCTCTTATGATTAAATGGAAATGTGCGAATTCCCGTATGAATTGCTCGTCGTACAGGAATAGTTGGTAGAGATTCAGGATATGCTTTATCAAATATTATGCAATCTTTAGCAAACAGATCAAAATTTGGAGTTTTTATCCAATTATTGCCATAAGTATTTCCAGTATGGTCTTTCCGTAATGTATCAAATATAATTAGAAAAATTTTCATGATAATGAAGTTTCTTTTCTTAAATTCATATTTATCTATTTTAGATCTTTGCTTTACTTAAATTTTTATAATTTTCCATTTTAATGAATCATTTGGTTCGCTTCTACCAGTTAATATTACTTTATCTTCTTCAATTACTAACTCTACCTCTTTACCATTGATCTCAACACCCCTAATTTGCTTGAATTCATCTTTATTCAATTTCAATTTAACTTTCCACTCTCCTTTAACAAGAGGAGCGTACCACCCTGAATATCCCTTAATTGATTTATTGAATCCTAATAAACGAGAGGAGAATGAATATTCTTCTTTGGGTATTATAGGTGAAAAAACTACTCCTTCAGCAGTAAATTCTGCTCCTATCAAATGTATAGTATTATATAATGGCCATGCATGGCTATGAAGATTCATAATAGGGAAATCTGTAAAGCTTAAACCCGTGGATGTAAGAATCTTTGACTCATCCTTGGGATCTCCGGTAAAATGAATTGGATTAAAAACAGTATGACCTGGATATTTAGATAAAATAGAGTTATATGTATCTGGACCACTCCATATTCCATACCATATATCTGGATAACTTTCAGCATGAAAACAAAGTGTATTTTTTTTCCATTCATCCCATGCCATATTCCCATCCACTTTAGACAAAGCCCATATCAAAGTTCCATTTATAGAATACCAAATACCCGCATTTGCTCCCATACCTATGATTTTACTTTCAAATCCCTTACTGTGAAGCATAGCACCAATTTTTGATGGATTCCGTAATAAAAGATTGATATTTTGAACTAAGATTTTTGCTTGTTCTTGATTTGTTATTTCCCCAATAATTGACCAAGATTGAGGCTCTAACCATATTTGATCTTCTCCAAACCATCCTATATCTTCTGTTATCCATGCACGTTTAAACCATTTACCTGTCCACTGAGCACGAACAGCCTCACTTTGAGCTTTAGCATATTTCAAAACCTGTTCAGCTAAAGTGTTTTCACCAATAAAGTTTAACATCTCAGCATAAAATCTAAGAGTATAAGTAGCCATAGCTGAATTCAAAACACTTTCTCCATTTTTTCGAACCTCGCTTAATTTCTCATCTGGAACTAATCCTAATAAAATTGTATCATTCCAATCACCAACAGATAATCGTTGAATTCCGTGGCGACCCGGGCCAGTTATTTCAGTAAAATGCTTATAGCACCTATTTAACAATTCTCTTACAGTTGATTTTCCTGCGTTACGACCATAAAGAGGATAAGTAGGAATTTCTTCGTTAAGAAAACTTTTTTCCCTAGTTATAAGAACATATTCACTAACTAACCAAAGAAGCCATAACTCGAAATCACTTGATTTTGCCCAGTCGAATGTCATACCAAAACCTATAATAGAATATGGTATTTCTCCGTCTTCCCGTACTTCTTTTAGAGAATATCTGAGAACTTCTTTCACAATTTCTGATTGAATATATAAAAATGGTTTAACATGCTGTAATGGATCACGAACAGCACCTTGAAAACCCATAATATATTGGTATATTAATCCTTGTGAAAGAATATGCTCTTGAAAGAAACTATCATAAGTCATAGCACTTCTTAAATAATAATTGTGCCATATAAGTTCTCTATTTATCCAAGGTTCCTCAGGAATGTTTAGTAACATATTATTCTTTTTCCAACATTTGCTTGACTTTCTCCATAAATTAGATTTATCTTTTTTGTATTTATTAATGAGAGAGTCGAGATCGAAACCCTCTGGAAGATATCCAAAGATAAAATATAATGTTTGACTCTCTGAAGGGTTTAAATGTATTTTTTCTTTAATAAACATTGCATTTCCATCATTAGAGATTGTCTCTTTCAAATTAAAAACTGTTTTTATCCCTTTAGGTGATTCTATTTCTCCATTAGTGAAGAATAAAGAGTCATTTGTACTCAACCCATCTACAATTTCGTCAAGAGAAATTAAAAATGTTGATGGAGGTTCTTTGTCATCATAGGCTGGTTTTTTAGCTCGAGGTTTTTTACTTTTTTCTATTCTGTTAGACTCAATATATTTTGAATCTAAGAGTCCCTTACCCTCGCTTATAATTTTGAATTCATGTTCAAATTTTTCACTAAACTCTCGTCTAAGTTTTCTAGTAATTGAATAATCTTTTTCTTTCAAACCATTACCAAAAGATAAAAATGAAAATTGATACATAAAGCAACCCCAATATTCAACCCAACTTAGATTTACTGCCACTTCACGATTATTTTTAATTGTAACTTGAGATACTAGAATTGGATCATCACCATATGGAGCAAAAATTACTTGATCTAATATGTATCCACCATCTTCAACAGTTTTTCGATAATACCCCACTCCAAATATTCTTTCAAAATATAAATTATTTCCTTTATAGAAAGTGCTTATTGTACGTTCTCCATCGGTTAAATATCCGAATCCCCCAGCATAATGCTTATATTCAGGATCATAAACATTAAGAAATTTTGGTCCTCCTTCATCTTGTCTAACTTGAATATAACCATAATTAGATGCAACAGCAACTAATCGTTCATTTCCAACTTGATGCCAGTGATCTGTTTTACTGTGCCATACTTCATTCATGGGGGTAATTGCTTTAGGATCATTGATTTGATCACAAGTATAACGATAAGCAGGTAATCCGAATTCATCTTCAATCCATTCACCAAAATATCCAGAACCAAATGCTTTTTTTTTCATATATTGAAAGAGTAATATCAATAATACTATTAATATTAATAAAATCTTAGCACTTATTAAATAAAGTCTTTAAAGTAACATTACTTTTTTGCTTTATAAATTAATAGAACTGATATTCATGGCTTATTCAGTAGAAAATCTGCTTATTGATCTTGGAATTGTTGGAATAGATTATCTCTACATCTTGTCTACGGTTTTCATTCCTTTAATATTAAAGAGAAAAAATAAAATATCAAAATTTACAGCAAGAAAAGCTATCCATTTGTTTGCTGGAATGGTGATATTGAGTATACCTTTTTTTATTTGGCCATTTTGGGCGACTATAGTCGCAAGTTCGATTACATTAGCTTTATTTTTTAGTTCAAAAGAATCAAAAGTAAAACAATTAAAAGAATTATATGATGCAATTGGTGAAGAAGCAGAGGAGAAAGTAGGTTTTCTACAAGGTCCATTTTTCTATGCGTTATCTATTACAACTCTAGTAACATTTTTTGCGATTTTTGCTCCAGATCAAATGTATTTCCCTATTGCTGGAGTATTAATCATGATTATAGCTGATACATTAGCTTCAGTTATAGGAAAAAGGTGGGGAAAAGTTAGTTTATGTCTTAAGTATACTAATTCAAAAAGGACCTTGGAGGGAAGTTTAACATTCTTAGGAACTGCATTTTTATTATGTTTCCTTTCCTTTTACTTATTTGGTGTTTTGTTTAATTCCTTCCAAAAATCATTATCCTTTCCTACTATTTTAATGTATTCATTAATTACCAGTGGAATTGCTACTATAATTGAATTATTTTCTCCAAGCACCTATGATGATTTAACAGTCCCAATGGGAAGTACATTGATAATATATCTTTTAACATTAATTTAATTTATCCAATTTTTATTATAATCTAAATAAATATTAAATTTTAAAATTAGTTGACATGGAAAACATACAAAAATCCTTTGATGTATTAATAGTTGGTGCTGGTACAGGCGGAACTACAGCTGCGAGATTTGCCGCAAAAAAAGGATTAAAAGTATGTTTAATTGATAGGAAGGAAAAATTAAAAATTGGAGATAAAATATGTGGCGATGCTGTTGGGAATGATATCTTTGATTTTCTTAACATAAATCATCCAAAAAGTGAAGAACTATCTTGTTACATAAAAGGAGCAAAATTATTTTCCCCAAATCTTAAGAAATGTATTACTTTGTTAGATCCTAAACAAGCAGGATACATTGTAAATAGGTTAGAATTTGGACAAAGATTATTGAATGAAGCTCTCGATGCTGGTATAAATCAATTTTTAGATAATACAATGGCTTTAGATCTATTATACAAAAATGGAACTGTAAAAGGGCTAAAAGTTAAATTAGAAAATGGAGAAAAATTGGATCTTAATGCAAAAATCGTAATTGATGCAAGTGGTTTTTATTCTCCCTTAAGAAAGAAAATAACAAGTTCTTTAATAGAAAAGGATATTTTAAAAGAAGATAGTATTCTCTGTTATCGTGAAATAGTGAAATTTTCTGCTATGGATCAAGATGTTAAAGATCCTGAGTATATAACAATAATTCTCGATCAAGAAAAAGCTCCGGGAGGTTATATTTGGTATTTTCCTAAAAGTGAATCTTCTTTAAACATTGGACTCGGAACTTTCATGGATTATCATGGACATTTAAAAGATCTTTATCAAAAACATGCATTTCAGGAGTTTATTAAAACATCAAATTACGAAATTGTATCTTCTGGAGGGGGTGTAGTTCCCGTAAGAAGACCTCTATGGTCTTGTGCGGATAATGGAATTTTATTTATTGGAGATGCAGCTTGCCAAGTGAATCCCCTCCATGGAGGAGGAATTGATCCTTCAATGAGAGCTGGATTTCATGCAGCAAACTCTACATTAGATGCAATTGAGAGTTCAGATTATTCTATATCTAAATTATGGAATTATAATTATAATGTAATGAGTAGTTTTGGAGCTGAGTTTGCAGCATTAGATTTATTAAGAATTGTGCTACAATCTCTCTCTAATGAGGACTTAAATTTTGGTTTGGAACGTGATTTATTAAGTGGAGATGAGATTTTAGAGATATCCTCGACTGGGAGCTTAAATTTATCATTAGTGAACATGGCAGTAAAAGCTTTTAAAGGGATCTCCCGTCCTAACTTGTTATTAGACTTAAATTATCTCAGAATAAAAATGAGAGAAATCTCCAAATTATATAAGAACTTTCCAGAAAATGTTGATGCTTTTTCAAGTTGGAAAGAAAAAGTTATAGAAATTTATGATAAAATTAATAAAATGATTGTTAAAAGAAAAAAATAAATTGTTTTTAAGATGTGAAATTTGTGGTTGATATAGTAATGGATGAGTATATTGAAAAAAATACATATGAATATATCATCAAAAAAATTAATAATGATGGTGCTTTACATTTCTCTCTAATAGACCCAGATCCATTAAGACAAGGTCCCAATAAAGCAGCAAAGATGGCAAAGTATGCTGAAGATGCTGGAACTGATGCTATTTTAATTGGAGGAAGTACAGTTTTTGATCAAAGCTTTGTTGATAAAACAATTCAGGCAATAAAGAGTAAAGTTAAAGTCCCAATAATCATTTTCCCCGGAGGTATTAGTAATGTATCTCAATATGCTGATGCCATTTTTTTCATGTCGTTATTGAATTCTTCAGATCCTTATTTTTTGATTGGTCAGCAAGCACTTGCATCATATACTATCAAATCGTATAACCTTGAATATATTTCAATGGCATACTTAGTAATAGAACCTGGAGGAAGTGCTGGATGGATCGGAGATGCTAAATTATTACCTAGAAACAAGCCAAAATTGACTGCTGCTTATGCTTTAGCAGCTGAAATGTTTGGGTTCAAAATTATATATTTAGAGGCTGGTTCTGGCGGTGAAAAAATTCCAACAGAACACATAAAAACGTGTTCATCAATCTTAAACATTCCTATAATTACTGGAGGAGGAGTTGATTGTAAAGAAGATGCCAAAGCATTTGTTGAAGCTGGAGCAGATATTATTGTAATGGGAACATTCATCGAAAATCATATCCTTAAAGATAATGGTAACTCCTTAAAAGAAGTGATTGAGGAAATTAAAAATACTGGAAAAACTCAAAAAAAGAAATTTACTATAAGATGAGTTGTGATTCTTAATGAAATTTAAAGATGCCATTGTTATTCTTCGGCCAATTAATGATATAATGGGAAGTTTAACAGTTATTATTGGTATCATTAATACTCGATTGGGAATTGGTTTTGAAAGAATCATCATTAATATAATTCTTGGAGTGCTAACCTATTTTTTTATTGCAGGTTCAGGAATGGTGATAAATGATATTTATGATGTTGAAATTGATAAAATAAATCGACCAGAACGACCAATTCCTAGAGGAGCTATAACTCTCCGAGAAGCAAAATACTTATATGCAGGAGTTTTTATTTTAGGATTAATAATTTCTATAATTCACAGTATAATGTACAATTTGCTATTTTTAAATGTAATTATTGCAGCATTTTTTGGTTTTATGGGGTGGATATATGCAAAATGGGGAAAAAGAAGTGGATTTTTTGGAAACATAATCGTCAGTGTATCTTTTTCTATTGGTTTCATATATGGCGCAATTTTAAATAGCTCAAATATTCCCATTTATATTTATCTCTTCTTTTTAAATAGTATTTTTAGTTTATTATCTCGCGAAATTATAAAGGGATGCGAAGATATTGAGGGTGATAAAGAATTAGGAGTACATACTTTAGCTATTAAAATCGGGATACAGAGAACTCCTTACATTTCAATGACTTTTGCGTTTTTATCTATACTATTCTTCATACTTGCAGCATTCACAGACTTAATAAATTGGTTAGCTTTTTCAATTTCAATGATTCCTGGTATAGTGTTAGTATTTTATGCTGCAATATTAATGCCTAAAAAGAATTTGGATAAAAAAAATTTCTCAAAAATAAGTTTATTATTAAAAATAGGAATGTTTTTGGGGTTAATTGCTGTTATTTTAGCTAGTATTGAAGTTTAAAATTATCTACTTTTATTATCTTTATATTTTTTTAAAAATTGAATTATACCATCAAAATTCTTATTTATTATTAAACCATTTAAGATAACTTTATCATTTGAATTCAGGTTAATTATAGGAAATGTTTCTATTAAAAATCTTGCTTGAGTTAACCCCAAATATTTTCTTGTATATTCGGCTTTAGAATATTTATATGTAGTAAGAAATTCACTGTCTAATCTTTCTCTAAAGGCTTCTAATATAAAATTAAAATAATTTTTCAATAATCTTTGATCATCTCTACTAATCATCGGTTCTATGAATAACTGAATTGGATGAGTTCTATATGTATTCCCTGAAACATAAATCCCTTCAACTCCAAAATCCTCACTAATTATTCCTAAGCCAACCCTACCATTATAAGAACCTGTATCAACAGTTCGAATGTATAAAATATTTGATTCAATTTTAGCTTTCAATTTATTATTAACATGAAGACTTAGCTTCTTGTATTCATTATTTTGATAATTATTAGCATCTATAACAGTGAGTTTATTTTCCCCTTTATTTTCAAGAATTTCTCCTTTTAGTAAATAATATTTAACAATTATGGGTTTTTCTATATGAAATTCTTTGAGAAATTCATCAAATTCAGAGCCAGCGCGGTATCTAAATTCCGGTTTTAGTAAATATTCTTTTATAATTCTTTTATTCTGTTTTTTGATCTTAATTCCATTGAATTTTGCATTTTCATCTTTAGGTGTTTTTTTTCTCTTAAAAAAACCAATACAGATATTAGTTCCTGTATATTCAAACACTTTTATTTCAAATATTTTCATTTTATTAATATAATAATATTTTAGGAAATCAACACGAAATTTATTAGAAACAGATGCACCAAATAAGAAATTTGATGGAATTATATAAATCAAATTTTGAATGTTATTCCTTAGATCATTTATCATAGCGATTTGGTATAAATCTTGATAACCCTCATTTTTACCACTAAAAAGCTGCAAGTATTTTTGGGTCTCTTTGTGTTTTCTTATATATCCTAAATAGAGATATGGGGGATTTGTAATATGAAATAAGGAGAATTGAAGCTTATTTAAAAAGATAGGAAAGTTCTCTAAATTATCCCGTAACTGAATATTATTAATGGCAATCTCTGAAGGAATACCATAATTCTCGGCATTATTGATACATTTTCGTACCATTTCTGGCTGTATATCAAACAAATAAATATGCTCTGTAAAAAATTGGATTCTCTTATCAAAAGAGATGATATCTAAAATAGGTAGAATCAAATTACCTTCCCCTGCATACAAATCTATCCATGCATAATCCCAGAGTTTTTCTTGAATTTCCGGTAGTATGTATTTTAAAAAAATATCTCTTGAAGTTAAATGAACACCTAAAGACCTTCGATGTTTATTATCTTCAAAATAATCTCTTTTATTTTTCATATATTGATGATATTTCTTCTCTCGCTTCTATCAGTTTAAGTTCTAATCTTATAATCTGAATAAAAGATTAATTGATTTTTAAGAATATACAGATAATTTTATTAATAACTTATTCTCAATAATAGTTTATGATTAATTGGACTATAATGTTTTTTTTCCAACTATATTCTTTTGGATATCTAAATCTCGAACAAATTTTTATTACTAATTTACTGTTGTTAGTAATTTTTAGAGGCTTCTATATTGTTAGCTATTATTTCAACTATTATAAAGACTACAACAAAGAACTAGGAGAGAATATAAAAATTTTCACTACAAATGAGAAAATATACTTTAGTATTAAGCAGATTTCAATTATACTATTTGCAATGATCTACTTTCCTATAACAATTTTTGTATGCTTTTATTCACTCTTAGTTAGTAGCACTTTTATTAAACAAATCGGAGAAAATCTTCGATTAAAACCATTGAAACCCTTAGCAAAATTAATGAATATCCTCGCACCATTAATAGGAATTTTATGGTTTCTTTTAATTGAAGTAGATTATTATTCAGTTGCAGCAGTAGGGATAAGCTTATTAGCGTATTTACACTATGGATTAAAGACATCTACTCTTCCTCTTTCTAAATTGATAGAAAAATATAATAAACGCTATTTTAATAAAGTCCCTAGAGCCGTTCAAATTATCTTTATGTTTCTTTTAATTGCTGTGCCAACTACAATTCTCTCACTATTGGGTGTTTACGCTCCCCAAAGCAAAAAAACTTATATGATTGAAATGAGAGATGGAGTTAAACTAGCCACTGATGTTTACTTAGCTCCCGGGTCATTCGGAACACCTAGACCTGTCATACTAATAAGAACACCCTATGGGAAAAATGGAATGGGGATGTATCAAACATTTTATTCAACTCAAGATTATCATTTAGTTATTCAAGATTTGAGAGGAACACATGATTCAGAGGGAGGAGATAAGTTCTTGTTGTTTACTAAATCATATCAAGATGGGGTTGATACCATTGATTGGATTTTAAGTCAAAGTTGGTGTAACGGTAAAATAGCTAGTTCTGGTGCTTCTGCTCTCTGTATTAATCAATTCTTTTATGCTGGTATGGCTCCTGAAGGATTAGTGGCGCAACAATTATGGTTTGGGACACCTGAACTATTTGATCATGCAATTTACCAAGGATCATACCATAAATCATCTGTAGAAACATGGCTACAAAGTACAACTCCAGATAATTGGCGATATCAACTCGATATACTATTTTCTTATTCTAGTCCTAAAAATGAAACTATGTATAACTCAACATCTTTATCAATACCAATCGGACCACATTATTCAAACGTTTCTGTAGCTGGGATTCACGTTGGAGGATGGTATGACCATTTCCTTCAAGGTACAATCGATGGTTATATTGGATATGATGATTTTGGTGCTGCTAGTGCTCGTGGAAAACAAAAATTAATAATGGGTCCATGGAC
>JBHLLG010000021.1:0-7436 GCA_048885925.1 Candidatus Hermodarchaeota archaeon
TTCGAATAACTGCTGCCTCTTGGATTGCCTTCTTAATTACAGAAAATCTGGATGCAATTTTATATGCTAAATTTAAAATCCTAACAAAAGGTAAAAAATTATGGTTCAGAAATGTGTTTAGTGATATCCCTACTCTCGCTTTAGATAGCGTTATTTTTGTAAGTATTGCATTTGGAGGATTATTACCACTTTGGCCAATAATCTGGGGACAAATTTTAACTAAATGGTTTTTTGGTGTTATAGATACTCCATTTATGTATTTATCGCGTGGAATTATCAGTGAAAAGGTCAATCTTTTTGGTAATTTATTCAGTAAATCAAAAAATGTATAAAAAAAGATAAAACTAAAAAAAAGTAAAATTTAATTTTTTATTTATAATAATTCTTTTTCATAGCTACATAAATCAGACCTGCGAAAGCTGCAATAGAAACGCTAATCAAAACTGCAAAGTCATAACCCGGAATCTTAGCACCACCTGGTACATCTAAATAAAATTTATATATTGTATTATTTTGGTCATCTTTTATTTCATATCCAATCCAAGCACCATATGCAGTGTCATATGTCCAGATTTCTGTACAATTTTCAAGATATGTATAGTATTTAGCTGTATAAATACTATATACTTGATCTCCTATTTGACCGTGATGAATTGCAGTATTTCCTATAGCTTCCCATCTTGGATTCCAAACAATTGCTTCTAAATAATCGTCTACAGGTGTTGGTAATTGAGCTAAAAAGAATCCTGAATTTTGAACAGTAACATTGGCAAAACCATAGTAAAACGCGTTTATATATGCAGAAAGTTCAGTTGGATTATAAAAACATGTAACAATAAATGGACTTATATCATCAGGTGTAGAAGGGAAAGTACCTGTATTCCATTTCCAATTATTTGTTGTATAATTAGTAACATCGTATCCTTTATAAGTCGCATCAACGTCCACAGCAGTTACCAAAGATTTCTTTCTGGCACCTAATTTATAGGCTCCTTCTCCAAAAATTTCAATAACTTCTGTCCAATTTTCACCCCAAAGATCCCATAAACTTTGATTATTTACAGTTACTACTTTTAATATTTTTTGATTCCCCGCAGCTCCATGAAATGTATAAGTGCCTTTTTGTGGAAGAGCAATTGGAGTAATTGTTAAAATTGTACTAAAGATTATTAGAAAAACTACTAAAAATTTTGTTTTTTTCATTTTTATGACCTATTTTGACTTTTAAAGTATAGATTTCTAATTAATTTATTATTTACTAATTGATTATATAAATATTACTAGATTTTAGGTAAATTATCACTAGTAAAGATTTAAAATATATATATATTGAAAATTAGATTATCTGTTATAATAAATTGATAAAAGATATATTTCCAAAAAACAGGCTGCCAAATTATGCCAACTTTTTCCTCTGAGAAAGAATTTGAAATTTATTATGAAATTAGTGGGAATACTAATGGTCCCAAGATGGTTTTAATTCACGGTCTTTTTCTGAATAGTGATTGTTGGAAATTTCAATTACCAGATTTTGAACCAGAATTTCATATACTTAGGTTTGATCTTCGAGGGCATGGAAGGACTACAAAACCGAAGAAGCGTTTTACAATTCGGAACTATGTAGATGATATGTTAGCATTGTTAAAACATCTTAATTGGGAAAAGGATCTTTATCTAGTGGGTCATTCATTAGGGGGAATGATTGCCCTAGTTTATGGTCTTGAGAATCCTTCTCATGTTAAAAAAATGGTAGTAGCTGATAGTTTTTGCTTTATTAGTCAAGAAGCAATAACTGATGTGCTAGGACGAATTAATAGCAGTAAATTAGAAAAATTTGCTTTAGGTATAAGTATTAGAGGTTTAACACCCTATAATGAAGAGATTGCACAATACGTAGCAAATCTAGTTACAGATCATATGACTAAGAAAGATTGTTTACAAGCAACAGCTGCTTCAGCAGGTTTTAATATTTGCGAAAATTTAAGAAATCTTAATAAACCTATATTAGTTTTAGTTGGAAAAAAAGATATTACTACACCTGTATGGGCTAGTGAAATGATCCATGAATGGTTACCTAATTCAAAGTTAGTAATTCTCCCAGAGGCAGGTCATTTAACTATTTTTGATCACCCTAAGGAATTTAACGATTTAGCTTTATCTTTTTGGAAAACCTAAATTAAAATCTTAGATAATAATAAATTAACCCCATCTAATTACACCTGCATTCCACGCCCACCCAATACCAGCAGCAGTGAGAACAACAATATCACCTTTCTTAATTTTACCGCTTTTTAGTCCATATTCTAAAGAAATTATTCCATCATTTTGACCATTATGCCCTATTTCTTCAAAATAAGTTGCTTGTTTATAAGGATCTACGCCGACAGCTTTAGCAACATATTCAAAAGCACTTCTTTTCATATGTAATAGAGCGAGATAATTAATATCTTCTCTTGTATATCCAGATTGCTTTAAAGCATCATCTATCACTTTAATAAAAGCATTCATTGAAAAATTATCTAATCTTTGTTTTAACCCTTCAGGATCAGGAACATCTAAATATATTAAACCTTTATCTATTGCTTCCTTTGATATTGGATTTATAGTACCTCCAGCAGGTACGTAAACATCATCAGCAAATCTACCATCTGATATGGTAGATATTCCTAATATCTCATTCGTTTTATAGTCCCCTTTTAATATAGCAGCAGCACCACTTGCTGCAAGACTGATCATAAATCTGGAATTTTGATTTTTATAATTAATTAAATCAGAATTTCTATAACCGCTAGCCACTAAAACTCTTTTAATTTCTGGATTTGTTTGCATTAAACTTTTAGCTAATAACATACCAACTAAAAAAGTACCACATCTTTGATTAATATCGAAAGCCCAAGGTCTTGTAGGGTTTCCTAATAATTGTTGTAGCTTTATACCATATGTCATCATAGGATGCTCAGCATAAACTTCTCCTGCCCATATGATAATATCTAAATCATTAGCTGTAATATTAGCCCTCCCAAGAGCTTGAAAACTTGCTTTAGCACCCATAGCTACTGTATGATCTTCAGGTCCAGGAATGGTCTTACTCTTGAGACCAAATTTTTCTTCAAGAATGTCTTTAGGAATTCCACTTTCTTTTGATATATGCTTACTTGTATGTCTTTCTTTAGGAAGATAAATGCCCCATGATTCTAATCCTACAGAGCGAAATTCCATTTTTAAGTCACTTCTATTTCAATTCTTTTTTTAATATTTTACCAGTAGCACTAGTTGGTAGAGAATCACGTATCTCGAAATATTTAGGAATTTTATATTTTGCAAGTCTCTCAACTAAATAATTTCTAATTTCATTTACCTCTAATGTTTTACCAGCTTTTAGAGTCAAAAATGCTTTCCCAACTTCGCCCCATTTTTCATCAGGTACACCGATGACAGCGGCTAAATCAATTGCAGGATGTTTAAATAATAATTCCTCAATCTCAACAGGATAGACATTCTCACCTCCGCTAATGTACATTTCTTTTCTACGACCTACAATATAGTAAAATCCTTCATCATCTTGCAGTGCTAAATCCCCAGTATGCACCCAACCATCAAGCTCTAGTGTTTTTTTAGTTTCTTCTGGTTCATCCCAATATCCAGAAAATATGTGAGGTCCTTTAAGTAAAAGTTCTCCAACCTCTCCTTGTTTTACTATTTCATCAGTTTTAGTATTAATAATTTTCATATCGCAATGTAGAACAGGCAACCCTACAGATGTAGGTTTTTCTTTAATTCGATCCTCTGGTAAATAAAAATTATTTGGTCCTACTTCTGTTAAACCATATCCCATTTTAAATAGTTTATTTTTGCTCCAATATTTTTCCATTATAGCAACTGGGCATGGAGCTCCACCAGATATGAAGATTCTTATAGAATTAAACTTGGATTTTTCAAAAAGTGAAGTGTTTGCCATCATATGAAACATTGTAGGAACCCCTATTACAATTGTACATTGTTCTTCTTCAATAATCCTAATTGTTTCCTGTGGATCAAAATCTCCCATTAATATTGTTTTCGCACCAAGATGATAAAAAGGAACCAAAAGTACATTCCAACCACCCGTATGAAATAGAGGAAAGAGTAATGGTTGTATATCGTCAGATTTTAAACTCCATGATAATAATGTATTTACAGAATTCCAAAAAATTAATCTATGAGAGAGAATTGCCCCTTTAGGAAGGCCTGTTGTACCCCCTGTAAATAAGATAAGATGTGGATCATCAAAATTTAAAATTGAACGTTCAACATCTGAATCTGAAACTTTTTTCATTAAATCTATAGTATTAATATCGTTTAATACTGAATCACTTCCCATTATTATACTTTTTTTAAATAATGCTCTTTCTTTTAACTGTGAAACAGTATCTAATAATTTTGATTCATAGAAAAGGATTGACGGACTTGTCTTGTTAATTAGATACTCGATTTCTTGAAGAGATAATCTTATATTAAAGGGAACAAGAATCGCACCTATTTTTCCAGTTGCTAAGAAGAGATCTACACATTCTATTCGATTAGTAGAAAACACAGCAACTCGGTCTCCTTTAGAGATCCCCTCATTTAATAATAAACGAGCTACTTTATTTGCTCTTAGGTTTAGATCCTTGAAAGTATATAATTTTTTCTCAATATTATCAAATATAGCTTCTCGATCTGGAGTTAAAAGAGCTCGACGTGTGGCCCAATCTCCTATCCAAGAAAATTCATCCGAAATTGAGTAATCTCCTGCTTTAAACACTTGATTAATTCACCTAAACTGCCCTATAAATGGGCCATTTTCTCCAAACATAAGCGAACAAGATTTCAATCCATAAAAACCATAATACAATGGGCGTTGGGTTCATTTCCCAATAATTTGTCGTATCTCCAAATAGGATTGGTGATAGAAGATAATATCCTAAAAATGTTAAAGTGCCAAAAGCTATCACTAATAAAAACCTGAAGAGAAAATTTTTCCATTGAGGAAATCTTTTTGGCCAATTGTCAAAAAATAATGAAACTAATACAACAGCACAAATAAGAAATATTGCATAAGTGATGCTCATCATATACCAACCTTTAAATCTAGTAATAGATACTACATCTACACCACCTGGAGGTACTCCACCAATCGCTACAAAAAATGGATCAAATATATATTGAGCAATATAAGGTCCCAACAAAGAAACAAGTAAGCCTAATACTGTACAAGCTCCTGCAGCTATCATTCCTATGAAAGGTTGTTTTCGTCCTAATTTACTCCAAGGCCAATACTCAAAAACCATCATTGTTAATAAAGAGAAAAAAATCAACCATTGTGTCCAACCAAGTGAAAATGCATAACTAGGAAACTCAGTTACAGGTTTAACTGCGTCAAGCTCAGAAGCTATATTTGTACGTTCACCTGCCGGAAAGAATAAGAAAAACCAGACTAAAAGTGTAATTGCATTACCAATTATCCAGACAATAATTCCACGTTTAGGTTGTTTAAGTTTAAAAAATGGCCAATACATTGTACCAGCAACCCATAGAACTGCAAATGAAAAACAAGAACCACTCAAAGCACCAAAAATTGAAGCCCCTACAAACCATGCGATATAGGAATCTGTAATTTCGCTACTATAAAAGAAAGTAAATAAAGGTAAAAGTAATAAGGTAAAAATCAGAATAATTACAAAATTTATTATTGTACCCACAAGTCCTACTTTCCAAGGAGTACGAAACCAATTATAATAAGGCCAATTTTCAAACCAAATCGCCCAAACTACCCCAATTAGCCCAAAACCACCTATTACGGTCGCCCAGGCAGTGATTTCCATTTCATGTGCTGGATAAGGATTATGCCAACGTGGATCAAAAAAGATTAACCATGTAATCCAACTAATTATAAATACAATTATTATTGATAAAATTCCCGCAAATGGTTGTTTATAGCGTGCCATGACAATCATGGGAGCTTCTTCTGCGGAAGGAATTCCAACTTTTTCTCCTGCTAAAGCCATAACATTCACCTATAATTGATTATATGCTTTTTTATTTAATAATCGTTATAATGTTAATTTTATATTTAAATCATATATTTATCTTGAATATATTTAGAGTTTTAAAAGTGTTCCATCAAAAATTTTTTAACTGAAAAAAAAGAAATTTTAAAAAAATAATGTAAATTAGATTCTCACTAGTTCATAATCCTTAGAACCCAATTTATTTTTTACAGCTGCATCAATCTGCCATGTTGAATTAACCATCGGATTTAAGGCACTAAATTTCTCAATTCCTGGTTCAAGTGGTTTGGTCCATTGCCCTTCTTTATCTAAAAACGGAATACTTGGTGCATTAGTCTCAGCATCCACACAAGCTTTATCCAATGCTACAGGATCATATGAACCAAAGATTCCCAAATCAGGAACGACTGGTACGCTTGCATTAGGTACACAGTCACACATTAAAGGTATATCAAAAGCAAAATTAATATAACTAATTTTCTCTGCCCCAAAAGACAAAACTGCTTTCGCGTTATCAATAAAACATTCAACAAATTCTTTATTATTTCTTCTGAGAGGAGCTTTTATTGCCTCTTTTACAGGACATTTCAGGGTACATCTAAAACAACCATGACATATTGAATGATTAATCTCAGCGAAATTATTTTTTATTCTGATTGCCCCTAATGGACAAAAGGTTATGCATTCTTGATTACACTTGGTAGTATCACATCTATTTATATTAACAACAAAGTCTCCATCAAAATGAGCTTTAATTTTATTATGCTTGGAAACACAACCCATTCCAAGTTGTTTTAATGCACCTCCGAATCCAGCAAGCGGATGACCTTTAAAGTGAGAAACAACAACCAGTTTATCGAATTTAAAAAGTTCTTTAGCTACTGATACTTCTTTGAAATGAATACCATTTATTTTTACAATCTTTCTATCGATTCCATGTTCACCATCAATAAAATACAGTTTTGTTCCTATTATTGATTCAATATACCCATGAAGATGTGCAATTTTCTTATGATCTATAGCTTTCTTTCGATAGCCAACAAAAATTGTATAATTTTTATGGATCTCAATTTGTTCTAGATTATTTCCTCTCCCTTGGGTCTCTATAAGCGTAGGAATGCCCCCTTTAGATTTAATGGATTCGACTACTTCTCGAACAAAATCGGGACGTAGATATCGTGTATTATGTGCTTCTCCAACATGCACTTTCACTCCAACCTTATCACCAGAATGAACATAATCTAATATTTTATCTAATACAAAACGTGTTTTTACTAAATTATTTGTAATCATATTCTTAGTAGTATTCGGAAGCGCGGCTACCTCAAGTGGAGATGCCCAATACACTTTAGTTTTAGATAACACCTTCTAATTTACCTCTTACTATCATTATTTACAAAACGAAAC
>JBHLLG010000021.1:7536-45475 GCA_048885925.1 Candidatus Hermodarchaeota archaeon
GGAGATGCCCAATACACTTTAGTTTTAGATAACACCTTCTAATTTACCTCTTACTATCATTATTTACAAAACGAAACATATAATATTATTTTAATTTTGAGAATTTATCATCTGTTAGAAATGAGTTTCTAAAACGAAATTAGATTAATTCTACAGACTAATTCCTTCAGAACTGATATATCTAAATTTTATTTGAATTTTTGATTAATTTTCTAATATCTATTATATATTGAACACATAAAGCTCAAGATACATTTAAATACCAAATTATTATAAATTAAATTAAGCTCTTTATTGAGTTATTAACTTTTATACATTTTTGGATAAAAATAAAGAAATTCAAGAGTAATTTATTATGAAAAAATCAATTAAATATTTTTTACTTGGCATTTTTTGCTTATTTTTAATTATTCCATATTATATCCCTTTAACAAAGGCACAAGAATGGACTTATAATGGTGCTGAAACAGAAAGAATTCTAAATTTTTTTCTATATCCTTCCGAAAGGTATTACTACAATTATACAGGAGGATCCCTTTTTTTTGACGAAACCTATGTACGATTTGACATAGTTAAGGGGAATATTACAGATACTTTTATGGGAATGACTTTAATTCCCGCTTTACCTCCTTTAGTTAATGGTACATGTATATTTGGTGATATTTACATGGGAAATGTTACTTCAAGAGAAGAAATTCTAGCATCATCAGATTATCAATTTGTTTACTGGAATGAAACTATTGGATTAGAAACACTAAATCAATACCCTGCAATTTATATTCCTGTAGATGAATACGGAGAAGCAACAGCCCAATCACTTGAAACTGCAGCTGAATCCGTTCAATGGGCTCTTAAAATAGCGGGATTTGGAAGTTTTGAACATAATGCTAGTTACTCAAGTATATATTCAGTTGAACTATGGAATTCTACGTATAATAACGCCTATTACAAAATGAATTTTACTGAAAACGGACAACAAATTAATACTGAAATCTATAATGTTCCTGATGCACCAAATATAACGTTAATCTCAAAACCAGCACAAAAGTCACCTGATTTTGTTAAACTTACGACTGAAAGCGGAGAATTTACAACAGATACTACTGAAATCAGGTTGATTGCAAATATCACTGATGCGGATAATAATAATGATGGATTGGTTGATACGGATTATTCATACCGTATTTATAATGGAACGGATTGGACTATATGGGCACCAGTAACAAGTGTTATTGATTATAATCTAGGTTCTGTTGAAAATGGAAGCTATGAATTTACAATGGAAGTTAAAAATATGTATGGTGTTGTGGATGAATCTATAACAATCCAATATAATAGTGAAGAAGATGGTGTTGGAGATGAAATTATCCCGAGTTATCCAATAACAATAATTTCTTTAGTGGCTCTTTTCAGTATATCTATCATTATACTTATGAAAAGAAAAAGAATAAAGCTTTAAAGATTAATAATTAGAATTATAAAATTTCTTTTTTTTAATTTTTTCTGAATTTTTAATTAAATCCATTAGAGAAAGAGATCTATAGTCTTTTGTGTTTTAATGAAGTTAATTATTTTGCTACTTTCTCTCCAATATTTATAATCAACCATGAAACCGTTTGCCATACTTTTCAAAGCATCATTAAAATTATCCATAATAACTGGTTGGCTGATCCACATAGCATTATTAACCGTCTCTCTTATTACCCATACTCCCAAAGGTACTACATATCCTCCTGAAACTTCCCGAAATATTAAAACTCTTGCTTGCTTTTTAATTTTATAGAGGTATTCACATACAGATTTTCTAGCAGCATAATAAGCACCAGTGATATTACTCGCGTAAGATTTTCTTCCATGATAGAATTCATAATCCGTCATTATCTGTGGTTTGAGATTATGAACATTTCCATTAAGTGAGATATTCCATAGCGTATTTGGAGCCCAGCATTCATTCATTTCATAGATAAATTTACCGGGAAAAAGAAGAATTTTAAAGTGATTATCTAGATACGATGCTTCAAAGATCTGATAATCATTTATTTCTGGAAATTTTTTAATTTCTTCGATTAATGCTTTTGAAATTATATCGTCCACTGCTGTTATTGACCATCTAGTAGGAACTATTCTTCTTTTTTCACTGTCACCAAGCAATCCTGCTGAAAAGATTCTTTCAATGGTCGATTCTGGAACATTTCCTTTAAAATAAAGATATTGAGAAACTGCTTCAGATGCCTTTAAATCGGTATCTGAAACACAATAATCAACTTGTGGATGAATTTTTGTATTTTCGGTAATTTTAATTTTTTCTGTCATTCCAGAAGGTCCTATTGGTAAAGCATGATTATCCATCATCATTCTTAGATTCATTTTTTGTAACTTCGTTTCAGTATCAACTGGTCTTGCTGCCATCGATAATTCTTGAGAGGTTTCTAGAAATCTCTGCGTTTTTAATGGAGGTGTATTCTTTCGTGATTTCTTTCCAATATTTACATTTATTTTAAAATTACTCCTCACTAAACTACTCCTATATCGGATTATATCTACCATCGGTCTACCAAACCAAAGTTCAGGAGCATCAAGTAAATGATAATCTGAAATGTTAAGTCCAGTTTCAAATTCTTGAAAGGGTACTAATGGTCCGAGATATACATTTGGATAATTGAAGCGACCAACAAAAAATCCTGGTGGGCTAGCACCGAAAATTTCAACATCTCTCCTCGTTTTATCCAATTCAAAAGGAACTAATGATTTCATTACGGACTTTTTAAGCAAGATAGGACACATTTTTTTGCCACATAAAAGTCTTGACCCTTTGCAACGAAGACAAATATTTTTTTCTGTTGGAGGTCTAACCAATCTATTCGCTCTTTAAATTTAGTATGTTCAAATAAAAAATAATTTCTCTTACTATAAAAAATGTAAAAGAGTTTAAATTTTTAATATTTATATAAAAGAAAAAAGACTTTAATTCTATTAATAGTAAATAATTGAAATAAATATTGAAAGAGGATGAACGCAAAAAAATTATATAAAAAATTGGATATAGATTTTAAGCTTGATCTCTGTAGAGACGATTGGTCTCGAATGGATTTTAATGAATTCATTAGTAAGAATTTTAAAAAGCGTTATATGGGAATTCTATTAGATAATGCTAAGGAGATTGATGTTGTGTATACAGCAGTTTTTCCTTCTGATAATGTTTTGAATAAGATACTAGAATTAGAAAAACAGGAGGTCCTTTTAATTACTCATCATCCAATGGTGTGGGATATAAGAATAACACCCGTTTTCCAAGATATAAATCCACAACTGCTCCCTCGCTTAAAAGAACAAAAAATTTCAATATATACTATCCATGTTCCACTAGATAAAAACGGTGAATATTCAACAACCACAAATTTAGCGAAAAATTTAGGTGTAGATCCAGAAGGAGAATTTTATGAATATTTTGGTGTAAAAGTTGGAATTTATGGAAAAATTAATATAAATAATCCTGAGGAATTAACAAATCAATTAAGCTCTAAAATAAAACATAAAGCAAAATTATGGAAGTATGGCTCTGATGAAATTAAAGATCGAAAGGTTGCTTTAGTAGCAGGAGGAGGTAATGAAATTGACATTATTCAAGAAATCATCGATTTGGGAATAAATACTTATGTAACTGGTATAACTGCTCTTAATGAGTACAGTCAAAAGGTTCATGATTTTGAGAAACAAAATGAAATAAATGTCATTGGAGGTACTCATTATTCAACAGAGAAATTCGCATGTATCGAATTATGTAAATATTTCGAAAAATTAGATTTAAAATGTGAATTTATTGAAGACTCTCCTGTTTTGGAAGATTTAGAATAATCTTTTTAATACTCCAAAACACCTATTTGCATAATCATTTTCCATTCATTATTTACTTTAGAATATATCTTACAAACACGCCCTTTCCAATGATTTTTTTGACCCTTCTTATCAACCCATAAGGTATCAATATCAACAACTGCAAATGCTCCATCTAATTCCTTAGAGAGTTCAATTTTCTTAATAAATCGACGATTATGTTTTAACTCATGCGTGTTAAATAAATCTAACCACCCTTTTCTCCAGCGATTATAGTCATATCTTCCCCATTCTATAACCCAATCCATTGGATCGTGAGATTGTGGTGTTCTTGGCCATGGCCAAACCATATCGGGATGAAAAACAGTCATTAATAGATCAACATCTTGCTTATTCCAAGCTGTAGTCTCTCTATTTACAATTTCTTCGATTTCTTTCCTTATGTCTTCCTTTGACATAGATATCACTTTATTTTAAAAAGTATGTTATAATTATAAAAATTCATTTCTAATATTATCTTAAATTATTAATATCAGCTTAAAAAAAATTATACATAATGTGAAGCATTTTGATTATTAAAAGTCCTTATAATGGAACTAGCCCTAAAATTCATTCAACTGCTTTTATCGCTCCATATGTTGTAATAATTGGAGATGTAGAAATTGGCGCCTATACAAATATATGGTTTGGTGCTAAGCTAAGGGGCGATTGGGGGAAAATCACTATAGGAGAAAGAACAAGTATTCAAGAAAATGTTGTATTACACTCTGCTCCAGGAGAAATTTGTAATATTGGAAATAATGTGAGATTAGCTCATTCATGTATGTGTCATGGTTCTTGTACTATTGGAGATTATTCTTTGGTGGGAATACATGCAACAGTTTTACAAGGTGCAAAGCTTGCAGAAGGATGCGTTTTAGGTGCGGGTTCAGTTTTAAGAGATGAAACAAAAAAACATTGTTTATATGCTGGAGTACCAGCAACAAAAAAGAAAAAATACCCTGATCCTAAAGAAGCTAATATGGGAGCAAACTTATATGTTGAAAATGGTCAAAAATTTAAAAAAGCAGGAATAGAGCAAGAAATTCCTAATGAATTTTTATTCATAGAATAATTAGAATATAGGATTTAATTATAATATTTTATCATACGCAAGCTCATGAAATTCTAATATCTTTTTAACCATCTTCTTAAAACTGTATAAAATGTTAGTATTTTCTTTAGAAGATGTCCTGATAAAATCGCTTTCATTGTGATTTTTTAAAAATTGCACGATAATCAAATCATCAATTTTATGTTTTTTAGCTTCCGTTTGAACTAAATCAAGTTTAGTGCCAAGTATAATCTTAGGTTGATCTTGAAGATTATGCTCCAACAATTGAGAGTACCACCAATCTAATTTGGTGAGAGTTTCTATATTTACTAATTCAAAGACTAAAAATATTCCATTCGCTCCATTAATATAATAATTAAAAAGTCGTTTGAACTGTTCTTGCCCCCCAAAGTCCCACAAAGATAATCTAACGAGACTTTCTTTACCATCAATTATGATCGGAATGTTATATGTGTAGAAATCAATTCCAACTGTTAGCTGAGTGTTCATATCAAAAGTATCAAAACATAATCTTCGAGCTATACAGGTTTTTCCTACAGCAGCACTACCAATCAAGCAGATTTTGAAAATATAAGTTGGTTCTTCTCTTTCAGATATAGACTTCTCACCATTAAAAATAAAGATATATAATTTAAGTATTTTAAATTTTTAATGCTATATTTTTTTTCAATTTAATAATTATAATATAAATAATTAAAGATAGTTTTTTCAATATTTGTATAATCAATTGAAAATATTAATAGAGAAATACTCAAAGTATTTTTTCATACTCTAGGTTATGATAATCTATTATTTTTTTGGTCATCTCTTTAAAAATGTCTTGAATGTTAATATTATCTCTAGAAGAAGTTGTAATGAAATCTTTTTCGTCGTGGTTGTTAAGGAACTCTTTGATAATTAACTCATCAATTTTAAATTGTTTACTCTCTTGTTCAACTAAATCGAGTTTTGTGCCAATTAAAATTTTCGGGCGATCTACCATTTTATATTCTATTAACCTATCATACCACCAATCTAGATTTATAAGACTTTGCATCTGTAATAAATCAAATACCAAAAAGATTCCATTCGCTCCAGTTATATAATATCTAAAAAGTGATTTGAAATGTTCCTGGCCACCAAAATCCCAGATAGAGAGTTTAATTGAGGAATTTTTTCCATTTATAACTATTGGGATATCTTGGGTATAAAAATCTATTCCAACGGTTAATTTAGTGTCTGCGTTAAATGTATTGAAACAATATCGTCGACAAACACAAGTTTTACCTACACCTCCCGCCCCTATAAGGCATATTTTAAAGATATAGCGTTGATTTTCTTCTTTTAAAATAAACATCCACCTTTGTAAATTTAGTTATTTGATTTAATTCTATGAAATTTTTATATCTTTTTTCGTTGGTTAATGCTAGTCTTAATATCATAATAATTTTAGTCTTTTTAACATTATTTGATTGATATAAAAATATCATAAAATTGTGATTTAATTAATAAAAAGTAGTTTTTTCTATATTCTTAAAATAAACTTATATATTAAAATAGACATTCTCAAAGTATTCTGTCATACTTTAGGTTATTATAATCTAGTATCTTTTTGACCATCTCTTTAAAAATGTCTTTGATGTTGATATTCTCAGCTGAAGAGGTTTTAATAAAATCCCTTTCGCCATGATTGTCAAGAATTTCCTCAATAGTTAGCTCATCAATTCCAAATTGTTTATTTTCTTCATTAATTAAATCAAGTTTGGTACCAATCAGAATTTTGGGGCGATCTGTAATTGCATATTCAATTAACCTATCATACCACCAATCTTAATTAACAAGACTCTGCATCTGTAATAAATCAAATACCAAAAAGATTCCATTTGCTCCATTAATATAATAGCGAAAAAGCGATTTGAAACGTTTCTGACCTCCGAAATCCCAGATAATCAGTCTAATGGAAGATTTATCTCCATCTATTATAATTGGAATATCATGAGTATAGAAATCTATTCCAACAGTTAACTTAGATACTAAGTTAAATGTATTAAGACAATATCTATGATAAATACATGTTTTTCCTGCTCCTCCTGCACCAATAAGGCATATTTTTAGGATATAGTGATAGTCTTCTTCTTTAAATATAAATCATCAACCTTAATAAATCAAGATTTCTTGCTGATTTATTATAATTTTTGTCTTATTTTTATAATAAATTCAATCTTTATAAAATATATAATTCGAAAAGAAGTTCAATTAAAAATTATCTCATATAACTTTAATTCAAAATTAGATTAATAGATTTTATTTACGTTTGAGATAATAATTCTATTAATGCTCTCGGAATTTCCTTATAATCATTTACAGCATAAAATTTTCCTCTTCCAGCTTTAGCAATTTCTTTACATGTTCGAATGCCTTGATCAGCATCATTTTCCGCAGGCATTCCGATTACATGCAATTTTGGATACTTTTTTGCTAATTCAATGGGATCATCGCCACGATTATAATTCCCATCCGAAATTAATATACCAAAACGACTTTTTCTATTTTCTTTTATTTTATTTAATTCTTTCAATCCTTTTTCTAACCCAATACAGATATTTGTAAATCCTACTGCTTCAGAATCTAAAATATCATCAATAATCGAGGTAATTAACTTTTTTTGATTAATTTTTTTCATAACCATTGCAGTAGAATTAAATAGTACAATTGCAAAATCTTCCTTTTCCATATTATAAGCTAAAACGGAGGTTGTAAGAGCTGCATTTAATAATAAACGGCCATACATACTTCCACTTGTATCTAAAATTAATACTACTTTTCTTTTTTGTCGCTTTCTTTCAATTCCATAAATATCTTGGTAATTTATATTTTTACTATAAATTTTCAATGGATTATGTTGGATTGTTTCATCAATACTAAATTCAGGCATCCCAATTTGATAAAGAGGAACAGTTTTTTTGAATTGGCCTCTAATTCCTCTACTTGTTATTTTTAAAGATAATTTTAAAATACTTTGACGAGCTAATCGCCTAAAAATTGTTTTATACTTTTCAGAAATAGGGCGCCTTATAAAAAAGTAAATTTCAGGCATTATATCTCCTGCTTCTTTAGCCTTTTCAGAGAAAAATTTAACACCTTCATCACAATTTAACGCATCAGTAGCAGCATACACATTTGCTTTTAATAATCCCATTAAAGCTTCAATATTTTTGTACTGGATCGCTAGGTATGCCAGTTCTTTAATTTGCTTGTAATCTAGGGTATTTGCTAAATGTTTGTAATAATCAGGTTTTTTCTTCTTTTTACGGATTATTTCATATTCAAGTATTTCTCTATCTGGTTTACTTTCAGTAAGTCTTACATGCAGCCTTTTCTCAATCTCTTCAGACTCTTCCTCAGAGAAATCATCGATTATTGAAAATCCGATTTATTAAGTACAGCTAAAACAATATTAGTTATAATTTCTTTCTTGGATTGGGTTAGTCCGTCTTCCAATTCAATTTTATTGTGTAATGCCATTACAGCGGCTTCAACCCAATTTTTAGCACTATTATCATTATCATATTGACAGATTAAAGTTGCTAAATCTATAGCCCCTCTAATACTGCTCCCTCGCCGAATAGCAGTTGTTTCTCTTGTTGTCTGAATAATCTTTTGGGAAATTAAAGCTATTTTATTGGCATTCCCATTTTCTAATTTCGCTTCTTGCTTAATAATTAATACTTCTTCTTCAGGAATTTGATAATCAAGATTTATCCACACAAAACGGTCTTTTAGGGCTTCACCAAGTACTGTAACTCCTATATGAGCTCTAGGATTAAGCGTTGCTATCACAAAAAAATCTTTATGTGTCTTAATAGTTTTTAATTTAGAAATTTCGAGTATACCTTCATCTAATGCGGTTAATAAAGAATTCTGTGTATTTTCGGGCATCCTATTTATCTCATTTATGAATAAACAACCGCCTCTCAACATTGCCAAAGCTAATGGACCATATCTGTAAGAATCTTCAATATATCCTTTTGCGATTACTAAAGGGGGATCAAAGTACCCAACAAGATTATGGGGTAGTAATTCTTCGCTACAATCAACACGAAAAAATTTAGAATCGAAATATTCAGCCACTACTTTCGCTAAAGTAGTTTTTCCAACGCCCACTTCTCCTTCAATTAATATATTTTTTCCTACTGAATGCGCTAAAATAATTTGTTTTAACTCTTCGGATCTACCAATTATTTTAAATTTTTCTTGTATTTCTTTTACTATTTTGGTTGTATCAACCATAATTTTAAGAGTTAAACATTTTTAAAATAATTTTAGATTGTAAAAGATAATTATTATAGATAATAAAATCCGTAATAGCTTTTAAAAAAATAAAATAAAGTAAGAAATTAAATAACCTCCTTCTTTTTGATAATTTATGGAAGAAAAAACATATAAGGTTATTTATGTTGTTGGATTAGCATTAACAGCTGCGATAATGCTTTGGGTTTTAATTTTTGGAATCTTAACTTTGAATATCACATTTCTTATCTTCTTCTGGGTTATTATGTTTCTTTCCGGTTTTGGTTTAGTTTTAGGTATTGCTAATGGATTTTTACTTCTGATGGATAAGCTTAGCGATAAACTAAGTAAAAAGGGAACTAAATTTCTGATTATTATAGAAATTATAATTCCTGCAATTTTAATTGGATATGCTATATATAAAATATTTACTAGTTACTTACAAGAAACTTCATTAACTCAATCTGGTATTTGGTTTTGGTTAGATAAAATACTTTATATCTATGGAATTGTTTCCTTACTTCTAACTCTCTATATTATACCTTTAGCAAGCGAACAATTTCAAAAAGCAGTTGAATTAGGAAAGCTTTCTTTCTGGAAAAAAAAAGCTAAAAAAGTAGCAAGAGAAATTAAAAAGAAATACTTCTCTTTAAGAAAAGAATTTGCAAGGGCACAAGTACAAGATCAAATGACTGTAAAAGATATATTAGATTTATGGCGTAATAAGTTCGCGGTAAATCTTTTACTTATATTAGCAGTAGGAACGTTGATCTTTACTCCAATAGCTTTTATATGTGTTATGTATTGGTTGCATTTATATATTTTTTTTAGAATTCAAACTCGCCTTTGGGAAAAAGGATTATTATTAATAGGAATGGTTTGGATTGGATTAGTCGCAATAATTTCACCCTTTTTACCATTTCTACATTTAGGAATTTATGAAACAATAGATCCCTATTATTGGACGGTTAATATATTTTATTTGATAGGAATCTCCTTAGCTACATTTATTTTTATTAAAAAATTGCTAAATCTACAGGGTATTACAATAACAGCTTTAAAGATGAAAAGCAAAGATAAGAAGATTCAAAAACTTAAAGAAGAGAAAGAAGTATTAGAAAAACAATTAAAAGAAAAAAATTCTAATAATTAATTCTATTTCTAAAATAAAAAAGAAGTTAATCTAATGAAATCTTAGATTGCTCAGTTTTTTTTAATTCCATAACCAGGGTATTATTAGTTTGTTTCCACAATCTTAATGAAATTAAACCAATGGAAATCAGTACAATGGGGTAGACTATTATTTCCAACAAAGAGGGATTCGCATTATAGCCAAATAATGCTCTTAACAAGGATCCAATTATTTCAAGCCAAGCAGGAGTTGTGGGATTCCCATCCGGAAATGTTTCTGGTAAAATGCTTTTGATATTCCATACATCTTCAATGATTGGATTCAGAATGCCAGCTTCAATAAATTCATGGATACCATATGTAATTAACCCTGCAGCGAACAGTATTAAAATGATATTAGTAGTCTTGAAGAATTTTGATAAGTTAATTGTTCGAAATCCATAAAATGTTAGAAGTCCAATGAAAACAGAAATTCCTAAACCTATAAAGGAACCTAAAATAATGGTAATTTGGCTGATTGATCCTATGGAACTTGTTCCAGTTAATAAAAGCATTAATTCGATTCCTTCTCTAATAATTATTACAAATGTTAAAATACTAATTGAAAATACTTTCTGTTTCTCAATTGAATGTTCTAATTTTTCTTCTAAAGTTTTGCGCATCTTTGGACCTTCTTTACTAACCCATAATATCAAGGTTATAATAAAAAGACCAGATATAATAAATGTAGCACCTTCAAATACTTCTTCTAATATCCCTGTAAATCCTCCAAATAACATTGAAAAAATTATAGCAAAGGCTATACTTGATAAAATAGCCATGATTGCTCCAATATATACATATTTATTATATGAGCTTTGTTTTGTCTTTTTTAAATACAAAAGTAAAATTACAACTACTAAAACTGCTTCTAAACCTTCTCTCAATGCTAAGAATGTTGGAGATATTAAATCTATATATGTAACCATTAAATATTACCTCAAATAATTTTTCTATGTAAAAAATTTTTTTAAAAAATATAAAGTTTTTAGTTATACCTAATAAGTTTAAAAAAAGTTAAGTTCTAAAAATAAAGAAATTCAATTTTTTAGCTATTAATTTATGAGATTATATTAAATTAATAGTGTAAGTTAAAAGTCTTTTATTAGCTATTTTGGAAAAAGTTTTACTATGACCCTATCTCCTTTTTTTAATCCCTCCTGATTTGGAGGAATCTCAATTATTCCATCAGATGAAATTAATGAACTAATTATACTAGAACCTTTCAATTTTACTGGTATAGCAACGAAATTAAATCCTTCCTTTTCAATTTTCACTCGTAAATAATGCAGGATACCAAGACCAGAAACTGGAACATCTTTAGTAATTATTGCCAATACTTCACTTCTAGGATCTAAAACTACAGCACCTAACAGTTTCCTAAGAGCAGGTCCAACTATTCGTAAAAATGAAATATATGCTGCTACTGGAGTTCCAGGAAGACAAAAAATTAAGGTGTCATTTAATAATCCTATTAAAACTGGAGATCCAGGTCTCATGGCGATACCATGTGTTAATATGCTACCCAATTCATTTACAATCTCAGGAAGATAATCTTTAGTACCAACAGAAGTACCTCCTGTAAAAATTATAATCTGAGAATCTTTAATTGCGTCAATTATTTTAGTTTTAATAGTTTCTTTATCATCTTCAACAGTCTCACCTCTAATAACCATCCCTCCATATAAATTAACTAAGGCAGATATCATTGAAGTATTTGAGTTATAGATTTTCGCTGGTTTTAACACATTACCAGGTTCAATTAATTCGTCTCCTGAAGAAAAAATACTTAGTGTTGGTTTAATACGTATTTGTATTTTATCGAATCCTAAAGAAGTTAAAAGAGCAATGTGTTCTGCTTTTAATTCTATCCCTTTAGTTAAAACTAAGTTTCCTTTTTTAATATCTTCTCCTTTTTTTGATATGTTTTTTCCTGGAACAACAGATGTGTAAAGTTTTATTTTTTCTTTCTCAATCTCCGTATCTTCGATTTTAATCACTGCATCAGCACCTTCTGGTATCAATGCTCCAGTGGAGATTTTAATTCCTTCACCTTTATTAAGTTTAAGAGTAGTATATTCACCAATTTCTATAGTGCCTACAAGTTTAATCTCTTTTGAATTTTTTGGAGAGGCTTTAAAGGAATCTTCTGCTTTAATAGCATAGCCATCCATGGCTGATCGATCAAAAGGGGGATTATCTACTTCAGAAACTACATCATTTGCTAATACGCGATTTAATGCTTTACTTATTTCAATTTCTTCTGTATTATTTATTTGGATATATGAAATTAATTTTTCTAACGCATCTTCTAAGGGAGTTAATTTTGAAAAACCTATTTTTCGAAGTTTCTCCATAATTATCATTCGTCTTTATTGATTAAGTATAGAATATGTCCTAATTCAGGTATTATTATGCGTTCTAATGCTAATTTCACCGCATTTGGAGAACCTGGAAGTAAAAAAACAACTTTATTCTTTTTTTTTCTTTTTAAAATGCCTGCGGTTGCTCTTGATAACATAGCAGAGGTACCAATCTCATTGTAAGATAAATATCGAAAGAGTTCTCCAAACCCATTAAATTTTTTTTCTAATCTGGGCTCTATAGTTTCATATGTAACATCTTTTGGTGATAATCCAGTACCACCACTAAATATTATCGAATCTATTGAATTATCTTTCATTAGTTCTACTAAAATTTTGTTAATATGTTGTTCTGAATCTGGTATAATTGTGGTAAATGATAAAGTTATTGTTTGGTTACCCTCCAATGAGCGCTTGACCTTTGGAATTGTTTTATCTGAAACCTTTTTTCCTGTTTTCATTTCATTAAATCGAGTTGTGCTTACTATAATTAGAGCTAAATTTACTTTTTCCGGAGCTTTCTCTTTATGTTGTTCGGGAACTTTTTTTTTTTTGATCATATTAATCATTTTTTTTCTTATTAAATCATTTTTAGAAGAAATATACCCTTTGTTTATCTCCCTTTTCTATAATTGATTCTAACTCTTCAATTTCTATATAACCATCAGCATAGAACATTGTACTTATCGCTTCTGATCCTGTTTTAATAGGAAAAATTTTCTTTTTACCTTCTACATTTTGAATTTTGACTGCTTTAAACTCATGTCTACCAATAGTACTATAAATTCTCTCTCCAACTTCCAATTCTTTTGAAAATATTTCTCTTAAAGGATACCCTGACATTTTTCTTAAGAAATTATCTATAAAAACATAAAAACAACTTAAAGCAGATGTTGGATATCCCGGCAGAATAAATAAGATTCTATTCTTTACTTTTGCAAAAATGATTGGTTTTCCTGGTTTGATTTTAACGCCATGTATCAGAATTTCAATGTCATCATAATGCTCTAAAACTTTTGGTCCCAAGTCACCCTCCCCTTTAGATGTACCACCTGATAGTATAACAATATCGCTATATTTTAAAGCTTCATCCATAGCATTCTTCAAATCCTCAAAATCATCTTTTAAAACACCTAAAAAGTTCACATGAACTCCTGTATTTTCTATGGCTTTTTTTAAAACTATGGAATTAACATCATAAATCTTACCAATTTCTAATTCTTTTATATCCTGGTTTACTAATTCATTTCCGGTACTAAGGAGCCCTACTATAGGTTTCTTATATACATGTACTTCTTTAATTCCACATGAAGCTAAAATACCTATAGTTGCTAAATCAATTAACGTGTTTTTTTTTACAATAACATTTCCTTTTTTGATATCATGACCAATTTCAATAACGTGAGTTCCAGGTGTTATTGCTTTAGATATTAAAATCTTACTATCTTGTTTATCAGTAAACTCGATCATAACAATACCATTTGAGTTTTCAGGGATAGCTGCACCCGTTGCTACGTATGAACATTGACCTTTATTTAATCCTTTTTGAGGGATATCTCCAGCCTGAATTATCTCGATTAATTCAAGTTCAATTAGGTTATCTTCCTCAGCATTAAAAGTATCCTCTGCAATCACTGCATAACCATCCATTCGAGATTTCCTAAAGTGTGGTACATTAATATTGCTAGTAATTTCTCTTGAAGTAGTTCTGTTGAATGAATCCTCTAAAGAAACAAGTTCTTCTTCTGTTTCCACTTTATGAATTGTATTAAGTATGTTTCTAAATTCTTCCACACTAATAGTTTTGAGAAATTTCATCTAAGAATCAATTTTTTATTAGTTTAAAATATTCAAAAATCATTTTTTAATCTTTTATAGTCCATTTTTAATGAATCCACTCGGAAGTTCCATCCTTAAAATCTTCCCTTTTCCATACCGCTATTTCTTTTTTATACATTTCAACAGCTTTACTAATTACTTGAAAACCTTCTTTCCTATGTGCTGATGCTACAACAACATAAACCAAATCTTCAGAAAGATCAAATTCACCTTTTAAATGAACAATTTTAACATCAATAATTCCTTCTTCTTTTTTCAATTTTTCACAAATATCATTTATACTTTTATTTGCTAATTCATCATAAGCATCAATTTTCATACTTACTACAGGTTTACCATTGATCGATGTATCTCTTACGATTCCTGTGAAAGTATGGATAGAACCAGCCTTCTTTATTTTAGGATTTGTTTTAATTGAATTAATTATATTTTCTAATTCAATTTCTCTTTTATTATATATACCTGACTGAATTTCTTCATAAGTTTTCATTACATTTTACCCTCCTGATACCGGTAATAAGAACGCAATTGTGTCTCCATCTTTTAATCTGACAAGAGAGGGATTTTTCTCATGAATTGCTTGATTATTTACAATAACTGAAATTAAATTATGTAATTTTTGTTCTTTTTCATCCCAAACTAACTTTCTTAAATTATATTTCTCAAATAATAAATTTAGTACTCCTTGTAAATTATTACTTGATAAATCGAATTTCTCCTTCTCTTTACCAGTTATATCCTTAAATTCCGCAAAATATAGAACTTCAACATTCATCTATTAAACAAACTATTATTATTTATTAATAATAAGGCTCTCGTGAATCTACAACTTGTTTTACGATTTGTTCATATTTAGCTAGTGAATAATGATTCCGGAGAGCTTCTTTAATATTTCTTCCGAGATCAGAACGGTATAAACATCCAAAAAGATTTCCATCACATCCTACACGTAATTTAGTACATCCCATACAAAATTCATGGCTCGGAGTAATTGTTTCAATTGTTGCAGAATTTGGCAATATGAATATTTTTCGATTCTGCATAGAACCTCTAATTAATATTTTCTCTGCTTTTGATTCAAGTTCTTGAATTATTGGTTTAATATCCAAATGATGCTTTTTATAAAATTCACCATTCCCAACAATGGCATCTGAAACTTCATGTAATTCAATCAATTGAAGAGTAAATTTATTCTTTCCACAGAACTCCAACATCGATTCTAATTCATTATTGTTGAGTCCTTTCATTAAAACAAAATTTAATTTTATTGGATTGAATCCTACTTCCTTTGCTTTTTGTAAACCTTTTAATACTTTATCTAAAGAATCTGAACCATAAATTATCTTATATACTTCTTTATTAAGTGATCCTAATGAAACATTTATCCTATTTAAACCTGCTTCATACAATTCCTCTGCTTTTTCATATAAAAGGAGTCCATTGGTGGTTAATGAAATATCTTTATATAAATGTAGATCGGAAACATTTCTTATTATATGTACGATTTCTTCTCGACATAAAGGTTCCCCTCCCGTAAATTTAATTCTTGTAACTTTTAGTATTTCAGCTAATATTTTACATAATTTGGTGATCTCCTTAACTGTTAATTCTGATGTTTTAGGGATAAATCCTTCTTGGTCGCAATAAATGCAGTTATAATTACACTTAGAGGTAATAGAAAATCTTATGTGTTTAATTTCCCTATCGCATTTATCTTTCAAGTATCAATCTCCTTATTTTTTGATTTTTTCCTCAACCTTTACATCATAAATTTGAGTTGATGGATATTGGCCTTTCTCGTCTTTCTCATACATTTTAACCACGTCCCATAGATTCAGAAGAGCAACACTTACCCCAGTTAAAGCCTCCATTTCAACACCAGTTTTAGCAAAGCTTTTTACAGTACAGGTGACCTTTATAGTTTTATCTTTAATCTCAAAATCTATAATAACATTACTTATTGGAATTGGATGGCAAAAAGGAACCAAATCAGGTACTTTTTTTACAGCACTAATGGCAGATATCTTTGCCACAGTTAAAGCATCCCCTTTTTCAACTTTCTTTGACTTAATTCGCTCTATTGTTTCTTCTTTAAGCTCAATTTTTCCCGATGCAGTGGCAATCCTAAGAATTGTTTCTTTATCAGATATATCTATCATTTCGGCTAAAATCTTAATATTTTACGTTATACTTTTCTGTACATAACGATACCTATTTATCTAAAATCTAAATTTCTTAAAAACTTATTTATAATATTTTTACATCTGTTGCTTTAAAATTAATAAATACTTCAGAATTAATTTTTAATCCTAAGTTTTTCCTCGATAATTCTGTTATTGTTATCAAAAACTTCTCTGATTTGCATCTAACAATCAAATGACAAATATTACCCAGATCACGGATATTTTCAATGATGCCTTTAAACGTATTTCTATAACTGGTATCCTTCGTAGGTTCTTTCACAATCCCAATACTTTCAGGTCTAATGCATACCTTCACTTCACCTTCTTGTTGACTTGAAGCTGTTATAATCAAATCGTTAACTTTAACTTGTAATAGACCTGTGGAATCATCAAGTTTTGCAGTTCCATTGAATATGTTTTCATAACCCACGAAAAGAGCTGCAAATTCATCCTTCGGAGCTGTAAATATTTCATTAGGAGATCCTATTTGTGTTATTTGTCCATTATTGAGGACTGCAATGCGATCTGCATACTTTATTGCTTCGAGAGGGTCATGAGTACTCATAATAATAGTTTTCTCCTTATTTTGCTTTATATTCATGATAAAATCTTCTAATAACTTAAGATTCATTGAATCTAAATTAGCAGAAACTTCATCTAACAAATAGATCTCTGGATCAACAATAAAGTTCATTGCAATAGCTACACGTTGCATTTCTCCACCTGATAATGATCTTGCATTTTTATCTTCCATCCCTTTTAATCCAATAAAATCAATCAGTTTATTTACAGCCTCCCTATATGTATCTTTTTTCTTTCCACGCACCTTTAGACCATAAGCAATATTATTAAAAACCGTTGTATTCCTTACAACTGGCTTTTGTCTTACAAATGAAAATTTTCTTCGATAAATGACTTTTTCTTTCTTTGAAATTTTGCTTAAATCTTTATTTTTATAAAATATTTTTCCTTGAGTTGGAGGTTCTAATAATCCTAATATTCTTAATAAAATGGTTTTACCACTCCCATTTGGACCAATTATTACAAAAAATTCACCCTTATCAACTGAAAAGTTGATATTAGACAAAATTCTTATTTTTGATTTGTCTGTCTTGTAAAATTCTTTTTCAAGATTTTTTACTTCAAGTAATTTCAATTTAATCAGCTCTAGTTTGTAATCGTGTCATTCCATAATTCACTATAAATGCAATTAAGATAAGAATTACGCCCAATGCAATAGCCATTCCAAATTCTCCCATTCGAGTTTCTAATACAATACTAGTTGTGAAAGTGCGAGTTTCCCAACGTATATTACCTCCAACTATCATGACAGCACCTACTTCTGAGATTGCTTGACCAAAAGCTACGAGAAATCCAGCAATTATTGATTTTTTTGAATGTTTTATTAATTCCCACCATAATTGACGTTCATTAGCCCCTAAAGAAAGTACTGTTTCCTTCAATTCGAGATCAACACTTTCAATTGCAGCTTTTGCAGTTCCCATAATAATGGGAACAGCTAGAAGAAATTGAGCAATTATCATAGCCGTCGTAGAATAAAGTAAGCCGAAAGCTCCAAATGGACCATTTCGAGAAAGTAATAAATAGACTATTAAACCCATAACAACTGGAGGAAATCCCATAAAAGTGTTAATAATGTTCGTCAGCTCCCTTTTTCCTTTAAATTTTCGTAAGCCAATGAACGATCCGATTGGTAGAGCAACTAAAGCTGCTAAAAAGGTTGACGTTAAGGAGACTCGGAAAGATACTTCGATAATGCCCCATACTTCAGGATCAAAGGTAAATATCAAACGTATTGCTTCTAATATTCCTTCTATAATTTCGTTTGACATGAGTTTTTCCTTATTATAATGTTAAGAAAAAAAAATATATTATAAAATTTCTTAAATTAACAGACTTGCAAATTCCGCATGGAAAGGTGTCCAAATAGTTACTTCATCTTCGGTTGTAGTACAACCAGTGTCGAAATCACATGTTCCAAAATCAGCATGGAATAAAACTTCATTATTCTTTTTATATGAATTAATAAGTGATTGCCCATAAGGCGATGTAAGAAAACCAACGAATTGACATACAGAGATGTACTTTACGTGTGAATGTAGAACAGGATTAACAGGAATGATACCATATGGGTTAAGCAATAAACTTTCACCGATTATGGATTCTGCTAATATCTTTAGGGAAGTATAAGTATCATTAAATGAAAGCCATGTACCTCTATCAACTAACGTATACCCTTCATGGGCAGCAACAGCATCTTCATAAGTCATTAGTAATGTTTCTGCCATACCTTGTCCTGTTTCCGTATACTTATCAGGTTGATTCTCCCATCTTGTTGCCGCTACAACTCCAATCATTTTCCATAATTCTTTTTCTTTCGAATGAGTTCCAGAATTATCACCTCTTGAATAAAATGTCATATTCCCTGTATCAATTGCATCTCTTAACTTTGTCATAACTGTTGTTATATTATCACCTAATTGTAAATTAGCAGGGTTGGATTTATGCCCAACTATAATAAAGTCATTATACATAACGCATGCGCGATGAATTCCGTATGGAATGCCATCAACACCAAGACTAGCATTGACAAAATCATCTTCTCTAGATCTCGAATGAACTAGAATCACATCAGCATTCCCATCTTTTCCATATTGTATTGCGGTTCCTGTACCTACTGACAACACTTTAATTTTAATCCCAGTTAGTTCAGTAAATTTGGGAAGTAAAAAATCTAATAATCCTGAGTCATATGTAGATGTGGTAGTTGCTAACGTAATCTTTTTTGGATTTTGAGCGTTTATGTAATCGATTACAAAATATGTTCCAATAGAACCTCCCGCTATAATTATAAGAGCTAAAATGATAGCTTTTTTATGCTCACTTATTGCTTCTTTTAGTGGTCTTCTTGTTGACAAAGTATCTTATTCAATATTTATAGTTTAATTCGATATTTATTCAAAATTTTCATCAAATTTAAACGTTATGTCCAATGGGTAATAACGCCTGAAATTACAAAGAGGCCAAATCTGGTATATATATCATTATACTTTTTAGTAAATTCACTATTTTTTTATGAAACTTATTTTAACTTTAAATAAATTTACCCTTTCAAAACATAAGCATTACAACTAAATATATTGGTTCAATAAATTATATAGAATTGTGTTTCAAAACAATAATTTAAGTATGAGACGTAGAAGAAGTATTTTTACCATAATAAAATCCTATTTGTTTTTAATCTTAATTATTGGAATTCTTAGTACACCCTTAATTCTATTAACTTATCATTCATATTCACTGAACTCAGTTACTCCGCTTGATGAATTTAAAGTACCTAACACGTTTCAAATTCCAGATATCGATATTGATAATTGGACTTTAAATATTACTGGTAATGTGCAAAATCCATTAATTTTTTCTTACGATAATTTTACAGACTTACCTACTATTTCAATGAAAGTTACACATCAATGCACATCAATTCCTCTAGGTACTGGAATATGGCGTGGAGTACCTTTAGAATACTTATTGAATCTAATAGAACCCGGACCTGGTGCTATAGAAGTAGTATTTTTTGCGGTTGATAGTTATACATCTTCTCTTACAATAGAAGAAATTATAGAATATGATGTGTTCCTTGCCTACGAGATAAATGGAGTGCCTTTACCTCCCGATCATGGATTCCCATTACGAGTTGTGGCTCCTTATCACGTAGGATACAAATGGGTTAAATTTGTTGAACGTATTGAAATAGTTAATTACGATTATAAAGGTTTTTTTGAATCTCGTGGATACAGTGATGATGGATTACTTTCTATTGCTATAGATTGGAGATATCATTCTTATATCTTAGCACTATCATTTCTTATAGGTGGATTGTCTGCAATATCCGGATTGAGATACACTAAGAGAGGGAAAATTTTCCATAAATTACCCAAATTTGTTAATATGAAATTTCACATCTTTACAGGCATGCTATTTATATTTGCTTCAATATTGACTTTTATTTCATGGCTAGATAAGACTTTTACTTTTCAAGGAAAGATTTTTTATACACCCCATGGAATATTAGCACTTATTGCTATAATTTTTTTAATTTTAAGCTATTCTTCTGGAGTTGGAGAATATTTTCTTAAATCCAAGAAATCACTCTGGCATAAGAATTTAAGTTATTTAGCTATTCTATCCTTTTTAATTTCAATCAGCGTTGGGTTGATATTAATATTTATTTAATGAAAACTAATTTTTTAATTAATTTCAAAAAAAAATATAAAAGTATAAATTTAATTTACTTGATTTAAGAGAATTCTTGACTTATTCATGCTTTTATATTATTCTTCCTGTATTTTTTTAATAAAAAGTTTCAAGGTTTCAACAATTCCTTCAAATACCGCTAAATCAAAACTGTCAAAAAGAGACACCAGATGATTAACTCCAGCTACTTCTTTATCACATGTATGACCAAAACGGGGAGCCCTGCATTCATAACAAACATTTAACGCAAAGACTTGAAGATTTTTTTCGTTCAATTCTTTACCGTTCATGAATTTCTCACCTCAATTATCATATTAAAAATTCAATATGCTAGTTTAAAAAATAAATACCAAGATATTGAACATCTTTGTTAAAACAGATTCACAAATTGCTTAAAAATAAAGATTAAAAAATAAAATTAAGAAAAATACAAAATTTAAGGTAAAGTTACTTTTCCACTAGACTCATCAAGTTTTAAAATTCCCTTAACAGCTAACTGCTTTATAGTGCGAACAGCCATTATTGGTGGTACGTCAAGGAGTTTCTTTAAATCATCCAATTTTGCTTCGCCTTTGTCCATAATAGTAGCAATGATGTCTACTTCATGGATCTCCTCATCAGAATTTTCGATTAAAAAGGATGTAAAGAAATTCTTTTGTCTCATTTGATTAATCCGAGCTTCTAGATCATCCATCTTATTCTGGTAAGCTTTTCTTAACTCTGCTTCCCGATTCTCATTTTCAACTGCTTTTTGATCAAATTCTGTTTTTTCTTCTTCCTTAGTAGCAATCTTTTCATTTATAGATGCGAGTTTTTCCTCAAGCTGTGTAAGTTCGAAGGCTGGTTTCTTTAAATCATTAACACTAGTTTCTAAATTATTGGTCAATTCAGAAATTTTAGAAGTTAATTCGTCTTTTTTAGTTTTTAATCCTTCAATTGTTTTATCTAATTCTTCTGATTTTGTCCTTAATTCTGTTAATTCTGAATTTTGACTAGTCAGTTTTTCTTTAATGCTATCTTCTTCTTTTTGTTCAACTTGCATAAAACGCCATGCTTCTTTTAGCTGAGAAAGTACTTCTTCATTATGTTTTTGCAATACTTGCCAATAAGTATCATAAGCAGTCTCAAATTGTTCAATTAGAGCTAAAATTTCTTGTGATCCCATTAGAAATCAACCTCCCCTTTTAAGGTTACTGTTCCTGTTGCCTCATTATATTCTATTGGTCCATTTTTTTGAACCATTGTCTTTAATATATTTTTTGCTACATCTTCTCTTAGACCCATTGCCTGGACAATAGCCTTTAGCTCAAGAGTTGTATTCGGTTGTAATGCTTGTATAAGTTTTAACTGGGCTGATTGTATATAACCAGCTTTGATTAAAGATTTCATAGCTGCAGTACGCATCGCATATGAATTACTAAACTTCTCTTTTTTAAGATACTGTACTTGGAGTTCCTCTTCAAGTTCTTTCATTTTATTATCGAATTTTTCTTGGATATCTTTAAGCTCTACTATTCTTTTTTCTAATTCTCCTAATCGATTACTTCGAGTTGCTAATTCCTCTCTTCTTGCTGTAATTTTTGCTTGAGTATCATTTAATTCTTTTTGAGTATCTTGTATTTTTTCGAGTAAAGCTTGACGCTTATTTGTCAGATCTGAATTCCCTTCTTCTAATGAAGCTATATCTCGTTGATTTTGAGATATTTTATTCTTTAAAGAATTAATCTCATCATCATTAGTATCAATTGTCTTAAGATCCTTAGTTTTAGCTTGTTCAAGTTTTCCAATTTGTTCAAGTAGATTAGTCGGTTGAGCTTGCAATTTAGGAACTGAATTTGAGTTTAACCCATTTAACTCTTCAATAATAGAAAATATTTTTTTTAAAGATGATTTTGTTTCAGTTAGAGTCATACTAAATTCTCTTTTAAAAATAGTTTTTTTAAACTTTATAAAATAATAGTGGGAATCTTATTAAATTTTGATTTTTAGTTATGGAAAAATAAGAATTAAACTTCTTTTGATATGTCTTTAATAAATTTTTCTTTACTTACAGTGCCATATGGGAGATTTCTACGTTCGATAACTATATTTAAATTCTCTATTATTTTTTCTGCTAAGTAATTGAAATTAAAAGGAAAAGTTGGATTCATTTGGTAATATTTCCTTAGAAAAATGTTAATTAAGTCTATCTTATGTTTTGGTTCCTCCATTTCAAAAAGTCCTGGATCTGTATCGAGAAGAGATGTACAAATCCATGCTAAATCGTCCATATGATTACCTTCATAAGAATCTTCAAAATCAACAGCATATAAAATATCATTCGCAGCATCGTAAATGAAATCCCTCAATCTAGTATCCCCTTTACACAATACATATTTCTTTTTTGCTTTATATCTTTTTCTTACGAAATTCTTTTCATGTACTTGAGCAAGATATTCAGCAAGTCTTTCTATACTGTGAATAATCTGAGTTCTTGTCTTAGAGTCTAAACCATCCAATTCTTTTGCTGGTTTTAACTTTTCATTAATAAAATCACATAAATTCATTCCATTGACTTTTTCAAGGATCAAGTAAGGTTTTCGGAAAAATAAAATTCTAGGAACGTTAAATTGCTGATTTCTCAATCTGGTTAATATATTTATCTCATTTGCGATATTTTTTGTCTTAAAAATCTTTATAATAAAATCATTTGGTAATTTATGAGGTTTTTTATCGAAAATAAGATTAATAACAGAATTTTTTTTGCTCGGGAGTTCTGTTATTTTGAAATTATTTCCGTGGAGTTCGGGGATTTGTTCTTTTAAATCTCTAATTAATTTGCTTTTAATTTTCTGTAGATCCATTTTCTGATATTTAATATTAATATTGAATCTCTTATAAAGCACATAATTACTGCCATATTTATAACTATTTATAAATAGATATAAACAAAAAAATAGTTTAATATTCTAACTTTCTAAATTCTTTATCTTTTTGACCAAATCATTGAGATATAAATTACCCATGCCCAATTTTACTAATTTGGAGAAAAATAAAACCAAGGCAAATCTTATCCCTTGGATTTCAATATAATTTGAACATATTTTTTGGTTATTCTCTAATTCAAGATACATTTTCTTTAAATTACTTAATTTTTTTTCGCTTCGAACTTCAAATTCTTTTATTATTGAAAAAAGTGTATTACTCGGCAACGATGAATATAAAACATTTCCATCAATAGTAAACATTCCACTACCCAAAATTTCTTTATCATCAACATAACTTCTTAATAAGTTGATAATCTCTTGAAATAATGGCTGTGAACTAAGACTAATTGCTTGATCTTCTTCTTCACCCACTTCAGTACTTATACTCTCATAAAACTCCATATGAGAGAATTCAAAATCAACTTTTTGGTATCCACGAACAATAAAGTTCTTATCTACAAAAGATTGAAAACTATGTTCGCATACAGCCCCCGAAGGGATAGAAACGGTAGTTAATTGTTTAGCGTGATTAATAATTTTCGTAGGTACTCGTAATGCTTTTTTACTTTTGCAAGTAGGACATACTACTTGGATTTCTTGATAAGTTTCTTCAGAATTTAAATTGTTACTCTCAATCATTTGTATCTAGTGTTCTACATTAGTGAAAGTATTTATATATATGATATAATTTTAGCTCTTTATAAATTTACTACATAAAAAATAAGTCAGAGAGGTATGATTTAAAAATATTTTCAATAATAATGGTTTAGTACATATTTATGATAACGAGAATTCTGGATCAGCATAATTCAAGTCTAGAAATGCCTTTTTTCTTGTACGACAAGAACTGCATTCATTACATGGTTTACTTCCATCACTATAACAACTCCATGTAACTTCTAAAGGGACATTTAACTCTTTAGCTAGTTGAATTACCTGACTTTTTGTCATATTTTCCAATGGAAACAACAATTTTACAATAGTTTTATCTTTATTATGCTTACCATCGTTGATCAATTTCTCTAAGGATTTGAAAAAATTTTGAGTAGTATCAGGAAACTTTAGAGGATCGGCTGTTATATGTCCGCCTATTATATATTTACACCCATAAATTTCAGCAAAATAAGCTGCTGTTGCGTAAAAAACAAGATTTCGTGCTGGAATAAACCCTTCAGGAGCATAAACAGCGCTAGGAATAGGAAATCCTTCAATCCGTAAATCAATTGCTTCTTTTATATAAGGGATCGGGATTTCAATGAATTTAATATTGAGACTCTCTGCTAATTTTAAAGCTGCCTTTTTTTCATTTTCCGGTCGAAAATGGTAATTAAATGATAGGGCTATTAAATCGTATCCCTTATTATATGCCCAGTAAAGCGCAGTAGTAGAATCTATTCCTCCAGATAATAAAATTATAGCTGAATTTGTTTTAGTTTCTTCAGAAAAATTCAACTTTGATATAACAGCAGCTTTTACCGCATCTTCTAAATCTGATAACTTATAACCTAACGCTTCGGCAGTGATATTATCATTTGAGGTAACATCACTCTTCATTACATCAACCATCTCTTTACATATTCCAAATATTTCTGGAGCTTCTTCATAACTTATATGATTAATTCGTGGTTTTGGAACATTAAAACCCAAATCAACCATAATTTTAACAATCATTTCAATTAGATCAATCATGTTAACAACTTTTGGACCAACAAGATCATAAATTTGATTATGCTTTCCAATTCCATCCGCAGCAGCTAAAAATGCTTCAACGGCATTCTTAACAAATATCGGTTGCATAGGAGCATTACCAGTTCCAGCTACTTGAACTACTCCTTTTCCTATTTGATCTATTAGATCTGGGATTAATTCATCATTAGGTCCCAAAATATATGATGGTCTAAAAATTACATGACGTATTTTACTTTCTTTAAGTAACTGTTCAGCAGCCAATTTAGAGCGAAAATATTCATTATTAGCCCATTCTTCAATCCCATATCTATCAACCCCTAAACCTGAAGGGAACACGATTCTAGAGACATTTTCCTCTAATGCTGCTTCTATTAAAACACGCATTCCCTCAATATTAACCTTTTCAAATATTTCTTTCGAACCACACACTACACCTCTAAATTGCATTACAGCTTTACACCCTCTTAAGGCTTCCTTTAATGAGTCAAGATCAAAATTTTTAATAATAATTGCCTTGGCTCCAAGCTTCTCCACTTCTTTAGCTGCTTCATCTCTTCGCACAATACCTACAACATCCCATCCCCTCTGAATAGCTACTTTAGTCGTGTGGAGTCCTAAATATCCATTAGCTCCAGTTATAGCTAATTTCTTATATTCCATTTTCTGGGCATCCTCAAATTTCTTATAAAAAGTAAATTTCCTTTTTCATTTTAAGATAATTATTATTTTTTATTGAAATCATTTTTCTAAGAAAATATATTTTATTTTTTAAGAAAACCTCTTTCATATTTATTGTTTTAAAACATAAAATATAAAAATAGCAAAGAGCTTGTACTATACAAAAATAGTCAAAGCAAAAAAATAACAATAGGGGAAATCTACTTTTGGGATTTAAAGTAATTGTAGAATCAACAGATGCTAAGTTTAGTGCAAGTCACTTCTTAAAAGAACCTCTTCAATGTACACGGCTCCATGGGCATAATTATTACGTTCATGTTGAAGTAGGTGATGTTCTCGATAAAAATCATTTTGTTGTAAATTTTGCAGATCTAAAGGAAAATTTAATGACAATAATTAAACCTATGGATCATTATGTTTTAATACCAACAGAATCAAATGAATTAGATATACAAGAAGAAAAAGATTCCATAGAAATTGTAGCATCTAATAAAAGATATGTTTTCCCCCGAGAAGACGTTTTTTTTTTACCTTTACCTGCCACCACAAGTGAACTTTTAGCTAAATATATTCACGACAAATTAAAAGAAATATATAGAAATAAAAAAATTCTGGTAAGAGTAGGAGAAAGTAAAAGTACTATGGCTGTGTTTGAAGAATAAGTTAAAATCTCCATAAACTTGATTTTCACCTAGAATTAAATAAAATTGAACATGTTCACAGAAATTAATATATTTTTTATAAAGTATTAAAAATACAATTAAAAACATATATTTATTTCATTTTAATGATGATTGAGAAAACATATAAAATAGGAGTGTTCTATGGCACTGGTCCAGAAACAGAAATGTTAACTCAAAAGTTCGTTGGTAATCTCATTAATAATGAAGAATTTTGTAAAGCTTGTGAAGTTTTAGAACAAAATGTAAAATGCGATAAATGTCGTGAATATGTTAAGAGTTTTGCTAATTCAATCTATTTTTATGAGAAATTAGGTGAAAATGCTCCTGATTTTATTGAGGAACCAGAACAATATCTTCCGAAAAATCTCCCTCCTGTTGACTTTTTAATGGTTGTAGGAATTCACCAAGATTTACTTTCTGGTCTTCCTGATTACTTAAAAAATAGTAAAGTAAAGGCTGTTATTGTTCCAATAGAAGATCCTAAATGGGTACCAGCTGGTCTTCAAGTTCAAGTCTTAGAAGGATTTGAAAAATTTGGTATTCAAGCAGCCTTTCCTAAGCCTTTTTGCTCCTTAAGTAAAGAGATAAATGAATATAACAAAATTGGGTTTCATTTAACAAAAAAACATGATTTTATCGATAAATTTATAGATTATTTTAAAATTGGTGAACCAATTGTCTCGTTTCTCTTAAGTAAGGATGGAGAATCTATTGAAGATACATGTGTCATTCAAAGTGCTCCATGTGGAAGCAGTTATTATGTTTGCCAGCAATTAAAATCAAAATATTTTAAGAATGGAAGAAGTGGAGATCTTTCTTTAAATGAAAGGATAAGTAAAGCTCATCATGCTTATCCATGTAATGCTTCAATGGACCAAGATTCTATATTAAAGGATTCAATACTGCATGTTGGAGGATACTTGATTAGAAATGCAATTAGGAGAGATCTAAACCTCGAAGAACAAGAAGGTCAAAAACTAGTTTATGTCATAAAAAAGTAATATTTGGTTTTAGTTTAATCATTCAAGAAGCTATTTATCTAAACATAAGTGATTAACTTGATGCTTTGTATTGATAGTACTGGAGATTAGTTTGTATTCCTTCTATTGCAATAGCGGCATAATATTTATCTTCAGGAAATAAATCAATTATTGTCCAGAAATTAATCTCATTCATCCGAAATATTTTACTGATTCTTCTTGTAGGATATTTTTTATCAACAAGGACGCTAAATTCATTAAGGGGTTCTGACAATCCAGTTCCTTTGGCTTTGATGAATGCTTCTTTACGTACCCAACATGTGTAAAAGAAATGTTCTTTTTGTTTTTTAGGTAGAGAGTTCTTAATCTTTATTTCTAGGTCTGAGTAACATTTACTACCAACAAGATCACAATCGATATTTCTATTAAATTGTTGGAGATCAATACCAACTTCTTGATTACGTGCAATAGCATAAAGAGCAATATTACCTGAATGAGATGTACTAAAGAATAATGGTTTAGTGTTATAATTATATTTTAGGAATGGTTTTCCATATTGATTATACGTAAAGACTATATTTTTTGGGTCATCATCTAAATATATACTTAAGATATGTCGAAGTATTCCCCTTGAAGCAATATGCTTATTTTTGTCTTTATTAAACCTATAACTCTCAAATTTTAATCTCTCAGCAGCTGATAAGACATTTTTGTATTTTTGAAGTTGCTTCTTAGAGATATTCAGGTTGGCTTTCCAAACATGGACTTTATTATTAAGCTGTGTCTTTGTAGGTTGTGTTTGCATCCAGATATTTTGCTCTAAAATTTTCGTGTACATATATTTCTCACTCAGATCTCTCCCTAATCAATTCCCTAAGCTGTTTCATGAAATTATTAGCTAATTTTTCTATAGTTGTCTTTTTGTAAATGTTATTACTATAGCACCACTCCATTTTATATTGTCGGCCGATTACTCCTGCAGTGATTTCTATTGAATATTTTCTATCTCCTAGAAGGTAGTTATCTTGCGATTTGTGAAATTCAGAGATTTTTGCGAACGGAGATTGACTTAGGAGTGCATGGTCAAATTGACCGACATAATTAAAGCAAATTTGTGCTTGAGGTGTTTTTTGTACGTGCATAGAAGTACGATATTTATCATTTAGGTATCTTAACAAACCATAATTAAATCCATGGTGAGGAACTGCTGCGAACTGCTCTTTTATTGATAATAGATTCTCTTGAAGACTAGAATTTGAATCGAAACTGACATAGAACGGGAAAAAAGTAGTACAACGACCAACAGTTCTGGAGAGATTCATATCATCAAATATTTGTTCTCGCCCATGTGCTAGGAGATCAAACAGAAAGGAAGATTCATGAGTCCAATCGTAAAAAGTTTTTGCCAATATAGTAAGTAGGACGTCAATAGTTCGGATCGGATATTTCTGCGGAAGTTGATTTATTAAGGAATAGGTTTCTTCACGGCTTATCATTGTGTACACGCTTTCAACCGTTTCTGCTCTTGGATTGCCTGGATAATCTGCTGGAATTGATGGAACATTATTTAAAAGCAAATTATGCCAATAATCAATTTCCTCCTCAACCTCCTCCGATTGTGCATATGCTTCTAACCTTTCACTCCAGCGTTTAAATGCACTTGTTTTTGGTGGAAATGATATCTCCTTACCATTGAGTAATTGTTGATATCCTGTTTGAATATCTTCTAAAACAATTCGCCAAGAAAAACCATCCAAAATTAAGTGATGTCCAACCATTAGAAATATACCTTCCTCCTCTGGTCCAAAATTAATAAAGGACGTATTTAATAAAGGACCATTAGAAAAGTTCAGACTTTGCTGGAGGTTCGCCGAGATTTCATATAATCTTTTTTCTTGAGTAATTTTTGAGAGACCTGATAAATCAATTTCAGTAAATATGTTCACATCTTCCTTACTTATTATTTCTTGCTGCCATTTGTCGTTCTTGAGGAAATATCTTGTACGGAGGCAATCATGATGCTTACATAGTTCAAGTACTACATTCTTTAATAATATGGGATCAATTCCTGGTTTTGTATAGATTGTATGACCCTCAACCCAAAGATGAAGATTCTTTAGTGATTGTTCAAAGAACCAATACTGACCAGGTAATAATGATACATCGCCTGTTATAGTTATTTGATCTTTTTTGTTTGATACTTTGCCTTTCTTAGCAATTTTTGCTAACTCAAATATGTTTGAATACTCAAAAATCTGTACAGGGGCAAATCCAAGACCTGCGAGGTTTGCTCTTGCAACAGCTTGAATGGCTAATATTGAATCCCCACCATTCTCGAAAAAGTCATCATGAATACCTATTTCATCAATTTGAAGGATTTCACGCCAAATTTTAGCTAAAATTTTTTCATTTTTTGTCTTTGGATATACTCTTTCGGACTTATGAATATGAATATTATTTGCCTGGGTTGATAGGGCTTTTCTATCTACTTTCCCAGTCGGAGTCAGGGGCATCTCATTTAGTATCATAAATTTAGTAGGTACCATGTAGTTTGGAAGTTTTGATTCTACATATACACGAAGATCATTATTGCTTATGCTATCCTTAATCTCTGGAACAACATAGGCAACAAGTTGCTTATTAAATTTTGATTCACCTTCTGCAATAACTACGACGTGTTTTAGTTGAGGATGTTGGATCATGACCGCTTCAATTTCTTCTAATTCGATTCGGAATCCACGGATTTTAACTTGAAAATCTTCCCGTCCTAAAAATTCAATATCACCACTTGGTAAATATCGCCCTAAATCTCCAGTCTTGTATAGATATTCTTTATTACGAGGATGGTAAATAAATTGAGCTTTGGTTCTTTCTTCATCTCGCCAATAACCTTTAGCAACACCAACACCCCCAATGAATAATTCACCTGGAACCCATATAGGGCAAGGTTCTAAAAAATCATTCAGTACACGGAAAAATTGATTTTTCAAAGGTTTACCGTATGGAATACTACTCCATTTGTCGTCCACATGTAATATTGGGTAAAGTATTGACCAGATTGCTCCTTCCGTAGCACCACCTAAGCTTATTATTTGAATATCTCCTTCTTGAATTGATCTGATCTGGCTTGGTAAATTTACTGGGATCCAATCACCACTCATTAGAATAATTCTTAGTGATGATGGTAATGTTTTCAATATTCCTTTAGTATATTCAACCAGGATCTTCATGAGCGCAGGAACAGAATTCCATAAAGTCACATTATGTCTTTTAATCATTTTGAGCCAATTTTCGGGATCAGGAGATTTACTAACATCTGGAAGTACTATAGTTCCACCAGCTGCGAGTGTTCCGAAAATATCATATACAGATAAATCAAAATTTAAAGCAGAAATCGCAAAGACTCTATCTTTATGTGTTACATCAAAACGATGGTTTATATCTTCTATAGTATTGACAGCGCTTTGATGTGAAATCATTACGCCTTTAGGTAATCCCGTAGAACCTGAAGTAAAAATAACATATGCCAGGTCATTAGGAGATTGCATAGGTATATGAGATGTTTCACTAAATGAGTTTACAATTAAGTCGTCTACACATAAAATCTGTAGATTATCTTCTGGTAAGAAAATTTCTGAAATCCAAGACTGTGTAAGGACAATATTTATTTGTCCGTAATTAATCAAGTATTGAATACGCTCTTCTGGATACCAAGGATCAATAGGAAGGTAAGCTCCACCCGATTGAAGGATCCCAAGAACTGCGACAATTTGCTCCCAGCCTTTTTCCATAATAACGGCTATAAGTTTATTTGGTTGAGCTCCATGATTGAGAAGCCAATTTGCCACTTGATTTGCTTTTCTTCCAAGCTCACCATAAGAAAGGGTTTTTGATGATGATATGATGGCTTTTTTCGCTGGTGTTTTTTCTGCATGCTGGAAAAATTTAGTTTGAAGGAGATCATTTCCTAGGGGCATTTGGGTTGCATTTACAGAATCTTGAATCATGAGATGTTCTTTTGGAACTAACCAATGAGCGATTGTTGTCCAGTTTGAATCCCAAGCTTCCTGGCTGTTACTTAAGTAATCAAGGAGCCTACAATATGCCCTAAACATGTCATCTATGAGGGATCCCGGAAAAAATGAACCTACTACATCCCAATTGAATTGTAAGGAATCATTTTCTTCACGTAATTGGTGATCTATCCAGACTTGTGGAGTTTGAGTAAGACAGTTGACAATTTTCCCTATCCAATTCAAAGGATTTTGTTTCTTGTTTAGATTTTCAGTCTCGAGAAGACTTGTAAATACAACAGGCATAGAGGCGTCATTTTGTGTACCCTTATTCCGAGATAGTTTTCTTAATACTTGAACACCATTAAAAAAGCGATGATCATAATCTTGCCAAAAATCCGCTTGCAGCCTTTTCGCAATTGATTCAAATGTATCTTCATTGGAAATTTCTACTCCCAATAATAATAATGACGTAAAATCACCGACAATATCATTGATTTCTGGATGGATCGGTATACGGTTAAAAATTGGGATGTTAATAGTAAATCTTGATGATTTACTCCATACTGATAGTATGGATGCATAAGCTGCCAATAGCACACTTGAGGGCGTTAAACCAGATTTTGCAGCCCTTGACTTTAACTGGTTCCAGCTTTCTGAATTTAATTTGGATTCTTTTCTTGTGAAATATTGATTCATTTCATTCGGCTTTATCTTGAGTATTGGCAACTCTGGAGCGGGAGGAAGTGAGTGTAATTTATTTAACCAATAGGATCGGGACTTCTGGAAGATATCTGAATCTTGAATATTAGATAATGCCAACACATAATCTCGAAAAGATAAACTTAATTTTGGTAATGGTTCATCGATATTTTCATAAAGAAGAGCAAGTTCATGAAGGATGATTTGTAAGCTTCTAAAATCTATCATAGAAAAATCATAACTAAAATGGATCCTCTTCTTGTCACCATCAATAATTGAAACGCAAATATTAAATAGGGGCCATTTTCCTAAACCGAGAACTTCATATGATAACCTCTGTCTGATTTGGTTACTAGATAATTCATCACCAGTACAATCAAATACTTCTATTTTGTAGGGTGGACAGTCTTCAAGGATTATTTGATTTCCATCTGGTAATACTATACATCGCAACATATCATGCCGGGTTATCAGTTTGTTCCAAGCCTTTTCGAATTGTCTAATGTTCAGATACATTGTTTCAAATTCATAATAAGCCTGAGTTGGGATATTTCCCAACTCGAAAATATCATTCCGGCCAACCCAATATACTTTTTGTAGATCAGTTAATGGGAAAGGAGAATATCTATCATTGGGATTATGACATAATTTTAAGATTTCTCCTTCCTCTAAAGGTTTCTTTGATTTGTTTATTTCTATTAGATTCGCAAGATTGGATATTGTAGGGTTTAGATAAAAATTAAATGCTGAAAGATTCACGTTAAATTTTTCATCAATTTTAGCTAAAAGTTGAATTACTTGTAATGAATTTCCACCTAATTCAAAAAAATTGTCAAAAATTCCAATCTGATCAATAAATAAGATTTCTGACCAGATTTCAACAAGTGATTGATCTACTTTGGTTTTTGGACGAGAATAAGAAGATGACATCCTTGGCCTTTCACGGGAAGGTTGTGGAAGCGCATTTCTGTCAACTTTTCCGTTTGGTAGCCTTGGAAAGTCTTTCATCCACACATATGTAGAAGGTATCATGTATTCCGGTAGATGGTCATTGAGATAAGAAATTACAGTTTGCTTATCTAATATTTGCTCTAAATTGTTTGCAGAAACCATATATGCTATTAATCCAGCCACTTTGTTGTTTTCATTTCTAGCTGTCACAATAGCATCCTTAACAAGGTGGTGCTGCTGTAATACTTGCTCAATTTCTCCCAGTTCTACTCTGAATCCTCTAATCTTCATTTGATTGTCAATACGGCTTACGAATTCTAAATTCCCATCACATCTGCGTTTAATTAAATCGCCAGTTTTGTATAAACGATCCAATGGATTTGGTGAAAAGGGATCTCGAATAAATTTTGCATCCGTAAGTTCAGGTTGATTTAGATATCCCCTTGCAATGCCTATTCCTCCAATGTAAAGTTCTCCAACTTCACCTGGATTTACTGGAGTTAATGTGTTATTTAACAGATGGACCCGAATATTTGAGATCGGCTGACCGATGGGCGGATTATTTTCATTAACTACACATTCAGCAACAGTCGTACATACTGTGGATTCTGTAGGACCATAAGCATTTAGAAAACGTCGGTTTTGTCCCCAACGTTTTACAATTTCTGCTTTACATTGTTCACCTGCAGAAATTAGAGTTCGCAATTCTGGCAATTCGTCCTCTGGGAGAACTGAAAGAATTGAAGGAGGTAAGGTTACAATGTTTATCTTTTGTTCTTTAAGTATACCGATAACACCGGATCCTTTTTGAAGCATGTACTCAACTGGCACATACAAAATTGCACCAGCAATTAATGTAGTGAATATTTCTGAAACCGAAGCATCGAAGCTGAGAGAAGAAAATTGAAGAACTTTATCGTTGGGCTTAATATCAAAGATCTTTATCTGTTCTCTTACTAAGTTGCTTAAACCTTTATGTTCAATCATTACGCCTTTTGGAGTTCCAGTAGAGCCTGATGTGTAAATTATGTAAGCTAAATTATTAGGCATCGAATTACTAACTGGATTTGAAGAATTCTCCTTTGAAATTAATTCCGATTCGCCATTAATTGATATTATTTCAACATCACCTTGATTTGGAATTTTATCCGATAATTCATCCTTTGTCAATATTATTTTCACTTGGGAATCATCAATCATAAATGAAATTCGACTATAAGGATATGAAGGATCTAATGGTAAATAAGCTCCTCCAGCCTTTAGAATTCCCAGAATACTTACTATCATATCTATTGACCGGTCAATAAAAATACCAACGATTATTTCTGGGCCAACTCCTTTTGCTTGGAGATAATGTGCTAATTGATTAGCTTTAAGGTTTAGATCAAAATAACTTATCTGATCGATTTCACAACATAATGCAACATTATCTGGTTTAGATTCGGCTACTATTTCGAACAACTCGTGTACACAATAGTTAATTTGTAGACTTTTTTTCTGTTCATCGCTATGCCTTATACCTTCTTGAGATATATTGTTTGATCCAAGATTAGTTATTTTCATTTTTTCAACTCTATATTTTGTTTTTAATTTTTTGTCTTTTCTTTAAATGATGTCATGATACCTGTTTATATGTAAAAAATAAAAAAAAGATATATAGAATGGAGGAATAGTGATTTAGGTGTGGTCATTCGATAAACCTTTTATCAAAATTTTTTCCTCCTTTTTCTATATTGTAATTTAGAGATTTCAACCCTCTTTTGATATATCTCCTTTAATTATTTTTCTAATTATTTTCTACATCTAATGAAAATTTATGTTAGATATTAATGCTATCTCAAGCAAACCAAGGAAGTTATAATATGGATTAGGCCCTGTATAATCTTCACCTACTTTAACAATGAAGCTAATTACATGAATTTTTGCTGTGTCTCCCTCTTCCCAACCGTTGTATGAATTTAGAAACTCACCTGATCCATAGCCACACAAGAAAACTGATTCGAAAGTGCCACCACCTTCCCAAACATAATAGCCCCATGGGCGATATATAATATTTCCATCCTCATCATAGTCATCAGGTCCAAGTGTATCTAAATCTATCGTAAATTTTAATTCATAGGTAAAATCCATGACTCCTCGAAATATGTGTATAGCTTCAGGAATAGGAAGGTAAAAATTTGTAACATGGAATGGAGCATTTTTTACATGCATTTTGACGGTAATTAGCAATATATTATTTTCAAGTTCTCTTTCAAGCACAGAACCTTTAGGATCATAGTCCAATGCGGAAACCCAATGCGGTATTGTTGGATCATCCAGAAAAGACCATATAATTAGCACCTTTTCATAATCTGGCATTCCTCCCATTGGATCTCGTACAACAGGAGCTAACCAATCCTCTATTGGTCTTTTATTTATTTTTCCTTTTCCGCTATACGCAATAGCTGCAGGGATGAAACTGAAAATGACAGTTAATATTATTACCACTAATACTAAATTTTTTATTTCCGATCTTTTCATTTTTATATCAACTCTTAATTTTTTTTTTAAATTTTTGTTTTTTCTTTATTGTCATGGCACATATTTACACATTAAAAAATAAAAAAAAGGATATATAGAATGGAGGAATGATGATTTAGGTGTGGTCATTCGAGAAGCCATTTATCTAAACACTTTCCCCTATTTCTATATTTTTTAAAAACTAAATTTCATTGAGCAACCATCATACAATATTGTTTATTCTACAATTAAAGTATGTTCATAACTATATACAGAACCTGGATCTGGCCATTGAGGTCCATACCAAAATTCAGGACCGTCGTAATTTATAAATATTCTCCATCCTTTTTCTCTCGGATCCTCACCATAGAGTTTTTTAATCAACAATTCGCATTTTACTATATGTTCTCCCTTTTCAAAGAAGTTTGGTTCAAAAAATTGATACCAAATCCAAAGATGGAAATTATACGTGATAGGTTCACCAGTTTCAGGGTGGATATCCTCAATATCTTTAAATAAAATATGACATCTACGTAGTTTAACCTCTTTACCATCTATAGTAAGCGTCTCTTTAAAAGGTGGTCTGGTATTCCAACCCTCATCTAGTTCTAACGGTATTGCTAAACCCCATCCAATTCTATAATAACTTTCTTTTGAACCATCAATAGTCCTTTCTTGAACGAAAGCTCCATTTCCTATCCATTGGTCTCCAAAAATTGGTCCTAAAAATGGAGGGATGCCTGCATTAACTGTGGATATAAAGCTGAAAATGAGAATTCCTACTGTAGCACTCAAAGTTAATTTTGAAAAAAGTCTTGATTTATTCACTTTTATATCAACTCTAAATTTTTTTTAAATTTTTTTTTATTTCTTACGGTATTATGGCGCTTTTAATTAAATAAACAAAATTTTTACTTATTATTCGATCGTGCCATAACATTTTAAAAATAGAACGTTTCATATATAAATTTTATGATCAAGTTTTTATATTAATAATAAGTATATATAATGTAGAAGTAAGGATTAATAACGTTTTTTGAAGTCTTTCTTAAAGAATTTTCAAGATAATTATGATAAAGTGATGTTAGAAAGAATAATTAAGATATAAGTTAAAATCTAATATTTAGCTTTAATAGGGGTCGAAAAAGCCGATTGAATGAAAAAAATAGTAGTACTCTTGCAACAGAATGGAATCAATTGATAGTAAAGCATCCATTGCGATTTGATATTTGGGCTATCCTTGAACTTCATACTCAATTGAATGTAACTCAAATTACTCATTACGTAGAACAAAGTAAATCTACGGTTGCTAGACATCTTAAATTAATGGAAAAAGATGGGCTTCTTATATCAAGGATAGCAAAAGCAGATGTGAAAGGAAGGATACCACCGAAGATCTATCAAATCAATCCAAGATTTCTAGAAAAGGAGTTAGAATTAGAAAAAAGGTTTAATTCAGAAGAACCTCAAAATCTTCAACAATTTTACAAAAAGGAGGTTACGAATTATCGAAAAATGAGTTATAATATAAAAAAACTGTTAAATTATCTAGATCCATTATTAGATCTTCTTGAAGAGCAGCTAGGGGATATTAAAGCGGCTAAAAGTACCTATGATGAATTCTTATCATATATAGATGAACCAGTTTATCTCTATTTTGACAAAAAGCGGTCCAGAAAACTCATAGATTTACATTCAGAATATGTTTTAAAATTACATAAGCTAGCT
>JBHLLG010000022.1:0-44374 GCA_048885925.1 Candidatus Hermodarchaeota archaeon
AAAGGACCAGTTCCAACGATATCACCATCAAGTTCAACAATACCACCTGTTATATTATAATAGTCGGGTGATAATATAGTTGAAGCTGTATAGCATAATAAATCCTCGAATGGTGCAAATGGACTATTTAATTCAAATCTTACGGTGTCATCGTCAACTTTAACAACTTGATCTATGATTGGAGTATGATCTGGGAATGCATATAGTTCATATACATCTGGAACATATCCTGTATTAAGCCCAGTGAAGTTGTACAACCATTCTTGTCTTTCAAAAGTAAAGACAACAGCATCTGCATCAAAATCAGCACCATCATGGAATTTAACGCCTGTTTTGAGATTAACGGTATATTCTGTTCTAGATAAATCCCATGTGCCCATTGCTGTGGCAAGTCTAGGAACTTTCGGCAAAGCCGGATCAGCGTAATCATAGGCAAATAATCCTTCTACAACTTGATTAACAACATTATTCGAAGCTTGATCCCAGCAATCCTGTGGATCAATGGTAAAAGGAAGATACATTTGTCCAACAGAAAGAGTTACTTCACCTGCGCCTGGTGCTGCTGTCATGAAATATACTACGGCGCCAACAGCGCCTCCTGCGATTGCAACAATTACGATTATTCCTATCGCTAAAGTTTTTCTTTCCATATTATATTCACTTGTAAAAATTTTTTTTTGTTGTTTTCAATTTTTTTTATAAAATTTTGTGGTTAAGTGTAGATTTTATTCGATTTCCTTATAAGGGTTATTTGAACTTTTTTATTACTATTTAAAATCCTAATATGTTATGTTTTCGTTTTGTGACAAGATAGATTGACAGGAGAGTTATATTCGGATTTATAAATACAATTAATCATTATGATATTAAATTATCTATTAAAAATAAGGATAAGTTTAATCTAAATTAATTACCTTTTTTTAAATATATGATAAATATTTAGACTTAATAAAAATAAAAAAAGCATAAAAAGTCAAGAGGAAGTAAAGTAAAATAAATTGAAATTTTTTGTTTTTTCTAGAAGCTTTTTATTATTATTTTTATATTTATTTCATGAATATCAAATTTATCGGGAATTCAAATAAATAATTCATGTTTAATATTATACTATGGCAAAAAAAAAAGTCCATCCTGATGAAACAAACAGTAAAGAAATTTTTAGACCAGAATCTTCATATTCTTTGAAAGATTTGCCTGGGGTGGGTGATGCAACTGTAAAAAAATTGATGGAAGCGGGAATTATTTCTATAAGAAATCTTGCGATGTATCCATTGAATAAGTTAATGGATGAAGCAGGTATAGGTGAAAAAACAGCTGAAAAAATAATAAAAGTTGCCCAAGATATTGAAAAGATGGGTTTTAAATCAGCTGATAAAATTTGGGAAAAAAGAAAGACTTTAAATAAATTGACAACAGGTAGTCAGAACTTAGATGATTTATTAATTGGAGGTATAGAACCTGGATCCGTGACAGAACTCTTCGGAGAATATCGAACTGGAAAGACCCAGATTGTTCATCAATTATGTGTTAATGTACAATTATCGTATGAAGAAGGTGGTCTTGAGGGAAATGCTTTATACATTGATACAGAAGGAACTTTTAGACCTGAACGATTAATACAAATGGCAGTTGCTAAGGATTTGGATCAGAATGTGGTTTTAAAAAATATTACAGTTGGAAGAGCTTATAATAGTGATCACCAAATGTTATTAGTAAAAGAAGCTCCAAAAATCATTGGTGAAAAAAATATTAAATTAGTAATTGTAGATTCCCTAATAGGTCACTTTCGTAGTGAATATATTGGGAGAGGAACTTTAGCTGAACGCCAACAACTGATAAATACTCACATTCATGATTTGTTACGATTATCTGAAACTTATGATGAATTAGCTGTTGTTTTTACAAATCAAGTATCAGCAAAACCAGATGTGTTTTATGGTAATCCTTTAACCCACACTGGAGGACATGTAGTAGCTCATGGAGCAACTATAAGAATTTTCTTAAGAAAAGGGAAAGGGGAACAACGAATCGCTAAAATTGTGGATGCTCCACATATTCCTGAAAGTGATACAATTTTTTCTATTACAGAAGATGGCATTATAGATTAATTAATTGGATTGTTTATCATTTTTTGATTTATTAAATCAAAAAATATTAATATTCAAGATTTACTTTTAAATCGATTCCTTCTCTTACAGATTCAGAGATGATACAATATTGTTCATAAAATTTTTTGCATTGATCTATCCTTTTTAGCATTTGTGGGTTATCAACTTTAGGAATTATTTTAATATCTATTTTTTTGACCCTCCAAAAGTTCTTCTCATTTCTAGCAATTGTAACTTCAGCTTTTCCTTCCAAATCTGATAAATAAATATCCCTTTTTAATAAACAGAATTCAAAACTTGCAGTTAAACAACCTAAAATCGATAATGCTAATAATTTTGCTGGAGAAGGTCCCAGTTTTTCTTTTAAATCTTTATTACTTTCATCAATATATAAATTGTGTATTTTTATTCCTCCAAGATCGCATTTATATATCATCTCGTCTTCCTGTTTTAAGCTAACCTTGGTCTTTAACTCGTGAGACATATGAAATCACTCTTTTTTGTATTTTTATTTTTAGAAAAATTGATTTTTAACTATAAATACATTTTTTAAAAAAAGAATTATAAATTAATATTTACATTTACTTCAATTCCATTACGTACAGATTGAGTTACGACACAATATTGTTCAAAAAAGCTAATATCATTTTTTACTTGTTTTAAACATTGTTTTGCTCTTTTAAAGGATTCAGGATCTTCTATTTTAGGTATAATATCAACATCAATCTTTTTAACTCTCCAAAATCCCTTCTCGTTTCTAGCAGTTGTAACCTCCGCATTAGCTTTTAAATCATCTATAGCGAAATTTCTTTTTTTTAAACAAAAAATAAAACTTGCACTTAAACATCCTAAAACGCCCAATGCGAGCAACCTTGATGGATTTGGGCCTAACATATCAACTTCTTCATGATGTTCTTCATCAATATAACAATCTTTTACATTCATATTCCCTAAATCACATTTAAAGATCATTTGTGATTCAGTTTTGGCAAGGATTATGCCTACATTTGTTTTCATTTCATTTGAGATAAGGATCACCACCTTATAGATAATTAAGGATAATGAAAAGGTTATTTATTCGAAGCTATATTTGTAAAAATTGAAAATAATTTTTCTTTTTTTAATTTATCGTCTCTGACTTCTTGAAGTAATTGATTAATTTTTCTCAATTCAACTTTATAATATTTTAGATCTTCCTTAATTTCCGAGTGAATCACAGATAGTTGAATAGAATCATCAATATCACAACTTTTTTTAACAAATTTTAAACATTGATTAATTCTTTCATAAATTAGATTATCGTCAAATAGTCTATTAACTATGATATTTATTTGCTTGATTATCCAATCTCCACTTTCAAGTTTTTTAATTTGAAGTTGAACTTCAGGAAAATCTAATTCTTCTCTATTATTTCTCAAACATGTGACTAAGCTAGCATTTAAACAATTGACATAAGTTTTATCGTGTATTATTGGAACAGAAATTGACAAAGAATTAAGCTCCGCTTCACCAACTTCCTCAAGAATACAATTAAATAGATTTTTATCATTTAAATCACAGCTAAAAGTCTTTTCTTCTTCCTGCATATAAATCATGCTCAGAATAGATTTAAATTAGAATTAATAATTCAAATTTTTTAAAAAATATATTATATTTAAATTAAAATTTGGCATTTTTATAATCCTCTTCAATTTCTCTTAGAGTAAAGTGACGATGCAGATGAAAGTACAGTCCAATAAAGTATAGGAAAATCATAAATAAATATTGAATCGCAAATATTAAAAGCGTGAAAATCATCAATAGGAAAAAAAGTATTTCGAACAATAAGCAAATTTTATTGTTGTAATATTTCTCGTCAAAAAAAGAAGCTGGCGTTTTATATTTGTCTAGATATCTCGGTAAATTTTCAAATTCGTCTTTTGTAATTAAGAATTTAAATCCTATTTGTTTATTTTGAAAATAAAAAACATTTGTTCCCCAATCGAAAGTATCAATAAAAATATGAATAGAATAATTAATGCCCCCAAAAAATAAAGCCGTCCAATTTAATGCCAATCCAATAATAATAATGATTAAACTGGGAATAATTGAATGACTAATTAATAATCTGTGATTATGATCTTTCGCATATTTTGAAAAAAATACATCAAAATCACAAATAAATGATAAAAAAACAATTAAAATGAATTCTAGCATTGTGAGTTCAAAAAGGTAATCTAAAAGAGAAGTTAAAATAAGACCAATTGCTATATGAGTATTAATATGCATATTTAATTCCAGAAAAAATTGATTAATTAATGTATCTCTTTTTTTTCATTCTTTTCAAAACAGTTTTTTTTGTTTCAAACCCAGCAGGTCCCTTTTTTTCAACTAAAAATGAAGCACCGGAGGATGCTAAATAAGCAGCTTTTTCTATCGCCTTCCAAGATTTATCAGAATGAATAAATTCATATAAAAAGATAGAAAAATAGACATCTCCTGCCCCAGTTTCATCGAGAACCCTTCTAGGTTTAAAGGCAGGTATTTTAAGAACTTCCTTTCTTTTTTTAGTGAGCATGGAACCTTTTTCTCCTAAAGTCATAATGTAGATTCCGTTATTTTCATAATTAACACAGTGAATCATAACTTCTTTATAATCATTGCATTCTCCTGCAAGAAGATTCATCTCTTCTTCTGATCCTTTTAGTATCAATCTATCTCCAACTAAGTTAATAATTTTTTTCATATTTGAGATTATCTCATTATCATAAATGTATGATACTCTACCATTTTCATCAATTTTTCTTATAAAGCCTTGTAAATCAATACCGATATACGCTTTTGGAAATTGATTTAAAATTAAGGATACATATTCATATGAGATTTCATTACATAATGGTACGAGGACAACTATATCTGGAGGATTGTTAAGAATTTCCACGGGGATATCGTTAAAATTGAGATTAGGACTCCTTGATTTAAGAGTTAAAGACCTCCTATGATCAAAGTAATCTAGCACAAAATTTGTATTGTTAACTTCAGAATATTTTATTCCTCTTAAATCAATATTTTTATTCTTAATTTTATCCAATAATGAATTATTGAAATTTAATTTACCAATATGAGAAATTATACTTATATTGATATCCTGAGCATAAGTCCTTAACGCCAGAGAACCGTAAGAAACACTTCCTCCTAAACTAAGTTTATTTATACTCTTAAATCGTATAATATTATCAAAAGAAAAGTGTCCAGCAAAGATTATAGAGGGGTGATCTCTTACGAATTTAACCATTTTTTATAAATCCTCTTATAATGAGAGTGCAAGCTTTAAGATCCCATTTTATTCATTTAGGATGATTTTAATTCTTCAATAATTTTATTTTTTTCTTCTATTAGTATTTTTAACTTATTTATTCTATTCTGTAAATCTTCAACTAAACTTGAAATTGGTCCTTCATGAATTATAGGAGGAGCTTCTTGATGTGATTTTAATTCTGCAATCATCAGATCTTTCTCTTTTAATTGGATTTGAAGATTTTTTATTTTTTCTTCTACATCCGAAACTTTAATTGTTCCTTCAGCTTCTTTAGATTTTTTTTGTAAAGATTCTTGTATCTGTGAAATTTCTATTTTAAGTTGTTCATTTTCCTTTTTAAGCTCCTTTATATCTTCAGGTTCTAATTTGAATCCCCCATTTTGAATTGCCTGTTCAAGTTCAGATTTCTCTTGATTTAATTTATCCACTATTTTTTTGTATTTGTTTAGATCACTTTGAAGATCTTGACACAATACTTCTAAAGTAGATGATGAGGGTTTCACTGATTGTGGTTTTAATACTGATGGTTTTGGGGCTTCTACAGGAACTACGTAATCTATTGGTAGTTTTTTCATTTTTTCTAACAATTGTTTATTCAAAGCTTCATTTTCCTCAGTTAAATCTTTAATTTTAGATTCCAAATCGTCAATTTGTTTTTTCTTTTTTGATAATTCAGATTGCAAATTATCAATTAATGCTTTTGTAACCACAGTGTCGGCTTCAGAGGTTGGTTTTTCCACTGATTTAGCTGTTGCAGACATAGTTTGTATTTTAATTTGCAACTCGTTTACTTCTTTAATCCTCAATCCTAATTGGTGTTCTTTCTCTGTTAGATTTTGCTCTAAACTTTTTATTTTGTTTGTAAGGTCGATATTTTTTTGTTGAACTTCACTCGCTTTAATTCCGCCAGTCATTCCAGCTTGCTTTAGCTCTGTTTTTAATCTTTCATTTTCTTCAAGAGTATTTCGAACAATTTCTTCAGTTTTAGTAATTAAATCTATATTTGATTTAATTTTTTTACGTAAATCTTCGTTTTCTTTTTCCACTTCTCTAATTCTTTCTAAAGTTGCTCTAATAGCATTAGGTTTATCCTTTTCAGTTTCCATTTTCTTTTTCCATAAACTAATGAAGTCTTCAACTTTTTCATTATCTTCCGGCATTTTATTTTAAAACCTATTCATTTCTTAATTTTTGAATATTTAATGTTATTTATTTCATTAATACACATGATAAATAACCAACACAGTAGCCGCTAATATTTCCAGTTCTTTCGGAACTTGTATAATATTTCAATAATTTTCCTTTATTTGCATTTAAATTCTTACATATCATCATTAAAGAAGTTATAGTTTGAGGTCCACAAACCGTTGTTTTTGAAGCCGCTTCAAGAGTATTTTGTGGCTCACCATTAATAAAAGCATCAATTACTTGTTGATCGCGTTCTTTAAATTTATTTAATTGTTTAGAATCATATACCTCTTTATGTGTCATGTCAGAAGAGGCAACAATTACTACATCTTTATCATATGATTGAATTGCTTTCGAAACATCATTTGCTAATCTATTTAAGGTATTAAAATCTTTATTGGAAATTGTTATTGGTATGAATTTAATATCTTTCTCCTGAGCACAATATTTAATAAATGGTAATTGTACTTCGATATTATGTTCTCTTCCAAAAGGAAAACCAATAAATGCTGATTCATCTCTTTCTATAATTTCACTATTATCTAGTATTTTTTTAGATAATTTTTCATCAATACTAATATTTCCTAAAGGTGTTTCCCATTCTCCCTCATCCATTAAACCAATTTTTCCATATCCAATATGATCTGTACCTAAAACTATAACAGTATCCGGAATTCTTTCTTTAAACAAATTTAAATAAGTAAATGCTGCACAACATCCAGAATAGACGTATCCTGCATGAGGGGAAACACCACCAATTATAGATCTTTGTTCTAGATTCAAAGTTTTTAGTTCCTCTCCAGGTCCAAATTCCTTATTGATAAATGATTCTTTTAATATATTGATTAAATCTGGTTTATACCTTGGATAAAAACTACCAGCTACTGCAGCTTTACGAATAACCATTTTTTTAACACGAGTAATTTTTTGTTATAATATTAAAATTATTAATATTGAAAATTATATAATATCATCTAATCATTGTAAAATTGAAAGATTTATTAAATTATTTTTAATATCTCTTTAATGATGAACCAAGAAAACAACAAACAAATTTCCCTTGAAGATATAGAAGTACCAGATAAAATCCCAGCAAAATTTATAAACAATCGAGTTATTGTTTTCAATCCATTGCATGCTTCATATTTATATGTGAAGAAAGGATTCTTTGGTTCGCCATTAGGTATAAATAAACCTAGATTAGAATACTTTTCTAAACCAAGCGAGTTATCACTAATCGAAGCTTATTATTTACTAGAAAAGGATGAAATCACTATTTATGATGTAAATGAAAAGAAAAATTTAGTACCTAAAGAGTTTTATGAGATTGCTAAAAGAATTCATCATAAATTCGAAGAAAAGTATGTTATATACAAGGATTTAAGAGATCGAGGGTATATTCCAAGACCGGGTTTAAAGTTTGGAGCAGATTTTGTTATATATCGTCTTGGTCCAGGACTTGAACACTCTCTTTTTATGGTTCATGTTCTGCCCCACGACTCAGAGATCTCAGCAGTAGACATGGTAAGAGCTGGACGATTAGCAACATCTGTGAGGAAGAAATTTGTGATTGCCAATCCTCTTACCTGCAGTTATTATTTCTTTGAGTGGTTTAAACCATAAAAAGAAAGTAGATTTCAGAGATACATTTATTTTAATGTTAAAATCCTTAATTTTTGAATTATTTTATCTTTGATTAATTCAATTTGTTGAAAATTGTCATTTTCGATAGAGCGACTAATATTTAAAATTTCATTATAAATATCTTGATCCAGTAAATCTTCAATTAAAATTCCTTGGTCTATAAGATTAATCCCTTCAATATAAATTAAAAGAATAATTTTAATCAAACCTAACATTTTTTTAACACCAGTGAAACTGTCAATGCTATCAAAAGCATTCTGAATTAGAAAACCATTTTTAATTAATTTCGAAATGAAAATTACTAGTTGTTGGTCTTCTGGTAAGTTTTTTTCCCCAATTAGTTGAATAATGTATGTCAAATCTTGTTCTTTGGATAAAATTTCGTTTACTAGTTTTCGACACTCACTCCAATCAAACTCGATTTCTGACCAACTAATATCTTTTTGATTCCACCAATCTGATATCGAAGAAGGATAAGTTGAATAAGAATTCATCCAATTAATGGCAGGATAATGTTTTAAATATGCTAAACTGGAGTCCAAAGCCCAAAAAACTCTTACTAATCTCTTTGTTGTTGCTGTTACTGGTTCACTAAAATCCCCCCCAGGTGGTGAAATTGTCCCAACAATTGTTAATGATCCTACTTTTTCTTTTCCTTGATAATCTAACCCCATTGTTTTAACAACACCTGCTCTTTCATAAAAGCTTGACAATTTTGATGGTAAATAGGCAGGATATCCTTCTTCTGCAGGCATTTCTTCTAACAATCCGGAGATTTCCCTTAAAGATTCAGCCCATCTTGATGTACTATCTGCTAAAACAGCAACGTCATAACCCATATCTCGATAATATTCTGCGATGGTAACTCCAGAAAATAGACTAGCCTCTCTAGCAGAAACAGGCATATTAGAAGTATTAGCTATTAGAATTATATGCTCTATCAAGGGCCTTCCTGTTTTAGGATTAGTTAATTCAGAAAATTGATTTAAAATGTTAGCGATTTCATTACCAGGTTCTCCACATCCTATAAATACAATAACATCAACATTGCTCCATTTAGCTAAAGATTGTTGTATAACTGTTTTTCCTGTTCCGAAACCTCCTGGTACTGCTACAGTACCACCCTTTGCTACTGGAAACAATAAATCTATAGCACGCATTCCAGTAATTAAAGGAATTGTGGCATTCTCTTTCTTTTTATAAGGACGATTTACTGTGATTGGCCATTTTTGCATCATCGAGAATGAAACTTCTTTTGAATTTATTTTTAATCTATATAACTCATCCAAAATTGTATAATCCCCTTCTTTTGTGATAAATGATAATCTTCCTGAGGTATATGGATGAATCATAATCTTATGTTCTAAAAATTGTGTTTCTTGAACAATTCCTATTACATCTCCACCATTAACTTTTTCATTTAGCTTTTTGAGTGGCTGAAAGTGCCATTTTTTTGTTCTAGATAAAGGAGGGAATTTTATACCTCGATATAATCTTCCAGAGGTGAGATTCTCAAAAATTATTTCTAATGGCCTCTGCATTCCATCAAAAACATGGGATATTAAACCAGGAGCTAATTCCATTGAAAGAGGTTCTTTTAAATTAATAACTTCTTCATTCAATTTTATATTTATAGTATTTTCGAAAGATTGTGCTATTATATGATCTGAATATATTTGGATTACTTCTCCTAGTATTTCATGATCTGATATTTTTATTAGATCATGGAGGCGAACATGACCTTCTAATCCTTTAATTTCGAGAAGTGATCCATTAATTCCTGAAATATAACCATAAGGAATTTCTTCATCAAACTTTAGTGAATTCATTTAATTTCCTCTAAATTTTAGTTAATTAATATTTTAATTGTGCATTACAGAATGGACATTTTTTAACGAAGTTTGGTATAATATTTCCACAATTTTCACATTTATTAATTATTGGTCTGCGATATTTGAGATCGAGATTAATAGATTTTGGAATTTTCGGTTGGACTTCATGCATTTCTTCTTCCTCTTGAATAGCGATAACTTTCTTTTGATAATTTAGTGTGGCTTTTCTTTTTCTATTTGGAAACATCCTTGAATAAAGAGATTTTTTATTTTTCCTCAGAAAGGGACTAATAGAGATTAAAAATATGAAAATCAATAATATTATCGTGATAAAAGGATGAGCGCCAAATTGAATGAAAAGAAAATAGAAATAAACCATTATACAAACATAACTTATTAATACTATTAATCGAAAAATTAACCGTTTGCGACTGTTATCCTTTTCATTTATTTCATTTGACATGAAAAAAACTATTATTTTATGATATTAAATACACTTGAATAAGTATTCGAATCTTTTTCTTATATATCGCTTAGCTTTATCTAAAATCAATTATTTATGTTTATAATTATAAGAATACAAATATATTGAATTTTAAAAAGAAAAAAAAGATACTTAAAGATTATGGTTTTCTTTCATAAAATCTTTAAAATGGTTGAGTTGACTCTCTTTACAAATTGCTGAACCAAATTCACTTTAATTCTCAATTATTTGATATTTGAAACCCTCCAAATGAAGCGGTTTTGTGAGGGTTTAGTCCTAATAGATTTATATACATAAGTATCTGTATATTTCAATAAAAATTTCATAAAAAAAGTTTTTATAAATTTAGGCAAATACTTTAGGTATTTAAGCTTATTATCTATAAAACTCAAAACTACAAGCGATTTGTGAAATGTGATATATATATGGTTTCTCGTATACTAATTGTAGTAGGCATTTTTGAAGATTTTTATCTTCCTTATAATTAATTCTAAATTTTTCTAATTTAATTTATTCGAATCTTTTTGTTATATAGTTCTTAGCCTTATCTATTTGTTCTTTTATTATTCTTGTTTCAAATTCTTTTTCGATTTCCTCTGAAATAATGTCTTTTTCAATCGCACCTCTAAAATTAATAGACGAATAATTATTATCCAGAAAAAAGGGAAAATAATCTTGGCCAGATCCTTGATAAAACTTGAAGAAAAATTCATAAAAATGGAGACGTAGAGAATTGAGAAATACTAGTAATCCTTCTAAGAGAATTACAATTAAATTCCCAAAAATCGAACCAATAAAAGATATTATCTCTACTCCAAAACCTTCTCCTTGGATCAATGAAGACATGGCATTTATAGAGTATAACAATGCAATATGAGCTAATGCCAAGGCTAATAATCGAATGTAAGATGCAACATTGCTCATAACTGATAAAACTGTATCAAATGCTTCAATCGATCCTTCACCTAATAATCCACCAATAGTTTCTTTTCTTAAGTATGAAATTTTTAGTGTTTTTCCAAGAGGTTTCAAAAACAATAATAGAAGCCCTGGGATCAGAACTAATAAGATTGGATATGGAAATGCCATCCAAGTATATATATCAAACCCATAACCAAATATCAAAATAGTTCCGCCTATTAATAATAAAATTTTCATAAATGAATCGCTAAATGCTAAATATTTCCTATGTTGTTTCCAATAATTTAAAAATTGTATGAACCAACCTAAATTTATATGAAAAACTCCAATTAATACGGCAAAATAAAATACAGAAAGGATATTACCTAATGGATTATATAGTGTAATATTGAAAAGAGGGATTGTTACTGGTTCCAAATGGAAATAGACTGTTCCAAATATCTCGATTTCATGCTTTCCAAAAAATTCCCCATATAAGAAACCAACAAGTACAGAGGCCCATCCACAAAGAAAGATGATCCAACTTAGATTTACAACATTTTTACTACGCTTTCTTAATACAATAGCTCCTATCAATCCCGCTAGAATTAAAACTAATCCATGACCTATATCACCAAACATTAAACCAAAAAGTAATGGAAATGTGATTGCGATAATAGGAGTAGGATCTATTTCAGAATATGTAGGTGTCCCGTACATTCTTGTGATAGTTTCGAATGGTCTTACAAGAAAGAAATTTTTCATGATCGTGGGAGTTTTTTCTCTTAGATCTTCTTTTTCTGTATCGGATTCATTTGATTCAACTTCTTCAATGCTAAGCTCTTTTAAGGGTTTGACACTTTTTTTTATTATTTTTCCTTTTTCCGATAAAGATGATTCATAACTGGGTCGATTTTTTGACACATCTTGTGTCTCAATTGTTATATTTTCTTTAAAGATTTTAAATAAATTCTGTTTAACTTCTTCCTTTTTAGATAAAGGAACAAAAAATTTAAGTAATAATCGATTTAAAGGTAGCCGTTCAAATTGTTGTTCAACCCAATTATATTCCTCAATATTTTGAACAATTTCATTAATACCAGCAAATTTTAAGAGATTTTCTTTAGCAATTCGATTTTGTTCTTTCTTATATCTTGATATTAAATCTTCAATAAATTTAATTTCCTTATCTATTCTTAAAAGATTGATTCCTTCACTTGTCAAATATTTTTTTAAAATTGGAACTTCTTCAGAATGTAATAAACGAATTCTTCCGTTGAATTCATCCTGCTTATCTTTGGGATAGAATATATAAAAACCTATTCTGTCATCAGATATTTCAAATGTATCATAAAAATTTGGGAATTCTGAAAATTCAAAAAGATTTTGTAAATTAGGTAAATTCTTAGAAAATGTAGTAAAAACTCGCAAATTAAAGTTTCTCAGTTTTTCTAAATTTTCTGTATTTAATTCTATTTTTTTTAAAATTTTATAACTTTCTTTTATAATCTTAAGATTTTCTAACTCAATTTTGCCTTTTGATATATATTTATTTAATTCTATTGCTCTATTTATATAGAAATCTACTTCTTCGAGAAGATTGTTTATTAATTCATATAAATCTTTAGCTATGAATTCAATTCTTTCATTCTTATCAATTTTTAAATTTCGAACGTCGTATTCACTAATTTCAAGTCTTTTAAATAAGTTATTTAAATTTTTCCTCAAATCTTTAATTTTTTGTCTAAACGGGTCTTTTTCGTCTAATTCTTTATCGTATTTAGGCTTTTTCTTCGATTTTATATGAACTATATTCATATTTGATAATTCTATTAGAAACTGATCTCTATAGCTCTGACTTATTTCTGCTTTCATCAAACAAAACTCGTCTTTTTTTGTCATATCTTTAAACTCAATTAATTCTTTATTTTTTAATAATTATATCTTTGGTTTTTTTCAATCTAATGTAATTTTCCCTTTCAATTTCTTCCAAAATCTCTTTAATTTTTTTAATATTTAACTTTAACTTGGGAATTATTAAATTTTTTAAACCATTTATCCTACGATTGATCTTTTTAAAATTTATTGCATGTTTTAATAATAAATCTTCTATTTCAGAAAATTGGATTAAAGAATTAAAAAAATCCTTTAAAGTATAAATTAAATCATCCAGATAATGACTTGTGTTCTCAAACGTATACGCAGGAAGCTTCTCTTCTTGAATTAATTCGTATTTAATCTGAGGAAATAAAATACCTGCCTTTTTTAGATGAAAAATTTCAATTTTAGGTTTGAATTGAATTCTACTTAATTTACTTACCAAAACGAGTTCATTCTTACCCATCTCTTCATAGGTTAAATGAAGAATTTTCATTGTCTCCTTGAATAAAGAAAGAAATTCTTTTCTTTTTGAAATAAAATCTTTCCATAATTTTCGAAGCTGAAAAATTAATTGCTCTCTTCTGAATTCTAGAAAGCTTTCTCCTTTAACTGCAAAAGCTAATCTTTTCTGCAAAGAAATTAAATTTGATTTTGATGGTTTTATCTCTCTAAAACTTATAATCTACACCTTTACTTGAAAGTATTTGTCAATATACTTCTGATGAATTCTGATTAATTGGTTTTGATTTAAATTAGATAATAATTCCCAGGCGATATCAAGAGATTCTTTAAAACTTCTATTCTCATCTTCTTTTTGGTTTAAGAATCTTTGTTCAAAACCATTTCCGAATTTTAATATATTCTTTTGTTCGAAATTCAGTCCATCTTCTCCTACAATTGAAATAAGATCTTTAACTTCAATGTACTCAGAATAGGAAGCCAGTAACTGTGAACTAATATCAGCATGATCCTCTCTTGTTTTCCCTTTTCCAATTGCATCCTTCATTAACCTTGAAATCGAGGCTAAGGATTCAAAAGGGGGATAAATACCTTTCTTATGTACCATACGACTAAGAACTAATTGTCCTTCTGTGATATACCCTGTAGTGTCAGGTACAGGATCAGTGATATCATCATTTTTCATTGTGAGTATCGGAATTTGGGTAATAGAGCCTTTTTTTCCTTTAATCTTTCCTGTCCTTTCATAAATTGATGCAAAATCTGAATAAATATAACCAGGATACCCCTTCCTACTTGGGATCTCTTCTTTCGCAGAACTCAGCTCCCTTAATGCTTCTGCATAATTTGTCATATCAATTAAAACAACAAGGACATGCATATCTTTTTCGAAAGCAAAGTATTCTGCTGTTGTTAAAGCCACTCGAGGAATTAATAGTCGTTCAATTATTGGATCATCAGCAAAATTGATAAAAGAAATGATATTTTGAAGTGTTCCACTTTCTTGAAACCGGTTTATAAAGTAAATTGCCTCATCTTGGATAATTCCAATACCACAAAAAATTATTATAAATGGTTCATCTGAAGCAACTTTTGCTTGGGTTGTTATTTGAGCAGCTAATTTGTTATGGGGTAATCCCTGTGCACTGAAAATAGGAAGCTTTTGACCCCTGATTAATGTAAATAATCCATCAATTACAGATATACCTGTTTGTATAACATCAATGGGATATTCTCTAGCAAAAGGATTGATAGGACTCCCATTTATATCTCTGTGAACATCCGTTAAAACATCTGAATCTAAAACTGTTTTTGTTTTGATATCAAATGGAATTCCTAATGAATTGAATGTTTGACCGAACATATCATTTGAGATCTTTACTTTAAAAGTATCTTCAGTAAATTTTATTTCAGCATTCTCAGAGGATATTCCCGTTGTATCCTCAAATACTTCAACAACAATTATGTCCTCACTTAGTTTTACAACTTGGCCAGTACGTAATTTATTATCATTTGTTTTAATTCTTACTATTTCACCATATTGAGCATTATGCTCATTTTTAAGAAATAAGAGTGGTCCGATGATTTGTTGAATTTTTTTATATATTACACTCATAATTTTTTAAATGTTTCATGGGTTAATTTTAAGGATGCAATTTCATTAAGTAATTTCTTTTTTAACCCTTCTATTCTATCAAAATCTTTATTGGGAATAGTATGGTTAATTCTTAAAATATTAGTAATACTTCTAAGATTTTTAATATCTTCAATTAAAAATCCTTGTTTTAAAAGTTCATTACCTTCTTTATATAAAAGAAGAATTATTTTAATCATTCCTAAAAGTTTTTTAAAATCTGTATAATTATCAATATCATCAAATGCATTTTGGATTAAAAATCCGTCTTTAATTAATCTTGCAATAAATATTGTTAATTGTTGGTCTTCAGGTAGATTTTCCTCACCGATAAGTTGTGTAATGTACTTTAATTCATTTTCTTGGGATAATATTTCATTAACTTGCATTCGGCATTCAAACCAATCAATATCTATTTCTGACCAATGAATGTCTCTTTTGAACCACCATTCTAATATATAATCCGGGTAATTGGAATATGAATTCAACCAATTAATAGCGGGATAATGTTTTGAATATGCCAATCCAGCGTCTAAAGCCCAAATTCCTTGAACGAAATTTTTAGTTGTTGCTGTTACAGGTTCACTAAAATCACCAGCAGGAGGAGAAACTGACCCTATTACTGTTAATGAACCAATTCTTTCTTTTCCAAATTCATCTTCTCCAAACAATTTAACAATACCTGCTCTTTCGTAAAAACTAGATAGCTTTGAAGGTAAATATGCAGGATATCCCTCTTCAGCGGGCATTTCTTCTAATAGTCCAGAAATTTCCCTTAAAGATTCTGCCCATCTTGAAGTACTATCCGCTAAGACAGCAACATCATAACCCATATCCCTGTAGTATTCGGCAATGGTTACTCCCGAAAAAATACTAGCTTCTCTTGCGGAAACTGGCATGTTTGAAGTATTTGCGATTAGAATAATCCGATCTAACAAAGATTGACCTGTTTTAGGATCTATTAACTCTGAGAATTGTTTCAAAACATCAGCTATTTCATTTCCTCGTTCTCCACAACCAACAAAAACAATTACATCAGCATTACACCATTTCGCCAAAGATTGCTGGATAACAGTTTTTCCTGTTCCAAATCCTCCCGGAACTCCAATTGTACCTCCTTTAGTAATAGGAAATAGTAAATCTATAACTCGTATCCCTGTTATTAATGGTTCATTGGGAATTTTTCTCTCCTTAAAAGGTCGTGCTTTAGTTATTGGCCATTTTTGTAACATTGAAAAGGAATTTTCTTTATTATCTCTTTTCAATTTATAGATTGTGTCAATAATTGTATAATCTCCTTCATCCACAATGAAATTCAATGTTCCCGTAGTATTTGGAGGAACTAATATTTTATGTTTTATCGCAGGAGTTTCTTGAACAGTGCCAATTATATCTCCTCCATTTACTAAATCACTCTTTTTTTTTTCAGGAATGAAGTGCCATTTTTTTGTTCTTGATAAAGAATCTATTTCTAAACCTCTTTCTAATCCTCCAGTTTTGAAAAGATCAAAAGCTTTTTGTAAAGGTCTTTGAATTCCATCAAAAATGTTTCCTAATAATCCCGGTGCTAATTCCATAGAGAGAGGTTCATTTAAGCTAATAACTTCTTCGTTAATACGTAAATTGTCAGTATTTTCAAAACATTGAACAACCACATAATCCTCATAAATTTGAATAACTTCTCCTAAAATCTTATATTTAGTAATTTTAATTAAATCATGGAGTTTAATTGTTTCTTCAAGTCCTTTAACATTAATTAAAGACCCGTTTATAGCTGAAATGTAACCATATTGGGAAATGGTCTTAGAACTGGATTTGCTCATATAATCTTAAATATTCTGGTATTTTTTCTTTTTGATTTCGTATAAATTTTTCAAATTCTTTTTCTATTTCCTTAATTTCGGAATCGTTAATTATTTTAGAGATCTCCATCTCAATAAATGAAGATTTTTTATTAATTATATTATCTATTGTGTAATCATAAAAGATAATTCCTTCTACAAGTGAAATCTTAAAACCTCCTATAAATTCAGACTTAGTTTGATTTATTTCAACTGGATTCTTAAAAATTCCTGCTATTTGGTCAAAATTTTCAATAAAGTAATTATAATCCTTAGAATTTAATATTAATTCAATTCCTTGAGGTTTATCTATATCTTTTTTGACTTTTTTAATTGATTCCAATAGAAAAGTAATATAACCTGAATAATTTTTTTCAATTTTCTCTCTAATTAGATTAACTATACTGGTTTTTAACTCCTTTATTAAATTATTTTTTAACTTTAAAAATCTTTCTTTCTCCTTTAAAAGGGTTGATGATAATGATTGATTTAAATATTGGACATAACTTTCAATAAGATGATTTTTTAATTTTACCGATCTTTCACGGCTTCGTTCTAAATATCTATTCTTAATTTCAGCTTTCTGAAATAAGGTTTTTTGATTCAATTCTTTGACTTCTTTTTCAGCTTTCTCTATTAAGTAAAGTCCTAAATTACTGATTTTTTTTTTAATCTCTTTTTCTTCGGATATTTTGATTCACCTCATTAAATTACGATTATACCACCTATTGCATCAATGATTTTATTTAAAATGATATCATAATTCTCTATATTTGGTTGAGAAATGTCTGGTAAAATAAAAACAAATGGAATTCTAACATTTTGTTTAAAATCCAATAAAAAGTCAATCATCCCATTTGATAAACGTAAAGCTACAATTATCATGCCAATTGAAAAATCATTTTTTAACTCCGTAAACTTTTTTAGGAATTCTTCTTCATTTCTTACTATAGAACTTTCTAATCCTAAAAGTCCTAACATGGATACAATTTCTTCTTCGCCTAAAATGTGAATTTTTTGATCTACCATTAAAAATCAATTCCTAACTCTTTAATAATTACTTTTTGTAATTTTGGTATATTTTTTTTAAATCCAACTTCAATATTTTTAAGACTTTTATCTAAATTTTTTTCAAAAGTATTAGTTTGAGTGTCAATAGCTACTGCTAAATTACCCAAAGCAGTATTCACGAGAACATTTATTGTAGTAACAAAATTTTCAAATTTAGTGTCTTGCTCTTGTCGAAAGTCTTCAATTTCTTTCAAATTTACATTCTTAGAATTTTCTATTAATTCGTCATATACTTTTTGAATTTCATCTATCCATTCGAATATATCCATTTTTTAACCAAGTTGTGATTAATTTTCATTTATTCCAACAATCTCTTTATTTCAATCTTTTATATTTCTCATCAAGAATCTCAACTACTTTTGGTAAAATATATAAATGTATTTCTTTATCTTTCTTGATTAATACTTCAAGAATCTTAAAAATTGCTTGATAATCAACATCTTCAATTTTAATCTCTAATTTTTTGAAAAAGTATTCTAAATATAATTTCTCAATTGACCATATCAAATGGTTTTTATCAAGGTTATATTTTGATAAAATTAATTTAATTTCTTTCGTTTTAATTAAATATTGATTAATATTTAAAATAAAATCATTACTATTTGTAAGATCCAATAATTTTAAGATATCTTTTTTATCGAAAAATAAATAAGTGTCTATTAAAAACTGTGATAATAATTTTCTATCAATATTATTTTTGATTCCCCTATAAATCATATTTAAATTGTAGATTTCTGATATATATTTCAAATAAGGTGTAATTATATTTCTTTCCTTTAAACCTAATTTTGAAATTTCATTTTTTAAATTTTCATAATAAAATTGATCAAGAAAAGCCTCAAGTACGAAGATTTCGTTGGTGTTTTTAAAATATAAAATACCTTCTCTTATTACTCTGTTATATTTTGTTGCTTTCATATGGAATTGTATTTCTTCTAAAGAAGATGTTTCAATCAATTCATTTATGAATTCAGTATTGTTCAAATATTCTTCTACTAATTTATTAACTAATAATGATTTATCTGCAATGCTCATCCCTAGTATAGTGCCCAGAATAATACGTTTAATATTCATTATTTCATACTTTATCAAATAATTTTTCAAAAAAATACGCATATTTGTTGGAGAAATATATAAAATCTTTCCAATCAACTTAATATAAGTATGAAATAACTCTCTTTCAATTTCCTCTATAGTATAAGAAGTAAGACTAAGTCCTGGATAATATTTACTAATAAATTCAATAAATTGTTTTATTTCATTTATTTCTTCTAATTTTTTTAACGTAATCTCATCCATTATTAATTGTTTTAAAAAACCAATCCGGATAAGGGTAAAAGCATAATTATCAACAATCACGCTGCTCGTTACATATTCACCAATAAATCAACTTTAGATTTGGATAAATAATTAAAAAGTTTTCTTAAACTGGGGTTGGTATTTTAGTCCAAAGTAAGATTGCAATGATCAATCCGTAAACTGCTAATGCTTCACATAGTGCAACAACGAGAAATGCTTTAAAGAATGCCTCTTCACGTTCTGAGAGTGCACTTATTGCAGCTGTTCCAACAGTTTTTATAGCCCAAGCACTTCCTAAAACCGACGCACTGACGGAAATTGCTACTCCAAAAGCTAAAGCTATAGTAGTAGGGGAGTTATAATAATCAAATGTTGAAGGAACTTGAGCAGCTACGAAAGAAATAATTCCATTAGATGTAAAAATCACTAAAATTATCAAGAAAACTTGAAATGATACGAGTAAAAAATAAAATTTTTGTTTACCGTTCATATATCTTACAACCTATGTCTTTATTTAAAAAATTATATTTTTAAATGAGTAAAATAAATTTTTGCGTATAAATCTTCTTATTATAATCTGTAAATTAACAGTTATTCTCTTTATTAGAAAAATAAGAATAGATATGAACCAATTAAAATTTAAGAAATTTTATAATTAAAATAATAAAATAGAGTACTTGAAATTATAGATTTCAATAACAATTTAGCTCAATTTATTGATAAAGTAAAACCCTAATAAGATCGGCGACATCATGTATAGAATCTGCAAGATTCTCAAGTAAAATTATGCTATCTCTTAATCTTAAGAGCAACCTTATTTCTAATTCTTCATTAGAATATAAATATTCAAGGAATTGACGATAATTAGCATCTACTTCATTTTCTATCTCATGAATTATGGTTGTATTTTTAAATACTACATCTGGTTTATCTCTAAGGCTTTTAATTGTTGATTTTAAAACATCAGTCATTTTTATTGTATTATTAATTAATTTTTCATATTGCTTTTTTATCTCTTCACTTTTTATCCCATTTAAATTGATTTTCGATAGCATATCTACAAATTCAAGGGGTAAATTACATAAATTATCCATTTTTAAAATCAATGCAACAAAATCGCCTAAACCTGCTCCTGATTCAGAATAATTTTGGATTAATTGAATTTTAATTGCATCTGCATCTTCTTCTGATAATTGCATTTTACTCTTTTTTTTCTCAAGAGAAGTTTTATTTTTCTCATAATTTTCTGCCCATCTATTATAAAATACACCCATATTACTCACAATAGAGTAAAGTATTCTGGAATGCTCTATTAACATCGATATTATTTCGTCTTTCAATTTGTTCATAATATTCCATTTAAATATTTAATTAACTCTTATTATTATAAATGATTAACCTAATAAAAATTTGTATTTAGAGAAATTTTAAAATAGTTTTAATTTAAATTATATAAAAATTAAAAAATTTTTTTGAGTTCAAATAAAACAGAAAATTTTCTACTTAAAACAAAGAAATTATAAATTAATGTAAATAGTAAATAATGCCAATTAAACAGAAAATACAAAAATGGAGAGAATATTCAAGAATATCTGACTTGGGAATTATTGCTAGAAGAAAATTTTTTAATAATGCTTTTGATGGAGCTTTAACGTGTGCAGGTATTGTAAGCGGTATTTTTATAATTTTTTTAACTGAACCCCTTACGTTTGAATCTCAAGATGTTCTTATAACAGGTTTTGCAACAGCTTTAGCGATAGGTATTTCAGGACTTTGGGGTGCATTTCTTTCTGAAGAAGCTGAAAGAAAAAAAAAAGTAATGGATATGAAGAAGGATATGGCAGATTTAGATGAAGATAATGAAGAATTTGAATTAACACCCGAATTAAAAAATAAAAACTTAAATAAAAAGAGAAAAACTAAAACCTTACTAGAAAAAGCTGAGGGTTTCGCCACTATTGTTGCTTCATTGGTGGATGGTGGTGCTCCAGTACTTGGTAGTTCTCTTCCACTAATTCCATTCTTATTTGGAGGAGTATTAACTATATTTCATTTCATTTTCTCTTACATTATACTTGCTGGTTTACTCATCTACCTAGGAATTTTTTTAGGTTCAGTATCTGGGGGAGGACGCTTAAGATATGCCACTCATTTGGTTATTGCAGGTATAGTAACTCTTCTTGTATCTTTACTACTCGGTATTTAAAACTTTAAGGTGTTAAAAAAATCTTAATTTTCAAAAATTCGAGTTGAGAAATAAAATATGAATAAATAAAAATTAATTACCTGATTAAAAAGTAAAATTAATAAATAAATGCTTGAAAAATTAAAGATTTACGCTAAAATTACTAATTTATGGGCTATTGCGCGACGTTATTTCGTAAATAATTTTTATGATGGAATGTTAACAGTTTTGGGTGTCTTATTAGGTTTTTTTGTAATAATTCTCAAGGAGGGTCAACCATTAATAGATAGTCATTTTGTAATTTTAACTGGTATGGGAAGTTCGATTTCTATGTTTTTTTCTGGTATAACAGGATCTTATCTTTCTGAAAGAGCTGAACGAAAAAAAATAAAAGATGAAATAAGAAGGGCAATGGTTATAAGTGAAGTTGAGGAAGCATTAGACGATGAAAATTCAAGTGTAGAAGAGATTGAAAGAGCGATGCTGACGAAATTGAATCATATTATAAATCCAAAAAGAAGAATTAATGAAAAAAAACCTAAAACAATTCAAGAAAAAGCGCAAAGCTTTGCAAGTTTAGTGGTTTCATTTGTAAATGGTGGTTCTCCATTTTTAGGAGGGGTGGTACCATTAATTCCCTTCTTCTTTGTATCAAATGCTGGTTTTCTAACTTTCATTTTATCTTTTTTAATAATTCTTTCGTGTATAATTTTACTTGGTATCTTTTTAGGAGTTGTTTCTAAGGAATCTATTTTGAAAAATATACTTCAAATGGCATTTGCATTTTTATTAACTCTTGTTATTTCGATATTTTTGTTAGGTTAATGGATGATAAAATTTAATTTCTGATTTTCATTTTCCTAATTATTATTCCATTAAACAAAAGAAGCTGAAGAAAAGTGAAGACTTGTGGTGTTGATATCGGTAGTCTTGAAACAAAAGTAGTCATATTGGATGATAATATCATTATTGATTATCGGGTAGGTCGTTCGACTTTTGATTTTAAACGTGTTGGTAATAACTTATTCAATGAACTACTTGAAATGAATAATTTAAAAAAAAGTGATGTCTATGTTATGTCTACGGGATATGGCAGAAATACTATTGATATCGCAGATGATCGAATTACAGAAATTACGGCACATGCACGTGGAGTACAATATTTTTTTCCAGACGCACAATCTGTTATAGATATTGGAGGTCAAGATAGTAAAGCAATCTTAATCTCTAAAAAAACAGGTAATGTAATTGATTTTCAAATGAATGATAAATGTGCAGCTGGAACGGGTCGTTTTATTGAGGTCATGGCTGGAGCTTTGGAGGTTCCTATTCAAGATATTGGAGAATTAGCACTTAATTCTAATAACCCTGCTTCAATTAGTTCAACTTGTACTGTATTTGCTGAATCTGAAGTTATATCTCTTTTCGCAAAAGGCTCAAAAAAGGAAGATATTGCTGCTGGAATTCATAAATCAATAGCAAAACGAGTTGCTGGAATGGCAAAACGGATAGGGGTTGCACCTTTATTAGTTTTCTGTGGGGGAGTAGCTAAAAATATCGGAGTTAAGAAGTTTTTAGAGCAAGAATTAGGATTTGAGATTTTTATACCAGTACTTAACGGGAAAAGTAGTGCTCAACTAACTGGAGCGATAGGAGCAGCACTTATTGCTCAAGACCAAAAGAATAGTTAGATAACTTTTGAGAATTTTTTAAAACTTCAATTTTAGGAAATTATAATAAATTTTATGTATAATTAAGTCTTTTTTGATTAATAATTCATATTTTTTTCATAATTAAAATGGGTAATTTAAAACTTTTATCTGAATACACAACATTTCTACGAGAGCAAAAAGAAGAAGGAAAAAAAGTGATAGCTTTTATTTCTCATGATAATATCCCAGAAGAGTTACTAGATGCAGCAGGTTTTATCCCTTTAAGATTGTTATTTGCAGGAAACGATGATTTAATGGATGCTAGCCATGATTACTTACCTCCTTCCACATGTGCTTTTGTGCAATCCTGTATTGGATTATTTTCTCTAAAACCTAGTCAATATGAATTTTTAGAGTTAATTGATTACTTTGTAGTTTCAAATCATTGCGTTTCAGATATTTGTGCCTCTGAAATAATTTCTAAATATTTTGGAATACCTCGCTTGAATTTTTACGTCTCCTATACTATGAATAAGAATAGTTTGAAATATTTTAAATTAGAATTGATCGATTTTAAAAACCAGTTACAAAAAATTAGTGAAAGTGAAATTAAAGATGAGGATCTTAAACAGAGTATTAAAAAGTATAATCTATTTAAGAAAAAGATTTTAGAATTTAATTTTTTAAATATTAAAGGATCTGAAAAATTAAAGGTCATTCAAAAGGCAATGTTATATGGACCTTTATTTCTCCCACAATTAGAGTCATATATTCAAAAATATAAGGCTGAGCAAATTCAAGATTCTATTAATTCAAAACATCTTTTAATAACAGGCGGTTCTATTTTTATAAATGATTACTTAATTGATTTAATAGAAGAAGGAGGGGGAAATATTATTTTTTTCGATACGTGGGTAGGAGGTAACTATTATTCTCAAATCCTTGAAGATAAAATTTTTGAATCAATAGAAAATCCTTATGATTTATTGGTTTATCGTTTTAAAAATAATATTTTTGGAGATCATTCTGTTCCCAATTTTTTAGAAAACAAAATATCCCAAATTGAAAACATTTACCAGGATCATTTTAAAAAAACAGGAAGAAAATTAGGAATTATAAATCATATTATAAAATTCTGTGATCATATTTCTCTTATGGCACCACATTTGAAAAACAGATTACAGGAGAGAGGAATCCAAGTTTTAAATTTGGAGAGAGATTATTCAAGAGCTATTCGAGGTCAACTTAATACCAGGATAGAAGCATTTTTGGAGATGATTTAAAAATGAGTCTTATTGCTGATGATATAGTTCGTTTTAGTTCTGCGTTAAGAATTGCTTATAATCTTTTAACAGGCAGAGACTATTTAAAAAGAAAAAAATTTCGTGAGAAAAAAAAACTAATTTCAGTGGCATTACCATTTTCTGATTTAGTATATGGCTTTCCTGATTTAGTACCCGTTTTTCCGATTAGAACTCATACTTTTAAAATGCATAATTACCTTACCTATTTAGGCTCTGCTTCAAATATTTTTGGCTGGCAAAATGTATCAAAATTTTTAGGTTTTGTAAAAAATACTGGAATAGGAGATTTAAGTAAAGTAATTGATGAGATAATTGACGATGTTATAAATACTGTAAATGAAAAGTATAACGAAATGTATGATATAGGAGTTGAAAATGGTGTTCCAACCGATTTCTGTTATGGTATTAAGACTCTTTATGGTATGCACGTTTCAAAAGGAAAGAATTACGATGCTAATTTAAATTATACAATAAGATGCAGTGCCTGGAATAAGTATCTAGAATCTTTAAAAACAATTAATAATGCATCAAGACAAATTTGGATTGATATACCACCAAGAAACATTGGTAATGCCGATGAATTATTGTTCGAAAATATTTATAATGGAATAAAAGAATTAGAGAAAATAAGTGGAAATAGTTATGATAGCACCATTCTTAGAAATCATTTCCAAGTTGCTAATGAAATAAGAAATTTTTACAAAATAATTCTTTACGAAATAGGTTCAGGTGATTTTTATCCTTGTAATCCAGCTACATTTAGTGAAATATTAGTTATATTAAATAATAGCTTTCAAGATTATAATTCTAATGCAATACGATATCGAGATAATATGAAATCTTTAGTAGATGAGTCAAAAGAAAGAATAAAAAAGAAAATAGGTATGGATGTAAGTAAAATGCCCCGAATTTTAATTACACCAATGTTTGGTGGATGGGAGCCAAAAAGCCATGAAATAATTTATGAATTGGGCGGTCGAGTATTTTATGCTGATTGGGATCTTTTATTAGCTTTAGAACAAATCCCTATCAAAAATATATCTGATCCTATTGAAGCATATGCCCATTATTTAATGAATATCACTACTAATGGTATAGGTTTTGATAATGACATATTAACTGACTCTTATTTACGAATTACTAAAGATTTAAAAGCAGATGGCCTCATATTTAATCAGGTTTTTGGATGCCATTCAATTTCTAATTGCTACACAATGTTAAAGGAAAAAATTCGTCGAGAACTAGAGATTCCCAGTATTGCTCTCAATTTTAATAAAATTGGTGAGAATGTAGAACAAGTTAAAACACGATTAGGTGCGTTTATGGAAATGTTCAATTAATCTTTTAAAAGAGGTAGGTTTAATAATTTTTAATAATGATTTCTTTTTATAAAACAAGAGATTAATGTCTTGAGTGAGGGTTAAAGCTCATGTTATTCCATGAAAAAAAAGAAGAACTTGATTATGATCCTTATAAGGAATACCAAGTGCTATGTGGAATAGAAGAAGAATTTCTTATTATTAATAAGAAGGGAACTTTAGCTAAAGTTGCAGATGACCTAATGGTAAAGTCAGCTGAGATTCTTGAAAGAGATCAAGATTTTCTGAGTTCACTTCAGGTAAGAATACGAGGATTAGATGCTGAGCCTTCACCATCACAAATTGAATATGTTACGCTACCATTACCTCCTGCTTCTTTGGAACAAGCTGTTAAAGAAGGAAGAAAGTTATTAATAGAAGCAGCAAATCAAATTGGAGTTAAAATACTTGCCCAGAGTCTTCATCCTGTGCAGAGTGATCCCAATCCTATATGTGGAACTCATATTAATGTATCAGTTCAGAAAAAAGGTAGTCTAATGACTCCTGAAGAAATAAAAGTAGTTAATAATTATATATGGGACTACCTTCCAGAAATAATTGGGATCTCAGCAAATTCATATTTATATAGGGGGAATGCAAACAATATTGCCAGCAACCGTTGCGCTAATAGTACTGTTCTTAAACGAAATGGATTTGCAGTAATACAGATTCCTGAGAATCGACCAGCTTTGATTCCAATGCGATATTATGGTCGAATGAGATACAAACTTAAAATAGGCTTTGAAGAAGATGAGTTTTCTAAAAAAGTCATTGCTAATGATCGTGGAGATCGCCTTGTAGATATAACTCCAAGGGGTCCATTTACAAATATCAGTGATGATAATGATGAATTACCCTCAAGAAATCGAATTGAAGTTCGGATTGTCGATGTGCAATATAATACTGAAGATTTACTTGATGTTGCATATCTATGTTGTGTTTCTGCTCTTCATGCTATAAAACTTAATTCAAATGGAGAAATTAGCCAAGATCCATATCATTTAATAAATGTTGAAAATGCTATAGCAAATGGAACTAAAGCGGTTTTTAAGAGACCAAATGGAGGAATTGAGTCATTAGAAAACAGTATTTCAAGGTGGATTGAAGAAACTAAGAATTATCAGGATTATTTAGGGATTAAAATAAAAAATTTACCTTATAAAAAATTTCAAATCGATCAATCTCAAAAAGAGCTTAATATTGAATATCAAACTCGAAAAATTGAGAAATTAAGACAACAAGGAAGATCTTATGTTGTAATGGAATTAGTAGATCCGCGAATTGTAACTGATCGGCAAGGAAATCGTTATAAAATTGAAGCTGGAACGCAAGTTCAAGGCACTTTAGAAGTAAAATACAATTTTTCTTTTGATGATATGGATGGAATGATTACCAATTTCAATGGGATACGAGTTATTAATAATCTCATTGTGCAGAATTTAAGAATACCATTAATGGAAAATGATCGTGTATTAAAAGGACGATCTGAATCAGAGTCTCTAATTGATAGATTATTTGGAGACTTTTTCTTTTAATTAAAATAAATAAAAGCATTAAAAAGATGGAAAAATCCAATAAAAAGAATAATCTAAGTCACAATCTCTTCGTATATGGTACATTACAACATGGACAAAGTCGAAATTATATCCTTAAAGGAATAAAATATGAAAAAGCAACTCTGTTAAAATATAGAAAGGTAGAACCTATTTCCTTGGGATTCCCATTCATTATTAAAGATAATAACTCTAATGTTAAAGGAGAGATATATTATGACGTTGGACAATTTGTTATTAATCAAATAGACATGATTGAAGGAGAAGGAAGGTTATATCATAGAATTTTAGTGAAAGTGAAATTAGATGATGGAAGAGAAACAGAAGCCTATACATATTACCCCTCTGAGGTGCTAATTAAAAATTATACATAAATTAGAGAAGGAGATAATGAATGGTTGAAGAAGATTCGTTTAAAAATGAAAATGTAAGTCAAATACTTCTCATCGATAATTATTCTCGAGGTTTTCCTACAGATAGAATAACACGAATAGAAACAATTATAAATGATTGCATAGCCCCAGTAGAGTTAAAAACTGTCCATTTTACTCAATTTAAAAAAGAAATGATAGAAGATTATATTGGGATTATTCTCTCGGGCTCTGAATTAAATGTCTCTAGCTTTTATTATGATGATAAAGTTAAAAGAAAATTTAAAGCTCAATTAGAAGTAATCCAAGAAACTGATCAAATACCAATCCTTGCATTATGCTTTGGCTTTCATTTAGTTGGTTATGCATTTGGAGCTCAAATCAGTAGGATGGGATTGTTTGGATTAGGAGGGAGGATCGTTTTTATTTTACTTAAAGAAACAGATGAATTAATAACTCAAAAAAACATTCCCGTTAATGTTCATCACCTAGATTTTATTTCTCCTAATGATTGTAAAATTCAAAAAAATTTCAATATTGTCAGTATTTCTAGAACATTAGGATATAGAATTGTTCAATATATGAAACATTATGATAAACCAATTTTTGCAGTTCAATTTCACCCAGAAACGCATAATCCTTATTATTTTCATTCAAGCTTATTTGATGAGAGGATTGAAGAAAAAACAAGAACTACTGGAGAGAGAATAATAGAAAATTTCATATGGATGTGTTGTTATAAGAAGAACCATTAAATCTTTTTATAAGAAAGAATAGAAGAGATTAAATGACAAATAAATTATCATTGTTCTTTTGGAAAGAACAATTTTCTTCCTGAATGTACTGATTCAAAATAATCCTTATATTTTTTGATGTCTTCATGAATTTCTTCTAATTCTTCCTTTTCCAACATACTATTGAAAATTTTCTTGGTGGATAGGTATAATTTAGGAACAAATGTATCTATTTGAGATAATTGATAAGCTAATTCCTTGATGGAAGAAAAGTCTAACTTTAAATTAATTTCTTTTCGTTTTATTTTTTCAATTATCTTTTTCTCAAATTTTCTTCTAGATATGTTACTCCATGTTAATTCATATAAGAAATAATTAACAGATTGAACTGTTTCGGTTAAAAAAGCGGTTCCTGTCGCTATAACAAGGTTTCCTGTAATTAAGTAGACCGTTAAAGTCCCTAGAACTAATGTTATTGATCTATAAATTATACTTTTAATGACACTTTCTTTCCACTTAATCTTATATAATTTCTTTTTAGTTTTCATCTCGTAATAATTATTAATCTAATTTTATAAGAATTAATATTATATCAAAATAATTGTAGGATAATACACGATATTACAATTTTAAATTCACTTTAAAAATATGAATTATATTAATTGAAAAATCTTTAAGTAAATTAATTAATTCTCATAAATTTAAATAGAATTTCATGATTTAATTTAAATTGTAGACTCTTTACTCGCAAAAATAATAATTTAATTTATTAGAGCCCTAGCAAAATGAGCATATACGCAGACGATGTCGTAAATTTTACATCTGTTCTAAAAATTGCATATAATTTTTTAACTGGTAGAGATTATTTACAAAAAAAGAAGTCGAAAGAAAGAAAGACGTTAATTTCGGTAGCTTCTGGTTTTCCTGATTTAGTATTCGCAGCAGATTCGATTCCTGTTTTTCCAATTCGTATGGAAAAGTTTAAGCTCAATATGTATTTACTTGCGTTAAATTCGGCTACAAGTCTATTTGGGTGGGATCTTACTACTAAATTATTGGGAATTGCCAAACAAGTAGATTTCTTAAAAATAGTTGATAATGTATTAAATGATGTTATTAATACAATTAATGCCAGATACAATTTACTCTATGGTTTGGCAGTTAAAAAGAATGTATCTACAAACTTTTGTTTTGGTGTTAAATCTATCTATGGAATGCATATTTCAGAATCAAATGACTGTAATTATTCACTAAATTTTACGATAAGGTGCAATAAATATAATGAATATCTTAAATCACTAAGAGCAATAATTCCAAATCAAATATGGGTTGAAATTCCTCAAGTTAAAAATGAAAATGAGGAACAATCCTTAGAAATTATGGTTAATAACTTACAAAATGCTGTCAAAGAATTAGAAAATGTTACTGGAAATTTGGTGACTGATAACAGTTTACAAAAACAATTTAGAATTGGAAATCAAGTAAAGCGATATTATAAAACAATTCTTTATGATATAGGTACTTCAAATTTCTATCCTTGTAATCCGGCTACTTTTGCCGAAATTTTAGCCCTTCTAACAATCTCATTCCAAGATTACAATTCAAATGCTCAGAGATATTTAGAAAACTTAAGTCAACTAGTGAAAGAAATGAGGGAACGTATTGACAGACATGTTGGGATTGACGTAACTAATATGCCAAGGATTTTAGTATCTCCAATATTTAATGGCTGGGAACCAGAAACTCAAGAAATTATCTACCAATTTGGAGGGAAAGTAATTTATTCAGATTGGGATTTCTTAGGTTTATTAGAAGAAATTCCTGTTTCGAAGAGTTCTGATCCAATTGAAGAATATGCTCGTTTCCTCTTAAACGCTTCAGATAGAGGTTTACAATGTATAAATAATTGCGAAATATTAGTCAATTCTTACAAAAATTACATTAAGAAAGCAAGATTTAATGGTCTTGTTATTAATCAATTAACTGATTGCCACATGGGTTCCAACTGTTTCGATTTATTAAAAAATAAAATTATGAATGAACTCAGAATACCTGCAATTGGTATCAATTTTAAAAAGATTGGCGAAAATGTTGAAGAGATAAAACTTAAACTAAAATCTTTTATGCAGTTATTTGATTAAATTATTTAGGTACCAAAAAAGTCAGATGGCTTTAAAAGGTGCTGATCCTCTTCTTTTTGCTTCTTGGCTTTTTCATGGGGATCTACCCATTCAGGTTCGCCTGTTGAAGCTTTTGCTGTTGTAGCTCCAGGGACTTTTAAAATAGGTGGATTCAAACTAATTCCAGCTGAAATAGGTTCTGGTTGTTGACCTGCCGCAACTGATTGAGGTTGACCAAATATTATACCTCCGGCTTTTAAAACTTTCAATTCGCTTAGGATTTTTTCTAAATTCATCGTTTGCACACTTTTATTCATTGTATCCATAATTTCTTTTAAAGAGGTTGAGGTTTCTCTTAATCCTTTAGGATTAATTCCTGTAAGCAGGGAATCTAAGTTAGCAGTAATACTTTCATTTAGATTCTTTAGTGTTTCGAGTACAGTTGCCCAATGTTTATTCATTTGAGATTCAATGGCACTAATCATTTTTACAACCTCATTCATGAATGTTACATGTGAATTATATCTTTCCTCATCCTTTGACCTTAAATCGGAAATTAGCATAATAAGCTTCTTTAAGGCTTCTTTTTCTTCACTCATTAATTATCCTCTTAATTGTTTATCTATTGAAATTATAATTATTTTGAAATTTATACTTTTGTAATAATAACTAATTTCTTTTAAAAGAAAGTATTTGACATTTTAAATTGGCTAAAAATAAATATTTTCTATATAAACAAGATTAATTTATATTCTGTAGATGTTTATATAATAAAGTAAGAAATCTGATCTTAATTCAATAAAATGCAAAGTTTTTGATATTAAAATGACATTAAAAAGTAAGAAATGGCCAAAAAATCCTATAATCTATGAGATTAATACTTTGCCTTGGCTTCATTTTCTTTCTGAGAATTTTAAGAGGGCTATTACTTTAAAAAACATTCCCAATGAAATTTTTAATCAAGAAATTAGATTTTTCGATGCGATATGGTTGATGGGTGTCTGGGAGAGAAGTCCTGTAAGTAAAAAAATAGCTCTCGAACATCCAGATTTACAGAAAGAATATAAAAAAGCCATTCCTGATTTGAGAGATGAAGATGTTGTAGGATCACCATATTCGGTTTTTTATTATCATATAAATAAAAATATTGGTGGAATTGATGGATTAAAGGAAATAAGAAAAAAATTATCTGAAAGAGAGATTCGGTTAATATTAGATTACGTTCCTAACCATGTGTCAATTGATTCATTATGGACATTTGAACCAGAATTATTCATTGAAGGGTCCTTAAAGGATTTAATGTCCCACCCCTATGATTATTTCAGTATAGGAAAGAAGGTATTTGCTTATGGTCGCGATCCTAATTTTCCTGCATGGACAGATTGCATTCAGCTTAACGTTTTTTCTAAAGAAATGCGTCAAAAAAGTATTAGCACATTATTAAATATCGCTGAATTTTGTGATGGTGTACGCTGTGATATGGCAATGTTAATGACTAATAAGGTATTTAGTAGGACTTGGGGCGAAAAATTGGGTCCTCCTCCAGAAAAAGAGTTTTGGGAAGAAATAATTCCAACTATAAAGAAAGAATATCCAAATTTTATATTTATAGCAGAAGTTTATTGGGATATGGAATGGGAACTCCAACAGCAAGGATTTGATTTTTGTTATGATAAGAGATTGTATGACAGATTAGTTCATCAGGATGCGAATACAATAAAAAACTATCTTATGGCTGATTGGGCTTATCAGAGTAAACTTTTAAGATTTATTGAAAACCATGATGAATTAAGGGCTATAGATCAATTTGGAGAAAAAAAGTCTATGGCTGCTGCCATTATAACATTAACATTACCAGGAGCAAAGTTAATTTATGAAGGTCAAACTCGTGGTCATAAAATAAAATTACCAGTTCAATTAGGAAGAAATCCTTTTGAACAAGATAATAAAACAATTTATGAATTCTATAATGATTTATTAAAATCAATTCCTGGAAGAGAGTATCAAGGTGCTAGTTGGACTTTATGTAAAACAGAATCTGTTGGTTCCGATGATTCTTCATTTTTAAACGTTATTTCCTATTTATGGTCTACGAATAATAAATATCGACTTATTGTTGTTAATTATAGTCAAGATCCTTCAAAAGCTCATGTAAGAATAAAACCATTTCATTTTAATACTTCTAAATGGAAATTCACTGATCTACTTTCACAGAAATCATATACTTATAATGGAGAAGATTTATATAAATATGGTTTATATGTTGAACTAGATTCCTGGAATGGTCATATTTTTGATATAGGGAAAGAAAAATAGAAAGTCTTTAGGCACTTTACTAAAGAATAGTGAGAAGCTTTTAATAAAATAATCAATTAATTTCTTTTATGAAAGCTGTTATATTAGCTGCAGGCAAAGGAAAAAGATTAATGCCGATAACATCTTCTCGTCCTAAACCTATGATACCTCTTGCTAATAAACCAATGCTAGAATATACTATTTTAGGTTTGAAAAATTCAGGAATAAACGAGATTTTATTAATAGTTGGGTATAAAGAAGAAGTTATTAGAGAATATTTCGGTAATGGTCAAGATAAATTCAATATTAATATAAACTATATTACTCAAGAAAAGCAATTAGGGACTGGAAATGCTGTAAGTTTTGCTAAAGATTTTGTAAATAATGAGCCATTTTTGCTTATGTATGGAGATTTAATGATTGATCCTAAAATCTTTAAGGAAGTTTTAGAAAAATTTAATAACGCTAAAATTGAAGGATTAATTTCATTATTGGAAGTAAATAATCCTCAAGAGTTTGGAGTAATTTCACTTAATTCTGATGGTTATGTAGAAAGGATTACTGAAAAACCAATTCCAGAATTAAATTTAGGTAATTTAGTGAATGCTGGAATATATATTTTTGATCCTTTAATATTTAAAGCTATTGAAAGAACAAAAAAGTCGATAAGAGGTGAATATGAATTTACAGATTCAATGCAAATTTTAATTGATGAATTAGGTGGAAATATTTTAGGATATATTATAAAGGATTATTTTTGGAGTGATATTGGCTTACCTTGGCAATTATTTGATGCGAATTCATTCGTTTTAGATCGAATAGAAAGAAAAATTCTCGGAAAAATCGAAGAGAATGTTCATATTTTTGGAAATGTATATATTGGGAAAAATGCAAATGTAAAATCAGGTAGCTATATTCAAGGACCATGTTATATAGGGGAAAACACATTAATTGGACCTAATGCCTTTTTAAGACCCTATACTTCTGTAGGAGATAATTGTCATATTGGTATTAGTGAAGTTAAAAATTCTCTAATTTTCTCTAAATCAAATGTTCCTCATTTCAATTATGTAGGAGATTCAATCGTATGCGAAAATGTAAATCTTGGTGCTGGTTCAAAAACATCCAATTTAAGATTCGATAATAAGAGTGTTAAAGTTACAATTGAGGGAAAATTAATTGATTCGGGTAGGAGAAAATTAGGTGCTTTTATTGGTCCGAATGTACAAACTGGGATTAATGCAAGTGTAATGTGTGGGAAAAAGATTGGTGAAAATTCTGTAATAGGAGCCCACACGTTAGTTGTTGAAGATGTTGCAGCTAATACTCTTTATTATCACGACCCATATGAAGGTATTAAAATGAAGGAAAATCCATTTTATTAAAACTTAATGAACTGTAACAGTTTTAGATAGATTGAGTGGTTTATCTGGATCTAGTCCGTGATATAAAGAAGTATAATATGCTAATAATTGTAAGGCAGGAGTAAAAGTTATCGGACTAAAAATACTATGATATTTGTCTCCAGGTTGGGGTATTCGAATGGATATATCACTTAATTTAGAAATAATATTATCATTCTCAACAACAAGAGAAATAATTTTACCCCCTCTTGCCTTGAATTCCATAACATTTCCAATTAATCGTTGATAAGTCTCATCAGGGGGAGCTATAAATATAATAGGAAATCCTTCTCTGACTAAAGAAATTGGGCCATGCTTAGCATGTGCAGCTGAATAACCTTCAATAAAACGGCATGCAACTTCTTTTAGTTTCAAACCCCCTTCTTTAGCAGTAGCAATTGAGATACCTCTTGCTAAAAAGAAAAAATTTGCACTTTTCTGTAAAGTCTTCACTATATCTTTAATTTGTTCTACATTCGTTTTTAAAAAGGTTTCAATAATTTGAGGAGTTGATTCTAAAGCTTTTTGATAATTTTTAATTTCTGATTGGGATTCAATCTTTCTTAATTTTGCTATTTCAAGGGCAATTAAAGCTAAAGTTAGTACTTGAGTACAATAAGTTTTCGTTGCTGCAACACCAATCTCGGGTCCTGCTTGAGTTACAATAACATAGTCAGAATATCGGGTAAGAGTAGAACCTACCACATTTGTAATTGTTAATATTTTTACTTTTTTATTACTTTTAGCCCATCTAATAGCCTCTATAGTATCAATTGTTTCACCTGATTGAGAAATTGCAATTATTACAGATTCATCTTTTAATGAATTAGATAATTGTGTTTGGAATTCTGAACATTCAATAGCTTGAATATATTTACCCAAAAATCTTGTAATTATAAATTTTCCAGCTAAAGAAGCGTAAAAAGAAGTTCCTGCTGCAGTAATATAAATATTTTCAGCTGACCATAATATATTCGCAAAAATGTATAAAAGATCATTTGAAATTTTCAAAGTACGATTTAGTGCACTTGGTTCTTCATATATTTCTTTTAACATAAAATGTTCATAACCTCCCTTTTCTGCTGCATCAATACTCCATTCAATCAACTGTAATTCTTTCTCAACCTTTTTATTAGTTTTAATATCAAAAAATTCAACCTCCCCCGCTTTTAAAACAGCAAGTTCATCATCATCCATAATATAGCATTTTCTTGTTAATGGCAGAAAAGCAGGAATATCTGAAGCACAATAAGTTGATTTTCCCTCTTCTATTCCTATTACCAAAGGAGATTCTTTTCTAACTACTATAATTGAGTTGGGGTAATCACTATGACAAATAGCTATACCATATGCTCCTTCACATAACTTTAATGCTTCAATTACAGAATCCTTAAGATTTAAACCTTCCTTCATCTTTCTTTCGATTAAATGAGGAATAACTTCAGTATCTGTATCAGATTTAAAAATATGACCTTCTTTAATAAGAGCTTTCCTTAATTCTAAAAAGTTGTCTATAATCCCATTATGAACAACTGCAATTTTACTAAAGCAATCTAAGTGTGGATGACTATTCTTTTTTGTAGGTGCTCCATGAGTCGCCCATCTTGTATGCGCGAGAGCAAGTTTAGAATTATCTGGAACTTCTGTTAAATTTATTTTTTTTTGAATTTCATCAATTTTTCCAGAATCTTTTTTTACATATAATTGGGATTTCGAGAGAGTGACAATTCCACATGAGTCATATCCTCGATATTCTAAACGTTTAATTCCTTCAAAAACAAGTTTACCTAAAGCGATATTGTCTTGATTAGTTATTATACCAAAAATTCCACACATTTTAAAATAGAAATGTATCAAAAGTATTTTAAATTAATCGTTGCCAAAAGAAATAATCATTAAAGTTTCTATCTAGTTTTTTTAATGTACTTAATTTTTAAAGATAAATTTCTAAAGAGTCTTATCTAAAAATCCATTTATATGCTTCTTTCAAAAATTAATTCATTAACCTTTTATATGAATAACTTCTTTTTAGTCTAAAACTCCGTTTTACAATTTCAAATAATATGTGGATTAATTATGCCTATTAAAGTTATAATAACAAAAGATTTTGATCTTATGAGTAAAATAGCTGCTGGAATAGTTAAAGAGAAGATCGTTCAGAAGCTACAAAAAGAAAAAGAATTTATATTAGGATTAGCAACAGGAAACTCACCGATAGGTGTTTATAAATATTTGGTCAAAATGGCTAATGCAGGTGAATTTGATAGCTCTCGTATTCGTAGTTTCAATCTTGATGAATATATCGGCCTTGTTGGGGAAAATCCACAACAACGTACAATGCATCCAGAGAGCTACTGCTTTTTTATGATTCAAGAGTTTTTTGGACTCCTCAAAAATAAATTCATTGAAACAGCCTTGCCTTATGGTTCCTTGATTGAACAAGAAAAATTAATAAAAGAACTCAAAAAGCACAAGGAAGATTGGAAGGAATTAGGTAAATATGGGGGTAAATCAATAATGATTAAAGAAAATCCAAATTCGGAATATTTAAATTGGATTTGTAAAGAAATATTAGAAGGATATGCTCAAAAAATTGAGAATACTGGCGGTATTGATTTACAAATTATAGGTGTTGGAGGTCGCGGTCATGTAGCATTCCATGAATCTGGAATTCCATTTGAAGGTAGTAGAGTTTTATTGATAAAACTTGATGATAATACTGTTCAAAATTCTGTTATTGATGGACATTTCTCTTCGAAAGACCAAGCCCCTCTTTATGCCGTCAGTATGGGTGCTGAATTAGTTTATAAAGCAAAAACAGTAATACTATTAGCTAATGGAGAACGAAAAGTAGAAGCGGTTACGAGATCATTACTAGAAAATCCAACCCCAGATGTGCCAATTTCCTACGGTCAGATCTATTCAAATAAAGGTGGTGATCTAATTTACGTAATAGACAAAATAGCTGGTCAAAAACTTCTCTCCAATAAAAGCATACTAGAGCAAAAGGGAATTGAAATTAAAGAATTATGATTATGTAAAAGAGTTTTTTATTTTTTACTTAGTTTTTTAATTAAATTATATTATTGAATTATTTATATTAAAAAAATCCTATAAATGAATTTTTGACTCTAAAAATTAGAACTGAAATTTTAGATTAAATTCAATTTTTCCATCTTTTCCTTTGTCAATTTGTTCATTTCTTCCGAATCATCTAAATTAACGCTAGATTCACCTGAAATTCTTAAATATGGACTTGTTCCGGAGCGTCTAATTAAGATCCAACCGTCATTATAATCAAATCTAACTCCATCCATTTTATTGATATTAGCTATTTTTTTTCCTAGACTATCCAACGTTTCCTTCATTTCCTCAATGATTTTTTTGTTTATATCTTCAGTAAATGGAATATCTTTCTTTAATCGAAATTTAGTTTCGCAAAAGGGGTATATTGGAATATCTTTAAGCAGATCTTTTAGAGTTTTTCCTGTTTCTACCATCATATTAAGTACATTAGCAATAGTTAAAATTGAATCAGGTCCTAAATGTGTTTTAGGCCATATATAAGTACCTGACGTTTCTCCACCTAAAAATCCTCCATGGTCTTTTAATGCTATTGCTACTTTTATATCTCCAACTTCAGTTCTGATTACTTCACAACCTAGTGGATTCAAAATATCTTCAAGTAAGCTTGAAGAATTTATTGCTGTTACAACTTTCATATCTTCTTGAGTCAATGTAGTGTTTTTATATTTATTTATATAATGTTTAGCCAAAAGTGCTAAGAGTCTAATAGGATCCACAATTTCTCCATCTTCACTTAAAAATATAACTCTATCAGCATCACCATCAAGAGCGATCCCTATGTCATCTTGATCTGAAGTTTTAAGGAATTTTGACACTTGTATCAAATTTTCTTTATTCGGTTCTGAATGACGCCCTGGAAATTTACCATCCATTTGTGCGTTTAATGTCATTATATTAACATTATAAGCACTCAATAACCGTGGAACGATTTCACAACCTGCCCCATTTCCGGGATCAACTATTGCATTTAGATGTTCTCCATTAAAACTTATGTTATTTATAATGTCTATAATATGGGTTTCATTAATATCTTCAATGTTGCTAATTCTACCAACCTGATCCCAGGAAATATTAATAAAAGCCTTCTCATTATATATTCTTTCAATTTCGGTTTCTTGTTCTGGTGTATATCCCATACCTGAAGGATTCCAAATTTTTAATCCAATGTACTCAGGAGTATTATGACTGGCTGTAATCATAACACCCGCCTTAGCATTTAAAAAACGCAAAGACATAGCTAAAGTTGGTGTGGTTACAATTCCTAGAGCCTTTACAGTACATCCAGTACTTACAAGTCCAGAAATTAGTGCATATTCTATTGGTAAAGCAGAGGTTCTAATGTCTTTACCGATTATAACGTTACCTTCGCCACTTAAATATGTTCCTAAAGCAAGACCAACATCTAAAGCCATTTGAGGTGTAAACATAACATCTGATTCACTATAATTTTGAAATACTCGACGAATGCCAGATGTACCGAATTTTAATCCCATAAAATATTCACTTTTGGTTGAAAAATGATTCTTTTGTTAAGAGATCGTTTTAATTTAAGATAATTTGAATTAATGAAGGTTTTTAAATATATTTTTCTGAATTTTTCGAAAATTAAACTAAAAATAATTAAAATACTAACCTTATTTTGAATACCTATTAAATTAAATTGAGTAGAAGTATGCAATAATTAATTCCTAAACAATTTCTTGTTTTTCAATTGTTAATAATAATTTGCTACATAATTAAAAAGAATAAAATATTAATTTACTCTAATTCTTTATAAATTAATAATATACTATGTTAAAACTCGTATAGAGTTCCAGTTTATTCTAAAATGATTTTTCAAGGATTATTTAATATTTTAGATTTATACTTCAAAGAGATTGATCTTTTCTATAATAATATTGATCAATATTTCCGGGAAAAAATTACTAGTCATTTTGAAGATACTCTCATAAATAAGAATATTATTCAACAAAAACTTGAAGATCTTACAACATATCTTAAACAAGTCTTTGAAGATATAGGATTTGAAAAATCTGAGATTGAAAATGAATTTTTGGATCCTTTTTTAGAATTAAGAGATAGAGATTTTGAGAGTATTACATCTTTAATAGAGCTTTATGAACGAAAACTTGCTCCCATAATTTATGAAATATTTTTAGAAATAATAGTTGATTATCTAGTAGATATTAAAGTAGCGCCCTTAATGTTAAATTTAAAGTCTGAAGGATTTCTTTCCATTGAATTTATAGTTGCATTAAGGAATTTGAAAGATTCAATCGAAAAATTTCCAGAAAAAAGGGAGAACTTAAAAAAGTATATTCAAATTCAAGAAAAAATAATTGATAAGTTTAATAGAAATAAAGAAAAAATTGAAAGCCTTGAGGATTTAGAGGATCCTCAATTTAAACTTCAACTATTATATTTGATTTATAGAATCATTAATTTTTTCCATCTTCAAAAAATGTTTGATTTTTCTCATATAAAATTATATTTAGAAGGAAATGTAGATGAATGGCTAATAGATGTCCCAATGGTCAGTTTAAAAAATCCTGATATTTACTTCTGTGGAATCTATTTAGCTAAACAATTTAATGTTATGTTAGATGAGGAGAAAATTACAAAATTTTTATTGGATTTATATGAAGAAGCTAAAGACAGATATGAGTCTCCCCTAATTGAAGCAACGGATGGAGCTTACTATTTTTTTAAATCTACTGAAATGATGAAATTGTGGTTAGATTTTGAGAAAGTAAATAATATTATTAAGTCAGATCCCAAATTTTTTGAATCAAATTACTTGAAAAATTTGGAAACCTCTCAATTGGTAGTAATTCTAAAATTATACCGTTATTTAGGAGTTACCAAACAAGAACGTGAAATAAGAGCTATCTCAGAAGAATTAGAATCAAGAATTACTCCAGAAGGGATAAAACAGTTTCGAGATGGATTTGTTTCATCAGAAGCCACCTATTATGTCATATTTAATCATTATATGAACAACACACTTGAAAAGCTAAAAGAGTATGATCTTTTAGAAAATATTGTATCTCGAATTTATAGAAATTTGGAACTTCTTGATTTTTCAACAGATACGAATTATGATTTAGTGAGTGAATTGTTTTATTCAATTGAAAGTTTGAAACTATTTAATTGTATAGAAACGCAAGAAATGATAATTCATTTAGCAAAATATTTATTTCCACAGGAAATATATGAAACAATCTCAAGCAGTAAAGAAATTACTAGAGAAAGAGCGCGATTCAGGCATTTAAAGGTAAATCGAATAACAGGAGAAACAATCTATTAATTCTAATAACTCTTATCTTTGATCTAATTATTTTTTGAAGTTGATTTTTAACATCCTTAAAACTAAAAATTATTAATTAATCTTAATTATTTAACTAAGTTACCGAAAAAAACTATTGATTTTTATGGAATTAGAGGATTTTGAGTTAATTTATAAAGAAAATCGATGGGAATGTAAAAACAAAAAGAAAATAGAAGATAAGTTGAGAGAAATTGTTGGAGAAAACAATATTTCTTCAAAAGCAATTGATTTATTAGCATATACAAAAGATGCGACATTAATTGGATTCAATTGGACACTCCAAGGAAAGATTGCGGGATTGCCAGATTTTATAACATGGCCAGAAACTATAGAACAACTAACAGAAATTTTAAAGTTTGCTAATCAAGAGAATATTCCAGTAATACCTTATGGAGAAGGATCTGGAGTTGTTGGGGGCGCTATACCAGTTTATGGGGGAATAATTATTGATATGAAAAAATTTAATAAAATTCTTAATATAAATGATAAGGATCTGACAGTTACAGTTGAATCTGGAATAAATGGAATGAATTTAGAACGATATTTAAATGCACAAGGTTATACTCATGGACATATCCCTCAGTCTCTCAATTATTCTTCTGTAGGCGGATGGATTGCTCATAGGTCCGCAGGACAATTCTCAACTAAATATGGTAAAATTGAGGATATGGTAATGGGTATGGAAGTAATTTTACCACAAGGAGATATCCTAAAATTTAAGACTATTGCTAGAGCATCAACCGGTCCTCAATTTGAGAAGCTGTTTATTGGAGGTGGAGGTACACTGGGGATTATAACAAAAGTCACACTAAAAATTTGGCCTTATCCTGAATCGAGAACACTTATTTCTTATGCTTTTCCTACTATCGAGGATTCTTTAGAAGCTACAAGACAGATATTAAGACAACAAATATATCCTGCGGTTATCCGGATTTACGATGTTGTTGAAACAGTTAGACACTTTCCTCATATAGATAAGGCTAAGGATAAAGTTTTGGTCATATTTGTATGTGAAGGGATTAAAAGACTGGTCAATCTTGAAGAAGATATTACTAAAGAAGTATGTGAAAAGAACAGTGGTATTAATTGTGGAGAAAAACCAGTTGAACATTGGTTTGAAACTAGATTTAATGCAACTGAAACATCACACGGGCCAACATTTGGGATGGTTCTTGATACCATCGAAATTGGATTTTTATGGGATAAAGCGGCAGAAATGTATCACTCTGTACTAGATGCAGCAAATAAAGTAAAAGGGTTATTATTTATAACCGCACATGTTTCCCATTTTTATTCTAATGGAGTAGGATTTTACTTTTCCTTTTCTGGAATACCTCCAAGAGAAAAAACCGATCTTGAATTTTATCAAGAAGTATGGAATACAGTTATTAAAACAGTAGAAGAATGTGGTGGATCAATTGGACACCATCACGGTATTGGAATCAATAGATCAAAATGGATGTCAGTAGAATGGGGAAAAGCTTTTGATTCTTTAAAAAAAATAAAACAATTGCTTGATCCCAATAATATTTTAAATCCAGGGAAAGTTTATGAGAGTCTTTGGAAAGAATGAGGTGAGAATTAAATGAGTGAACTTTTAATGAAGTATAAATGGATAGGACCGGCTATTGAAAAAATGGATCGCGACATTAAAAGGATCTTTCTGAAAAATTTCCGAATGCGCGATAAGAAATATTTCCCAGAAGGGGATTATAAAGCTGATATAAAGAACTTAGTGAACTGTATGCTTTGTCCAAATGTGTGTAAATTTGATTGTGGGACACTACAAAGTTCTTTAACCGAAACAATGAGCCCTGCTTATAAGGCTCGAATTGGTTATTATTTAACAACAGGAAAAATAGATCCAACGAAAGGTGAAAATAAAGATTTTATTGACCTCATGTATAAATGTTCTAATGAGGAAAATTGTAAAATTTGGTGCCCTTTTGAATTTTCTGTTGTATCACTTTTAGAAACTGTGAGAGAGGATTTAAATGATAAAGGGATGATGCCAGATTACTGCAAACAACAGATAAGTAAGTTAAAAAAAACTAATACTATAGAAGATTACAATATATTCGAAACTTATAAAGAGAAAGGAATAGAAAATATAGAAACTGATGGTAATGATGAAGTTTTCTACTATATAGGTTGCGAATCAATGAAATTCCCTGAAGTAATAAAAGCAAATATAGAAATATTAAAAAAAGCAGGAATTAAGTTTTCGACCAATCTTGATAAAAAAGTATGTTGTGGAGGTCCTGCATTTAATATAAGGGAAATGGAAACTGCGAAACAGTTTGCCGGGAAAAATAAAGAACTCATTGAAAATACAGGCGCAAAAATTATCATTTCAGACTGTCCTGGGTGTATTTTGACTTTAACTAAAAGATATGAAAAAGCTGGGATTAAAATTGAAAAAGAAATAATCCATATAGTTCAATATTTTAGAAATTTAATTGATGACGGCAAATTGAGATTTGAAAAAAGTATTCCAGAACAATTCAGAAAAATAACAATCCACGATCCTTGTCTCATTGCGAGAAATTTAAAAGACACTGAATCAATTAGGTATATTCTTAATAAAGTTCCAGATTTAATGATTATTGAACCTATTTATAATAAAGCTTATGTTCATTGTTGTGGTTGGAGTGGTACTGCCCATTGGGCAGATAGAGACTTAGCTATTAGGGAAGCACGAAAAAGAATTAATGAATTAAAAGAAACTGGGGTAAATAATTTCATATCAGCTTGTCCTCTCTGTGAATTAGGTTTGGCATATGGAATTGAAGAATCTGAAAAAGAAAAATATAAAATACTAGATATATCTGAATTATTATTAAAATTACTTTAATATTTAAATTGATAGTTTAAGTGATTATATGAGCGATTTAATTTGCATCTTTGACGTTGGAACAACAGGAGCAAGAACAATTGTATTTGATATCAATGGTAAAGAAGTTGCTAAAGCTTACGAGGAATATCCTGTTATAAAACAACCAATAGGGGTTTTTGAACAAGATCCAAAAATTTGGTGGAATGCTGTTAAAAATACATGTAATAAAGTGGTAAGAACTATTAACATTGAAGATATAATTGGTATATCTGCAACATTTCTTCGGGCAGCAGTAACCATTATTGATAAAAGTGGTGAAGCACTCCATCCTGCTTTAACTTGGATGGATGAAAGACAAGAAGATACAGCAATAGAATGGAAAAAGGATGTGGATCTCAGAAGATCGATTCCTAAAATACTCTGGGTTAAGAATAATAAACCAGATTTATTCAGTAGAGCTGATAAAATTATCCACACTGATTCTTATATATATATGAAATTATGCGAAGA